>CAWHPT010000052.1:0-70176 GCA_963831225.1 uncultured Alphaproteobacteria bacterium
ATTTCGCTTGATCTGCGTAAGCCGGAAAGGCTCATCGTAAGGACATTCGTAAATCCAATGGAGTGGTACCGTAAATCGCCTTGGAAGTGGTTTCAATGCAGGGTGTCTGGCTCAATCAGCAGCAGCATCACTGCGACCGGCTCCGGCGTCGCCCTGTGGCCACAGCCGATAGACATAGCGATGGAGTCGGTGGTTAATTGGAATCTAATGCTTTCCTTGCGGGGGGCTATGTTTCAAATCACCAAGCCGTCAGACGCACTGAGGCTCCTGCATTGGAATAAGGAGCTTCCATCAGCAAGTGCCGCCGACCCGCTGGGCCTCAACCTTCGAGTCTTGAGCAAGGTTGGGCGACGAGCTTCTTCACTGCATTACGTCGATCACGCCACGGGCAAGGTACTATTCCTTCTTCCCTTGGGCTTTTCAAGACTACAACCAGCATGAACGTTCGACGAAGCAGGATCGCAGACGGATTAAGGGCGTTCTTGCACGCGAGCGCGCGATGGTTTTGGGCGCAGTACTGCATCACGACGGCAAATCCTGTGAAGACGGCGCATTGGGAGGGTCAGACCGCGCCATTGAACAGGCAAATAAACGACGGCTATCCTACGATCTCGCCCGATGGCAACACCTTGGAGCACCCGAAGGGCAGTTCGGAGCCGCGTACAAAGGATCGCTCATCAACTTGGGTCTCTTCGAGACCGACGAACCGAGCGTGCAGGATGAGGCGGACGTTGATACCAGCGAACTTAGCGCGGAAACGCAATCGATAGAAGTCCGGGAACTGAGTGCCCTAGGCAAGCGACTTGCTCTCGCATTTGATCGATCCGTCCGTGGCACACAGTATGTCAAGCAGCAATGGACGGCTAGCGATTCGGTTCGCGCCGACATTCTCAAAGAATTCGGTGCCCGGGCAGGATTGTGTGAGATCGCAAGCAAACGCGCGACCGACCGCGACGCGCTTCGGAGCGTCTTCTTCGCTTGCGATGAAGAGTTGCAAATCCTTCACACTACCGAAGACGCATGTCCCTACTTCTTCTTCTTGAATGCGTTGGCAAGGCCCACGGCGCAGGGATATCGCTCGACAATTCAAGCTTTGGGGATATTTGCTATTTCGAGACGCTGCTGGCCGATACCGAAAGCAAGCCAAAAAAGATTCCGATAAGGTTGCACGACCTCCTGAGCGACATCGCGAGCCGTTGGCGGGTATATTTTTTTCAGAGCTACCTCGCTGTGGCGTTGCAATCCTTTCTCGTAACCTGTGTGAGACTGCTGCGGGGCCGGCCCGGGGGCGTCAGTTACCAAAACTTATTGCAAGGCCTCGACGCATCAACAATTAGGATTCGGTTTCGCGAACTGTTCAATCGCGCACTTCCGAAGGACTTCTTTGTGATGACTCCACGCGAAACGCTGGCGCTCTGCGGTGTTTCATTTTCGAAGAAACAAGATGCTCGCTTCGACGCTCTTTCCGTTGATGCAAGATTCTCCGAGCGCGCTCTTGAAGGTCTCTTGACAGACGGTGAGGCGAACGAAGCTGCCGGGATCGTGCTTGCAACAATGCTTCTTTATCTCGTCGTTATTCGCTACAAGCAGCTAGTCGAGACCCCGTATCACAATTGGTATCAGCAACAGGCGTACGATCCCTATGCTGACATCTCCCTCCCAGGCGTCGAAGCGTTTCTGCATGGCGAATTCGGCCCAGATTGGCAGGATCGGTCGAACCGGGAAGTTCTGAATCGCGTGATTTGGCGGTTCGTGATTCGCCAGCATCAGACGATGAGCTATGAGCGAGGATTTGGCGGCAGTGCCCCTCTGTTTAACGTCGATGGAACCACGATCATAGGGACCAACACCGACTACACCGATCCGCGGGCGCTCAATCCGCGTCTCAGGAGCGCCCTGCAAATCCTCTCGGATTTGGGCTTGCTTCGTTGGGATACGGAAAATGGGTACGAGCAGACGCCGGAAGGGAAGACTTGGCTTCTCGCCCAAATCCAGCGCGAGAACTTAGTATGAAGCCCCTTGATCTCCTTGACCAGCTTGACAAAGGGGGAGGCAAGTTTGGATTCATTGCAACCTATGAATTTGATCCACAGTTTTTTGAGCGGCGCATTCTCGCGAAGAGAACGTTCGGTCATGCTGATCGCATTGTCGTGTTTATTGACCGGGGCCGCTATCAGGAACTGATCAATGGCGGCCTTTCCGTTTCGGGATTCAATCGGCGTTACCTTGTTGTCCCGATTGGGCGACCGCCAGACGTATTTCATCCGAAACTCTATCTAGCCCTGGGTGAAAAGCGCGCGGACGGACTGGTCGGTAGCAGCAACTGCACGAACGCGGGCATTGCCTACAACATGGAACTTTGCTCTGCGTTCGCGGTTTGCGCTGAGCGACCGGACGGCGCCGATGAAGTGTCACGGTCCGTTCTCCGGCAAGTCTACGAGTCGATGAAGTCATTCGCGGCTGATGCGGGCGCGCTTAAAGACACATTGGAGGCGCAGTTCTTTATTCCGGTCGAGGATCAATTTCCGTGGCTGCACAGAGAGACGACCCTCCCGGCCGCGGAACTAGAAGTGCTGCACTCTCATAATTCGGCGCTTTGGGAGCAGGTAACGACACGGCTGGCAAAGACGGCGGTGCGAAACATTACAATCATTGCGCCGTTCTATGACAAGGACCTCGGTTTCCTGCGGCAGGTACGCGAGCATTGGCCTACCGCGAATCTGACCATTGTGGCGCAACAGAACTATGCGACACTCGATGGAACGAAGCTGTCGAAGTTGCTCGACGCAAGCAAAAAGAACCGGCTATTGGTTGCCAACCCTAGGCCCGGAAGAAACTCCACGCCAAGGCTTTCGCGTTCGAGACGGATGCTGGAACGTACTGGTTGACTGGTAGTCCCAACGCGACCTTGGCGGCGTTTGATGGCCGCAACACCGAAGCTGCACTCTGGTTGAAATCCAAGGAAGGACCGAAGGCTTTGTTGGAAGATGCCGGTCTCCGTCTGAGGGAAGTTGAACCTTCTGAATTTAAAGCGGGAGCGGAGCAGGAACCACGAAACGGACGAGCCCCGGATCGTGACATAAATCTGTACTCCGCCTTACTAACTGAACAGGGCGCACTCGAATGCGAAGTTGAACTATCTGCCCGCATGAGAGGAATGACGCTTCGCGTCCGGAACTGCAACGAGCTCTATCCCGTACTCTCTCTTCCTGTTCGCGGGGCTGGTCGTTCTGCCCTGTCTCTCGATCTCGATGAAAATCAGGTGGCTCAAATTCGGGGCGCCGCGATCTGCGAGATCAAAGGAACGACTGAGAACGGGCAAGAAACGATAAGCAATGGCGTGGCGTTGATTCAACTCTATCATCTGCTGAAAAAACGACCGGCTGCTGGGAACGGTCGAGACACGCTACGAACCATAACGGAAACAGGTGAGAATCTTGTTCCGTACGTCGATAGCTTGGGAAGCGTGCGCGAGGCGGTCGAGTTCTTCAATCATTGTAATGTTCGCTTCTACGACGGCGATGTGGGGATGCATTCGCGGCGTTTCGATTGGTGGAAGCCCCGCGATTCCTTCAAGCCGGACACGCCGGTTAATTGGCTGAACATTCCCGCGGGCAGCAGCGCAAAGGACCTTCATGATGCGATCTGGGAATTCGTAGAACGTCATCAACGGAAGAAGCTTTACAGACACACGCGCCGCGGAAACTTAAACGGTTTGGCAAACTTCCTCGATATCTTCCGGACACTCAACGGTTTGCTTCTGACGTATCATGCGCGGGTGATGGAAGGGACTTCCGTGGTGCCTTTCGCTTTCGTCATTACTGGCATCATGCGAAATTTAATGCTGCTCATCGGGCGCTTTGATCCCGCAGAGGAAGATGAATTCGAGGGGAACGGATTCATTGCTGCGATCTATGCAAATTTCCGCGGTGACCGGGAGGCTGTCAGGGGGCGTCTTGGAGAGGAGCATGTTCCGCAGATGCTGCGTGCGGCCGTGGAGGCGATGGTTGATGTGAGAATGAAAGCGCGGAAGATCGGCATGGACCCATGGGCGATTAACCGGCTGCGTTGGATTTCCAACTGGATCGCACAGCAAGGATTGCAGGCTCCTACTTCGGAGGAAGTTCGCGCGGCCGGCCTTGAATACACTGCGGTCGCGGCCTGAGCGGACGTGTGCATCGTTGCTCGCCGCGGCCCGGGTGTAGCGGGGGTCCGCGCGCGACGCCACGTAAAGCGAGGAAATCCGGGAAGCTCTTCGCTTATGAGCCGGAAAGACCATCGTATGAGCACTCGCGAAGTGTCGGAGATCCATGTTGGTCGCCTGCTGGCCAAGCCCGGGGAAAGTCCCTGCCTCTATGGCGTCAGGATCACGCTCCGGGATGGCCTGATCGCGTCGGTCGAAGCAAGCAATGATCCGGCCTCGGCCGGCGAAGGCAAACGGTTTGTGGCGCTGCCCGCGCTCGCAAATCCGCACGACCATGGCCGCGGACTGCGCCACATCGCGGTCGGCGCCAGCGATCAGATGTTCGAGCTGTGGCGTCCGGCGCTTTATGCGATGCCGCCGCTCGATCCCTATCTGAACTGTGCGGTTGCATTCGCCCGGCAGGCCCAGGCCGGAATCGGCTCCATCGTCCAAGTCTATTCGTCGATCAGAACCGACCGTTTGCTGGACGATGCCATCGCGATCTGCCGTGCGGCCCGCGACGTCGGGATTCGACTGTCGTTCGTCGTGCCGATGCGCGATCAAATGACCCTCGGCTATGCGCCCGATGAATCTCTCATCAACCGTCACGATCCGCGCGATCAAGACATTGTCCGCAGGACCTTTCTGTACCCGTTCCCGTCGCCGGCGGAGTACATGGATGTGGCGAAGGCCGTCGCTGCCGCCTGCGAAGCCCCGATGGTGACGGTCCAGTACGGACCGAACAGTCCATATGCATGCTCGGATGCTTTGCTCGAGCGATTGGCAGCGGACTCGGCGGGCAACGGCCGTCGCATTCAGACCCATCTGCTGGAGACCCGCGCCCAGCGTGAATGGGCGGACGCGACCTATAAGGATGGATTTCTGCGCCACCTCGATGAACTTGGATTGTTGTCGCCGCGTTTCTCGGGCGCTCACGGCGTCTGGCTGCGACCTGAGGATTGCGATCTTCTGGCCGAACGGGGCGCTGCAATCGCGGTCAACACCAGCTCGAACATGCGTCTGCGCTCGGGTATCGCCCCGGTCGGACAGTTCATCAAGTCCGGTCTCGATTTTGGCATTGCGATCGATTCGTTCTCGTTCGATGACGATGACGACGCGTTTCGCGAAGCCCGCATCACCCATTGGCTTCATTCGATGAGCTACGCCGAGCATCCGCTCACGCCGGCTCGGCTGTTCGGCGCCGCCCTCGAGACCGGCTTTCGTATTGCGAACAACGTCGCCGGATACGGCGCGATCGAGCCGGGAGCGCCGGCCGACATCGTTCTGCTGGACTACGAAGCCATGGCTTACGACGCCATGGAAGGGATGGTCGACGAAATCGACGTCCTGCTCACGCGTGCTTCCAATCGATTCGTCGACCGCGTCTACGTCGCCGGGCGCGAGATCGTTCGCGGCGGCAAGGTGCTGGGTATCGATCTTGATGCCGCGGAGTCCGAGCTGCTTGCGCGGGCACGCAAGGAGCGCGGCCATATGGACGCGATTTGGCCGGTCCTGAAGCGGTCGCAGGCCACGCTCGAATCGTTCTTCCGAAGCGGAGGCCACCGAAAGTCGGCTGTCCGCGGATCGGCAATCAGATTAACTGAATCTGAAGGATGATGATGCGATAGACGACGCGCATCGGAAGTACCACTCCGCGGCGGTGCAGCATATTATGGCGGCGCACAATCGCATTCAGTTCTGGACTCCGCGCCAGCCATCTGTGACAGATCAGGGATCCTCGGAGGGCCTGAAATGGACAAAGCGGTCACCCGCGAAGTGGACGAGCTGATTCATGCGGCGTTCGAAAAGTCGTGGCAGTTCGTCAGCACCGATCCAGTTCTTGCCCACACCGACATGGACGAGTTGCGTACGCGTTTGTCGATGCGCTTGATGCGCCTGGCGCAGCATGGCGAGCGTGACATGTGGCGGCTGGCCAATGGTGCAATCGGCGAGTTGCGCCGCGAACGGGCCCCAGCCTAGCCGACTGTAATTCGGGTCTCCCAGAGGCTGCGCAGGATACGGCTGTCACGCCGGGCCGCGCAGATAGGCCAGCCAGAAGTCGAGTGATCATCAGACGGCGACGCACACCAGCGCGTCGCAGAGCATGCCGCGGAAAAACGGCTGCTCGCAGACAGGCATCAGCGCGTCTTCGGGAGATCACCAGCGCCTTGGCCTCGCCACCGACGCTGTGACCTCGATGTGGGATGGACGAGTCCATGTAGAGGCTGTCGCCGGGCTGAAGCACCCAAGTCCGGTTTCCCGCTTCGAACTCGACGCGCCCACTCAACACGAACACGAACTCCTCGCCTTCGTGCTCGAAGGAAACGTCCTTGCTGATCGAGGTGGGAAAAGTGAATATGAACGGCTCCATGTGCTTGTTGCGCTTGGTGTGGGCGAGACCTTCGTAGTCGTATCCGAAAGAGGTGCCGCCGCGCATCACCGGCCGCCGTTCGCCGGCACGCACCACCGAAACGGACTCGTCGTTGCCCGCACGCTCGCCCTCGAAGAAATAGGCGATATCGACCTCGAGCGCTCTTGCAATGCGCGCCAGCGTCGCAATCGGCGGCACCTTCCGGCGGTTCTCGATCTTCGAGAGATAGCTCGTCGTAAATCCGGTCAGGGCGGCAAGCTGATCGAGCGTGATGCCGCGCGCAGTGCGTGTCTGCCGCACTCGATTGCCGAGGACAGCGTAGATTTCCGTTGCATCGTCATCGAGCATCGCTTTTCTCGACGATCGCCTCGAAGCTCGCCTTGTTCGCTCGCCAAGCCGTTCGATATTCGATGATGCGGGCAACCTCGTCGGCCACGGCGCAACCATAGAACCGTTCGATCAGATGCAGAGTGACGTCGATCGCGAGAGTCACACCTCCGCCGGTGATGATGTTTCCGTCATCGACGAGACGCGCTTCGACCACGCCGATATCGGCGTGGCGCGCACGCATCACCTCCAACGGCGACTGCTCGGCGCCGGTCACGGCACGCTTGGTGGTGGCCGTGCGGCCAGCCAGGAGCCCGGTCGCGGCGAGGATCAGCCCCCCGGTGCACACCGAGGCAATGGCCGTGCCGCCGGAGCGGCGCCTGACGAATTCGAGCGTCGCCGGATTGGCGGCCTCGGCCGCCCAGCCCGGGCCGCCGGTCAGCATCAAGACATCCGCGGGAGGACAACTCCGGTAATCGAAGTCCGCGCAGACGACGAGGCCATTGGCCGCCCGGACCGGACCTGCTCTTTCCGCCACGAGAAACATGCCGATGCCGGGGGCAATTCGCCGTGCCATGGACAGCACGCCGAAGGTCGCTCCGACGTCGATCGGCTCGACCTCGTCATAGATGTGGATGGCAAAAGTGGTCTTGGCGGATTTTTCACGCATCGGGCGACCAACGACATTAAGCGAAGGGCTCTAAGCGAAGGGCTCTTGACCATTGGTCAAGTATTTCCCTAGATTAATTCCTAATGGGCAACTTTCTTCTGCTCGTCAACCCCGGCTCTCACGGCACGAGCGGCCACTTCTCCTTGCGCGGATGACAGCCGAGCGATGTTGGGGCCCAAGGGCTGACGGGGGAGCGAAGGGAGATGAAGGGAGATAATGAGCATGATCCGCAAGGTCCCGTTTCTCAGCGGTGCGTTCACCCCGCTGGTCGTGCCCTTCAGGAACGGCAACGTCGACTATGACCGATACGCACGACTGATCGAGTGGCAGATCGGACAAGGCACGCACGGTCTGCTCGTCAACGCGACCAGCGGTGAGCCCACCACGCTCACGTTCGACGAGAAAGCGCGCCTGATCGAGGTTGCGGTGAAAACGTCGGCAGGCCGCAAGCCAGTCGTTGCCGGCATTCCCGCCAAATCTCACGCCGAGGCCGTGAACCTGCTCGCCAAGGCCGAGGCTGCAGGCGCGGACGCGGTGGTGTCCGTCACCCCTTATTACGTGCGGCCTCCGCAGCGCGGCTTGGTTGCGTTCTTCGCGGACCTGGCCAATCGAACGAAGCTGCCATTCCTGATCTATCACATTCCGGCCCGCGCCGCCGTTTCGGTCACTGCCGAAACCTTCGAAATCCATTGCCGAGCGCGCGCCGAATTTCATCGGCTTGAAGAACACCGACGATGACCTCGCGCTGGTTTCCCGCCTGATGAGCCGCCTCGGCCCGGACTTTCGCATGTTCGGCGGGCTGGAGAGCACCGCCTTCGCCATGTCGGCGCTCGGCGGCTGCGGCACGATGATCACGACATCCAACGTGGCGCCGAAGCAGGTCGCGAGATTGAACGAGTTGTGCATGGCCGGAAAGCTGCACGAGGCGCAGGCGCTTGCGCTCGAGCTCGACGAGCTGATGACGGCGCCTTTCCTGGATACCGGCCCGATCCCGATCAAGTGCATGATGAAGCTCATGGGGCTCATTGCGATGAACGAGCATCGGCTGCCGATGGTCCCGGCGACCCCGGAGCTGGAGAAGCAGCTGGAGGCGATCGTCGAGCGCAACCGCCTGGCGGTGACGGCGACGGCGCCGGAAGGAGTTGAAGCTCGCACGAAAGAGAGAGCGAGCCGGTAGGGAGGAAACCCAATGACGACGAAGTCGCGTGACAGGGCTGCGATCGGAGCCAGCATCATGCTGGCTGCGGGGATCGCGTTGGCGGCCGGATCGGCACCGGCCGAGGCACAACCCGTGCGATGGAAGATGCAGAGCTGGTTCCCGAGCGGCTTGCCGCACGCCGGGTCGACGGGCAAGGACATCGAAACGAAGATCGCTCGCGTGAGCGGCGGCAGCTTCCGCATCCAGTTCTTCGAGCCGCGGGCATTGATCCCGCCGGCCGAATGCTACGATGCCGTAAAAAGAGGTGCGGTGGACGCGTGCTGGTCCACTCCGGGCTACTTGTACGGCCAGGAGCCGGCGCTCGCCCTGTTCTCCTCCGAACCGTTCGGCCTGGACTGGCCCGGCCTGATGGCCTGGTTCTATCATCACGGCGGGCGCCCGATTTACGAGAAGCTGTATCGCAAGCACAACATGCACGCGATGCCGTGCGGCGGCATGATCCCCGAGGCCGCCGGCTGGTTCAAGAACGAGATCAAGTCACTCGACGACTTCAAGGGATTGAAGGTCCGCTTCCTGCCGCTCGGATCGCTGGTGATGGACAAGCTCGGAGCCTCGACCCAGCTTCTTGCAGGGGGCGACGTGTTCCCGGCGCTGCAGCTCGGAACCATCGACGCCGCCGAGTTCGCCGCGCCCTCCGTCGACCTGAAGATGGGCCTCTATCAGGCCGCCAAGCACTACTACTTCCCGGGCTGGCATCAGCCGGCGACGATTTACGACATCATCATCAATCTCGATCGCTGGAACGCGCTCTCGGACCAGCACAAGGCGATGCTCGAGATGGTCTGCGGCGACAACGTCCGGCAGGCGATCGCGGAAGGCGAATCCATGCAACCCGACGTCTTGAAGGAGCTCGAGAGCAAAGGAGTGATCATCCATCGGTTCACTCCCGAGCAGCTCAAGACCTTGGAAAAGACGTGGCGCGAGGTGGCTGACGAAATGTCCGCCAAGGATCCTTCCTTCAAGGAAGCGTACGGCTCGTTGCGGGCGTGGACTGCTCAAGTACGACCGCTGGCGCAAGCTCGGCTATCTCGAGCGCTGACACCGGCGGACCCGGCGGCCAGGATGCCGCCGGGCGCTTTCCCCAACGGTTGCTCCGAAGACGTCGCTTCCCGAACAAGCGGGTTCCGATCGTGCATTTCCTGGCCAAGACTGCCGACGCGATCGACCGTTTCGTCATGGCCATCGGCCGAGCCTCGACGTGGCTGGCGCTCCCGCTGGCCGCGGTGATCATCTTCGATGTGGTCACGCGCCGGTTTCTGGTGCTCGGATCGACGAAATTGCAGGAGCTCGAGTGGCACCTGCATGCCGTGCTGTTCATGTTTTGCGTCGGCTTTGCGTATATCGTGAACGCGCATGTCCGCATCGACCTGTTCCGCGACAAGCTTTCCGAACGCGGCAAGAGCTGGATCGAGATATTCGGCTGCGTGGTCTTCGCCATTCCCTATATCGCCTTGCTGCTTTTCCTCAGCATGGGTGCCGCTTACGATTCCTATCTCGTGGGAGAAAGCTCGTCGGCCGGAACCGGATTGACCCATCGCTGGATCATCAAATCCTGCATGAGCTTCGGGTTTCTCCTGCTGCTGCTGGCGTGCATCAGCGTCTGCTTTCGCCACATCCTCCTTCTCTTCGCACCGCCGGCGCTCGCGCGCGAGGTGCGGGCCATCATGAACAACCGCTCCGGATTTGCCGCCGAGCGCGCGACCGTCGATGATTCCAAATCCGTCGGCACTTGAGCCTGGACCGAATCAGAAAATCCCGAAGATGTATCTGGTCGATCTTCTACCGATCCTGATGTTCGTCGCTCTCGGCGTGCTGCTGTTCACCGGCATTCCGGTGGGATTCATCCTGGGCGGCGTCGGCCTCGGATTCGGGATGATCGGCTATTTCTACGGCGTGTTCTCGCTGGTCGAGCTGTTCAACATCAATTCCCGTATCTACGGCTCGGTCGCCGACAACCTGATCCTGACCGCCATTCCCATGTTCATTTTCATGGGCACGTTGCTGGAACGCAGCGGAATCGGCGACGATCTGCTGCATTGCCTGCAGGTGCTGCTGCGGCGCGTTCCCGGCGGCCTCGCGCTTTCCGTCACGCTGATGGGAACGATCATGGCTGCCACCACGGGAATCGTGGGTGCGACCGTGGTGATGCTCACGCTGCTCGCACTGCCGATCATGCTCCAGCGCAAATACTCGCCGGCGCTGGCGACCGGCACCATCGCCGCTTCCGGCACGCTCGGCATCCTGATTCCGCCGAGCATCATGCTGGTGTTGATGGGTGATCTGCTGGTGGTCCCCGTCGGCACGCTGTTCGTTGCCGCCATTCTTCCGGGGCTGGTGCTGTCGGGACTCTACTGCGTCTATATCTCGACGCTGGCGGCATGGCGGCCGCATCTGGCGCCGCCCATCGGTGCGCACGAAGGGCCGAAGAACAGGACGGAGTGGTGGGGGCTCATGCTCAAGAGCTTCCTGCCTCCGACTTTTCTCATCGTCCTCGTCTTGGGCTCGATCGGCTTCGGCTGGGCGACGCCAACCGAAGCTGCCGGCGTCGGGGCGGCCGGCGCAATCCTGCTGACCGCGCTCAATGGGCGGCTGACCTACGCGACGCTCAAGGACGTCCTCGAACGCTCGATGCTCACCAATGCGATGCTGTTCCTCATCTTCATCGGCGCGATGGCCTTCGCCTATGTGTTCCGTTCGCTCGGCGGCGACAATCTCGTCACCGATTTCATGGCGAGTCTGCAGCTGAGCTCCTGGACGATCCTGGCGATCATGATGCTCATCGTGTTTGCGCTCGGATTCGTGCTCGAGTGGATCGAGATCACGTTGATCGTGCTGCCGGTGTTCACGCCGCTGCTGCGTCTGCTCGATTTCGGCGAGCATGTCGCCAAGGCAGAGCTCCTGCCCTGGTTCGCTATTCTGCTCGCGGTCAACCTGCAGACCTCGTTCCTGACGCCTCCCTTCGGCATCACCCTTTTCTACATGAAGGGGGTGGCTCCCTCGATCCCGATGCAGGCTCTGTACCGTGGCATCGTGCCGTTCGTGGGCTTGCAGCTGATCGGATTGCTGGCCGTCGTCGTTTTCCCGGAGATCGCGCTGTGGTTGCCACGAACTCTGCTGGACTGACGGCTTCCGGCGCAGACGAGTGACCGATGATGCCCCGCGTGACATGAAAGCTTGCCTCGCACTGCGCCATGTCGCATTCGAAGACCTCGGGACCTGGCGGCATATTCTCGAACGGCGCGGGTTCGAGATCGGCTGCATCGACGTCGGCGTCGACGCGCTCGAAATCTTCGAGGATTCTGGAAGCCGACTTGCTGGTCGTGCTGGGTGGGCCGATTGGCGTGTACGAAGCGGATTCCTATCCCTTCCTCGTCGACGAGACCGACCTGATCGGCCGTCGCATCGGATTGCTGCGACCCACGCTCGGCATCTGTCTCGGCGCGCAACTGATCGCCAAATCGCTCGGCGCGAAGGTCGCGCCCGGGCCGGTCAAGGAGATCGGCTGGGCGCGGGTCGAGCTGACCGATGCGGGGCAAACGTCCCCGTTGCGGCATCTGGAGAATGTCCACGTGCTGCACTGGCACGGCGACAATTTCGAATTCCCCGCCGGCCTGCGAGAACCTCGCTTTCACGACGCATTGCTCTTTCCAGGCTTTCAGGAGGGGACCAAACCTGCTCGGGATCCAATTCCACGTCGAGGCCGACCCGCGACGCATCGAGGCTTGGCTGATCGGCCATGCGGTCGAGCTCGGCAAAGCGAAAATCGATCCGGGTGCGATCCGCCGGGACACCGTCCGCCATGGCCGAACATTGCAAGAGACCGGCGGCAGGATTTTGAATGAATGGCTCGATGATGCCGGATTTTAGGAAGGATCGGACGCCAGAGCGAGCGATAACGCGCCCTCTACTCTCGAGTGCAGATCAAGTGGTACCTGTATTCTGCCAGAGAGGTGGGCGAATCAGTCCGCCGTTCGGAGACAGCAATGAATGCAGGAGAGGAGTTGCTCGCGTTTTCCCGCGGTCGGCAGTACGGCACAATTCTCGCTGACCCGCCCTGGCAATTCCAGAACAAGACCGGAAAGGTGGCCCCGGAGCACAAGCGCTTGAGCCGTTACGGCACCTTGTCGCTCGAGGACATCGCGTCGCTACCGGTTACCGAGATCAGTGCGCCTCGCGCGCATCTTTATCTTTGGTGCCCCAACGCCTTGTTGCCCGACGGGCTTGCCGTGATGAGCTCGTGGGGCTTCCGATACAAGTCCAACATCGTGTGGCACAAGGTACGCAAAGACGGAGGCTCTGATGGGCGCGGTGTCGGCTTTTACTTCAGGAATGTCACCGAGATTCTTCTGTTCGGAGTAAAGGGCAAGGATGCCCGCACGCTCGAGGCGGGGCGCACGCAGGTCAATTTGATTGCCACGCGCAAGCGCGAGCACAGCCGAAAACCCGACGAGCAGTACGACATTATCGAGTCGTGCTCGTGGGGGCCGTATATCGAGCTATTCGCCCGAGGCACCCGACAGCATTGGGACAACTGGGGCAACGAGGCGGTGCAGGATTATCGGCCGACCTGGAAGACCTACGCACATCATTCCCAGGCACACCGCATTGCCGCGGAGTGAGCTCAGAGCCGCCTGTTCACAGCTTCTTTTCGCTCCGCCGGAAAGCGCTATATATATCCCGCGCAGTCGCCGGCCGCGGCAGGTCTCATTGCGGCTGGTTTGATCCATGATCCGCTATGGCGTGCGGTGGAGGCAGGACGTGCTGAACCGGACCGATCGCTCTTCTCCGATGGCGGGTGAGGCGGAGGTAAAATATCTCGACGGCGATTTTCGCGTCGTGCGGCCGGGTGCTTTCGTGCGCTGCGCCGTGACCGGTGTGGCGATCCCGCTCGAGGAGCTCAAGTACTGGAGCGTCGATCTGCAAGAGCCCTACGCCAGTCCCGAAGCCGTTCTGCAGCGGCATTTCCCGGACGCCAGAAAGCGCTCCGGAGGCCGGTAGGCTCGTCCCTCATCCCTGGCCGGTCTTGCGGGCCGCGGCGATGCGTTCCCGCAACAGCGATCGCATCGGGTTTTCCTCCTCGAAGACGAGGGTGACCGGCAGCGCCTGCGCGCGCGGCGGCGAGCGCCGCCAACTCCGTGCTCGCCACCGAGCCGGGCGAAATCCTTCTCCGTGGTCACCAGCACGAGACCGCGCGGTCGGCGGCATCGCACAGCGCCTGCGCCTGCCGCCGGGTGTATCGGTGATGGTCGGGAAAGCTATGGGCTGCCGTGACGGCGATGCCGGAACCGGCAAGCGTTGCAAAGAACTTCTCGGGATCCCCGATGCCGGCAAAGGCGAGCACGCTGCTGCCGGCGAGCGCGGCGATTGCCTGCGCATCCGGTTCGAGGTGCGCGTGGAACACCGGAATGTTTTCGTTCCGCGCCGCCGTCACGACGCTGCAAGCACCGAGAGTGCATTGATCGGGTGCGGGCCGATCACCTTCGAGGCCCGCGAAGACGCGGGCACCTCAGGATGACGGTGATGGATCGGTGCCGTCGGCGCGATCAGCGACCATCGCCTGCGCGCGCCGAAGCTGCGCAGCGAGCGGCGCCCGCAGAGGCCCGGCGGGCAGCACCCGGCCGTTGCCGATGCCGCGCCGCGCGTCGACGACGAGCACCGAGAAATCCTTGGCGAGCGACGGATTCTGGAATCCGTCATCCATGACGATGACGCTGGCGCCGGCAGCGACTGCGGCTCTCGCGCCCGCGATCCGGTCACGCGCGACGATGGTAGGTGCGCTGCGCGCGAGCAGAAGCGGCTCGTCGCCCACCTCAGCCGCGCGATGCCGCGCCGGGTCGACCTGCAGCGGCCCCGCTCGCCGTGCCGCCATAGCCGCGACTGAGGAACACCGGCTGTTCGCCTGCTGCGCAAGCATCTGCGCGACCGCAAGTGCGGCCGGGGTCTTGCCGGCGCCGCCGACGGTCAAGTTGCCGATGCAGATCACCGGCACCCCGGCGCGCTGCCCGGTCTGGTTCAGGCGCGCCTGCGCCACCGCCGCATAGGCCGCCGCCACCGGCGCGAGCAGGCCGGAGGCGGCGCCGGGCTTGCGCCACCAGAATGACGGCTCACGCATCGGGGCCGCGGCGTTCGAGGCGAATCTGCATGAGATAGGGTTCGATGGCGGCGAGCGTGCGCTCGAGTGCGCCGCCCAGCGTGGCGACAGTCTCGCGCCCGGCCGCAACCACGGCGGTGCGCTCGCCCGCGTCCTTGAGCCAGGCACCGACGCGAACCGCAAGCTTGCCTGCATCGGTGACTTGCTCGGCACCATGCGATTTGTCGAGCGCGGCATAGATCTCGGCGAAATTCCAGATGTGCGGGCCATGCAGGATGGCGGCGCCGAGCTTGATCGGCTCGATCGGATTCTGGCCGCCGTGACTGGCAAGCGACCCGCCGACGAATACGATCGGGGCCAGCCGGTAGATCAGGCCGAGCTCGCCCAGCGTATCCGCGACATAGACGTCGGTTTCGGCTCCGGGCAGCTCCCCGCGCGACCGCACCGCTGCCTCGAGATCGGCGGCATGCGCGATCTCCAGAATGCCCGGACCGCGCTCGGGGTGGCGCGGCACGATGATCGTGAGCAACGTCGGAAAGGAAGCCCGCAACCGCCGATGCGCCTCGATCAACACGGTCTCCTCGCCAGCATGGGTCGATGCGCCGGCGATGACGGTGCGCTCGCCGATCGCAGCCTTCAGTGCCGCCAGGCTGTCGGCATCGGCAGGCGGTTCCGGCACGTCGAGCTTGAGATTGCCGGTGGTGGCGATGCGAGGCGCGCCGAGATCGCGCAAGCGCCCGGCATGCGCAGCCGATTGCGCCAGGCACAGATCGAAGCAACGCAGCAGGGCGTTGATCGTGCTGGGCATGAAACGCCATCGCTTGAACGAGCGTCTCGGACAGGCGGCCGTTTACGAGGATCAACGGAATGCCGCGTCCGGCGCTGGTCATGATGAGATTTGGCCAGAGATCGGATTCCACGAACAGCGCGAGATCGGGCCGCCAATGATCGAAGAAGCGTTTGACGAAGCGCGGCGCGTCGAGGGCGACGAATTGATGGAACGCACCCGACGGCAAGCGTTGCTCGGCCAGATTGGCCGAGGTGACGGTGCCGGATGTGCAGAGCACCGCGAAATCCTTCTCGCGAATACGCTCGATCAGCGGGATCACGGCGAGAAGCTCGCCGACGCTGGCGCAGTGCACCCATACCAGCGGGCCGGGCGGTCGCGCCATCCTGCTCTCGCCGTAGCGCTCATCGACGCGCGCGACGTGCTCCTTGCCCTGCTTGAGCCGGCGGGAGACCAGTGCCGGCGCCAGCGGCGTCAGCCCCGCCGACAGCATGCGATAGGCGCTCAGGGTGAGCGGCATCGCTCATGCACGATCCTGCGCTCCCCACATTGCAATCACGACCGGTACCTGGCGCATCAACCGCTCGTAAGCCATCACCGGCTCAGCGTTCGGCGCGCCGATCCGTATCCGGATCGAGCAACCGATGCAGATGGACGATGAAATATCGCATCAGAGCGTTATCGACGGTCTGCTGTGCCTTGGCTTTCCAGGCGGCATAGGCGCTCGCGTAGTCGGGATAGATGCCGACGATGTCGAGCTCGTGCAGGTCCCTGAACTCGACCTTGTGCAGATCGGCGAGCTCGCCGCCGAACACGAGATGAAGCAACTGCGTGCGAGCAGTCTGGTCCGACATGGCTGCGTCCCTCGATCGATCGCCCGTTTCGGATCAGCGATCACACGAATTCGGCGATCCGATCGCGAATGAGGTCGAGCAAGACCTGATGACGGGCGACGCCGGCGGCCACCAGCGCGCCGTGAACCGGATCGGGGCGATTGTAGATCAGCGATTGCCCCGTCAAAGTCGTTACGGCGCCACCGGCTTCGTGCACCAAAAGGTCCGCCGCCGCAAGGTCCCAATCATGGCTGTTGGGCCCGGCAAAGCTGCCGTCCAGCGCGCCGCTGGCGACGCGGGCAATACGCAGCGCAAGCGACGGCACCCTTGGCGCGATTTCGATGCCGGGCTCGACCGCGGCCAGGATGTCGAGACGGCGTTTGGGTGCGGAAAATTTCGCACCGGCGAGTTGATGCCCGCGGCTGGCGTGGATGGCAATCCCATTGAGGGTGGCACCGCCGCCGGCGATCGACAGGAACAGCTCGTCGTGCACCGGCGCGTAGAGCGCCGCCACCACCGGGCGGCCGCCGGTTACCAGCGCCACCGAGACAGCCCAGTCGGGAAGTCCAGCGAGATAGGCGCGCGTTCCGTCGATCGGATCGACGACCCAGACATCGGCCTTTTGCAATCGCGCAGGGTCGTCCTCGGTCTCCTCCGACAGCCAGCCGGCCTCGAGGATCGTCAACAGGCGCTCCCGCAGAAGAGCGTCCACCGCGAGATCGGCCTCGCTGACCGGCGACGACTTGCCTTTGGTCCAGCTCTTGAGCTGGCCGCGAAAAGTTTGCAGCGCCAGCTCCCCGGCCTCACGCACTGCACCGGCGAGTTGGTCCCGCAGTCCGGCACGAACGCATGGCGAGATCACCGGCCGCCAACGGTGAGACCTTCCACGCGCACGGTCGGCGCGTTGGTGCCGAAGCGGAACTCCAGATCGTTGGCCGGCGTCAATTCCCGGAAAATGTCGGTCAGATTGCCCGCAATGGTCACCTCGCTGACCGGATAGCTGCGCCGACCGTTCTCGATCCAGAAACCGGAAGCGCCGCGGCTGTAGTCGCCGGTCACCTGATTGACGCCCATGCCGATGAGGTCGGTGACGTAAAAGCCCTCGACGATGTCCGCCATCAAGGCTTCGGGCGTATCGGAGCCGGGAGCAAGGGAGAGATTGCTCGGTCCCGGTGAAGGCGTCGACGAGACGCCACGTTGCGCGTGGCCGGTCGTGGCCAGGCCAAGCTCCCGGGCGGTCGCGCTGTCGAGCAACCAGCAGACGAGCACGCCGTCCTCGACCACGACCAGGGGCCTGGTGGCAACTCCCTCGGCATCGAACGGGCGCGAACGCAGGCCACGCTTGCGCAGGGGATCGTCGAGCACCTCGATGCCGGGCTTGAACAGCCGCTCGCCGAGCCGGTCCTTGAGGAAGCTCGTCTTGCGCGCGACCGCGGCGCCGTTGATCGCGCCGGCCAGATGGCCGATGAGCGAGCCCGCCACGCGCCGGTCGAACACGACGGGCACGCGCTTCGATTCGACCTTGCGCGGGTTGAGGCGCTCGATCGTGCGCTCGCCGGCTGTGCGTCCGACCTTCTCGGCAGCTTCGAGATCGGCGCCGTGGAGCGCCGAGGAATAATCGTAGTCGCGCTCCATCGCGGTGCCCTCACCCGCGATCGCGGTCATCGAGACGCTGTGACCGGAATTCAGATAAGCGCCGCGAAAGCCTTCGCTGGTGACCAGCACCATTCCGCCGATGCCGGCAGAGGCCGAGGCGCCGCCCGATTTGGTGATTCCGTTGACGGCGAGGCCGGCGCTCTCGGCACGTCGGGCGCGCTCTTCGAGCAGCGTCACCGTCGGAAGATCGGGATCGAGCAGATCGAGATCGGGAATCTCGCGTGCGAGCCGCGCAGGCTCCGCCGGGCCGGCGAACGGATCATCGGGTGCCGCCCGCGCCATGGCGACGGCGCGCTCGGCGAGCAGCGATATGTCGGCACTTGACGTCATTGGTCGACACCACTGCCTGACGGCGGCCGACGAACACCCGCAGCCCCACGTCGTCACCCTCGGAGCGCTCGGATTCTTCGACCGCGCCCTCGCGCACCTCGACCGCCAAGCGATACCGAACGCACCGCCAGCGCATCGGCCGCATCCGCACCCGCGCGGCGTGCGGCCGTGACCAGCCGTTCGGCGAGATCGGTCAACGCGGATTGATCGAGGAGCGACGGCATCTCGGGATTGTGCTTCATTTCGGCCGCCGAAGGACCTCCGCCAGAGAATTTGCAAGCGCGCCGCAAGGTCTCGTCAAGCATGAATCGCACTCGACGCTCTGATACCGCAGATTAACCAGGAACATTAAGCGGATTCCGACCTGTTTGGGACATGATCGCGGCAACGATCGGAGCAAGAACTCCGACGGGGCGAAAGCCCACCGGGGAGATAAGGTTTGAGGCGTCAAACAACAACCAGCAGGGTCTTGCCTGCGGGGTCGAGCCCGATCGATCGGCTCGACCCCTTCTCCCTCCCTCTGCGCTTTGCACTCGACCATCAGCCTGCAGACGCGCGCTTGCGTCTCATCGAGATCGATCGCGAGCGCGTGGTGCTGTGCCGAGCTTTGTGCGGAATGAGAATGACGCTGGTGGTGCCGGTCACCACCTATCTCGGCGTCGCGGTCCGCATGGACCCGCCGCTGGACGGGTCCGCGGCCGCGGTTGCGGTTGCGCTCGAACATCCCGATCCGGCCTTGTCGCTCACGATGTTTCATGCCCTCGACGGCGCCGACATCGTCGCGGAATGGCAGTCATGGGGGCGCGCGCTTGGATTGCCGCTGCTGGTCGCCGAGGCCGATGGTCGTCTGCGCGAGCCGTTTGGCCGCATCGGCAGCGTGGGCATCGGCCGGGCGATCGCGCGGCGCCGCAGACGAACGGCGCTCGAAGCGCGGCGAGCGTCGATGCCGCTGCGCCGGCGCGTCGGCATCATTCCTGCGGTGCCTGTCCTGCATCGCGGCGAGCGCGAGATCACCGCACGAAAATAGCCCTAATTCAACGGGGACTAGCCCAGAGCTGCAATCAAGCGAGCCTGCGGCTGTTCAGGAAGGCGCGTTCGGCGATGTCGCTCCAGTCCATGATCGACGCGCGGAACTGCTGGTAGCTCGCGTAGATTTTCTTGGAAAGCTCGTCGCCGGAGCCGATCTCGGCGACCACGTCCTTGCTGATCTCGAGAAAGGCCTTCAGCAGGGCGTCGTCGAACTTCAGGATTTTGACGGTGCCTTCGTCCCGCAGCTTGCGCAGCGACAGCGCGTTGTTGGCGTTGAACTCCGCCAAGGAGCGCGCGTATTCGCAGGCGGCCACGGCCTCGATGAGCCTGCCGGTCGCTCGCATCGAAGCTTTCCCACACGCCCTTGTTGATGCCGAGCGAGAAACCGGAGCCCGGCTCGTGAAACCCGGGATAGTAGTAATAGCCCACCGCCTTGTGCAGGCCGATCGCCATGTCGAGCCAGGGGCCGATCCATTCGCTGGCGTCGATGGCGCCGGACCTGAGCGCCGGCATGATCTCGCCGCCCGGCAGGGTCACCACGATGGCGCCCAGCCGCCGGAGCACCTCGGCGCCGGGCCCGGCCATCCGGTAGCGCAGTCCCTTGAACTCCTCCGGCGAGGTGATCTCGCGGGTGAACCAGCCGCCCATCTGGCAGCCCGTGCTGCAGCACGAGGAGCGACTTGACGTTGAATTGTCCGCTGAGCGCGTCCCACAGCTCTTGACCGCCGCCGTACTGGACCCACGCGAACAGTTCGTTCCGCGGTGAAGCCAAAGGGCATCGCCGCGAAGAAATGAAGCGCCGGCGACTTCTTCTCGAAGTAGCCCTCGAACGAGTGATACATGTCGGCGACGCCGGCCCCTACCGCGTCGAAGGTCTCGAACGCGCGCACGAGCGCGCCGGCCGGAAAAACCTCGATCTTGATGCGCCCGCCGGTCGCGGCGCCGATCGTCTGCGCGAAGCGAACCGCGCTGGTTTGCAGGCCCGGCATATCTGCGGGCCAGTCGGTCACCATCTTCAGCTGTCGCGGCTCCCTGTGCGATCGCAGGTGCCGGGAAGCTCAAGGTCGCGCCGGTCGCCAAGGATCCCGCGCCGGCCAGAATATCCCGCCGCCTCATGGCTGCTGCCTTTCTCCAATGCACGATGACATGCAGTGCTCCGACCCGGGCGGTGGCGCGGATCATTCGATCACGGAATTACGCAACAGTTCATGACGCATCTGACCTCGGACCATTTGCGGACTGGACTTAAGCGAGGCTGCGGCTGTTCAGGTAGGCGCGGTCGGCGATGTCGCTCCAATCCATGATCGACGCGCGGAACTCCTGGTAGCTCGCGTAGATTTTCTTCGAAAGGTCGTCGCCGGAGCCGGCCTCGGCGACGACGTCCTTGCTGATCTCGCGAAAGGCCTTCAGCATGGAGTCGTCGAATTTCAGGATCTTGACGGTGCCTTCGTCCCGCAGCTTGCGCAGCGCACAGCGCGTTGTTGGCGTTGAACTCCGCCAGCGAGTGCGCGTATTCGCCGGCGGCGACAGCCTCGATGAGCCGCCGGTCGCTCGGCATCGAAGCTCTCCCACACGCGCTTGTTGATGCCGAGCGTCTGGGCGGTGCCCGGCTCGTGGAAGCCGGGGTAGTAGTAATAGCTGGCCGCCTTGTGCAGGCCGATTGCCATGTCGAGCCAGGGCCCGATCCATTCGCTGGCATCGATGGCGCCGGACTTGAGCGACGGCACGATCTCGCCGCCCGGCAGGGTCACCACGATGGCGCCCAGCCGCCGCAGGACCTCGGCGCCGAGCCCCGGCATCCGGTAGCGCAGCCCCTTGAATCGCTTCGAGCGAGGTGATCTCGTTGTTGAACCAGCCGCCCATCTGCGTGCCGGTGCTGCAGCAGAGGAGCGGCTTGATGTTGAATTGGCCGCTGAGCGCGTCCCACAGCTCCTGACCGCCGCCGTAGCGGACCCAGGCGAACAATTCGTCCGCGGTGAAGCCGAAAGGAACGCCGCGAATAGAAATTGAACGCCGGCGACTTCTTCTCGAAGTAGCCGTCGTACGAATGATACATGTCGGCGACACCGGCCGATACCGCGTCGAAGGTCTCGAACGGGCGCACCAACGCGCCGGCCGGAAACACCTCGATCTTGATGCGGCCGCCGCTGGCCTCGCCGATCGTCTGCGCCAGCCGAACGCGCGCTGGGAAGCAGGCCCGGCAAGCTTTCGGGCCAGTCGGTCACCATCGTGAGTTGCCGGATTCCCTGTGCGATCGCGGGCGCCGGGAAGCTCGAGGCCGCGCCGGCGGCCAGTGATCCCGCGCCGGCCAGAATATCCCGCCGCCTCATGGCTGCTGCCCTTCTCCAATGCAGATAAAGCGCAGGGGCCGCAAACGGCTTATGGCTTCAAAAACCTTCGATCATGCGCGACGGTTACTGCAACAATGTATGACGGCCCGTGCTAGTCTAAACACCGATCTTGCGGAAGGCGCCTGGGTGCCGGTCGACCGTGACAGCATTAGAAGCCGAAAAGCCGGACGTTTCAACACTCGGAGCTTGGAATTTCGGGGTGCGCGCGCGGCTGCTGCTCGCGTTCTTCGGGATCAGCGCCTTCGCCGTGCTGGCTGCCGCGGCGGGAATCTACGCCTTCCGGGAGGTTGGCGACCGGCTCGACATCGTCGAGACGCGTGTTCCGCCCACCCTGACCTCGCTCGAGCTCTCGCGCTCCGCCGAGCGCATCATCGCCGCGGCACCGGCGCTGCTGGCGGCCACCGACCGAAAACGGCGCGACGAGATCAAGGCCGAGCTCGAGGCAGAGGTCGACCGCTTGAACGGCAAGCTGCTCGACCTGAAGCGCGATCGAACGGAGGTTCTGCCGCTCCTGAGGATCGAGCCGATCGTCTCGTCGCTGACGGTCAACCTCGCCGCGCTGGAGATCTGGTCGCGCGCCGGCTCGACACCAACGAGCGCATCAAAACATTGCTGCGCGGCGTCTTCCAGACCAATGACGAGACGCAGCGGCTGCTGGCGCCGTGGCTGATGGTCATGGACAGCCAGATCGCCGGGCTCGTCGACGGCGTGCGAAAGGCGAATCGAGAATGACGGCGGCGACGCGGCGCGGCGGCTGGCGTCGCTGATCGAATTGCAGCGGCCGGCGCAAACCGCCCAGCGGCAGGTCTCCGCCGCCGTGGACATGCTGGCCGAAGCCTCGACCACCGACCAGGATCGGCGCCTTCCGGTCCTCGCCTTCCAGCTCGGCGGCGCGCTGCGCGACCTCGAGGCGACGGCGGCCGGCCTCGATCCCAAGCTGCGGCCGCTGTTCCTGGAGCAGGTGGCAAAGCTGCGGGAGTTCGTCGAGGGGCCGAACGCCATCGCGGAGGCTCGCAGGCAGGAGCTCGCGCTCGTCGGCGAAGGCGAAAGGCGGCTCGCCGAGAACGCCAGCCTGTCGGCGCAGCTCACCGCCGCGGTCGACCAGCTCGCCAGCGCGGCCAAGCGGGATATCGGCGACGCGACCCGCGACGCGCTGTCGGTCCAGCGCCTGAGCACCCGCGTCCTCGTCGCCGTCGTCGCGCTGAGCCTGCTGACCTCCGTGTTGATCGTGTGGCTTTACGTCGGCCGCAATATCGTCCGCCGCCTGACCGCGCTCAGCGACGGGATGCTCGCCATCGCGGGCGGCAGACTCGACGCCGCCGTGGCCGCGCAGGGAGCCGACGAGATCGCCGCGATGGGCCGGGCGGTCGAGATCTTTCGGCGCAATGCAATCGAGCTGGAGCGCCTGCTCGAGGAGCGCAAGCAGGCGGCGGCGCGGCTCGAGCAGGTGGTCGATGAGCGGACGAGCGAACTCGAGCGGCGCAGCTCCGTGCTGCGCGTGACCTTCGACAATATGGGGCACGGCGTGGTGATGTTCGACCGCGAGCGGCGCATGGTGGCTTGGAACCAGCGCTTCCAGGAGCTGCTGGAGCTGCCGGAGGACCGCGTCGGGCCACGACGTCACCTTCGAGGCGTTCATCCGCTATCTCGCCGAACGCGGCGAGTTCGGCCCCTGCGATGTCGAGGAACAGGTTGTCCGGCGGCGCCTCGCGTCCCTGGACCGCGCCTTTGCCGACGAACGGACCCGGCCGAACGGCACGGTCTTGGAGGTCCGCCGCAACCCGGTGCCGAGCGGCGGCTTCGTTTCGATCTACGCGGACGTCACCGAGCAGAGGAGAGCGCAGGCCTTCGTCGAGCTGGCCCGGGCGCGCCTCACCGACGCGATCGAGAGCATCTCCGACGGTTTCGCCCTGTGGGACAAGCGAAGACCGGCTGGTCATCTTCAACAGCCGCTGCCAGGAGCTGCTGGACGCCGCGGACCTGTTCGTCGTCGGCACCCGCTTCGAGGATCTTGCTCCACGCCTTCAGCCGCAGCGGCCGATATGACCCGTCGCAGGGCGGAGACCCCGCCGCGTGGTTCGAGGAGCGCCTCGCTCTGCACCGCAGCCGCGCCGAGCGCCTGCGAGCTGCGCCTCGCCAACGGCCGATGGCTTCGCGTCAGCGAATTCCGGACCCGGGAAGGCGGAACGGTGACGATCTGGGCAGACATCACCGCAACGAAGCAGCGCGAACGCGAGCTGGAGGCGGCCCGCGATGCCGCCGCCGAAGCGAGCCGGACTATGGAGGAGGCGTATCGCGAGCTGAAGGCCACGCAGGCCAACCTGGTTCACGCCGAGAAGATGGCGTCGCTTGGCCAGCTGACCGCTGGCATCGCGCACGAGATCAAGAACCCGCTGAACTTCGTCAACAATTTCGCCGGCCTGTCCGAGGAGCTGCTGAACGAGCTCAAGGAGGCGCTGGATCCGGCCCTGGGCGGGCTCGAAGGCGCAGGCGCTCGCCGACGTCGACGATCTGATCACGACGTTGACCGGCAATCTGTCCAAGATCACCGAGCACGGGCGGCGGGCCGACGGCATCGTCAAGAGCATGCTGCTGCATTCGCGCGGCGGCAGCGGCGAGCGCCAGACCGTCAATCTCAATGCGCTGGTCGAGGAGGCGCTCAACCTCGCCTATCACGGGGCCCGCGCGCAGGATCAGACATTTCAACATCACGCTGGAGCGCGATCTCGATCCCGATCTCGGTCCGCTCGAGCTGGTCCCGCAGGACATCACGCGCGTGTTTCTCAACCTGTTCGGAAACGGCTTCTATGCGACGACCAAGCGCCAGCGCGACGGCGGCGCCGGTGCGGACTACCGTCCCGACGCTGCGGGTGACAACGCGCGATCTCGGGGACCAGGTCGAGGTGCGCGTGCGCGACAACGGCGTCGGGATGTCACCGGAGCGTGCGGGCGAAGCTGTTCACGCCGTTCTTCACCACTAAGCCGACCGGCGAGGGCACCGGCCTCGGCCTCTCGATCAGCTACGACATCGTGGTCCAGCAGCATGGCGGCACGATCGCGGTCGACAGCCGCCCCGGCGAGTTCACCGAGTTCGTGATCCGGCTGCCTCGCGCCGGCGACGCGGGCCGGCAAGCCTCGAATGGCTGGCGGAGCGACAGCCATGACCGTCAGCATTCTGGTCGTCGATGATGAGCCGGACGTCGTGGAGCTGTTTCGTCAGCGCTTCCGCCGCGAGGCGCGCAACGGGGATTATGCGCTGCATTTCGCGAATCGGGCGAACGCGCGCTGCAGCAACTCAGAAATGGCATTCGTCCCGAACTGATCCTGATCCTGTCCGACATCAACATGCCCGGGATGGACGGCCTGCAGTTGCTGCACGAGATCAAGCGGGCTTGGCCGCATCTGCCGGTCATGATGGTGACGGCCTACGGCGACGAGAACGGCGGCGCCTCAAGGCCGCCGAGAAGGGAGCGGTCGACTTTCTCGAGCAAGCCGGTCGATTTCGACTATTTGAAGCAGCGGCTGCGCGCATTCACGTCATCGGCTCCCGCAACATGAGCGCCGCCACGCAAATCCTGGTGGTCGACGACGAGGCGGATTTCGAGCTGCTGATCAACCAGCGCTTCCGCCGGCAGATCCGCGCCGGCGAATTCGCGTTCTCCTTCGCGCGCGACGGCGAGCAGGCGCTCGCCGTGCTCCAGGCGGACGCCGGGATCGATCTGATGCTGCTGGACATCAACATGCCGGTGATGGACGGCCTCACCCTGTTGGCGCGCCTGCGCGAGCTCCAGGCGCCGGTGCGCGCGATCATCGTGTCGGCATACGGCGACATGCCGAACATTCGCACCGCCATGAACCGCGGCGCCTTCGATTTCGTCACGAAGCCGATCGACATGGTCGATCTCGAAGTCGACGATGCGCAAGACACTGGATGAGATCGCGAGGCTGCGCGAGATCGAGCGACGGCGCTTCGCGGCGGAGCGGGCGCGCAGCAATCTGGCGCGATTCGTGGCCAACATGAGCCACGAGCTGCGCACCCCGCTCAATGCCATCATCGGACTGACCGAGATGATGTTCACCAATGCGGCGCGGTTCGGTACGGAAAAAGCGGAGGAGCCGCTGCGCCGCGTGCATCGGGCCGGCACCCATCTTCTCGGCCTCATCAACCAGGTGCTCGACCTCTCGAAGATCGAAGCCGGCAAGCTCGAGCTCAGTCCGGAATCCGTGAACTTGACCTCGCTGCTCGATGAAGTTATCGGCACCGCGGGCCAGCTTGCCGAACAGAACAACAACCGTCTCGTCATCGAAAGACATGAGAACCTCGGTTCCCTGACCGTGGACCCGATGCGGCTGCGGCAGATTCTGCTCAATCTATTGAGCAATGCCTGCAAGTTCACCAAGCAAGGCGAGGTTACGCTGCGGGTGCGAAAAGTCGTTGATGGACGCAACTGGATCGAGCTCGCCGTATCGGATACCGGAATCGGCATGACGGCCGAGCAGCAAGCGAAGCTGTTCGAGGAATTCGCCCAGGCCGATTCCTCGACCGCACAACGCTACGGCGGAACCGGCCTTGGCCTCGCCATCACACGCAACCTCGCCCGCATGATGGGCGGCGACGTGACTGCGATCAGCGAGCCGGGCAAAGGCTCGATCTTTACGGTGCGCCTGCCGGCCGGCGCTCACACACTGGCCAAACCTGAAACGGTTTCGACCACAGCCGGTGTCCCCCGGAAATAAGCGACCGCTGCGCCATTGAGCGTGCCGGCCAGGAGGCCGATGATCAGGCTCAAGCCATAGCCCTTGTAATCGCCGATCAGAGCCATTCGCGCCGTCACCCTGAGGTGCTCGCCCACTTGGGCGAGCCTCGAAGGGCGACGGCCCGGAGCGAGCCGCCGTTCTCCAACACCCGCTCACATTGGCACAAGTGCCTCAGTCAGCATGCCGTGGGCGGCACGTCAGAACCGATTCGAGTTTCGGTCGGCGGCATCAGCACAGCGTCGTCACTCGAGGTCGTCCGCCGCGTCGCTTGGAAAGTCATTCTCAATGGTGAAGGGTTTTCCGGGCCGTCGCCCTTCGAGGCTCGCCCAAGTGGGCGAGCACCTCAGGGTGACGGTGGCAGGTTTTCGCGCGCGGCAGCACTAAAGAATGCGCGCCGCCAAACTTGTGCTGTCTACCGGCTCTGCCGCTCGATCGATCAGCCCTGTCATGGCCTTTGACGCAGGCCAGTGCCATGCCCTTATGCCGTTGCACGATTCTTGATGCTGCCGCGAGCAAGACCTTTCTCCGTCACCATGAGGTGCTCGCCCACTTGGGCGAGCCTCGAAGGGCGACGGCCCGATGTGCAGGGCTGGCAGCGCATTCTCGCGATCAATTGCATCGGCGCTTTTCTGATGGCGCGCTTCGCGGCCGGACCGATGATCGAGCGCGGATGGGGACGCATCATCAATGTGACGACCAGCTTCGACACCATGCTGGCGGCGGGATTCTCCGCCTATGGCGCGTCGAAGGCGGCGCTCGAAGCAAGTTGCGCCAGCTGGGCGAAAGACCTCGAAGGCACCGGCGTGACCGTCAACATCCTGGTGCCGGGCGGACCAACCGATACGCCGGGATTCTTTCCCGTCGGCAAGCCCCGGCCCGCCGTCCTGCTCGATCCGCAGATCATGGCCGTGCCGGTGGTGTGGCTGGCCTCGCCGCAATCCGATGGAATCAGCGGATGCCGCTTCATCGCCCGCGATTGGGACCGCAGCCTGCCGGCAGCCGAGGCGGCGGCACGCGTGCGCGCCGCGGCGGGGTGGCCAGCGCTGGCGAAGAGCGCCGCCGCCGCCCGCGGCAACGTCGTGTGATCACGTGCGCTGGGTCGAGCGAAGCCCATCGCGGCGCCAGCCACGAAGTCGATGGGTTCGCATGCCCTCAACCAGGGCCTCGCCGCCGGAGGTTCAGAGCATGTGTCTGTGCCGTCGCCTCCAGCACCAGCGCGGCGAACAGGATCAGGCCGGCATCGCGGTTCGACTTGAAGACGGCAAGGCAGACCGCGGGATCGTCGATCTCGAGCCGTGCTATTTGCCAGCCCAGATGCGCTGCAAATCCTATGAGCCCGAGCGAGAAGATCAGCCCGGCGCCCGCTGTCCATCCGGCAAGCGCAATCAGCAGGACTGCGAGCGCATAGAACACGGCCAGCATGGGCTTGGTGCGCTCGCGGAACAACAGCGCTGTCGACTTGATCCCGATCAGGGCATCGTCCTCGCGGTCCTGATGCGCGTAGATGGTGTCGTAGCCGATCACCCAGCAGACCGATCCGGCAAAGAGCAGGAAGGCCGGCAGATCGAGCCTTGCGAACACCGCCGGCCACCCCATCAGCGCGCCCCAGGAGAAGGCGAGCCCGAGCACGATCTGCGGCCAGTAGGTGACCCGCTTCATGAACGGGTAGAGCGCAACAATCGCGAGCGAGGCGAGTCCCGACCAGCACCGTGAAGGGATTGAACTGCAGCAGCACAGCGAGCCCGATCAGCGCTTGCAGCACCAGGAAGGCGGCGGCAGCGGCGATGCTCACCTGTCCCGATGGGATCGGCCGCGACCGGGTGCGCTCGACCCGCGCATCGAGGTCGCGATCGACCAGATCGTTCCAGGTGCAGCCTGCGCCCCGCATAGCGAAGGCGCCGATGAAGAAAAGCACGACGTGCCAGACATTCACGTGCCTGCCGGCGTGGACGGCGGCGAGCCCGGCCGACCACCAGCACGGCATCAGCAGAAGCCAGGAGCCGATCGGTCGATCGAAGCGGGCGAGCCGCAGATATGGCCGCGTCCACGCGGGAGCGAAGCCGTCGACCCAATTTCCGGTCGAATCGGCGACGCGCCCCGCGCCGGCGGTCATCGCGTCAACGGACTGCCGGTGAGCGTGTCGAAGGTCCCCTGCCCGCGCCGTGACGCCGATTCGTCCGGCACGGTCGGCGTGGCGCCGAGAGCGTCGCTCAAGGTGGGACCGGACGGCCGCGGCCCCTGTGCCGCTACGTCGCACACCTGCTTGCCCATTTGCGCAGATTTGCCGTGCGAGGTCTTGACCTGCTTGATGACGTCGACAGGGACGCCGCAGGTCGCGCGATGCTCCTCCAGGCCCGCGATCATTTTGGACTGGGCCGCGAGAAAGACCTTGAACAGCTTGCATATCTCTTCGGGTCCGGCCTTCTTCTTGCCGGCGGCCTGCAGCGTCTGACCATGCTTGGCGGTCTCGTCCCGCTGACTCAGGAGCTGCTTGCAGGCGGGCGGAGGCCCTTGCTGAGGAGCCGCGAACGGTGATCCGGACATGCCTGGCGATCCGGGCATTCCCGGCGAGCCGGGCATGCCCGGCATGCCGCCAAATTGTGCCGCGGCCGGCCAGAGCGGCAGAACGGCGAACGCAAGCACAAGTGGAACAACCCGGCTGATGGTCATGGCGATTTCCCCTGGTCCGGTCGGGTTCGACGCTCGCCCCGATGATTCGGGCCGGCCCCCCTTGTTAGCGGCAATAAAAGCCCGTCGAATCCGGCGATAACACGGCAGAAGCGGCTATCCGGACCTGTGTGGGCCGGGACGATCGAATCAGCCGCGGGAATCCTCGGCGCCGCGCAAAGCGGAGCCGAGGATGCTGCGCTGCGCCCGCAGGACACCTGCTAAGCTCAGAGGCCCGCTGAACCCTGACATTCGAACCCATGTCCCGCTACAACTTTCGCACTCCCCGGCTTTATGTCGATGCGCCGCTCGAGCAGGGGCAAGATATCGGCCTCGATGCCGCCCAGGCGAACCGCCTCGGCAATGTGCTGCGACTCGAAGGCCGGGGATAGGCGTGCTGGCGTTCAACGGGCATGACGGCGAATGGGAGGCAACGCTCGCGAGCAAAGGAAAACGCAGGTTCGCGCTCGCCATCGGTGCGTGCGCTCGCCCCCAGACCGCGCCGCTCGACCTGCACTACCTGTTCGCACCCCTCAAGCACGCCCGGCTCGATTACATCGTGCAAAAGGCAGTCGAGATGGGGGCTTCCCGCCTGCAGCCCGTGATCACCCGCCACACCCAGGTCGCACGCGTCAACCTCGAGCGAATGCACGCCAACGCCATCGAGGCCGCCGAGCAGTGCGGCATCCTGACGTTGCCCGAGGTCGCTGCACCGCTGAGCTTCGAGGCCATGGTTGCGGGACACGATCCCGCCCGCCTGCTGGTGTTTTGCGACGAGGATGCGCACGTTCAGGACCCCATCGCCGCGCTGTCATCCGCGCGAGCACCGCACCATTCCTTCAGGATCGCGGTCCTGGTCGGGCCCGAGGGCGGCTTTTCGGCAGACGAGCGGACCGCACTCATCGCGATGCGCAACGTGATCCGGCTGGCGCTCGGGCCCCGTATCCTGCGCGCAGATACCGCCGCGGTCGCGGCACTTGCGCTGGTCGGAGCAGTTCTCGGCGACTGGAAATGAACCTCGTAGCCCGGATGGAGCGAGCGAAATCCGGGTATCGCGCCCGGCGGCACCAGCGCCCCGCATTGCGCTGCGCTCCATGCTGGCTACGTCAGCCGCCTCCCGGACATGACGTCGCGCATTAACCATTCCGAATAGGCGTCGAAAAGAGCGCCGGACCATGCTACATGCCGCGCCGCCCCAGGCCCACATCAACCGCCCCATGACGAGCGCCGTGCAGTCCCCCTCGAGCGCCGATGCCGACGCCCTGCTCGGCTCGTTCGAGCGCGCCGGCTATGCCAGGGTTGCGCCGGCGATCCTGCAGCCGGCAGAGCCGTTCCTCGACCTCTCCGGCGAGGACATCCGCAAGCGCATGTATCTCACCACGGATCCCAAGGGCCGCGAGTTGTGCCTGCGGCCCGACCTCACCATTCCGGTCTCGCGTGACTATCTCGCCTCGTCAGCCGCCGGCAAGCCGCAAGGCTTTTGCTATCTCGGTCCGGTGTTTCGCTACCGCAACTCGGATACCTCCGAACCGCGTCAGCCCGGAGCAGGCGGCGTCGGTGCAGGAGAATTCCTGCAGGCCGGCATTGAATCCTTCGGCCGGCTGGACAAGGCTGACGCCGATGCCGAAATGCTCGCGCTCGGTCTCGAGACCACGGCGCATTACGGACTTGCGGCGCCCGACGTCCGGACCGGTGACGTTGCGCTGTTTTCCGCCCTGGTCGCGGCACTCGATCTGGCCCCGGCCTGGAAGCGTCGCCTGATCAAGGACTTCAACCGCAAGACCACGCTGGCGCACGATCTCGATCGGCTCACCATCAGCGCCTCGCATGCACGGCCGGAATACCAGGGCGTGCTGGCGGCACTCGCCGGCTCCGATCCCAAGGCCGCACATGCGCTGGTCACCGACCTGTTGTCGATCGCCGGGATCACGGCAGTCGGCGGGCGCTCGGTCGGCGAAGTCGCCGACCGTTTCCTGGAGCAGGCAGCACTCGGCGCGCGCACCTCCCTGCCGCGGGAGATCCGCATGCTGATCGAGAAATTTCTCGCCATCGGCGGCAGCCCGGACGCAGCCGCATCCGAGCTGCGCGGCTTTGCAGCGGACGCCAAGGTCGCACTCGATGCCGCCCTCGACCAGCTCGAGAGCCGCACCGGCTTTCTCGCCGCGACGCGGCGTCGACGTCGGCAGCATTCGATTTTCAACCGCCTTCGGCCGAGGCTTCGACTATTACACCGGCTTCGTGTTCGAGTTGCACGATCCAAGCACGCGCGTGACGGGACACCTGGTCGCCGGCGGGCGCTATGATGGGCTGCTCATGCGGCTTGGGCAGCGCCAAGCCGATCCCCGCGGTCGGGTTTGCCGCCTGGATCGAGCGGCTGGCTGCGTTGCGAGACGAAGCATGAGCACGCCTCTCGTCATCGCGGTCCCGGCCAAGGGCCGCTTGCAGCAGAGCGCGGAAACCTTCTTCGCGCGCGCCGGACTGGAGCTGGTCAAGCCACGCGGCGCGCGCGACTATCGCGGCAGCGTGGCAGACCTCGCCGGCGTCGAGGTGGCCTATCTCTCGGCCGCAGAGATCGTCGACCTTCTGGCGAATGGCCTCGTGCATTTCGGCCTCACCGGCGAAGATCTCGTGCGCGAGAAAATCCCCGACCCGGATCGCAACGTGGTGTTCATCGATGGGCTGGGTTTCGGTCACGCCAATGTGGTCGTGGCGGTGCCGCAGGCCTGGATCGACGTGCACAGCATGGCCGATCTCGACGACGTCGCAACCGCGTTCCGAATGAAGCATGGGCGCAAGATGCGGCTGGCGACCAAATACGTGAACCTCACGCGCAATTTTTTCTCCGCTCATGGGGTTATCGACTACCGGATCGTCGAAAGCGCAGGTGCGACCGAAGCGGCACCGGCGGCCGGCACCGCCGAGTTCATCGTCGACATCACGACCACCGGCGCAACGCTTGCCGCCAATGGCCTCAAGGTGATCGAGGATGGCCTGATGCTGCGCTCGCAAGCGAGCCTGGTGGCCGCGCGCAGCGCACCGTGGGGCGCGGCCGAGCGCGAGCGCGCGCGCACGGTCCTCGACCGCATCGCCGCGCACACGCGGGCGCGCGAATTCCGCGAGATGCGCACCCGCTTTGCGCGGTTGCGACGAAGCCCTGCTGGCCGAGGCGAGAGAGCGTTTCGGCATTGCGACGCCGTTCGGCGGGCCGACCTCCTCCGGCATGCTCACGCTGCACTGCCCGCCGCATCACGTGCATGCGCTTGCCAGCCTGTTGCGCGACCGGGGCGCCGAGAATGTCGCAGGTGACGGGCCTCGACTATGTTTTTTCGCGCGCCAACCCGCTCTACGCAAGCTGGAAGCCGGGCTCGATCAACGTCACTCCGCCTTGAGGCATTGGAGGCGCCGCACGATCGGCCACCATCTCTCGGTCTCGCTCTTGTGGTAGGCCGCCAGCGCCTCCGGCGTCTGCTGCTCGCGCGGCCAGATGTCGTGTCCCTGCTCGCCCAATCGTTGCTTCACGTTGGGATCGGCGAGTGCGCCGATCACGGCGGCATTGAGCTTGGCGATGATGTCTTTCGGCGTATTCCTGGGCGCCCACATGGCGTGCCAGTAGGCCACGTACAGCCCGCGGACACCGGACTCGTCGATGGCCGGAACGTCGGGCAGCGCCGGCCAACGGGCCTTCGACATCACTGCGTAGGCCTTGATCGCGCCGCCGCGAACCTGACCGAGTGCGTTGGCGGCCTGGTCGAGCATGAGGTCGACTTGGCCGGAGACCAGGTCCTGCATCGCCGGGCCGCCGCCGCGATAGGGCACGAAACGAAACCGCGTGCCGGTGGCCTGCTGGAAGTAGATCGATGACACCTGCGCCCCACCGGCTGCTCCGACTGTTGCGGCGGTTGCCTTGTCCGGATTGGCCTTGAGCCAGGCGATCAGTTCCTTGACGTCCTTTGCCGGAAAATCCTTCCTGGCGATGATCAATTGCGGCGTGATGGTCAAGAGCGCGATCGGCTCGAAATCGTTCAACACGTCATAGGGCAGCTTGTAGGTCACGGGATTGACCACATGCGTGCTCCATTGCCCGATGCCGACCGTGTAACCGTCGGCGGGCGCGCGCGCGACGCGGCCAGTGCCGATATTGCCGCCGGCACCGGCCACGTTCTCGATCACCACAGGCTGCCCGAGCGCCGAGCGCATGGGCTCTGAAATGATGCGCGCGATCGTGTCCAAGGGGCCGCCGGCGGGGAACGGCGCGATGATCGTGACGGGACGTGCGGGATAGGTCTGTGCGGCAGCGACGGCGATCGTCGCGATCAGGGCGGCGATGACGACGCTCGTGCCGAGTTTTTTCATGGGCCTGCTTCCATCCGAAGGCGGCAATTCATCACAGCGCGGCAAAGTCGATCGGCTTGAGGCGATCGAGCACGCGGTGCACGGGCGGCAGCGGATATTTCAGTCCCGGTGGCACAGTTGAACAGCACGGCCTGCTCGTCGCGGCGGATGCGTCCGTCCGCCAGGCCGAGCTTAAGAGCCGCATAGGTAGCCGCTCCTTCCGGGCACATCAAGAAGCCTTCCCTGCGCGCGATCTCCTCGATCGCCGCGCTGATCGCGTGGTCCGGGACCGCGACGGCAAGCCGCCGCTTTCGCGCACCGCGCGCAAGATGAGGAAATCCCCGAGTGCTTGCGGCACGCGGATGCCGCTCGCGATCGTGTGGGCGTCATCCCAGCGCGGCGCATGTTCCTCGCCCGCTTCATAGGCCCGCACGATGGGCGCGCAACCCGCGGCCTGCACCGCCACCATGCGCGGGCGCTTCTTGCCGATGAAGCCGATCGCTTCCAGCTCTGCGAACGCCTTCCACATCCCGATCAGCCCGGTGCCGCCGCCGGTGGGATAGAGGATCACGTCCGGGACGTTCCAGCCGAGCTGTTCGGCAAGCTCGAGCCCCATGGTCTTCTTGCCCTCGATCCGGTACGGCTCCTTCAGCGTCGAGGTGTCGAACCATCCGCGCTTGGCCCGCCCCTCGGCGACGATCTTGCCGCAATCATCGATCAGGCCGTTGACGCGGTAGACGGTCGCGCCTTGCAGCGCGATCTCGCTGACATTCACTTCCGGCGTGTCCTCGGGACAGAATATCGTGGTCTTGATGCCGGCCCGGCTGGCATAGGCGGCGAGCGCCGCGCCGGCATTGCCGTTGGTCGGCATGGCCATGTGCTCGACGCCCAGCGCCTTCGCCATCGACACCGCCATGACCACGCCGCGCGCCTTGAACGAGCCGGTCGGCAGCCGGCCTTCGTCCTTGACCAGCAGCTCCGCCGCGCCCAGCGCGCTGGCGAGCTTCGGCATCGCCACCAGCGGAGTGGCGGCCTCGCCGAGGCTCACGATGTTTTCCGCCAGCCGCACCGGCAACAGCTCGCGATAGCGCCAGAGATCGCGCGGACGTCGTGCCAGCGCCTCCTTGCTGAGCGCCGTGCGAGCCCCCTCGAGATCGTAGCGCACCAGGAGCGGCTTGCCGGCGCGGGACAGATTGTGCAACTCGTCTGCCGGCATGGCGCTCGCCGGTCGCCGAGCACTCGAGATGCGTCACGAATGTCGGCCGCTCCGCGGTCAGGTTTTCATCCTCGTGCATATGTCTGCCGTCTCTCCCTATGCCCTGCCCGGGGCTCCGGCCCGCGCATCCCTGGATTGCATGCCGAAGACAGTCTGAAACCGGCGACACGTTGTCCCGATGCATCACTCCGCCGAGTTCTCGGCGCGTCGTTCGCGCGCCTTGAACACGACGAAATGCGACAGCGAGAAATTGACCACAAAGCTCACCGCGATCGCCGCCGACCTTGGCCGCGATGACCGGGAGCCAATATGAAGCAATGACCAGGGTCGCCGTGTTGGCGGTCACGCCGGCCACTCCCGACCCAACGAACGCCGCATACGCGCGCCAGGTGAGCTTTCGCCCGGATTCGGCAGCGAAGGTGGTGTAGGAATTCATCACATAGGAGCCGGTCACCGCGATCAGCCAGGCCAGGATGTTGGCGGGAATGAGCGGGAGCTCGAAAACAGTGTACGCGGCGATGAAGACAGCCAGATCGACCAGCGTATTGACCAGCCCGACGGCGGCGAAGCTCGCTGCCTTGAGCGTGACGCCACGCTCCCGCCAAGCCCGATGCAGGCGGCGTTGCAAGCGTTCAATTGATCGGGGGGGTCTCATTGCCGCTCGCTTAGCACGTCCCGCCGGTTCCGCCGAGCTTCGAGCGATGATGCAGCAGTTCTCATTCTGACTGACGATTGTTGAAGGGCACGGGCGGAAGACTTGACTATGCGATGACTACATGTTGAGAATATTTATTGACCTCAAATAGCTGTTGACTTCTTAATAGACGCTATGTCATAAAGCCTTCGTCTCGCTCATGAGGGGCCGTTTCTAGAGACGATCCTGAATACGGAGCGAGAGTTGGCGTCCTGCGGCCGCGGCTCGCAACCGCGGGCTCGGGAGGTCCGGAAACCGCCCGTCGGGCATTACGACCCGGCCGCGAAGCATCGCTAGAAGCTTCGGCGCAAATGCCGGAGTGGGAAGTATGCGGCACCCGGATCAAAAAGCGCCAAGGTGGAGCGCCGGAAGGCGAGCGCACCCCGGCTGGGTGCGCGCCGCGCCTGGCCCAGCGCGGCAGTTGTTTGCGCCTTTCGGCGCTCCGCCGCCCCTCACAATCGGGACGGCTGCAAGGAAAGCTTCAAGACCCGGGCGCCGCCGCGCCGCGGGAGCGGGATTTGCTGTTTGACATCGTGAGAACGCGGCGGCGAGACCTTCAGTCCCCAGGGATGGTGGCGCGCTGGCTACGCCGCCGGGTGCGCGACAGCGGGACAGGCCTGGGCTAAAATCCTGCACGGCGGTAGCCGGGTGAAGCGCCAGCGAAATCCGGGATCGTCACGGAGGATGAAGGTCCCGCATTGCGCTTTGCCGCAAGCCAAACGGCTGCGCGCGGGAGAGGACAGGCCCTGATGGCAGGTGATGCATCAAGAGGAGCAGAAAGCCCGGGCATGCGACCGCCTGCACGTTGCGAGGCCGGTCTTTCGATCGTGGTGCCGATTTTCAACGAGGCCGACAACCTCGGCGCTCTGCACGCCCGCATCGTCGAGGTCGCGCGCCGTCTCAGATCGGTACGAACCATGTCGACGGAAGTGGTCTATGTCGATGACGGCAGCCGAGACGCGACGCTCAGCGTTGCGCGCAATCTTCCCGCCGACAGCCTCGACATGCAGATCCTCTCGCTCTCACGCAATTTCGGCAAGGAGGCCGCCCTGCTCGCCGGACTCGATCATGCCCGCCTCGGCGCCGTGCTGTTCATGGATGGTGACGGCCAGCACCCGCCGGCGCTGGTAGAGACGTTGGTGGGGCACTGGCTGGATGACGGCTATGACGTCGTCTATACCGCGAAGGCACACCGCCAGAGCGAGCCCTGGCTGCGCCGGTTAGCGGTGAGGACATTTTATCTGCTGATCAACTGGGGGGCGCGGCAGAAGATCCCGGCCGATGCCGGCGATTTCCGCTTGCTCTCGCCGCGAGCGGCGGCGGCGCTCAAACGGCTCCCCGAGCGTAACCGCTTCTTCAAGGGGCTCGCCAGCTGGATCGGATTTCGCCAGATCCGGGTGGACTACGAGCCGGCGAACCGCACCGCCGGCAGCTCGACCTGGAACCTCCATTCGCTGGTTGGACTGTCGATCGAGGGACTTACGTCGTTTCTCGGTGGCGCCGCTGCGACTGGCCAGTCTGCTCGGACTGCTGCTTGCAGGCGCGGCGTTCATCTTCGGCGTCGAGATCCTGATCGAGACCGTCGTATTCGGGCATTCGGTGCCGGGCTATCCGTCGGTGATCGTCGGATTGATGGTGCTCGGCGGCGTGCAACTGATCATGATCGGGATCATGGGCGAATATATCGGGAAGATCCTGTCCGAGCTCAAAGCCCGGCCGGTCTATTTCGTGGCCGAGCACACGCTCAAGACCGCCGAGCGCTCGGGGCTCGCCGACGATCCCGCGACGCGCTCGGCGGCGGAGTAGGCAGCACCAAAAGGAAATGCGCCGACAGATATAAGGCCGATCGGTGTTTGCACACCGAGCAGAGCGGCCAGAAAGCCGTCGTCGCATCTGGCTGTGCGCCGACGATTACGGCATTTCACCGGCGGTCAACATCGCGATCCGCGATCTTGCTGTGCGCGAGCGCCTCAACGCCACATCGGTGCATGGTGGCGGCGCCGGGCTTCCATCGCTCGGAAGCGAGCGTCGCTCGATGCGCTCAACACGACTTCGTCGCGCGCGTGGCGATCGGGCTGCATGTGACGTTGACGGCTCCGTTCCAGCCGCTTAGCGAGCGTTTCAAGCCGATGAGCGAAGCTCGATTTCTCGACGCTCGCGGCAACGCTGCGTCACGCCGCCATGCGCCGGTTCGGTCACGACGCGCTGAGAGCCGAAATACCAGCCAGATCGAAGTCTTTGTCGATGCGTTCGGGCGGGCACCGGATTTCATCGATGGCCATCAACACGTGCATCTGTTTCCGCAGATCAGCGAGGCCGTGCTCGAGATCATGCGGGCGCTCGCCCCCAACGCATGGCTGCGGCAATGCGGCCGCATCATTCCGATGTCGGCAGCGATTTGCCGACCGCAAGGGTCTGCTGCTCGACATTCTGAGCGATCGGCTGCGGCGCCGTTGCGCCGCGCTCGGCGTGCGCACCAATCCGGCATTTGCCGGCACCTACGAATTCGACGACGAAGCGGATTTCGCTGCTCTTTTCCCCCGCTTTCTCGACCGGCTGCCCGCGGACAGCGTGGTGATGTGTCATCCGGGATTCGTCGATGGCGAATTGCAGCGGCTCGACTCGCTGACCACGCTGCGGGAGCGGGAATATGCCTATTTGATCAGTGAGGCCTTTCCGGCCGCGCTCACGGCCAGGGGTCTTACCCTCGGGTGATGGCTCGGTGTGCCCGGGCACTCGAAATATTTCGCCGCCGGTCATTCCGCCGCGATCAGCGCTGCCTACATGATCGGGGTCGTCAGCGAGGAAGGAGACGACCCAAATGACCCCAGAGGAACGCGAACTTGTCATCGAGCTGTTCGACCGCCTCGCCACGCTGGAGGATGCCCAGCGCGATGCGGAGGCCGAACGCCTGATTCGAGATGGTCTGCGGCAGGCCCCCAACGCCCTCTATGCGCTGGTGCAGACTGTGCTGGTTCAGGATGAAGCCCTCAAGCGGGCAGACGCCCGAATTCGTGAGCTGGAAGGCAGTCCGGAGCCGGCGACGCGTGACATCGAGCTTTCTCGGCGGCGTGCGCGACAGCCTGTTCGGACGCAGCGAAAGCCGCGGCTCCGTGCCCTCGGTGCGACCGGGCGAGGCGGCTCCCGGCATGTCCGGGGCTTGGCAGAGCGCAAGACAAGCCATGCCCGGAGCGCCGGCTCCAGGCCCAAGCTCCGATGTCGGTCCTCCCGGATCAATGGGCGGCTCGTTTCTCGGCACCGCCGCGGCAGCCGCGGCAGGCGTGATCGGCGGCTCGCTGCTGCTCGGCGGCATTCGCAACGCGATGGGAGGTGCAACACCGGGGGCGCATGGCGCCTTCGATTCCGGCTCGGGTGGCGGCCGGCTCTCCGTGGAGCGGCGGAAGCTCGGGCGGTGAACTTTCCCGCCAAGCCGGGCTGGACGATATCGGACGGACGCCCTCCTCCGCGCTCCCGAGACAGCAGCGGAGAGAGCGGGCATGGCCTGTTCGGCGACCGCGGCTCGAGACGAACCCATGACCGACGACGGTGCGGACGACTGCGCGACGACGACTTCGAGGATGATTCCGACAGCGACTTCGATGGCGACTTGGGCGACGAAGAATAAACCCAGCGCATGCAAGCAGACAGGATTATACCAACCGTTATGGTGTTTGAACTCGTCATGCCCGCGCTTGTCGCGGGCATCCACGTCTTAAATCGCGAGTTCAAATCAAAGACGTGGATGGCCGGGACAAGCCCGGCCATGACGTGGAGGGAACGTCGATCATGGCGTGGGTTGGGATTACTACCCCAGATTACTACCCCCTGGGCTTTCGGATCGCCACCAGCCCGATAAAGGATATCAAAGCGGCACCTGCCGCTGCCGCGAGCACGGCCGGATCGGATGCCCGCTCGGCCACGAAGGCAAGCACGAGCGGTGCGATCGCCTGCATGATCAGGAACGGCCCGCCGATACGGCCGACGATATGCCCGTAGCCGGCGGCGCCGAACAGAGCGAGCGGCACGGCTCCGCGCGCGATGGTGATGAGGCCGTTCGCCATTCCGAACATGACCGCGAACATTGCAGCGGCCGACACCGACAGCCCGAGCAGCGCCAGCAGCGCGAAAGCGGCGAGCAGCATGCCGACTGCGAACCGTGCAACGTCGAGAGGATTGGTTCGCCGCGCCAGGGCAAGCTCGCAGATGCGCGCCAGGACCTGCGCGGGGCCGAATAATGCGCCGATCAGCACCACCGTCGTGGGATCGATGCCGCCGCGACCGAAGATCGCGAGCAGATGCGCCGACAGACCCGACGGCACGAAGGCATAGGCGGCAAAAGCGGCCGTCACCAGGATGAACGTCCAGCCTTTCGGCGGCATGCACGACGCTCGGGAGTCGCGCCCGTGGATCGGACGACGCCGCAGGATCGGCACGCATGCGCGGCAGGGCAAACGCGTGCAGCGGCGCGGCGACGAAAGCGAGCAGCCCGGCATAGACGAGGTAAGTGCCGCGCCAGCCGACTGCCTCGAGCAGCAGATGGGTTGCGGGCCAACTGACCGTCGAGGCGAAACCACCGGCGAGCGTCAGCGCCGTGATCGGCCGTCGCGCGGACTGCCCGAAGATGCGACCCAGCGTGGCAAAGGCGGGATCGTAAAGCGAGGCAGCGATGGCAACTCCGAGCAGCATCCAGACTCCGAGATAAGCGGCGCGGTGGTCGGCATGGGCCAGCAGAAACAGCCCGAGCCCGGCGAGCAGCGAGCCGATCGGCATCACGCGATGCCCGCCATGGCGGTCGATCAGCAGTCCGACGCGCGGGGAGACGAGCCCGGCAGTGAGCAACGCGAGCGAGAACCCTCCCATGGCAAATGTCATCGACCAGCCGTGCTCGGCCGCGATCAGCGGCACGGTCAGCACGGGTGGATAGAAGATCGCGCCCCAGGCGATGATCTGGGTTATTCCGAGCACCAGAACGGCGCGCCAGGGGCCGGCAATGACATCGCGGAGCGTGGGCATGACCGCACGGTAGACGAGCCGACGTCAGACCTGATCGAGAATTTTTACCGGCGCGGTCTCGGGCGAAGTCTGCCGGCGATGATGAGCCATCCCTGGGGGGAGTTGCCTCACGCCCGCGGCGCGCAACGCACGAACACTCCGGTCCCATATCGGCCGTCGATCTCCGGATCGACAAACCGCAACAGCATGACGCGGCCATCGAAGGAGACGATTTCGCGATCTTGCGGGCCAGGTGTCTGCCCCGACGGGCCGACATAGTCCCTGCCGCCCTGGCTGCCTTTGAGCCGAAGCTCCTGCAATTCCGAGGAATCGGCCAAATACATCATGACTCCGCCGTTGGGGCCCTGGCCGATCACAAAGGGTTGCTTGCATTGCCCGCGGGCGTTCGCCTCGGTGCGGTTGCGATCCTCCGGTTTGTGGTAGGCGGCGTATCCCCAGCGGCCGACTATTTCGGAAGCCCGTACCCTGGCCGGGAGCTCAGGCGCCAGAGCGGCCGGCGTGGCGTCGCCTTCGGAGCTCGGCCGCGTGGCGCAGGCCGCCAGCGCCAGCGCCGCCAACGCCACCGCGGTGAGCGGCGAAACGAGATTGCGTTTCCCCATCGCGTACCCTCACTTGCTCCTGTCCCACAGCGTCGAGCACCCCCGGCGATTGGTGCCTGGAATAGGCCCCGGCCAAGGCGGATGTGAGGCAAGAGGGGACCAGGTACCGATCCTGGGCCGGTCCAACCAATGCGTAGGCAGGATCCTAAAAACTACAGACTTTTCCGGATTTTGCCTGATCGGGGATCATCGAGCGGCGGATCCAGCTTGATGTTGAGCCGCTTTGCCGACTTGGAATCGAAGTCGGCGTCGGCACGGAAGCGAGCGGCTCGGATCCCGTCGATGGCGCAGAGATCGTCGACTTCGTTGACGTCGCCAGTGACGCCGAGGGCGCCGACGATTTCGCCCGAACCATCGCGGATGAGCTGGCCGCCCGCTTCCAGGAACAGAGGTCCATCGGAAAGTTCGGCCAACAACTCCATGAAAGCGGGTTTCTCATTCGCCTTGCGCAGCACCTGACGCGACGAGCGATTGAGCGCGAGCGCCGCGAATGCCTTGCCATAGGCGATCTCGAAGCGCAGCAGCGAGGCGCCATCCTGCTTCTGGAAAGCCTTCACGCGGCCACCGGCATCGAGCACGATTGCCGCCAAGGCATGGGCTTTGCGCTTTCTGGCAGACGCCAAGGTGCCGGCGATGATCTTGTTCGCCTCGGCCAGGGTGATCGCCCGCATTCATTTCCCCCGTCAACTCTCCCCGGATAGCATAGTCGCTCCCGCCTACGGGTCCAATCCAAGAACATCGCGGCATCGTGCTCGTAGTCCAAGGGCAGGTGCTATCATCAAAGATGAGGCGCGGCTGATCCGGCAAGGAGGCTTTCATGTCATATTTCGGCAGAGAACTGGCCGCGCCGTGGATGCAGGCCCGGCTGTGGCCGATGGCGTTCGCCCTGTCGCTCATGCTGATTCCTTGCGCCGGTCACGCCAACCAGCCGGCTGTGCTGCGCGTCAATGCTTTTCCGAATGCCAAGGCGCTGCCGCTGCATGCCGGCATTGCGAACGGGATTTTCGCCAAGCGCGGGCTGCAGATCGAGCTGCATCTTACGCCTAATTCGCGCAGCCAACGCGAGGGGCTCGCCGCCGGGCGGTTCGACATCGTGCATTCGGCGGTCGACAACGCACTGGCCATGATCGCGCTCGCAAATCAGGACGTCGTGATCGTCACCGGCGGCGACAGCGGCATGAATGAGTTCTTTGTCCAGCCGGAGATCACGTCGTTTGCGGATATTCGAGGGCGTACCTTGATTGTCGACGCGCCGGATACCGCCTACGCACTGCAGGCAAAAAAGATTCTGCTCGGACACGGGCTAAAGCCGGGCATCGACTACGCGGTCAAGCCGGTGGGCGCCGGGGTCTTCCGTTTCAAGGCAATGGTCGAAAGCAAGGAAAACGCCGCCGCCATTCTCAATCTGCCCTTCACCGTGCAAGCGGAGCAGCAGGGGCTGAAGAGCCTCGGCCGGACTGTCGACCTTCTCGGTCCCTACCAGGCCGCCGGCGCCTTCCTCATGCGGTCGTGGGCACGCGCGCACGGACCTATTCTCGAACGCTATATCGCCGCCTACATCGAGGCACTGCGCTACGTTCGTGATTCCGCCAATCGCGCGGAGAACGTCGCGCTTCTGATCGAGAAACTCGAGATCTCGAAGAATGAGGCGGAACGCACTTACCAGTTGCTGATGGATCCCGGCTTCGGCTTCACGCCGGATGCCAGGCTCGATCTCGACGGCTTCAGGAATGTGCTGGCGCTCCGCGCCGAGATCGAGGGAGGCACTCCGGCTGAGCCCGAGCGCTTCGTCGACCTCGGCTATTACCAGCGCGCCATAGCGCTGGTCCGGCCATAGAACGGGGCCTCTGCCTTGACACTCGCGTTCCGACGCCATATGTCCCCGCTGGCACTCACCCCCTGGGAGTGCTAACACCTCCCCCACCCCGACCGAACGGATCAGTCCGTCAGCTTCGTCGAAAGCACCTCGAGGACCAATATGGCCAAAACCAAGTTCCGTCCCCTGCACGATCGCGTGGTCGTGAAGCGTGTCGATGCCGAGGAAAAGAGCAAGGGCGGCATCATCATCCCTGACACCGCCAAGGAGAAGCCGTCGCAGGGTGAAGTCATCGCTGTCGGCCCCGGCGGCCGCGACGAGGCCGGCAAGGTCATCGCGCCTGAGGTCAAGGCCGGCGACCGGGTCCTGTTCGGCAAGTGGTCGGGCACCGAGGTGGTGCTCGATGGCGAGGATCTCCTGATCATGAAGGAATCCGACATCATGGGCGTGATCGCCTGATCAATTTCGGTCGGCCGGTTTTCACCGACTTCGCGAGACGCGGGAGCCGGCTCAATCTGCGACAGTGCAAGGAAATGGAGTGACTTGATATGGCTGCGAAAGAGGTACGATTTGGCGGCGACGCGCGCGACAAGATGCTGCGCGGCGTCGACATCCTGGCCAACGCCGTGAAGGTGACGCTCGGCCCCAAGGGCCGCAACGTCGTGCTCGACAAGAGCTTCGGCGCGCCCCGGATCACCAAGGACGGCGTGACGGTAGCGAAGGAGATCGAGCTCGAGGACAAGTTCGAGAACATGGGCGCACAGATGGTGCGCGAAGTCGCCCAGAAGACCAACGACATGGCCGGCGACGGCACCACGACGGCGACCGTGCTGGCGCAGGCGATCGTCAGGGAGGGCGCCAAGTCGGTCGCAGCCGGCATGAACCCGATGGACCTCAAGCGCGGCATCGACATTGCGGTCGCGGCCGTCGTCAAGGACATCGAGAAGCGCTCCAAGAAGGTCGGCTCTTCCGCCGAGGTCGCCCAGGTCGGCACCATCTCGTCGAATGGCGACAGCAAGATCGGCAAGATGATCGCCGATGCGATGCAGAAGGTCGGAAACGAGGGCGTCATCACGGTCGAGGAGGCGAAGTCGCTCGAAACCGAAGTCGAGATCGTCGAAGGCATGCAGTTCGACCGCGGCTATCTCTCGCCCTACTTCATCACCAATGCCGAGAAGATGGTGGCCGATCTCGAGGATGCCTACATCCTTCTGCACGAGAAGAAGCTCTCCGGGCTGCAAGCCATGCTGCCGGTGCTCGAGGCGATCGTGCAATCGGGCAAGCCGCTGGTGATCGTTGCGGAGGACGTGGAGGGCGAAGCGCTCGCGACCCTCGTCGTCAACAAGCTGCGCGGCGGGCTCAAGGTCGCGGCCGTCAAGGCGCCGGGTTTCGGCGACCGCCGCAAGGCCATGCTCGAGGATATCGCGATCCTGACCGGCGGCCAGCTGATCTCGGAGGATCTCGGCATCAAGCTCGAGAACGTCACCCTGCAGATGCTCGGCCGCGCCAAGAAGGTCATCGTCGAGAAGGAAAAGAGCACGATCGTCGACGGCGCCGGAAAGAAGAAGGACATCGAAGGTCGCATTCACCAGATCAAGGCGCAGATCGAGGAGACCACCTCGGACTACGACCGCGAGAAGCTGCAAGAGCGTCTTGCCAAGCTCGCCGGCGGCGTCGCCGTGATCCGGGTCGGCGGCGCGACCGAGATCGAGGTCAAGGAGAAGAAGGATCGGGTCGAGGACGCGCTCAACGCGACCCGCGCCGCAGTCGAGGAAGGCATCGTGCCGGGCGGCGGCGTGGCGCTGCTGCGCGCCAAGAAGGCCGTCGGCCGGATCACCAACGATAATTCCGACGTCCAGGCCGGCATCAACATCGTGCTCAAGGCGCTGGAATCGCCGGTGCGGCAGATCGCCGAGAACTCCGGCTTCGAGGGCTCGATCGTCGTCGGCAAGATCATGGAGAACAAGTCCGAGACCTTCGGCTTCGATGCTCAGACCGAGAACTATGTCGACATGGTCGACAAGGGCATCGTCGATCCGGCCAAGGTGGTCCGGACCGCGCTCCAGGATGCAGCTTCGGTGGCTGGTCTGCTGGTGACCACCGAGGCCATGGTCGCGGAAGCGCCGAGGAGGCAGGCGTCCCCGCCTCCGATGCCAGGTGGTGGCGGCATGGGCGGCATGGGCGGCATGGGCGGCATGGACTTCTAACTCGGCGAGTTGGCCGCTTCCACGTCGCATCGAGCGCTCGAGGGGCGCGGCGCAAGCCGCGCCCCTCGCCGTCACGCCACCAGCTCCTGCACCGCGCGCGCGGCATGCTCGATCGCGAGATGCGCGTAGGCGTCTCCGCCGGCATCGGAATTCGCAATGGCCACGCGGCCGATCTTCCGCCGGGCCCGCTCGAGCACCTGCTCGTAGTCGTCGCCGTCGAACAGCGAGCTCGCAACATAACCATAGCCATGCGGCCAGCGATTGACCGTGATCGCGGCAATGTCGCGCGCGCTCGAAAAGCCGCCGCCGCCGAGCATGCGGTCGAGCTCATCGCGAATTCTCGCCTCGAAATCGGCGAACGTCGTTTCGAGCAGCCTCGCCTGACCGATACGGAACTGCGTGCGTGCATCGAGCCCCTGGTTGGGCGCTCCCGGTACGTGAACCAGGTGCAGGCACATGGGCTCGTCCGGATCGCGCGCATGGCGATAACCGCCGATGCTTACGGGAAAGTCGAGCTTGACGCGGCTGTGGAACGACATCGGCGCCGAGATGTCGTGCACACCCAGCTGCTGCCAGGCGCGCCAATTGCGTGTGAGCACGTTGCTGTAGACGATCGGCGTCTTGATGTTCATGGCGAGTGCGTCGCGCTGGGACGCCGGCAGCTCGGGCATGATGTGCGGGATTGCGCAGTGAAAGCAGGCGAGCACCACGTGCGTCGCCGCCACCCGGTGCAGCATGCCCGCGCGCGCAAAGCCGACCAGCACCTTGTCTCCGGCATTGCGCACGTCTATGCAGGTCGAATCGAGCCGGATGCGAATGCGTTGCGTGTCGCGGTCGAGCTTTCCGTAATCGAACGGCGCCAGCACCACGTCGTCCATGGTATGGCCAGGCGCATATTTCGGGGATGAGCGAGCGCACCAGCAGGCGGGCGAGCGAGGCGTTGCCGTCCGGGAAATGGTAGATGTAGGGCTCCGAAGTCCGCACCAGCGGAGGCAGTCCAAGCGTCTGGAAACCGGGATAGCCGAGCGCGCGGGCCTCGGCTGCCGCCACTGCGTCGCATCCCAGCCCGAAAAAGCCCAATGTGCGGCCCTGGAAGCAGTTCGCCACTTCCTCGCTGGCGCCCCAGATACCGATGAGGTAGTCGCGGTAGCTCGTGGCCTTGAGGATGGCGGCCTTCTCCTCGGCGGATTTGCCGGCAAGGGGATCACGATCGCCCTGGTAGAGCGCGACGCAACTGCGCCTTGCTCGCTTCGGAGATCGGAAACGCGGCAACGAACTCGCCGAGCGGTCTGGCTGCAGCCGGCGCATGACCTCGTCGGCGTCAGCCGGCGGCGGCGCACCCCGCGACCAGAACGTCCCGCCCGAAGGCCTCGCGCGCCAGGAATACGCCGCGCGAGAGGCCGAGCGACGGATAGAGCGACTGCTCGAAGGCGGTCTCGAACCGCGCCACCGTCACACCGAGATCGTGCAGCAGTCCCTTCGCAGCCTCGCCATATTGCGTTTCGGGAGAATCGATCGACTCGCTGCCGCCGTAGCCGATGATGAGGCGGCCATCGAGCAAGAACTCGTTGCGCTTGGCGTGGCCGCCGAAGTCATCATGGTTGTCGAGGACGAGGATGCGCGCGGACGGCCCGGCAGCGCGGCGGTAGAAAAAGGCCGCGGCAAGTCCGCTGATGCCGCCGCCGACGACGACCAGGTCGTAGCGCTCCTCGACCGACAGTTGGTCGACAGGAAACCGCCTGCCAGCGCGCGCATGCGCATGCGCGGTCTCGAACGAGCCGGCGTGCTGGCCGCGCATCCCGGTGAGCGCAGGCGGATACCGAAACGGCTGCGCCATGATCTGCGACATGGGCGTGAGCCCGGTCGCGATCGTGAGCGCAAGGCCGTCGAGAAAGTCACGGCGCGTGATCTGGGTCATGAAGGACACTCTCGGATGGTAGGTCCTGCATCGGAATTGGACTCAGGGCTGAGTTCGCCATGGAGAGGGAAGGCGAAGTCCGGTCAGCATAGGTTGCAGATGCCCGTTCTGTCGCACGCCCCTGATACTGCACGGCACCGGAAGAAGTGCCCTTTCGTTGGCTTCAAGTCATAAGATGGCACCTGCAGATGGCACCTGCGATCACCGCAGGCAAACGAATATAATTCTGCATTGAGAACAAAAATGATGTTCTCAAGATTTGATCGAGAGCTTCAAAATACGAAGGGATAAGGTCGGGGTACTCAATGCCCGCATCCGCCATTATCACGCCCGATGGACCATTCGATCTCCCATTATCACTGAGGGCGGCTGCGTCTTTTTTGCCTCCAACCGGTACTATCCCTCGATCGCTGAAGCTCGCTGTTCTACTTGCCGACCAACCCTCTGTCGTCGAGCTTCGACAAGCGAGAAAAGCTCCCCCCGTGATCGAGGCCTCGGCGACGATGTCGATTTCCTCGACACCGATTGGTCGAGCTGGCCCAATGGGTCACATCGGGCGACCTCGACCTGCGCCGATTCTATCGCATTGCCGCGTGTCACCCTGTCATGGGTCCGATTGCAAAAAAATTGCGCGGGCTCAAGCCGCTGCGACCGCCTTCCCTGTTCGAAATGGTCCTGATCGCGATTACCGAGCAGCAGCTCTCGCTGGCGGCGGCATTTCACATCCGCACTCGATTGGTCAAGCGCTTCGGCAGGCCGATCGGAGAGCTCTGGGTCTCTCCGACGCCCGACGTCCTTGCCAAAGCTTCACTGCGTGACCTCATGTCATGCGGCCTGTCCCGCCGCAAGGCGGAATATGTGAGAGACTTTGCGCGATGCGTTTCCTACGGTGAGTTGGCGCTCGAAACTTTGAAGCACGCGACCGAAGCGGATGTCCGCGATCGTCTTTCGGCGTGCCGCGGCCTCGGCCCCTGGTCGGTGCAATACATTCTCCTCCGCGGCTTGGGAAGGTTCGATTGCTTGCCTTCGGACGACGTGGGTCTGCGCCGGACCATTGGCAGGTATCTGTCGCGTCGTCGGCGCCTCAGCCCAAGACAGCTCGAACGCGCATTGTCGCCATTCGCGCCGTTCCGCGGCCTTGCGGCATTCTATCTGGCCGTAGACTGGCGTCTTCAGCAGCGAGATTCCCTTGCGCGTCAGCCGCAAGTCCGAGAAAAGGAGGCATTGAAATGATGAACTCATCCGTATCCGAAGCGGGGCGGAAGCCGCTTTCCTCTCGCGAGCGTGCGCGGTTCGAAAGGTACATCGCGCAGATCTTTACCCGCTTAGGCATGGATCTTGATAGCGAGCCGTGCCGACGAACTCCGCACCGTTGGGTCCAGGCGCTTGTCGATATGACCGCAGGATATAATGGCGATCCCAATATCGAAGTCGTCTTTAAGCGTGAATGCGTGAATTGCGCCCAGGACATTCCTACGGTGCACATCGTCGAGGGACCTATCGATTTCGCTTCTCTATGCGAGCACCATGTTCTGCCGTTTATTGGCCAGGCCTATATCGGGTGCCTGCGCCATGAGAAGATCATTGGACTCTCGAAATTCACACGCATCGTGCGCAAATACGCGCGCCGATTCACAGTACAGGAGCGCATAGCCCAAGAAGTAGCAAGCGAACTGGAGCGGATCATCGAACCTCACGGTGTGATCGTGCATCTTCGAGCCCGTCACAGCTGCACGCAGTGCCGCGGTGTCAGGGAAATGAGCGCTCTCACCCGGACCATTGAGCGGCGCGGAGACTACGTCTCGAACCATCAGCTGGTGGCGGAGTTCATGAGCTTGGCCAGACTCGATGATTGAGTTGGGCCAAAGGAGAAACGGTATGCAAATTATCACGCTATACGAACGAGAGGAGCCAAAAGAGCAATTTCTCACTCCTGAGCTTCAGCGGCTTTATGGAGGCGATCTGTCCTTCCCCAAGCCGGATAGTAACCGTCCGTATGTCATCGGCAACTTCGTTGAGACAATGGATGGAGTTGTGTCATTTCGCATTCCAGGCCGCTCAGGTGGTGGGGAGATAAGCGGCGGCAGCGATGAGGATAGATTGGTGATGGGACTTCTGCGCAGCGTTTCTGACGCGGTGCTCGTCGGCTCGCGCACATTTCACGAGGATCCGGGGCACGTGCGGATTCCCGCATTCATCTATCCTAAAGCCAAGGATCTTTACGCGGAGCTTCGCAGGAAGCTCGGCAAGCCGGCGCTGCCGCTCAATGTCATCCTTACCGCAAGCGGCAAGTTAGACCTTAATGAGCCCACCTTCCATACGGAGGGCCTGCCAACTGCAATCATGACGACCAACGAGGGAGCCTCGCGGATCGCATCGGATCACGGCGATATCTCCCACATCACGGTGCGCTCAACCGGGGAAGCGGGTTGCACAACTCCCGGGGCGATCCTGAAGATTCTTGCCAATGAATTCGGGATACGCCTGCTTCTGCATGAAGGAGGGCCTACAATCTTTGGCCAGTTTATTGCCGCAAAGATGATCGACGAGCTGTTTCTGACCCTTGCGCCGCAAATCGCTGGGCGCCAGAGCCTTGCTCAGCGACCGGGTATTGCGGGAGAAGCACTCTTTTCTCCCGAGATGGCACCGTGGTTTGGGTTGCGAAGCATCAAGCGAGCAGGCAATCATCTACTCCTTCGATATACTTCACCGCAGCTGTAACAGTTCGATACTTCACCGCAGCTCGGTTCATTCGGCCCGCATATTTGCCGTGTCGCATGCAGGTGAGGGCGCGTTGCCACCGTTCGCCGCCGCTTCGATCCCGGAACGCAAACGGACCCGCGATATTCGCGCTAGCTGAGCTAGCGATCCTTGCCGGCTGTTATGGACACAACTGCATCGGCGTTCGAAGCAGCGGCGCGCTTGCGGTGCGGAGAATCCGGATTCCAGCCCAGGATAGCAAGCATGACGAAAAATCCGATCACGTAGGCAATTGCCACGTGCCAGCCGTGACGCAACCACAGTCCGACCGATTTCGCTTCCGGATACATGTTGGACAATGCTACGCCGGCTGACGATCCGAACCAGATCATGGACCCACCGAAGCCGACCGCATAGGCGAGAGTGCCCCAGTCGTAGCCGCCCTGCTTGAGCGCCAGAGCGGTGAGCGGGATATTGTCGAACACCGCCGAGATGAAGCCGAGGCCGAGCGCGGTCGGCCAGGATGGCAGCGGCAGTTTCTCCACCGGCATCATCGAAGCACAGACCACCAGGGCCAGCAGAAAAACCGATCCTTTGGCGGTCTCCGGCATGATTTCCCAATCCGGCCTGCGCAAGGGCGCGGTGACCAGGATGACGACCCACACGGCAATCCCAATCACCGGAATGGCATCGAGCAAGGCCGGGAATTCGAGGTTTGCGGTTACGTTGGCGAGGATGGCGACGACCAGGATCGCCGCGACGATAGCCAAGCGCGTCCACTCGATCTCCAGGCGCTTCGGCGGCTGCCTGACGATGGGAGAATAATTCTGCTGCTGACGCGACGCCGGAATGCCGAAGACCAGCAGCGCGGTCCCTGCCGCCACATAGGCCGGCAGAACCTCCAATGGGTTGACACCGTCGATCCACATCATGGTGGTCGTGGTATCGCCGACGACGCTGCCGGAGCCGCCGGCGTTCGATGCCGCGACGATGGCAGCCAAGTAGCCGATGTGGACCTTGCCGTGGAAAACGTGCCGCGCCATCGTGCCACCGATCAGTGCGGCGGCGATGTTGTCGAGAAACGCGGACATGACGAAGACGATGGCGAGCAATGCCAAGCCGCCTTTCCAGTCGTCGGGCAGAAATGCCGGCATCTCGTCCGGCACCCGGCTAGCCTCGAAATGCCGTGACAGCAGTGCAAAGCCCATCAACAGCAGGAACAGGTTGGTAAGGATCACCCATTCGTGCTGCAGGTGCAGAGCAAGGCCGGCAAAGCCGAGGCCGAACTTGAAGCCGGTGAACGCCAGCTTGTAGACGGTGATGATCGCCAGTCCCGTCAGCGCTACCGAGAGCGTGTAGTGGTGAAACACCGCCACGCCGGCCAATGTGAGTCCGAACAGGATGAAATCGATCGGCACCCCGAGTAGCTGGAGCGGCTCGATCGGCGAAGGACCGGGGGCGACACCGCTGGCGGCGACGGCGGGCAACACAAGCACCGGAGCCGCTACCGCCAAGGTTCCGACAAAGATCACGGCTCGGTTCCACTCGCGTCCGTATCGGGACGATGGTCGCGCCGGGAGCGTGGCTTGTTCTGTGCAGCGCACGAAAACCTCGTTGATGCAGAAACTCATTGATGCAGAACGCATCGATGCAAGACTTGCCTCGATCTGGCGCGAATAAGATGCGGGCACGTGCGATACTACCGAGAATATCCCCCGCGATCCAAGCGCCAACGTCTTCGGCCAAGCTCGCATCCCAAAAGGCGAACGAGCATGTGGCTCGAGCACGTGCAGATGATCAGACCTTCGGCAGGCCGAGCCAGTCACCGATCGCGGACAGCACCATGCTGACTGCCAGCGCCGCAAGCAGCATGCCCATGATCCGGCTGACGACGCTCACGCCCGCGATCCCGATCAGCCATGCGATCGGCCGGGCGGCCAGCAGAACAAGAAACGTGATGACCATGACGGCTGCCAGAATGCCCACGGTGCTCAACTGTCCCGGCAGATTCAAGCGGTCGTCGTCGGTGAGCAGCACCACCGTGAGCATGGCCCCGGGCCCGGCGATCTTCGGGATTGCCAGCGGGTAGACGGCCAGCGCGGCTTGGCCCTGCGCGCCGACCTCTGCACCGCGATCGAACTCGCCGCGGATCATGTCCAAGGCGACCACGAACAACAGAATGCCGCCGGAAATCAGGAAGGCACGAATCGAGATGCCCATCTGCTGCAACAGGAAAGCGCCGGCAAAGACGAAGAAGACGAGCACTGCGAACGAGATCACGGCCGCGCCGAGCGCAAGCTTGCGCTGCGCCCGCCGGTCGAGCGGTGCCGCAATCGCCAGGAAGGTCGGCAGCGCTGCGAACGGATTGACGACCAGGAACAAGGTTACGAACTCGCCGAGACGTTGTTGCCACCACATGGCGCGCCCGAATCATTTGCTCGAAATCCAAGTGTCCGGTCCGCATGCGCAGCATGCAAGGGACTGGCGGGAAGCTCCCCCGTGTTATATTGCGGCGAGACCGCGCTTGCGGCCCAAGAAGGCTCGACCGGAAGCGTGCCTCAGGAGCGGTCAGGAGGAGCGGCATGGACCAGAAGATCATCAATCTCTACGACCGCTTCACCCATGGCGGCATGAACCGCAGGGAATTCCTCGATCGCCTCGCCGAGCTGGCGGGCTCCGCGGCCGCCGCCGCGGCCCTGTTGCCGCTGCTGCAAAACGACTACGCACAAGCCGCGATCGTTCCTGCCGATGATGCCAGGCTGGTCGCCGAGCGGGCCTCCTACAACTCGCCGAAGGGCAAGATCGACGGCTATCTCGTGCGGGCGAAGGCCAAGGGCAAGCGCCCGGCGGTTCTCGTCATCCACGAGAACCGCGGCCTCAATCCGCACCTGGAGGATGTGGCGCGGCGGTTCGCCATCGAGGGCTATCTCGCATACGCCGTCGATCTGCTGTCACTGCTGGGCGGCACGCCCGCCAGCGAGGATGCCGCGCGCGAGCTGCATCCGAAGATGAATCAGGACGACGCGGTCGCGGCGCTCGTCTCAGCCGTGTCGTTTCTCGAGGCGCACGCCGAATCGACCGGCAAGGTCGGAGCGGTCGGCTATTGTTTCGGCGGCCTGATGGTCAACCGCCTGGCGGCCGCGAGCCCCGAGCTCGATGCCGGCGTCGCCTATTACGGGCGACAGGTCCCGGCAGCCCAGGTGCCCAACATCAAGGCGGCGCTGATGCTGCACTACGCCGAGAACGACGAAGGGGTGAATGCGGGAATTGCGGCTTATGAAGCGGCACTCGAGGCCAACAACAAGAAATACACCCTGCACATGTATCCGGGAACCCAGCACTCCTTCAACAACGACACGGCTGCGGCCCGCTACAACAAGGCAGCCGCCGACCTCGCTTTCAGCCGCACGCTCGCTTTCTTCGCCGAGCATCTGGGTACGCCGCCGAAGGCAGCGTGAGGTGCTCAGCGCGCCTCACCTTTCGAGGCGGCGCGCAGCTCCAGCAGGAAATCGTAGAGCAGAAGGCAGACCACCCCGACGACGATGATGATCAAAGGCAGCGCCTTGACCCACCAGACCATGACGCCGAGGAACGCCACCAATACCACGATGCCGATGAGGCCCGTGGTCAAGATCATCATCATGACGCTTTGCCTTTCCTGCGTCGAGGCAGCTTGGCCTTCGCCGGTGCGCTACGGCGCCGTGCACCGACCGCCAGCTTTTTGACAAGCCAATGGGCGGTGCGCAAGAGACGCGCATCATTGCCGCGCCGTCCAACCAGCTGGACGCCGATCGGCAACCCGGCCGGGGATTGCAGCAGGGGCAAGGTCGCCGAAGGCGCGCCGAGATAGGTCCAGGTCGTGCAGAACACCGGATTGCCGGTGCTGGTTATCCCACGCGGCGCCTCCCCCGGCGCGGCTGGCGTCAGGACGGCATCGAATTCGTCGAAGACGGCGTCGAGCGCCTCATTGAAAACTCCAATTGCGGCAACCGCCCGCATATAATCCACCGCCTTGTGCTCGCGCCCGTGCTCGATCACCTGGCGCAGCGGCGCGCTGAGCCGGGTGCGGCCTTGCTCATAGTCGCGATGGAGATTGTGCGCCATCTCGACTTCCATGATGATCCGATGCAGCTCGATCGCATTGTCGAAGCGGGAGTCGAGCTCGACTTCGCTCGCCTGCTCGCCCAACTCCGCGACCAGCTCTGCGAACGCCTCCTCGGTCACCGGCTCGGCATGTTTCCAGGCGGGCGAGCGCACGAACGCGAAGCGCGGCGACAGCGGCGGCTCGCTCGTTGCAATGGACGTGAAATGCGGGCGAGCCTGCGGACGCGTGTCCGGATCCTCCTCGTCGAAGCCGACGAGGGCTTGCGCGATGAGCGCCACGTCCTCGACCGAGCGCGCGAACATGCCGACATGGTCGAGAGTGCGCGACAACATGAGCGCGCCGGTGCGCGCGATCAGCCCATGCGACGGCTTGAAGCCGACCACGCCGCAGAACGCCGCCGGCCGGATCACCGATCCATTGGTCTGCGAGCCGATCGCACCCGGTACCATGGCAGCGGCGACGGCTGCAGCCGACCCGCTCGAGGAGCCGCCCGGCGTGCGCTCGCGGTCGTGCGGGTTCCTGGTCTTGCCGGGATGGTAATAGGCGTATTCCGTGGTGACCGTCTTGCCCATGATCACGGCTCCGGCCGCGCGCAAGCGGGCGACGGCAGCCGCATCGCGGCGCGGCGTTCGGCCGGTCCAGAGTGCGGACCCGAATTCGGTCGGCATGTCGAAGGTGTCGAAAATATCCTTGATGCCGATCGGAACTCCGTGCAGCGGCCCCAGCGCCCGGCCGTGCTGGCGGTGCAGGTCGAGTGCCTCCGCCTGCCTCACTGCATGGTCACGGTCGATGAAGGCCCAGGCCTGCACATCGGCATCCGCTTCCTCGACGCGCGCGAGGCAATCGGCAACCAGCTCGGCCGAGGTCGATGCGGCCTTCCCGGATGTCGGCCGCTGCCTGGGCGAGGGTGAGTGCGCACAAGCTCATGTGATCGGATTCCCCTGTGTCCGGCCAAGCTCACCGTGGCCGGTACAGGTAATCCGGCAGCCACAGCGCGATCTGCGGAAAGACGTAGACCAGGACCATGGTCAAAAAAACCATGAAGACGAAGGGCAGCGCGCCGCTGAAAATGTCGGTCAGCTTCACGTGCGGCGGAGCCACACCCTTGAGATAGAAGGCGGCCATCGCAACCGGCGGCGTGTTGAAGGCGGTCTGCGTGTTGAGCGCCACCAGAATGCCGAAGAAGATCGGATCGACCTTGAAGTCGTCGAGCAGCGGCAGGAAGATCGGCACGAATATGATGATGATCTCGGTCCATTCCAGCGGCCAGCCCAGCAGGAAGATGATGCCTTGAGTGAGAACCAGGAAGCCGGTCGAGGAAAGGTTGAGCGAAAGAAAAAAATTCTCGATCACCTGCTGACCGCCGAGCAGGGCGAAGACCGAGGAGAACGTCCACGAACCGATGAACAGATAGCAGACCATCGCGGTCGCGCGCGCGGTCAGGTATACGGATTCCTTCAGCAGATCGAACCGGAGCGCGCCATAGGCGGCCGCCAGGATAAGCCCTCCGAGCGCGCCGACGCCGGCTGCTTCCGTCGGGGTCGCCAACCCGAACAGGATGGCGCCGAGCACCGATACGATCAGAAGCGCCAGTGGAAAAAACGACGTCATCAGTCCCCAGACAACCCGGCCGAGCGGAACGTCGGTCTGCTCCTTCGGCAACTTGGGGCAGAGTGCCGGATTGATGATCGCACGCGCGACGACGTAGAGGACATAAAATCCCGTGAGCAGAAATCCCGGCAGGAACGCCGCGGCATACAGCTTCACCGCGGAAACCCCCGCGGTTGCCGCATAGACGATCAAGAGAATGCTCGGCGGAATCAATATGCCGAGACAGCCGCCCGCGCACACCACGCCGGCGGAGAGCTTTACGTCGTAGCCCGCACGCAACATGGCGGGAAAGGCGAGGAGACCCATCAGCGTAACCACCGCGCCGACGATGCCGGTGGCGGTCGCGAACATCGCGCAGGTGACCAGGGTGGCGACCGCGAGCGCGCCCGGCACGTTCTTCATCGAGACCTGCAGCGAGTGGAACAGGCGATCGAGGATGTTGGCGCGCTCGACCACATAGCCCATGAACAGGAACAACGGCACCGCGGTCAGGACATCGTTCGAGGTCACCTCGAACGTCTTCTGCACCAGCAGGGTGAAGATGCGGTTCTCGAAGATCGCCTGTCCCGGCGTGTAATAGGCGTAGTATCCGAACCCCACGCCCATCGCCATCAAGGTGAAGGCGATCGGGAAGCCCAGCATGATGATGAAAATGAAGAGAAACAGCATCGACAAGCCGATCTGGGGGTCGGTCATGTCAAACCCCTTGCCGGCGTGCTTGCGCCGGATCGGCTTGCTCAGCGAGGTGTTGCTTTTCGTGGATGATGATCGATTCGGTCTCTTCGACATCATGCAGGCGTGACGGCCAAGCGCCCAGACGGATGCAGAGCACGCAACGGATGATCTCGGCGATACCCTGCAGCAGCAGGAAAACTCCCGTCACCGGGATCAAAGCCTTCAAGGGAAATACCGGCACGCCCGCCGGGCTGAAGATGCTCACCTCCCGGAACGCAACCGACATCTTGGCGTAGTTCCAGCCGGAATAGATGAAGGCGAGGACCGCCGGCAAGAAGAAGATGATGTAGAGAATCAGATCCACGGTCGCCTGCGTACGCGGCCGCCACAGGCGATAGATCACGTCGCCGCGCACATGCCCGTTGCGCGACAGCGTGTAGGCGCCCGCCATCAGAAACAGAGCGCCATAGGTGATGTAGCTGAAGTCGAAAGCCCAGGTCGTCGGCGCATTCAAAACGTAGCGCATGAACACTTCGTAGCTGACGCCAAGCGTCAGCACGAGAATGAGCCAGGCGAAGGATTTACCCACCCACGTGCTGAGCGAGTCGATGAAATACAGGAACCGGGTCATGGCCGACGAATCGGCGAACGTAGCGACATCGCCAACCCCCAAGCGAGGGCGGGGCGGCGCCGAATCACGCCGCCCTGCCCGATAGACCCGATACTCTCAAGGCCTGTTCAGCCGAGGTCAAGCTTTCCGAAGTGATGCTCGTAGGCGCCGCGATAATCGGTGGCATTGAACATGCTGTAATAAGCGACTCGTTTCGCCCATGCCTTCTGCGAATCCATCACCTTCTTCATGAACGGATCCTGCCCGAGCTGGGCAATGATGCCGTCCCAGGCCTTGATCTGGGCATCGAACACGTCCTTGGGCGTGCGCAGCACGTTGACCTTGTCCTTCTCACGCAATTCCGTGAGATCCTTCGAGTAATAATCGTAGGCTTTCCATTCGTTGGCGGACGAGGCTGCCTCGGCGCCGTATTGCAGTATCGCCTGGAGCTCCTTGGGCAGCGCGTTGAACTTGGCCCGGTTGAACATGATCTCGAAGTATTCGACCGCCTGATGATGGCTGCCCATCATGTAGTTCTTGGCAACGTCCTGGGCGCCGAAGCGACGGTCCGAGGTCGGGTTGTTGAACTCGAAGGCATCGATCACGCCGCGCTCCATGGCCGGCACGATCTCGCCGCCAGGGAGCTGGGTGACCCTCAGACCCATCACCTGGAAGAGATCGGCGGCAAGACCGACGGTGCGATATTTGAGGCCCCGCATGTCGGCCATGCCCTTGACCGGCCGCTTGAACCAGCCGAGCGGCTGGGTCGGCATCGGCATCGCGAAGAAGCTGATGACGTTGACGTTCATGATCTGGGTTTGCAGCTCGTTGTATAGCTCGCGGCCGCCGCCATTGTGGATCCAGCCGAGACCCTCGTTGGCGTTGAAGCCGAACACCGGACCGGTGCCGAAGAGCGATGCGGCCTTGTGCTTGCCGTACCAATAGACCGTCACGGTATGGGCGGCGTCGATCTGGCCGCCATGCACGCCGTCCAGCACCTGGAACGGGTGCACCACGGCACCGCCGACCAGATAGTCGATCTTCAGCCGCCCGCCGGCCATTTCATTGACTCGCTTGACGTAATCCTCGGCCATCTCGTTGAAGACGTCCTTGGCACCCCAGGACCCCTGCATCTTCAGGGTCACTGTCTGCGCGCGCGACACCTGCGGCATCGCCACGGCGGCTGCCCCGGTCAAGGCGGCGCCGGCTAAAAACTTGCGCCGGCTGGCAAATTTGGATGTGCGTGACTTCTGGGTGGACATTGGCATTTCTCCTTGGCTTCCTCGAGCACGAGGGCGCTTGGAAGCGCTCTTTGGGTTTTGTGTACGAACCGCCGGGGACAATTTTCAGCGTTTCGGCGTTGGTAGCGCAGTTTTAGGGGGTGACAAGGCTCCATACAAGGCACCAATTGTCTCGCCCTGACAAGGCGTCCAGCTCGCCGTGCGAGCGGGGAAACGCCTGCCTGGTCTGTACAGTGCCAACCTCCGCCACACCGGATCCTCAGCGGGTCGAGGGAATTCGCCGGGTTCCCCTCCTGTGCTAAAGTCTAATACTGCGGGGGCCCGAGATCAGAGCACGGGCCCTCTCGCCGCGCAGCCGACGATCGCCCCTTGCGGCTTGCTCCGTCAGAAATCTTCCGACCGTTGCCAGCCAGACAGGAGAGCCCCTTGTCACGTCTAGTCTCGACGCTCGCCACGATTTGGCGGCTTGCCCGTCCCTACTTTCTACTCAGATGACCGCTGGGCAGGGCGTCTTCTGCTCGGCGCCGTGATCGCAACCGAGCTCTCGCTCATCGCCATCAACGTGCTGCTCAATCACTGGAACAACCGGTTCTACAACGCGCTGCAGGACCGCAACTGGGACGCCTTCGTCAGCGAGCTCATCTTCTTCTGCGTGCTGGCGGCGGCCTTCATCGTGGTCGCGGTCTATCAGCTCTATCTCAATCAATGGTTACAGATCCGCTGGCGGCGGTGGATGACCCGTCAATACCTCGACCATTGGCTCGACGGCGGCAACCATTACCGAATGCAGCTGCTCGGCGATGCCGCCGACAATCCCGACCAGCGCATCGCCGAGGATATTCAGCTGTTTGTCGAGCGCGGCCTGACACTGGGGCTCGGCTTGCTCAGCGCCGTCGTTACGCTCCTGTCATTCGTGGCGATCCTCTGGACGCTGTCCGCGGCCGCGCCGCTCATCCTGTTCGGCGAGACCTATCCAATTCCGGGCTATCTGGTCTGGGCGGCCCTGATCTATGCCATGGCCGGCACCATGCTGACCCATCTCGTGGGCTGGCCGCTGGTCGCGCTCAATTTCCGCCAGCAGCGGTTCGAGGCCGACTTCCGCTTCAACCTCGTGCGCGTCCGCGAAAACGCAGGGCAGATCGCGCTGCTCGGCGGCGAGACCGCGGAACGCAAGCATCTGCTCGAACGCTTCGGCCACGTCGTGGCCAACTGGCGGCTGATCATGGAGCGCACCAAGCGCCTGACCTTCCTGACTTCCGGCTATACCCAGATCTCCACGGTGTTTCCTTTCATCGTGATCAGCCCGGCCTATTTTTCCGGGGCCGTCGCGCTCGGGGGGCTGATGCAGACGGCGTCCGCGTTCAACAGCGTTCAGACTGCGCTGTCGTACTTCATCACCGCTTATCGGCAACTGGCGGAGTGGCGGGCGGTGATCGCGCGGCTCGAGGGCTTCAACGACGCCGTCGCGAAGGCGCAGGCGGCGAAGACGGCGAAGCCGGCAATCGCAGTGGTGGAGCGCGTCGGCAAGAATGCCATCGAGATCGAAGACCTGTTCGTGCGGCTGCCGCAAGGAAGGCCCCTGGTCGCAGCCGACGACATTGCCATCGCCAGAGGTGAGCGCGTGCTGGTCACCGGTCCGTCCGGGGCGGGCAAGTCGACCTTGTTTCGAGCGATCGCCGGCGCCTGGCCATTCGGGACCGGCACCGTGATCGTGCCCCGAGGGAGCCAGGCTGACGGCGTTGCCGCAGCAGCCCTATTTTCCGGTCGGCACGCTGGCGGCGGCGATCACCTACCCGCACGAGCCCGGCACGTTCGACCACTCCCGCCTGGCGGACGTCATCACCGCGGTCGGCTTGCCCGACTTCACTGCACGGCTGGAGGAAGAAGCGCACTGGAACCGCATGCTGTCGCTGGGTGAGCAACAACGGCTCGGCATCGCCCGCGCCATCCTCCAGGAGCCGGACTATCTCCTTCTCGACGAGGCGACTGCGTCGCTCGACGAGCCGTCGGAAGCGGCGGTCTATCACCTGCTGCTGAGCCGGCTTCCGGGCGCCACGATTGTATCGATTGGCCACCGTTCGACGCTGACCCCGTTTCATCAACGCCGATTTGCGCTCATGCCCGATGGCGCGCGTTACCGACTGCGCGAGGCTGCGCTGGAAGCCGCGGCGAAGTAGATCCTTGTCCGCGCAATCGGTGGCGGCCCCCCACCCGCGCCGGGAATGCCCAAATCCTCATGGGGCGGAGGCGGGCCGGTCCGGTCAGGCCGCAGCCTTCTTGCGGTTGGCCTCGAGCCGTTCATCGACCAAAGCGACGGTGGCATCGATGACAGCGTTGCGCATGCGCTTCTGCGCGGCGATCGCCTGCACCAGCCGGTCCGCCCGCTCGATGTTGGGCGCGCCGGCAAACAGGGCGCGCGCCGCCGACGACGGGCGCGTAAGGCCCTGCGCCGCGGCCGCATATTTCTCGAACGGCACCAGATCGTCAGGTGCCGCGCCGAGCGCGACGCAGAGGTTGCGCACGAAATCGTAGACCGAACGCGACGCTTCGATGTCACTATGCACCGCGTCCTTGATGGTTCGGGCGCCTTCCCTTGTGACGCAGCGGTAATTGCCGGTAAGGAGCATCGCCCATTTGGCCAGCGGCACGAAAATGGAGTCGTGCACCTTGAGCTTGACCGGCAGCTCGATCCTGCCATCGCCGGCATCGAAGCGGACGGCCTCGATGTCGTCCTGCAGCTGGCGCAAGATCGCGGTGTGCGTGTCGGAATCGAAACGCGCGACCTTGAAATTGGTCGGCAATGTGACCTGCAGAACATTGATTTTCTCTTCCGGCGGGCGGATCGCCTGCGGGTCCGGGCTGCATAATGTCAAATACGCGGGATCGAAGCTGTCCCAGACGCTGGGGTCGGTATAAGCCGATTTAAGCGCATCGGTATCGAGGCCGGGGATTCGTTTGACGTAGGGCAGTGGCGGCATGTTCATGATCGACATGCAGGGCACCCTGGACCTGGCCACGCGGTCGAGCAGCTCGCGCACGCCGGGAGAGCGATACTGCGGCTCCTGCATGGCGAGGCCGACGAGATCGTAGTCGGCCGGATCGACATCGCCTGGACCGGCAGCCGATACTTTGCCCGGCAGCTTGCGCGAGTCGATCTCGACCGGATCTTTTCTGCCCTTGACCGGCATGCGCACGCGGAAGCCCTCGGCATTGATCAGGTCTGCCTCGACGGGAAGGCACACCAGCTTCACCTGGTGGCCGCCGAACAGCAGCTTGGAGGCCAGCAGCGATCCGTAGGACGCGCCCATGATCAGAATGTTGTAAGTCGCCGGCATAGCGAGCTGCTCCATGTCCAGAGTTGAAGAAGGGAGAGCTCCGGCCCTGGCCATCGTTCTCGTCGGCGATGCTATTGGGCTCGCCATCCCGATGCAATCGGGATGACCGCGGCGGCCGCGATGTTCGGCGAACCCGTGATCGAGCCGGATCCTTGCAGGCGGAAAGACCCGCGAATGCCGCGGGCCTTTCTCATGCGCAGTGCTAGGACGAACCGCCCTCTGCATCATCGCCTGAGGGCATATGTGGACTGCCCATGGACGAGGACGAATGCACGGAGCTGCTGCTGTCCGAGCTGGGCATCGAATCCGAGGGCATCGCCTCTCTTCTGCCCGAGGGTCTGCGTGCCGTCGAGGTCGCCCGGCGGCCCGATTTCTTCGCCGCGCTCTTCTTCGCCGTGCTCTTCTTTGCGGCGCTCTTCTTTGCGGTACTTTTCTTCGCGGTACTCTTCTTCGCGCCGGCGCGGCTCATTTTGCGAGCCGGAGCGGCTTTTTTGGCCTTCTTTGCCTTCTTGGCCTTTGATTTCGCTTTCTTCGCTTTCTTTGCCATGATCGCCTCCCGATCAGTTGCGGGTCAGGTCTAGTTTCATTTCGATAACGCTTTCCACAACGCTACTGTCACATCGCTGCGACGGTCTCGCCCGTCGCGGCGCGAACCCGTTTCCCGGCGAGCGCCTCCGGCCGGGGGCCGCCGGTCGCCCAGTCGATCAGCTCGACGGTGTGGACAACCGGAATTGACGTGCCTGCCGCAATCTGCGTTATGCATCCGATATTGCCGGCTGCGATCACGTCGGGCTCGAGCTTTTCGATATGCGCGACTTTGCGGTCGCGTAACCTCCCTGCGATCTCCGGCTGCAGAATGTTGTAGGTCCCAGCCGATCCACAGCACAGATGTCCTTCCGGTACATCTTTGACCACGAAGCCCAACTTGGAAAGCAATTCTTTCGGAGTCCTCCCAATTTTCTGTCCATGCTGCAGCGAGCACGCGGAGTGATAGGCGACTGCAAGACCGGGAGAGTTGCCTTCGTACGACAGCTCGACACCTGCGAGATACTCGCTGATGTCTCTGGTGAGCCGCGACACCCGCTCGGCCTTCTGCGTGAATCGCTCGTCATTCCGCAGCATGTGGCCGTAATCCTTCAATGTGGTGCCGCAGCCGGATGCCGTGACCAGGAGGGCATCGAGCCCGCCGGTCTCGATCTCAGTGGTCCAGGCATCGATCTGGCGACGGGCAGCGCCCAATGCCTCTTGCTGGCGCCCGAGATGGTGGACGAGCGCGCCGCAGCATCCTGCATCCGCCACCACAACCTCGATGCCGTGCCGGGTGAGGAGCCGGATGGCCGCCGCAGTGATCGAGGGAGCGATGACGGGCCCGACGCAGCCGGTCAGCAGCCCGACCCGGCCGCGGCGTGAGCCTTGCGCCGGGTGCAGGCGCCGGCCGGTCATGGCACGCTTCGGGGCACGCCGCCCCGGCGTCAACCGCAGCAGGGCCGCGATAGGAGTCAAACCGATGGTCGCGAACAGTCCCGCGAGCGGCTTCGCCAGGCGCGCACCAGCAAGCCCCCAGCGCAGCCGACCATTATCCGGCAGCACGCGGGCAAGCAGCGCCCTGGTCAATCGATCGATCAGGGGGCGCTGGTAGCTTTGCTCGATATGGGCCCGGGCATGGTCGACGAGATGCATGTAATGGACGCCCGACGGACACGTGGTCATGCAAGACAGGCAGGAGAGGCAACGGTCGATGTGCTTGACCACCTCGGCGGTCGCGGGACGTTCATTCTCCAGCATATCCTTGATCAGGTAGATTTGCCCTCGCGGCGAATCGAGCTCGTCACCGAGCAGCACGTAGGTCGGACAGGTGGCTGTGCAGAAGCCGCAATGCACGCAACTGCGCAGGATGCGATTGGCTTCCGCGATGTCCGGATCGGCGAGTTGGGCGAGGGTGAAGGAGGTTTGCATGCTCTGCGCCTTGCAGGCAGGTATCAGGGATCAATGCGGATGTCAGCATGATCAGACCCCTGCCCACATCCTCCCGGGGTTGAGCACACCTGCGGGATCGAAGCTTTCCTTGACCCGCTTCGTCAATGCCGCGGACGCGGTACCCTGCAGCTCGAACACGGCAACCGTCGCGCGCACGGCGGCAGGCGCCCGGATCAGCGTCGCATGGCCCCCGGTTGTCGCAACGGCGCGGCGAATGATCCCGGCGCCACCGTCCTCGCGCGGATCCAGCGTGACCCAGACCAGTCCCCCGGCCCAGTCGAACAGCATCAGCGCGTCAGTCTCTCCGGCGACCATGGCGGCGAGCTCAGCGCCACGATTCGGTGCTGTCGAAACACGCCAGAGCGGTGTCGCGAGCCCATCGCGGGCCGCGGCGAAAGGGGCCACGTCGCGGACCGCCCGCCATAGCGATTGCGATGGCATCCCCCCGAGCGCCGCGATCTCACCGAACGGTCGGAGCAATGCCTCGATCATTCCCTTGCGGTGGGCGACCGATGGCGCAAATCCTTCGAGCCGAAGCACCGTGACGGCGCTGCCGGCGCCGGCGATGCCGTCGATAGGGATGCGCGCGGCAACCTCTGCCGGCAGATGCGCGGCACCCGAGATATCGCAGGCGGAGCCGCTCGCCGCCGTCATCGCCTCGATCGCTCGTTCCGGCTGGAGGCCGCGAATCAACACGGTTTCCTCGGTCTCCGGCGTGGGCAGCGTCTTGATGGTTGCTTCGGTCAGGACCGCGAGCGTCCCCCAGGAGCCTGCGATCAGCTTGCACAGATCGTAGCCGGTGACGTTCTTGACCACCCGCCCGCCGGATTTGAAGGTTTCGCCCCGTCCGGACACTGCGTGAAAACCAAGAAAATGGTCGCGCGCGGCACCGGCCTTGACCCGGCGCGGACCCGAGAGATTGGCGGCGAGCGTACCGCCGATGGTGCCGCGCCCAGCGGCGGCGCCGAGGATGGGTCCGTAGTCCATCGGCTCGAAGGCAAGCTGCTGGCCTTGCGCAGCGACCAAGGCTTCAATCTCGGCGAGCGGCGTGCCGGCTTTCGCCGAAAGCACGAGCTCCTCGGGTTCGTAGAGGGTAACGCCGCGCAGCGCGGAAAGCTCGAGCGTGAGATCGGTCTGCGTGGCGCGGCTGATCGCGCGCTTGGAACCATGCCCCACCACCTCCGCGGTCTTGCCGGCCGCGAGCACCGACTGCACCGCTGCCTCGACGTCCTTGGCATCGCGCGGTTTGAGGCTGTCGGCCATCGTGGAAGGATCAGAACCGCGGAATATCCGGAAACGCCACCCTGCCAGCGTGCACATGCAGGCGTCCGAGCTCCGCGCAGCGATGAAGCGTCGGAAACACCTTGCCCGGGTTGAGCAGGCCTTTGCCGTCGAAGGCGCATTTGAGCCGCTGCTGCTGGTTGAGATCGGCCTCGGAGAACATCGCCGGCATCAGGTCGCGTTTCTCCACGCCGACCCCGTGCTCGCCCGTGAGCACACCGCCCACCTCGACGCAGAGCCTGAGTATCTCCGCGCCGAATTCTTCCGTGCGCTCGAGCTCGCCCGGCTTGTTGGCATCATAGAGGATCAGCGGATGCAGATTGCCGTCACCGGCATGAAACACATTGGCGACAGCGAGCCCATATTGCTCCGACAATTCGCGCATGCGCGCGAGCACCTGCGGCAGCTTCGCGCGCGGGATGGTGCCGTCCATGCAGTAATAATCGGGGGATATGCGCCCGACCGCCGGGAACGCCGCCTTGCGCCCGGCCCAGAACAGGAGCCGCTCCTCCTCCGAGGTCGAGACCCGGCAGGTCGCGGCACGGCAGGACGCGGCTATTCCTTCGATGCGCGCGATCAAGTGGTCGACCTCGGGCCGCGGGCCGTCGACCTCGACGATCAGCAGTGCCTCGACATCGAGCGGATAGCCGGCATGCACGAATTCCTCGACCGCATGGATCGCCGGCCGATCCATCATCTCCATGCCGGCCGGGATTATGCCGGCCCCGATGATCTTGCTCACGCATTCGCCGGCGTCCTCGGAGGAGCCGAAACCCACCAGCACGGCGCAGGCGGATTCGGGCTTGCGCAGGATGCGCACCGTGATCTCGGTGACCACCCCGAGGAGTCCCTCGGAGCCGGTCACCACGCCGAGCAGATCGTAGCCACCCGCGTCGAGATGCTTGCCGCCGATCCGCACGATCTCACCGGTGATCAGCACCAGCTCGCAGCCGAGCAGGTTATTCGTGGTCATCCCGTATTTGAGGCAATGCACCCCACCGGAATTCTCCGCCACGTTGCCGCCGATCGTGCAGGCGATCTGCGAGGATGGATCGGGCGCGTAGTAGAAGCCGGCATGCTCGACTGCTTGCGTCACCGCCAGATTGGTGACGCCCGGCTCGACGACGACGACCCGATTGGGGAGATCGATCTCGCGGATACGATTGAATTTGGCCATGCCCAGGAGAACGCCGTCGGACAGCGGCAAGGCGCCACCCGAGAGCGAGGTGCCCGCCCCGCGCGGCACCACCTTGACGCCCTCCGCGTGACAGAAGCGCAGCACCCGGCTCACCTGCTCGGTGGTTTCGGGCAGCACGACCACCATGGGCAGCGCGCGGTAGGCGGTCAGCCCATCGGATTCGTAGGGGCGCAGTTCCGGCTCGGCCGCTATCACGCCCTCACCCGGAACGATGGCCCGCAGCGCCGCCACGATGCGGTCGCGGCGGGCAAGCACCACCTGATCCAGCGCCGGCATCGTCACGGACATGGGCGCGCTCCCGCGGCCGCGCGAACCGGTCGCGGGCCGTTCGTTGCGCCCTGCTTATAGCAGGCAAGCGCGGCACGGAATTGCGCTATCCTGCGAAAAACGGCCACAGCGCTATCGCGCAATTCGAATTGTCCGTCAGCACCGTTGACAGTTCCCGCCCATGACGCCATTCGAAGCGCGCTGCCCTTGCCCAGTAGCCGCTCGCGGCACGCACAGAACCGAGTGAACAGGAGACGGTATGATCAGGACGTGGATGATTGCTGCCATTGCGCTCGCCGGATCGAACGGGACGACCTCGGCGCAGGACGCCGCCGCCGGCGAGCAGGTGTTCAGGCGATTTTGCCTGCCCTGTCACGATGTCGGGGAGGCGGCGAAGGTGAAGCTCGGTCCGCCGATCAACGGGCTCGATGGCCGCAAAACCGGCACAGTGGAGGGGTTCAACTATTCGCCGGCGAACAAGGCTTCAGACATCGTCTGGGGCGACGCATCCTTCGCCAAATACATCCGCGCCCCCATGCAGGAAATGCCGGGCACTCGGATGGCGTTCGTCGGCGTCAAGAACGACAAGGACATCACCGACCTTTGGGCCTATCTAAAGCAGTTCGGTCCCGACGGAACGAAGAAGTGAAGCAAGATCCGGAGCCGGATTCTGCAGGGGAGTTGGAGCTGTGATCAAGGATGTCGTGGTCAACCTCGCGGGCCGGGTCCCGCAGGACTTCGCCGCCGACTATGCGATCTCTCTCGCCGGGACGTTCGGCACCCACATTGCCGGCATCGCTTTCCTCTATGATCCGGTCATTCCGGACGGCACGCTCGGGGGCGTTCCCATCGACCTGATCGAGATCCAGCGCGAGGAGAACAGCAAGGTCGCCAAGACCGCGGTCGACCGCTTCGAGGCGGCGGCCCGAACCGCGGGGTTGTCCGCGGAGACGCGCATCCTCGACGCCAGCTTCGGCGCCGGCGCCACCCTGTTCGGGCGCATCGCCAGGCGATTCGATATCGCGGTGGTCGGCCAGGCGCAACGCGAGCATGGCGCATCCGAGGAACTGATGATCGAGGGGGCACTGTTCGAATCCGGTCGGCCGGTCATCGTTGTCCCCTATGTCCAGAAGGCCGCGGTCGCCATCGATCGTGTGCTGGTATGCTGGGATGGCGGGCGCACGGCTGCCCGTGCGATAGCCGACGCGATGCCGTTCCTCGCGCGCGCCAGGGCCGTGGATCTCGTGATCGTCGCCGAAGAGCGAAAGAACGTCGAGGTCACCGGCGCCAGAATGACCGAGCATCTCGCCCGACACGGCGTGACCGCCGTGGTCAAGCGCATCGCGAGGGGCGATCTCGCGGTCGCAGATGTGATCCTGGACTACGCCTCCGACAGCAGCGCGGACTTCATTGTGATGGGGGGCTACGGGCATTCGCGCTTGCGCGAGTTTCTGCTGGGGGGCGTCACGCGGCGTCTCCTCGGATCGATGACGGTGCCCGTGCTGATGTCGCATTGAGAGCAGCGAACTGCTGATATCTCTGGATCGACGATTCCTCAGGCGGCGTTGGCAGTCCGTGTCCTTCGCCGATGCGGTCTCGCTGGCGTCGCGGGATGCAACACGATGCCCAACGCTCGCCCGGGACGGCGCTGCCGCGGAGAGGACGAGCGAGTACCTTGAATGAGCCGGCGAATTCACATTCGGCATCGAAGAGGAATATTTCCTGGTCGACGCGCAGACCAAGCAGGTCGCAAGCGACGTGGCGCCGGCATTTTTCGAAGCTGCCAAGGCCGCGACCAATGGCCGGATCGCAACCGAATTCCTGCAACCCCAAATCGAGGTGGTTTCGTCGCCGCATGTCAGCATGGCGGAAGCCCGCACGTGAATTGCGCGAGCTGCGCCGCACCGTCGCGGAGATGGCAGGCCGGCACGGGCTCGCCATTCTCGCCGCCGGCACGCATCCGACCGCGCACTGGCGCGAAGCGCTGCAGACTTCGAAAGAGCGCTACGACACCGTGATGCACGATCTGCAGATGATCGGCCAGCGCGATCTGCTGTGCGGGCTGCATGTCCATGTCGAGCTGCCGGACGGCGACGAGCGCGTCGACGTGATGTGCCGGATGCTGCCCTACCTGCCGCTGTTCGTTGCGCTGTCGACCTCCTCGCCGTTCTGGCAGGAACGGCGCACCGGGCTTAAAGGCTATCGGCTCGCCGCCTATGACGAGCTGCCGCGCACCGGCGTGCCGGAGCTGTTCCGCACCCAGGAGGAATTCGACGCCTATGTCGCGGCGCTGGTGCGTGCCGGCGTGATCGAGGATTCCAGCTACATCTGGTGGGCGATCCGGCCCTCGCTCAACAACCCGACGCTGGAGCTGCGGGCGCCGGATTCCTGCACGCTGGTGGAGGATTCGATCGCGATCGCCGCGCTCTATCGCACGCTGGCGCGCCACCTCTTCTTCAATCGCTGGCGCAATGCCGATATCGATGCGGTCGCCCGCGCGATCGTGGTCGAGAACAAATGGCGGGCGCAGCGTTATGGCGTGCATGGCACCTTCGTCACCGATGCAGGGCGCGGTGACGGTCGCCGAGATGCTCGAGCGCGTGATCGCCGATACCGCGGCCGACGCGGCGGCACTCGGCTGCACGGCCGAGATCGGCCGCTGCCGCGCCATCGTCGGCTGCCGGCACGTCCGCCGACGCTCAGCTTGCGGTGTTCGAGGCGCACACGCAAGGACGAAAGCCGCGAGGCTGCACTGCGCGCGGTGACCGACTGGATCGCAGCCGCCACCTTGCAGTGAACCTTTCTCGGTGCATGCCCGCGCACTCAATCCAGCTCGGGCAACGACGTCTGCACCACCAGTCCGCGCGCGCGCGCATCGACCACACCGAGCGCCCGCAGCGCCAGCAGCGTGAGCGTCTGCACCTGCGCGCGCCGCTGAGCCGGATTGCCGCCGGCAGCCGGTGCGAGCGGACCGATCAGGCCCTCGATCAGCGCCCCCAGCAGCGCCGGCGCCGCGAGCGCTACCTCCTGGTCGGGGAGGTGGCCGCCTGCGAGCGCCGTGCGGATGAGCTTGGCGAATTCGGCCGCAAGCGCCTGCCGATAGGAAGCGCGGGCGGCGTCGACCTCGGGCTCGACCGGCTCGGCGATGCAGGGCGAAGGCGAGCCGGCGCCCGGCGAGGCCGCGGACCGCAAAGGTGGTGATCGCGGCTGCGAGCGCCGAGAGCGGGCCGGGAGCGCGCCCGCGGCGCGCTCCGAGCGCGGCCATTTCCCGCTCGGCAAGCGCCGCAGCGAGCGCGGCGACCAGCTCGGTCTTGGAGGGGAAATAGCGATAGACCGTGCCGGCGGCGACGCCGGCGCGCTCCGCGACCGGTGCCATCTGCACTGCCGCCATGCCGCCTTCCGCCGCGCATCGCGCAGGCCGCGGCAGGATCGCGTCCTGGCGGGCGGCGAGCTTGCGCACCACGTTCTGGGTCCGGCGGTACGGCATGCGAATCACGTTCTCCGAACAAAAAATGAAGCATGATTCATGATAAGACAACAGCCATGCCGTGAAGGCCCGGTGCTATCCTGCTGTAGTTCCTGTGGCGCGCCGGCTGGGGCAGCCGATGCCCGCGCGTTTCGAATGCGCATCAGGGCCACGACGCGACAAGGAGGCGCTGATGGGCGCCTCCGTCCAAGGGGAGACCAAAGCATGAATGCCGTTGCATCCGCCGTGGGCCGGCCAGCAAAGCCGAACATCGATCCCGCCGAATGGGAGCAGCGCATCAATCTGGCCGCCTGCTATCGCCTGGTCGAGCATTTCGGCTGGACCGATCTGATCTACACCCACATCTCCGCGCGCGTGCCGGGCGAGCCCGGGCATTTCCTGCTCAACCGGTTCGGGCTGCTGTTCGACGAGGTGACGGCGTCGAATCTCGATCAAGGTCGATCTCGCCGGCAACCTGATCGAGGAGCCCGACGCACCCATGCACCGGGCCGGCTTCGTGATCCACAGCGCCATCCACGGCGGCCGCGAGGACGTCGACTGCGTCATCCACACCCATTCCAAGGCCGGCGTGGCGGTGGCTGCCATGAAGGACGGGCTGTCCGCTCAGCCAGCACGCACAGCT
>CAWHPT010000053.1:0-24748 GCA_963831225.1 uncultured Alphaproteobacteria bacterium
GGCGCCAGGCCGGGTCGAATCATTATCGGGGGAAATCAGGATTGCCGCTCCCGTTGTCGGCGTCATCGGCGAGGTGCTGGTCAAGCCCAACGACAAGGTGTTGGCCGGTGAGCCGCTGATTCGTCTTTATGACAACGAGATCCAGGCTCGGCTTGCCGCAACGGAAGCACAGATTGCGGTTCGCAAGCGCACGCGTAACGATCAGAATCCATCGAGCCGTGCATCGGACCGGCGCAAGGCTGAAGACGCGGTTGCCGATGCAGAAAAAGCGGTGGTCGACACGCGCGCTGCCTTCGACCGGGTCGCATTCGAAATGCGCGCACGGACGCGGCTCGGATGCCGATCTCGAAAGTGCTCGATCGGCATTTCGCGAGCGCAGGATCGTCTCAAGCAGCAGAAGGCCGACTTGCGCAAATCGAGGCCGATACGAATAATCCATTGCCGACACAGGCCGAGGGCCAGCTCAATATCGCGCGCGCCGAACTGCTGGTCGCCCAGGCGGCGGTCGAAAAGATGACGATCCGTGCGCCGGTCGCCGGCTCGGTGCTGCAGGTCAATGCCAAGCCAGGTGAATTGGCAGGGCCGTCGTCGGCCCAGCCACTGATCTTGCTCGGTGATCTCTCGGCGCTGCGCGTGCGCGGGGAAGTGGACGAACGTGACCTTGGCCGAAATCAGGATCGGTCAGCCCGTGCTGGTGCGTGCCGCGGCTTTTCGCGGCCGCGAATTCCCGGGAAAGGTCTCTTTCATTGCTCCGATCGTGGAGCCCGGGCGCATCAACGCGCGCGGCCAACGGAGCCTCACCGATGTCGATGTGGTGGAGGTCCTGGTCGACTTGGCGGAGGCCGGCCCGCTCGCGGTCGGCATGAAAGTGGATGTCTACTTTCACCACGAAAACACCCCGCGCTGGGCATGTGGTGACGGCGAGCAAAATGCGGGATCGTGTAGGCGGGCAACGGCGGCTTCGACGACCCAAGCGCCCAACCCTGTCGCATGGGCAAAGGCGCGCGCGAGCAGTGGCTGATGCCGAGATGGCGTTCCACGCCTTTGCCCACTCTACGGGTTGGCCTTCCCTGCCACTTCGAGCGCAAAGGCGAAATTGCGCGCCACCTCCTTGACCTGTTCGAAGCGGCCTGAAGCGCCGTCGTGGCCGGCGGCCATATCGATCTCGAGCAGCAAAAGGTTGTCGTTGTTCTTGCGGTCACGCAAGCGCGCCACCCACTTTGCGGGCTCCCAATACGGGACACGTTGGTCGGTGAGGCCGCCATACGCCAGAATATGAGGGTACGACTTTCGCTCGACATTGTCGTAGGGACTGTAGGAGCGGATGAGGTCGAATTCCTGCTTGCTCTCGATTGGATTCCCCCATAGTGGCCACTCGCCCGGCGTCAGCGGCAAACTCGCATCCAGCAAAGTGTTGAGGACATCGACGAAAGGCGCGTCGGCAATGATGGCCAGGAAAAGGTCCGGCGCCATGTTCGCGACCGCACCGACCAGCGTGCCGCCGGCGGACGCCCCCATGGCGACGATGCTGCCTTTGCCGTGTAGCCCTGCGCAATGAGGTGCTCGGCCGACCGCGATGAAGTCGGTGAAAGTGTTGCGCTTGCACTCGCGCATGCCGTCGCGCGACCAGCGATATCCCTTGTCGTCGCCGCCGCGAACGTGAGCAAGAGCGAAGATAAATCCACGATCGACGAGCGAAAGCCAAGACGCCGAGAACTCCGCCGGGAGCAGCGTCGCCATAACTGCCGTAGCCGTGCAGCAAGAGCGGCGCGATTCCATCGATCGGCGTGCTCCGATGGTGCAGGAGCGTGATCGGAACAGCCGCGCCGTCAGCGGCCGAGGCGAAAAGGCGGCGGGTGACGTAGTTGCGCGGGATCGTGGCCCGGGGACTCGATGATCCTTCCTGAGCACGCGACGACGGGCTTCCATGTCGTAGTCGAACACCTGCTCGGGCGTGGTCAGCGAGGAGTAGCTGAAGCGCAGCGTATCCGTGTCGTATTCACCCGTTGCAAGAGATCCAGAGCATAGGCTTCCTCGGTGAACAGAATGGAATGCTCCATTCCGTCGCTCCAGCAGCGAACCACGATGCGAGGCAGTCCGTTCTCCGATTCGAGACGGACCAGGTGGCGCCGATAGGCGAGAGTTTCCAGAATTGGCCGGCCGGGCCGATGAGGAACGATCTCGCGCCAGTTCGACCTGTCCGGCGCAGCCGCCGGTGCCTCGCAAATCCGGGCGTCTTCGGCACCTTCGGAGTTCGTCGTGATGATCAGGCTGTCGTCGTGGTGCTCGACGCTGTACTGGTGCCCGATCTCACGCGGCGCAACAAGGCGCGGTCCGCCTGAGAGGTCGTTGGCCGCGATGAGCCAGATTTCACTGGTTTGATGATCATCGGCCTCGATCACGATGAACGCCCCCGACTGCGTCTTGCCGACGTTTACATCGAAAGCGGGATCGCACTCATGATAGACGAGGATGTCTTCGGTTGGTGAGCTGCCCACGCTGTGGCGATAGACCAGCAACGGGCGATGATCGGCGTCGAGCCGCGTATAGAACAATGTCCGGCTGTCCTGCGCCCAAACGATGTCGCCTGTCGTGTTGGGAATGGCGTGCGGAAGATCTTTTCCAGTGGCGAGGTCGCGAATGCGGACGGTGTAAAGCTCGGACCCTCTCACGTCCACCGCGTAGGCGAATAACGTGTGATCGGGAGAATGAATTGCCGCTTGCAGGTCCCAGAAGGGCTTTCCTTTCGCCTCGCGAGCACCGTCGAGGAGCACGGCCTCGCCTCCGCCGCTGCACGGCCGGCGGCAGAACCTCGGATATTCCGCTCCCGTTACGAACCGTGAGTAATAGAGCCAAGCGCCATCGGGAGCAGGAACCGAGCAATCGTTCTGTCTGATCCGGCGCTTCAATTCATCGGAAAGAAGCCGTTGCAAGGGCGCCGTGCCTGCGAGCATTGCTTGCGCATAGGCACTCTCGGCCTGCAGGTGGCTGCCGATCTCGGGACTCAACAGGGACGGATCGTCCCATACCTCTTGCCAGTTTTCGGCCCGAAGCCACGCATATTCATCAACGAGCTCGACGCCGTGATATCGACGGACGACCGGACGCTTGGCAGCCACGGGCGGCTTCACCGGAGCAAGCCATCAGGCAGTGGCAGCCGACTTCTCCACCGGCCAGCCGGCTCGACTGTGGGACGCAGCGTCCTGGCGGCGGACTTCGGAAGAAACCCGCACGGGTTGCGCCGGCGCACCAGCCCAGATGGTGTGAGCTGGAATTGTCTCGCCTTTCATGACCAGGGTGAGAGGCCTCACCTGTGCGTAGTCGCCGATCTTGCTGTCATAGAGCACGGTGGACCCTGAACCGATCGTGGCACCGCGGCCGATCTCGATCCGGCCTACCTTCATGATCCGATCCTCATAGAGATGAGTTTGCGGACAGGAGATCAGGTTGAGCACGGCGTGATCGCCGATCGTGGTGCAGTCGAACTCGGTGATGTCGCACGAGTTGATCCAGGCTCCCTTGCCGACCTTGGTGCCGAACGGCCTGAGCATCCAGGGCAGGAAGGGGGTGCCGCGCAGGAATTCGAGCAAGGTCTTGCTGGCCAGACCACCGTAGAAGGACCGCAACCGCTTCGGTGCGCATCGCCCACCATGACCACATCGGCTTCATCACCGGCTTGTAGACGCCCATGAACAGCCCATTTGGTGAGCAGCGAGAAAGAGTACAGCAACAACGCAATCACGATGCCGGCGCCCATGACGATAGCGATGCACTCGCCCCAGCGGCTCTCGTCGAACGGCTCGGCGATGATGTCGGCACTGATGTAGGCGCTGGTGATCAGCACTGCGGTCGGCAGAGACGTGTGCATTGCCTCGAACACCGTGCGCCAAACCCGCATCAAGATCGAAGGCTCGTAGGTCGTATTGGCGGAATGAATGATCTTCTCGCGGGTTGGCAGCATGATCGCCGGGCTGCCGAGCCACGTCTCGCCTGCTTTGACACGAAGGCTGTCCGGGAGCCGCGACTTGACGCCGATCAGGGCATCGTCCTCGATCACCGAGCCGGCCGCCACGACCGCCGAATTGCCGAAGAAGCAGCGGTCGCCCGTCTTGATCCGCTCCAGCGTCATCCAGCCGCCTCTGATGTCTTCGTCTCCGAAAATAGCCTCGTCGCCGATGAAATTGTTTTCACCCATCTCGATCAGGTCATAGCGGCCGCCGAAGCACGCCGAAATTTCCGAACCGCGACCGATTTTCGCGCCCATCAATCGATACCAATTGCGCATGAAGACCGTTGCATAGAGCGAATTCAACGTCTCGAGTATCGCATTGGTGGCGAGGCCGACCGCCCATTTACGGAAATAGAAGCTGCTGAAAATCGAGTAACGGCCGACCTCGATGCGCGGCAGCAGCGTCCAGCGCGCCACGACCACGATCGCCATCGAGACGAAGACCAGCACGAGAGCCGAGGGCCAGGCCAGGACCGGGACCCAGGACCAGGGTATGGTGTAGTCGCTTTCCTCCGATATCCAGTTGTCGAGGTTGTAGAGCACGTAGAATGCCGGGAAGATCGGCAGCAGGCCGATGATCATGCCGATATTGTAGACGATGAAATAGCCCATGGTCTGCAGGACGCGCATGACCTTGCCAAGCTCGGGGTGCGCGGGCAGCGAGGATTGTTCCACCATTCCGACAAGAGCCGCCGGCGAGCCGTCCCAGCGCTCGTAGGGTCCCACCGTCGTTCCGGCCGGCACCGACGTCAGGTCGCCGATTTCGGCGCCATCGCCGATGGTGACGCCGGGGCCGATGACGCAGCCATTGCCGATACGCGCATCGGCGCCGATGTCGATCCGACCCGACATGAACCTGGTTGCCGATGACCTCGACGTTGGCGAACTTCACCTTGGCTCCGACGCTCGAGCGCGGACCGATGCTCATGAGATCGATCGCGCCCTCCTCGAAATCGTGCGATGATGGCGTCGCGCCCGACCCTTGCTCCGAGCAAGCGGAGAAAAATGCCCATCAAGGGCGAGCCCTGGAAGAACTTGTGCACCGATAGCTGCACGACCCGCTGCATCAACCAGATTCGGAAGTAATAGCTGCCCCACAGCGGATACACGCCGGGCTTGGTGCGACCGATGACGAGCCACTTGAGCGCGACGACGATGACCTTGCCGCCGAAATTGAGCGCAACATAGACCCCGCCCAGGATCAAGACCTCCAGCCACAGGGAGGTATCGTCGCGAATGAGGAAGATCGATGCGAGCAGCAAACCGATCCACTGGACCGTGACGATTGCAATGATGAAGGGAAGCGCAACCGCCTGCGCCAATCCGCACAGGAACCGCCGCCTGGAGCGGAACAGGCTCGAATGAAAGATCGGTCCTGTCCTGAGGGGTGCTGGCAGCCCGCGCGTCGAGGACCGCCGCCAGCTTCCGAATGCTGCGTTCGGAATAGACATCCCGCAGCGCCAGGCTGGAGAGCGCCGGAACTTTCCTGACCTCGGACACGAAGCGTGCCGCCATCAGGGAGTGTCCCCCGAGATCGGTGAAGAAATCGGCATCGAAATCGATCACCGGCGTCCCGAACACCGAGCTGGCGGCAGCAAGCAGATGCGCCTCGGTGACGGAGCTCGGCGTCTCCTGCACGCCGGACGGTGCATCCATCGACGAGCGGCAGGCTGGCCAGCGCCTTGCGATCGACCTTCCCCGAAGCGAGCCGCGGCAGCTCGTCATGGGTGCGCCAGACCGGCGGGACCATGTACTGAGGCAGCTTCGCGGCGAGCGAGCTCTTCGCCGCCTCGACATCGAAATCAGTGCCGTTGGTCACAACGTGAGCGACCAGCATGTCGCCTGCCGCCGGGTGCTGCGCGACCGCAACCGCCGCCGTCCTCACCCCGGGCTCATCGGCAATCAGCATCTCGATCTCGCCGAGCTCGATGCGATAGCCGCGGATCTTCACCTGGTCGTCGATGCGTCCGTGAAATACGAGCCGGCCCGCCGCGATCGATGCTCGCCGCATCACCAGTCCGGTACAGCACCGGAGATTTCGTGGCGGCACTGGAATCGAAGGGGTTCGGAATGAATTTCCGGCGCGTCATTTCCGGAAGGTTGATGTAGCCCTGCGCGACGCCGGGTCCGCCGACCAAAAGCTCGCCAGTCTCGCCGGGCCCCACCAGCTCGAGCCTGTCATTGACCACGTAGGCAGTATGGTTCGCGATGGGCCGGCCGATCGTCACGGCATCGCCGGCGGTCAATTCGACATAGGTCGCCACCACGGTGGTCTCGGTCGGACCATAGGTGTTCAGCAGCCGGCGCCCCGGCCGCGCGAAACGTTCAACCAGCGCCTGTGGGCACGCCTCTCCGCCGAGAACGATGACTCGCAGCGAGGGGACGTCACGCTCGAACATGGAGAGCAGCGTCGGTACGGTGTCGATCACCGAGACGCCCTCGGCTTCGAGGATGTCAGGCAGCCTGTCGGTCTCCTTGACCATTTCCGCCGTGGCCACCTTCAAGCGTGGCGCCGACGAGGTACGGCACGAAGATCTCCTCGAGGGAGAGGTCGAATGCGACCGACGCCTGCTGCAGAACCACGTCGGTTTCGAGGAATCGCAACGCCTCGTTGCCGGCCCTCAAATAATGACAAATGTTGCCATGCGTTACGACGATGCCTTTGGGCTTGCCGGTCGAGCCGGATGTGTAGATCGCGTATGCCGGTCCCTCAGGGTCGGGTCCGCGGGGAATGACGTTGGTCGAGGCCGGCGTCCAGCAGCGTGTCGAGTGACGCAACCACGACGGGGAGCCTGTCGGTTTCGGCCGCCAGCGCTTGGTGGGAGACGATTAAACGCGCGCCACAATCGGCTAGGCAGGCAGCCACTCGACCAGCCGGAGCATCGGCATCAAAGGGAATGTAAGCGGCGCCGGCCTTCAGAATACCGAGAAGGGCGACGTGCAAATCGAGAGATCGACGGAACCAGAGACCTACGAAATCGCCCTGCCTGACGCCTCGCGCGGCGAGTGCGGCCGCAACCAGGCTCGAGCGGCGGTCGAGCTCGCCGTAGCTCAGCGCCTCTGCCTGGCCGATGAGCGTTAGTGCATTCTTGTCCGGAACGCGAGCAACCGTGGCCCGAAAAATATCGATCAGTGTCTCATTGCGCAGAAAATCCGGCCTCGAGCCACCATAGATCATCGGGCCTTCCGCCGTACTGAAAACCGAATACATACTTTTCTGACCCCGATGTCTCAGCGTGCTCCCGCCCGCTGTTGCAGGAGGGTGTGCCCGTTTCAAGCTTAACGCTGCATGAATGGCGCGACAAAGCAAAACCTGTCGCAATAACTAATGACGAACGGGGTGTGACTTTTTGATCCATCAGATGAACATTCATACACCTGCGCGATCCAACATGAACAAACGTACAGTCGCATTGCGCTCGTGAGGAAGATCGCCGATGATCAATCAGGCGTCATGCTGCCCGTTGCAAACGGCGGCGGCACCCGGTATCAGGATGCATGGCGCACTCGAGCTCGCAGACAGGCCGGGCGATGCCCTCTACTACATATGACCGGGGAGACCTTCGACGGCAAGAAGGCCGTGCTAACGCTGGCGCAAATGCTCTTGTTGAGAGCCCTAACGGCCCGGGCTGCAAAACCTATCGCTGTCACACGCTCATGGTGACATAGGCAGCACGGCCGATGGCAACCAGCCGCTTCTGATCGTCCTCGATGCGAACGTCGACCACCCCGATGGTTCGCCCGATCTTGACCACGGTCGCCGCTGCAATGAGCTCCGCTCCCCCCGCAAGCCGCAAATAGTCCACCCGCATGTCGACGGTTGCGACGCTGTGCTTGAGCTTCGCGGCGATGGCGGCGTGGCCGGTAATGTCCACCATGGCGGCGACGATCGCGCCATGCAATTCGGGCCGGCCCGGAAGCCGGGAGAATTCCGGCCTGATCGGAAGGCGGATGACGACGCTGCTGCTCTCCTCGTTCACCTCGATGAGCTCCGGGAGCAGCCACTGATGAAAAGGCGTGGCCGCGATGTTGTCGCGGACAAATTCGAAGGTGGTTTGCGTCATTCAGGGGAGCCTCCGTTACCTTACGAAAGATCCGTTCCGTCCATCACGTCACGAGCCAGTCGCATACCGTGCTATCGCTGCCAGCGCACCGGCCGCGGCTCGAGCGTACCCTGGGCGACCATCTCGACCAGGCGCCGCTTGAGCACTTTACCGCTTGCCGTGAGCGGGAAGCTGTCGAGCTCGAGAAAGAACTCCGGCATGTCGTATTTCGACAGGCCCTGATCGTCGAGATGCGCAAGAATCTCCATCGGCGCCAGCGTTCCCATTGTCCGTGGAATGACCGCAAGACAAACCCGCTCGCCGAGCCGCTCGTCTGAAACCGGAAACACGGCAGCTTTGACGACGCCGGCGTGCCGCATGGTGTAATCCTCGATGCGGACGGGATAGATATTGTGGCCGCCGCGGATGATCAGATCCTTCTTGCGGCCCGCGATCTGCAAATTGCCCTGCTGATCCAGGCGCGCCAAGTCGCCGGTCATGAACCAGCCGTCGCGATTGAACGACATCTCCGTGGTGGCCTGATCATCGAAATAGCCGAGCATCAAGGACGCACCCCGTACACCGAGCTCGCCGATCTCCCCCTGCGTCACCTCCTTGTCGCGATCGTCCTCGCGCCAAACCTTGATCTCCATCCCTTCGCCGGGGCGTCCGCAGCTGATTGGCGATCGTCTCCGCCGAGTCGTCGGGTCGCGTGTACTGGAACGAGTGGTTCTCGGTCATTCCGAAGGCGTTCTGCGTCTTCACGCCCAACGTCCATCAGCCCCCGCACCGTGGTGGGCGGCACCGGTGACCCGCCGAGTTGAAAGGTGTCGACCCGTCCCAGCGTGGCCATGCCGCGCCGGCGAAGCTCGGACAGGAGATCGATGGCATGGGTCGGAACGCCGAGCAGATAAGTCGCGCCGGTCTCGACGACGCGGTCGAGCATACGGCGTCGCATCGAGCGGCGTGTGCACCACGAATTCGCCGCCGCAGACGATGGCGACGGCCAGCCCAACCGTTCCGATATTGTGGCTCATCGGACTGAACGAATAGACGACCGTATCCTGGTTGAACGACCAGTCCTTCACGATCGCCCGTGCGTTCGCGAGCACCGTATTATCCGAATGCATGACGCCTTTCGGCTGCCCGGTCGTGCCCGACGTGAAGGCGAGATAAACGATGCGATCGGGATTGGTGGAGCAAGGAAGAACGCTTTTCTCGATGCGCGAGACGGTGCCGAAGCGAATGGGCTGGTCGCCTTCGGAAGAGGCCTCTGCCAGCGGGTCGAGCCGGTAGACTTTCTTCAACCGCGGCAGCGCGCCGAGCATCGCGAAGATGTCGTTCTTTCCGGCATCCGTACCGTAACCGGGCTGCACAAACAAAGCAGCGGAGCCCGCGCGCTCGAGCAGCGCGACGATCTCCTTACCGGTGTAATCGCGATGCAGCGATGTGTTGCAGACATATCCCATGCGCGAGCAGGCGATGAACACGAGCGCGGATTCGATCCGGCTCGGAAGCCAGATCGAGACTCGATCGCCGGGGCGGACACCTGCCTCGTGGAGGTCCTGCGCCAGGGCATCGACCCATTGCAACGCAGCTCGGAACGTCAGCCGCGAGCTCGTATCGCGCAATGCGAAACGGTCGGGAGTCCGCGCCGCCGATGCCGCGAGCAGGCTATAGAGCGTGTCCGAGCGCCAATACCCGCGGTCGTAGAAGGCGCGCGCGCGTTCGATGTCCTGCAGCGTCAGCATCGTGCTCATGGTCGAGCCGTTGTCACCAGACGCTGCATCGGGAGGCCTGCAACTTGCGTGGAATCGTTTCACTGACTAGCATGTCCCGGGACATTTCGCAGCCGTTTGCCCAGACACCCGCATGGCGTAACGAGGATAGAAATGGCCTCCCTGACTGCGGAGCTTGCAGGCTTCGTTTCCGGTCTCGCCCTTGCGGACGTCCCGATGGCGGCGCAGGCCGTCGCGAGGATCGGATTTGCCGACTGCTTCGGCGTGATGATCGCGGGCGCGCGCGAGCCCGTTGTTTCCTTGGTCGATCGGGAACTGGCCGGCGCCGACGGCCCCGATCAGGCGTCGCTGATCCCATCGCTCGCCCGGCGTAATGTCGCGGATGCCGCCTTGGTGAACGGCGTCGCCGCCCATGTGCTCGACTATGACGATGTCACTTTGGACGGCCACCCCAGCGCGGTGCTGGTTCCCGCCATCCTTGCGCAGGCCGAGGCCCTGCAATCGAGCGGGTTGGAAATGCTCACGGCCTATGCCGCCGGCTACGAGGTCTGGGCGGAATTGCTTGCGCGCGAGCCGGTGCCGCTGCACCAGAAAGGCTGGCATCCCACGGCGGTTCGCGGCCCCATCGCGGCCGCAGCCGCCTGTGCCAAGTTGCGCCGGCTCGGCCCCGACGAAACCGCAACCGCGCTCGCTGTTGCCGGCTCGATGGCAGGCGGGCTGGTCGCTAATTTCGGCACCTTGACGAAATGCTTCCAGGTCGGCCGCGCCGCGCAGTCCGGCGTCATTGCGGCTCGCCTGGCACAGGCCGGGCTCACGGCGCCGCCGGACGCGCTGGAGCACAAGTCCGGTTTCCTCGCAGCATTCTCGCCGGGCGGGCAGCCCGATCTGGCGCGGAGCTTCGACAGCAGCAAGAAGGAATGGCATTTGGAGCGCCAGGGGCTGAACCTCAAGCGCTATCCGATCTGCTACGCCACTCACCGCGCCATCGATGCGGCGGTCGAGCTGGCAATGCGCCATGATCTCCACCACTCCCACGTCGAACGCATCAGCGTCTCCACCGGGGCAATGCAGATGCTGATGCTCCGCAACGAACGCCCGCAAACCGCGTTCGAAGCCAAGTTCAGCATGCAGTTCGCGATGGCGTCCTCGCTGGTGGCCAGGAACGTCGGGCTCTCGCAATTGAACGACCAATTCGTGCGCAGTCCCGAAGTGCAGGCGCTCATTCCCCGCGTCGTGACCGTGACGACCTCGGAGACGATGGACGGCTCGGCTTTCGCGCCGTCGGAATCGGTGGAGATCACCACGGTCGAAGGCGAGGTTTTCGCGAGCGAGCCGATCGCCTTCGCGAAGGGCAGCAAGCAGCGGCCGCTGTCGCGCGACGAGCTGGAAGCCAAGTTCCGCGAATGTCTCGGTGACGGATCTCTCCGAGGCCGCGAAGAGCACCGCGTTCGAGCGGTTGATGCATCTGGAGCGTCTGAATGGAGCGGCCGATCTGCTGTCGCTTCAGTAGGAGCGCGGCATGCCCAGGACGTGCTCGCCGATAAAGGCGAGAACCAGATTGTTCGAGATCGGCGCGACTTGAAACAGGCGGGTCTCGCGCCATTTGCGCTCGATGTCGTATTCCTTGGCGAATCCGTAGCCGCCATGACACTGCAGGGCTGCCTCTGCGGCATGCCAGGCGGCTTCCGAACCGAGCAGCTTGGCCATATTGGCTTCCGGCCCGCACGGCCGCCCGGCCTCGAACAAGGCCGCCGCCTTGCCGACCATCAGGGCGGCCGCTTCGATCTCGATGTGGGCTTTTGCGATCGGAAACTGAACGCCCTGATTGCGTCCGATCGGCCGGTCGAACACGATCCGCTCGCTTGCATACTTCGAGGCCTTGTCGACGAACCAGCGTCCGTCACCGATCGACTCGGACGCGATCAGGATGCGCTCCGCGTTCATGCTGTCGAGGATGTAGCGAAAGCCCTGCCCCTCCTCTCCGATCAGGTTCTCGGCCGGAACCCGCAACGAATCGAGGAACACCTCGGTGGTGTTGTGATTGATCATCGCGCGCAGCGGCTTGATCTCGAGCCCCTGCCCGAGCGACGACTTGATGTCGACCAGGAACACGGAAAGGCCTTCGCTCTTTTTCGTGAGTTGCTCGATCGGCGTAGTGCGCGCCAGGAGCAGCATCAGATCGGAATGCAGCGCGCGCGACGTCCACACCTTCTGCCCGGTGACCACGTAGTGATCGCCGCGCCTTTCGGCCCGCGTCTTTAGCTTGGTCGTATCGGAGCCGGTGGTCGGCTCGGTGACGCCGAAGGCTTGCAGCCGCAGCCGGCCGGCGGCGATCTCGGGCAAGTATTTCCGCTTCTGCTCCGGGCTGCCGTGCCGCAGCAGGGTTCCCATGATGTACATCTGGGCATGGCAGGCGCCGGCGTTGCAGCCGCAGGCGTGGATCTCCTCGAGCGTTGCCGCCGCCGCGCTCAACGGCAATCCAAGACCGCCGTATTCCTCCGGGATCAGCGCCGCCAGCAAGCCCGCCTTGGTGAGCGCAGCTCACGAATTCGGTGGGATAGGCTTCCTCGTCGTCGAGCTCGCGCCAGTAGCTGCCGGGAAAATCGGTGCAGATGCGTCGCACGAGATCCCGGATCTCGGGATAGGTCTCGCCGAGCGTCAGCCGGACCGGTTCCTCGGTTGCGGAAGGGCTCGCAATCACGTTCATCGCGTTCCTACCTGACTGCTGGAGCTCCCGTGCCTCCGAGCCATCGGGACATTATGGGTCGATCGCCGGGCGAATGTCATGGGTTCCGTTTCGCCGCGGCCGGCGCTGCCGGCTCCTCCATGATTTCCCTGGTGTGCGCGCCGAGCGCCGGTGGTGGTTGCCGGAATGGCGGGCGCATGCCGTTGAACGAGAGCGGCAGCCCGAGCAAGGTGATCTCGCCGTCGGGACTGCGCTGGAGCATTCCGAGCGCCTTGGTCTGCGGATGCGCCAGCACCTCGGCAATCGTCTGCATCGGGGCATTCGGCACTCCCGCTTCGTCCAGAATATCTCGCCACTCGCCGCTGGTGCGCAGAACGACGAGCTCCTCGATCATCCGATACAATACGTCCTGATTGTTCACGCGATCCGGATTGGTGCGAAACCGCGGGTCCGCGATCCATTCGGGGTGACCGAGCACCCGCGCCAGCGATGCGAACAACTTGTCGTTGCCGGCGGCAATGACGAGGAAACCGTCTTTCGATGCGTAGCCGCGATACGGCACGATCATCGCGGCGCCCGAGCCTTGCGGTTTCGGCAACTCGCCGGAAGCCTGGAAATTGGCGGCGTGGTAGCACATCCAGCCGAGCACCGTTTCGAACAGCGAAGTGTCGACCGCGGCTCCCGTGCCGCTGTCGCGGCGCTGCAACAGCGCGGCGAGCACGCCGATCACCGACCACATGCCTGCCGCCATGTCGATGATCGAGGTGCCGACGCGGACCGGACGCTGTTCCGGTTCCCCGGTGACGCTCATGAGGCCGCCGAACGCCTGCATCAAGGGATCGTAGCCGGGATGATCCTTGAGCGGGCCGGCCCCCCGAAGGCGCCGATGGTGCAGTAGACGAGCGCGGGCTTGAGCGCACGAAGCGTTCCGGCATCGAGTCCGAGCTCCGCCGCCGAGCCGGGCCGCAGGTTCTGTATCACGACATCCGCACGCTCGAGTATGAGCGTTCGCAAGCGCTCGCGCTCGGCGGCATGCTTGAGGTCGACCACCACCGAGCGCTTGTTGCGGTTGAGGCTTTGAAACGTGGCGGACATGGCACCCCAATAGGGCGGAGCCCAGTTGCGGGCGTCGTCGCCGTCGGCCTTCTCGATCTTGATGACGTCGGCACCCAGGTCGCCGAGGATTTCGCCGGCGTAAGGCGCCGCTACACTGTGTCCCAATTCGACGACGGTGATGCCAGTGAGCGGCAAGGAGCTCCTGGGTTCCTTTCCGAAATCTGTCCCGGTCATCTGCCATCCGTCGTCCGGATTTCGGGAAACAGCGCGGTCAGCGGCGCATGGTTCTTTTTCCACACCATGACCGAGCGCTCGTAATCGATGACGATCAAGCCGTCCTGATTGACGCCGCGCGTGCGAACCTTCACCACGCCCTGTCCGGGTCGCGACTTCGATTCACGTACGCTGATCACCTCCGATTCGGAGTAGAGCGTGTCGCCGGGGAAGACCGGATTGGGCAGCTTGATGTAGTCCCACCCGAGCGCGAATCCATTCTCGCTCAGGTCCGATACGCCCAATCCGGCAATGACCGACAGCGTGAGCGCGCTGTTGACCAGGGGTTTCTTGAACTCGGTTCGGCTGGCGTAATGGGCGTTGAAATGAATCTGGTTGGTATTGTTGGTGATCATGGTGAATTGAATGTTGTCGGTTTCGGTGATGGTGCGGCCGAGCCGGCTGCGGTAGATGTCCCCAACGTGGAAGTCCTCGAAGAACCGACCGGTCCATCCTGCCTTGATAGTGCCCATTGCAACTCCTCCTACTCGCCGACAATCTCCAGGATCCTCAGGGCGCGCAGCACGATTGGCCGATCGACCAGTTGTCCCCCCACCGCGACGGAAGCGTCGCCGCGCGCTTCCGCTTCGCGAAAGCCGGCTGCGATCATGCGGGCGTATTCGACCTCGTCCGGTTGCGGCGAGAATACCTGGTTGATGACGTCGATCTGCCGCGGATTGAAAGTCGATTTCGACGTGAAGCCAAGTCGCCGCGCCTGTCGCACATCGGCCAGCAGACCGTCGGGGTCGTCGAGATCGGGAAAAACGCCGTCGATGCTGAGGACATTCGCAGCAGCCGCTGCATTGACGATGCAGGAACGGGCGTAGATCAGCTCGGCGGCTTCCTTCTCGCGGCGCGCACCGAGGCCGAGATCGAGGGAGTAATCCTCGGCCCCGAACATCAGGCCGACCACGCGCGGATCGGCGTCGGCGATCGCAACCGCGTTGACGAGCCCGCGGGCGCTCTCGACCGCCGCAAGTATCCGCACCGTGTTGGCCTCGAGCCCCCGATCCCGCTCCAGCGTTTCGAGCAGCGACGCCACTTCGCGGATGTCCTGCGGCCTGGTCACCTTGGTCAGGCAAATTCCATCGGCACCGGGACCAATCACCGCTTCGAGATCAGGCTTCAGCCACGGGGTCGATAGTGCATTCACCCGTACATAGCGCCGCGGCCCGGCCCATTCCCGGCAGAGCGTTGCAGCAACCATGCGCCGAGCCTCAGGCTTGTCTGCCGGCAGCACGCCGTCCTCGATATCGAGCAGGATTGCGTCGGCATTCGACGACCTCGCCTTGGCGATGAACCGGTCGCGGTTCCCGGGCACGAACATCCATGAGCGAAGCTGTGCAATCGAAGACATGCGCGATGTCCGTCTGCCCCTGGCTGAGGATGGCTTTACTCAATATCGCTGCGCCCAAGCTGTCAATGAAACGTTTCCAACGGCACCTGTTCGGCAAGGTCCAAGGAGCCCCAGGGCTCAGCGGCCGCTGCGGGGCGGCGCACAGGACGCTCGCGTGATCAACTCGGTCGAGAGCATCACACGCTGCGCCGGGCCCTTGCGGTTTCCGCCGAGCCGATTGAGCAGAAGCTGCACCGCCATGCGCCCTTCATCGGTACCGCTCCAGCGCACCGCCGTGATCGGCGGGGTCGCGAGCGCGGCGAGATCGGTATCGGCGCCCGCGATCAGCGAAATATCGCCCGGAATCGCAAGCCCGTGGACCCGGATCGCCTGCAGCACCCCAGCCAGCATGCCCATGCCGCCGGCGATGATGGCGGTCGGCCGAACTCGCGGCAGACAACAGTGACGACGCTTCCCGGAAGCCGAACTCGGCAGAAAATCCGCCGGTGCGTACGATCCCCCGCTGATCCTGCTTCCTGACGCCTGCGAAGGCTTCCTTGAAGCCGGCGATGCGCTCGCGCGCCGGACGCGTCGTCGGCCGCCCCGTCAACAGAGCGATGCGAGAATGCCCGAGCCCGACCAAGTGCTCGGTTGCAGCGCGCGTGCCACGCCGGTGGTCGAGCGTGACCGCGTCGATCTCGGGCGGATTGTCGCGATCGAGAAGGACGACGGGAATGGGAAGCTGCTTGATCTGCCGGCAAAGCTCGGCGTCGTCTTCGCTGCTCGTGGTCATGATGATGGCATCGACGCGACGCTGCATGAAAATGCGCAGGAGATCGATCTCGCGTTCCTTGCGCTCGTCGGTGATCGCCAGCAGCAGGGTGTATCCATAATTCCGCAACACGTCTTCGGCCGCGTTGACGATGCTGCCGTATCCGGGGATGGAAATATCGCGGGCCGCGCAGGCGACCGTGCGCGTCACGCCGAGCCGCATGCTCTGCGCGACGCGATCCGGCTCGTAGCGCAGCTTCTCGACCGCCTTCACCACGCGGCGGCGAACGTCCTCGCTGACCGATTTGTGTCCGTTCAGGACACGAGACACGGTGCCGATGGCGACACGTGCGGTCTTGGCGACGTCGCGAATGGTGGGACTATCGCCCATCGTGGCCCCGCAGGCATCCGGGCATCATCGCGCCCCGCGTGTCCAGGATGCACGGCGGTCCTCCGCCCCAGATCATCACGGGATCATAACGATCTTGCCGAAGAAATCGCGCGCTTCCATCACGGCCTCGGCCTCACCGAGCTCGGCCAGCGGAAAGGTACGAATTTGCGGCTTTCCTATTGTGCCTTCCGCCATCTCGACCATCCCGCGCGTCACGTCGGCTTTCGTGTAGCCGTTCGATCCGCAAATCTTCACCTCACGCTGCCAGATATAGCGAATGTCCGTTCGTGCGTCGAAGCCGGCCGTCGCGCCACAGGTCAGCAGCTTGCCATGCTGCTTGAGCGTGCGGATCGACGGATTCCAGGTGTCGCCACCGGTGAAGTTGACGCAGATGTCCACGCCCTTCTTGCCGCTCATTCGCCAAGCCTCGCGCGAAAAATCGCTGGTGCTGTAATTGATGCTGTGATCGGCTCCGAGTTGTTCGAGCAGAGCGCACTTCTCGTCCGATCCGGCACAGGCGATGACACGGCCGCCATGGGCCTTCACGACCTGCACGGTGGCGGTCCCGACGCCCCCGCTGGCGCCGAGAACGAGAACGAGGTCGTTTCGCTGCATGTCGCCGTTGGTGAACAGCATGCGATAAACGGTGCCGTAGTTCGCGGGGATGGTGGCAGCCTCGATGAACGAGAGGCGCGGATCGAGAGGAATGACGAAATCTTGCGGCATGCGGCACAGCTCGGCCATGCCGCCCTGGACTTCCTCGCCCATCATGCCTTCATTGGTGAGCGGATCGACCAGACAGCGGTCGCCGACCTTCCAACCTTCGACCTCGGCGCCCACCGCGGCAATCTCGCCGGCGACGTCGGCGCCGGAAATCCACGGCATCGGAACCGGAAGCCCGGGCATCCCGCGCCGCACGAAAATATCGAAGTAGTTCAATCCGCAGGCTTTGACCCGAACCAGCACATCGCGGGGGCCGATCTCGGGATCGGGGAAATCGCGATAGACGATGTTCTCGATGCCGCCCTGTTTTTCGATCACTGCTGCTTTCATCATCTGCCTCGAGGTCGCGCGCTGCTGGCGGATTGGTCCACCGGGCCAAGCTCGGCTCTTGAAAAGTTTCTCCGAAGTTGTCAATCAGCAATTAGATAGCAGTTGAAATTGCGTTGGAAACGTTATTTTATGAAGTTTCCGATCCTTGTTCGAGTGCCCTGCCGTGGATTCAGGCATCGACCCCGATCCCATCAGCCAGACCGCGTTCGTCGAACGGATTCGTGCCGATGCCGCACGCTACGACCAGATCATCCAGCAGACCGGGATTCGGGTCGAGCGCTGAATGACCGACCTGAATGCCTTGCAGCGCGACCTCGTCACGGCCAATCACATCCTGGCGCGCGAGGGCGTGACCGACGCGCTTGGGCACGTCAGCGTGCGTCACCCGGAGCGCGCGGACCGCTTCTTCCTTTCGTGCTCGCGCAGCCCTGAGCTCGTCGGGATCGACGACATCATGGAATACGATCTGGAATGCAATCCGATCGATCAGCGCGGCCGGCCGATGTATTTCGAGCGGCCGATCCACGGTGCGATCTATCAGGCGCGCCCGGACGTGCAGTCCATCGTTCACAATCACGCCTACGAGGTCATTCCATTCGGACTGACCAAACGGCCGCTCCGCGCCTGCGTCCATCCGGCGTGCGGCATCGGCACGCACGTGCCCGTCTGGGACAGCCGCACTTCCTTCGGCGACACGGATCTTCTGATCACCAACATGGAGCGTGGCAAGGATCTGGCGCGGGGCATGGGATCGGACAATACCGTGTTGCTGCGCGGCCATGGCTGCGTCGTGGTAGGCGACAATCTCAAGCAGGCCGTCCTCAATGCGGTCTATTTCAAGATCAACGCCAGCCTGGTGCTGAATTCCATGCTGATTGGCGACGAGATCACCTACCTGAGCGAAGGTGAGATCGAGCTGACGAAGAAGCTCGTCTATAGCGACAACGCGGTGCAGCGGATGTGGGATTACTGGTCGCGCAGGTGTGGCGATCTGAAGTCCACGCCTTAAACCTTGCCGAGCGCCTGCAAGACCACCTCCGGCGTCATCGGCTGCGTCATCACCCGAGCCCCGAACGGTCGCAAGGCGTCGTTCACGGCATTCATCACCACCGCCGGCGCCGCCCCGGTGCCGGATTCGCCCACTCCTTTGGCCCCGAGCTCCGATACCGACGTATGGGTCTGGACATGGGCGACGTCGATGTCCGGCATTTCGCCGGCCATCGGGGTGAGGTAGTCCGCCATGGTGCCATTCACGAGCTGACCGGCGTCGTCATAGATGCAGTGCTCATAAAGAGCTCCGCCAAGTCCCTGCACGCATCCGCCGCGGACCTGCTCGTCCGCCAGTTGCGGATTGATCACGCGGCCGCAATCTTCCACGACCCAATGCTTCAAAAGGTGGATGAAGCCGGTGTCGGCATCGACCTCGACATAAGCGCCGTGGATGCCGTTGGTGAAAATGTACAAGTCTTCGAGCAGACGGTAGCGGCGGGTGAACGACAGCGTTGGTTGCACGCTGTTGGGCAGCTCGCCGACCTGGAAGTGCCCGATGCGGCCGATCTCGGCGAGCGACATGCGCGCCGTCGTTGTGCCGGCATCCACGACGTGCCCGTCGAGAATATCGAGCGCAGACGGCGGCGACTGCAGCAAGGTGCCCGCAATCATGAGGATCTCCTGGCGCAGCTCATGGGCGGCCTGGAACACCGCTTCACCACCGATCGCGGTCGCGCGCGAGGCGTAGGTGCCGCCGCCATAGGGCGTCGCATCGGTATCGCCCGAGATCACCCGCACCTGCTCCATCGGCACGCCGAGCACGCTGGCCGCGATCTGCCCCATCACGGTATCGACGCCCTGCCCCTGCTCGGTCACGCCCACGGCGCAGATGATGCCGCCGCCCGGCTCGAGCTTGATCGTGCAGGCGTCCTGCGAAGCGATCGGAGCGCCGCCGGCGCCGTAATATCCGCGCGGACCCGGGGCCGTTCCCTTGATGAAGGCGGCAATGCCGATCCCGCGATGGATGCCGTTTCGACGCAGCCGCGCCTGCTCGTCGCGCAACGCGGCATAGTTCATCCGCTCGACCAGCGTATCGAGGCAGCGCTGGTGCGACATGTCCATGACCTTGATCCCGGCCGCCGTGATCCGGGGATAGGAATCGTCGGGCATGATGTTGCGGCGCCGGATCTCGACCGGATCGAGGCCGATTGCTTCCGCCGCCCAATCCACCAGCGCTTCGCCGACGGAGTTGCCGATCGGATGGCCGACGGCTCGGTATTGCGACGTCGGCACCTTGTTGAGATAGACCACGCTCGCCTTGGCGCGATAGTGCTGGTGTGCGTAGGGCCCGCCCGTGATGTTGAGAATCTGGTTGGCCTCGAACACGCTGGTGCGGGGAAACTGCGAATAGGCGCCGGCGCCCGAAAGCACATCGATGTCGAGCGCCTGGATTTCCCCCGCCTTGCTCACTCCCATGCGCGCGGTGATGAGGTTCTCGCGCGCATGAATGTCCGACACGAACGATTCGAGCCGGTCGGCGATGAATTTCACCGGCCGGCCGAGTCACCATTGCCGCCGCCGTCGCCGCGACTTCGTCGCCGAAGGTGTGAATTTTCAAGCCGAACGAGCCGCCCACATCGGGAGCGACCACCCGCACGTTGTGCTCCGGCACGCCGAGCGTGCGCGCGAACACCGTCTGGATCATGTGCGGAACCTGGCTGCTGGTGTAGAGCGTCAGCCGCTGCGTGAACTTGTCGTAATCGGCGAGCAGCGCCCGCGGCTCCAGGCTCACCGCGGTATGCCGCCCGAAGCTGAACGTTCCCTCGACGACCACGTCGGCTGCTGCGAAGGCGGCGTCGACGCCGCCGGTGTCGATCACCTTGCGGAACGCGAGATTGTCGCCGAGCTCGGGATGCAGGACCGGCGTCCCAGGGTCGAGGGCGGTTTCCTTGTGTGTCACCGCCGGGAGCGCCTCCCATCCGATCTCCACCAGCTCCGCCGCGTCCTCGGCAAGCGCTCGGGTTTGCGCCACCACCATCACCACCGGCTCGCCCTGCCAGCAGGCCCGATCGACCGCCATCGGATATTGCGGCGCCGCCTTCATGCCGGGAAAGCACGTCAAGGTGGCAACCCACGGCGCGGTGCAAAGCCTGGCAACCTCGACCCCGGTCATCACCTTGACGACACCGGGGGCACGCTCGGCCGCGCCGGTCTCGATGCGCAGGATCCTGGCATGGGCGTGGGGACTGCGGACAAAAGCCGCATGCACCATGCGCGGCAGGGAAATGTCGTCGGTGTAGGTCCCCCGCCCAGCCGCGGCGCGCCGCGCCCCGATGCGCGACAGGGTGCGGCCGACATAGCTGTTCGGCCGATCCAGCGGAATCAACCTGGCCTTGGCATCCATGGTGGTCATGTGTTCCTGAGGCGCATGTTTGCGTTGGGGGTTGCTGCGGCGAGGTGCGCGCTGCGCGGCTAGCGACCGAGCCGCGCTTTCAAGGTGGCTTCAACCGCATCCACGATCGCGTGATAACCGGTGCAACGGCAATAATTGCCCGACAAGAACATGCGGATGTCGTCACGGGTCGCGGGCTGCGCCTTGGTCGAGCAACTCGGCCGCCGTCATCAGCATTCCCGGAGTGCAGTAGCCGCATTGCAGTGCATTGCGCTCGACGAATTTCTCCTGCAGATCGGCGATTTCCCCGCTGTCGGTGATGCCTTCGATCGTCATCACCTCGCAGCCGTCGGCCTGCACTGCCAGCATCAGGCAGCCGCGCACGACCGCGCCGTCGACCCGCACCGAGCAGGCGCCGCAGATGCCGTGCTCGCACCCGATATGCGAGCCGGTGAGACCGAGCTCGGTGCGCAGGAAATCGACCAGGTGCTGTCTGACGGCCACGTCGCGGCTGACGCGCTCGCCGTTCACGGTCATGCTGACCTGGAGCGTTTCCTCGTGGCTCATTGGATCGTCGCCCGCTCCATGGCCTTGTCGAGCGCTCGTTGCGTGAGCACGCGCTGCAGATGCAGCTTGGTGGCCGGACTTCCGAACGTGTTGTCGATCGGATCGAGGTCATCGGCCAAGGCGGCCCGCGCCGCCTCGCTGGTCGCCTGCGACCAGGGCTTGCCCTCTGATCGCCGCCATCGCTCGTGTCGCGAGGGTGGGCTTGGCCTCGCTGCCGAAATAAGCCAGGCGGGCCTCGCGCACCATCTGCGCGCTCGAAGCGCGCATAACATGCCAGGCCGGCGATGGCGAAGTCGCCATGCCGGCGGCTCAGCTCCATGAACACCGATACATGATCCCGCCTCTGCTCCGGGATCAGCACTTCCACCAGCAATTCGTCGGGCGCGCGCGCGGTTTCGTAGAGACCGTGGAAGAAGTCGTCCGCCGCTATGGTCCGCCGGCCGCGCGTGCTTTCCACCACCAGGCTCGCTCCGAGCGCGAGGATGCAGGCCGGCAGCTCCGCGGACGGATCGGCGAGCGCGATGCTGCCGCCGAAGGTTCCCCGGTTGCGGACGGCGACATGGGCGATGTGCGGCATGGCTTCGGCGATCAGCGGCAGGTGCCGTGCGATGAGCGGGGAATTCATGACTTCGACATGACGGGTGAGCGCGCCGACGCGCACCGTGCCACCGGTCGACGGAAATTCCGTTCGAGCTCGGCAATGCGGTTGATGTCGATCAGGAGCTTGGGCTGGGACAAACGCATGTTGAGCGTCGGCATCAAGCTCTGGCCGCCGGCGAGCACGCGGGCATCGTCCCCGTGCTGCGCCAACAGCCGCAGCGCCTCGTCCAGAGCTTTGCGGCCGAGCATAACTAAACCTCGGAGCCTTCACGCCCCCTCCTTGCTTTCATGATGTCGATGGTGAGTGCGGGGCGTAGAGAAATGCCACCCGAGCCCGGTCAAGGCAAGAGCGAGGTGCTGTCGACCGGGTAGCCGGGTAGCCCGCATGGAGCGTAGCGCAATGCGGGACGGTTTCGCCGGCGGCAACAACCCGGATTTCGCTGCCGCTTCATCCGGGCTACGCTGAAGGATTGATCCGCGCTGAAGCGGAAAGGGAGAAGCAACGGTGGCCAACAAGGATTTGCGGGATTGGATCAGTGCGGTTGAAGCGGCCGGCGAGCTCAAGATCATCAAAGGCGCCGAGCCGAAGGAGGAAATCGGCGGCATCGTCGACATCTATCAGCGGCGGATGGGAAATCCGGCCGTCATGTTCGACGAGGTTCCCGGATTTCCCAGGGGATCGCGCGTCCTCGCCAATATCCTGACCTCGGTGCCGCGCATCAACGTCACCTTGGGCTTGCCGCCGCAGGGATCCGAGATGGAGCTCGTGCACTGGTGGCGCGACTACATGAAAAAGGCGCCGAGCTTCAAGCCGCGAGAGGTCAACGGCGGTCCGCTGCTCGAGAATGTGCTCGAAGGCGCCGCCGTCAACCTCACCAAGATCCCGACGCCGATCTGGCACGAGCACGACGGCGGACACTTCATCGGGACCGCCTGCATGGTGATCATGAAGGATCCCGATTCCGGCTGGGTCAACAGCGGCTGCTATCGCATCCAGACCCAGGGAACGGATGTCGCCACCGTCATGATGTCGCCCGGCAAGCACGGCCGCATCATCATGCGCAAGTACCACGAACGCGGCCAGCCCTGCCCGGTGGCGGTCGTCGTCGGCATGCATCCCGGGCTGTTCATGCTGGCCGGCCTGGAAATTCCCTATGGCAAGAGCGAATACGAAGCGGCCGGCGGCCTGCTCGGGGAGCCGCTCGAAGTGTTCAACATGCCGCAGCACCGGATTGCCGGTGCCGGCCAATGCGGAAATCGCCTTCGAAGGACTGATCCATCCCGGCGATGAGATTGCAGGAGGGACCGCTCGGGGAATGGACCGGCTACTACGCCGGCGGCAGCCGCCAGGAGCCGGCGATCCGCATCTCCACGATGATGCACCGGGACGATCCGATCCTGCTCGGCGCCATTCCGGCCGTGCCGCCGAACGACAACACGTTCTATCTCGGCACCTACCGGTGCGGCGCGGTGTGGAACCAGCTCGAAGCGGCGGGCGTGCCCGAGATCAAGGGCGTGTGGACGCACGAGGCCGGCGGCAGCCGGTTCTGGCTCACGGTCGCGATCAAGCAGCTCTACGGCGGCCATGCCAAGCAAGCCGGGCTCGTCGCCTCGAGCTGCCATGCCGGCGCCTATTGCAACCGCTGGACGATCGTCGTCGACGAGGACATCGATCCCACCAACATCAACGACGTCATCTGGGCCATGTGCACGCGCTGCGATCCGCGCGATGATGTCGACATCATCAAGGGCGGCTGGAGCTCGGCGCTCGACCCCATGTGCTACGATGGCGATACCGATCGGCGCAATTCCCGGGTCGTCATCGATGCCTGCAAGCCGTTCGCCCGGCGTGACACCTTCCCCATCGTTGCGCGTTCGAGCAAGGAGCTCGACGCGGCGGATCGTGGCGAAATGGTCCCAGCACCTGCCGAAGGAGTTTTGAGCTGAGCGGCTCGCCAGCATTCGCGCTTCTCACGATGTCAAACAGCCACAGCTCGTTCCCGCGGCGCGGCGGCGCCCGGGTCTTGAAGCTTTCCTTGCAGCCGTCCCGATTGTGAGGGGCGGCGGAGCGCCGAAAGGCGCAAACAACTGCCGCGCTGGCGAGGCGCGGCGCGCACCCAGCCCGGGTGCGCTCGCCTTCCGGCGCTCCACCTTGGCGCTTTTTGATCCGGGTGCCGCATACTTCCCACTCCGGCATTTGCGCCGAAGCTTCTAGCGATGCTTCGCGGCCGGGTCGTAGTGCCCGACGGGCGGTTTCCGGACCTCCCGAGCCCGCGGTTACGAGCCGCGGCCGCAGGACGCCAAATCTCACTCCGTATTCAGGATCGTCTCTAGAAACGGCCCCTCGATGAGCGAGACGGAGGCTTTGTAAGCCAACTTCATAAAGAAGTCAACATCTATTTGCAGTCACAATATATTTTCATTATGTAGTTGGGCCTTGACGACGACCGCAGCAACCCAAATTCTAGCCAGACGTTCTAGCTACTTCTTGGCGCAAAATTGGATCAAGGGTCAGCAAGCAATGGCTCGTCGGAATTGGTCGGTCCAGGACGCGAAAAACCGGTTCAGCGAGGTTGTTGCGGCTGCGCGACGCGTACCGCAGACAGTCACGAAGCACGGCAAGCCGGCTGTGGTGGTCGTCGACGTGGCGGAGTACGAGCGTCTGCGGCGCCTCGACCGGTCGCAGGCAGCGTCTTTTGCAGAGCTGCTGCTCGCCATGCCACAGGATGGCGGCGAATTCGACCGTCTTGAAGCGCGTCCTCGCGACGCGGAGCTTTGATGTATCTCATCGATACGGTTGTTTTGTCGGAGCTGCGATTCCAGCGACGATGGGGCCGATGCG
>CAWHPT010000054.1:0-10183 GCA_963831225.1 uncultured Alphaproteobacteria bacterium
TCGGCCATCATCGCCAGCGCGTCGTCGATGGTGAAGGTGTTCGGCTTCTGGATCGGCGGGAAGTCCTTGAAGGTCGCCGCGAACTTGTCGGCGATCGCATACGCGCCGTAGAGGATGTAGGCGTGATAGAGGAACCAGTCGTAGTAGGTGTTCGAGGTGACGTCCGCGAACTCGTAGGGGTCGGTGCGCAGGTTGAAGATCTTCGGCAGCCGCAGCCGCGTGAACGGCTCCGCCCAGACCTGCATGGTGCCCTGGCAGCGCTGCTCCATGAACACGACCTTCCAGTTGTCGTAGCGGAGCGCGAGCACGTCGCCGTCGTCGCTGATGTAGACGAAGAGCTTGCGCGGGCTCTCCTTCTCCTTGCCGGTCAGGTACGGCAGCAGGTTGATAGCCGTCGATGTGGTTCTTGTAGGTGCGGCCGATCGCCTTGTAGCCCTTCTTCAGCTTCTCGACGACGTCGGGCTCGCCGGCCATGGCGAGGAAGGTCGGGAGCCAGTCGTGGTGCTGGACGATCTCGTTGGAGACGCTGCCCGGCCTTGATCTTGCCCGGCCAGCGCACCAGCAGCGGAACGCGGAACGCGCCTTCCCAGTTGGTGTTCTTCTCGCTGCGGAACGGCGTCATGCCGCCGTCCGGCCACGAGTTGCGGTGCGGGCCGTTGTCGGTCGAGTACATGACGAAGGTGTCGTCGGCGATGCCGAGCTCGTCGAGTAGGTCGAGCATCTGGCCGACGTTCTTGTCGTGGTCGATCATCGTGTCGTGATAGGGCGACTGCCAGCGCCCGGCCTGGCCGAGGCTCTCCTTCTTGGTGTGCGTGAAGAAGTGCATGTGCGTGGTGTTGAGCCACACGAAGAACGGCTTGCCGGCCTCGTTCTGCCGCTTGATGAAGTCCTTGGCCGCGGCGACGAACTCGTCGTCGCAGGTCTCCATGCGCTTCTTGTTCAGCGGGCCGGTGTCCTCGATCTTCTGCTTGCCGACCTTGCCCCAGCGCGGCATGCTCGGTCGGGTCGTCCTTGTCGGTCGCCCAGGAATGGATGACGCCGCGCGGCCCGATGTTCTTGCGGAAGTCGGGGAAGTCCTTCTCCGGGTAGTAGTCGTACATCTCCGGCTCTTCCTCGGCGTTGAGGTGATAGAGGTTGCCGAAGAACTCGTCGAAGCCGTGATTGGTCGGCAGCATGTGGTTGAGGTCGCCGAGATGGTTCTTGCCGAACTGGCCGGTGGCGTAGCCCTGGTTCTTGAGCAGCGCGGCGATGGTGACGATCTTCTCGTTCATGCCGATCGGCGCGCCGGGAATGCCGACCTTGGACAGGCCGGTGCGGATAGACGCTCTGGCCGGTGATGAACGACGAGCGGCCGGCGGTGCAGGACTGCTCGCCGTAGGAGTCGGTGAACATCATGCCTTCCTTGGCGAGGCGGTCGATGTTGGGCGTCCGGTAGCCCATCAGGCCGTGCGAGTAGCAGCTCAGGTTCGAGATGCCGATGTCGTCGCCCCAGATGACGAGGATGTTGGGCTTGTCGGTCTTCGCCATTGCTTTGCTCCTCTTGCGTGATGTCTCGTTGCCTTGGCTCGACTCGTGACCTTGCGGCTCTTTGCTACGCGTCTTCGCCATCAGATCGCCTCCTCAGCCGAACGGCCCGACGCTGAAGACCATGCTGACGATCGCGACGACGCCGATCAGCAGCAGGATCACGGCCGTGATCAGCGTCAGCGAAAGCGGGAAGCTGGCTCTCGCCGTGGATCAGGCCGTCCGGCCGTCATCGCCTCGCGCTCCTCGCGCAGCCCGAGCATGAACTGCACGTGATAGACGATGCCGACCGACCAGCATCACGATGCCGAGCGCGACCAGCGTCGACGCCGAAATTGCGCGCCGCGCCGGCGTGCGTGATCGACGTTGTGATCGCGCAGCTTCTCGAAGACCTGGAAGATCGTGAAGCCGAAGCCGATCAGCGACAGCGAGGTGCGGATCACCGACATCAGCGTGCGGTCGGCGCTCATGCGCGTGCGCTGGAACGACATGCCGGTGCGCCGCGACGACAGCTCGACGGAAATGCGGTCCGGATCGGATTTCGATGGTGACTGGCGGTCCATGATGCGGCCCGCTCGACATGCGCTATCCGGATGTCGCTGGCGCAACCACCAGCGCGCGATGCGCTCGACGGTCCGCGCAGGAGCAGGTAGGGGATGACGGCGAGCAGCAGCGCCGATGATCACCGCTTCGCCGGGATAGAAGGTCGTCAGCACCTGATACTGGTAGATCGCATCCATGCCGAGCCCGAGCAGGATGATGCGCGCGGTCGAGATCAGCCCTTCGCGCAGGCGGCCGCCGCGTTTCTGCGCGCTGGTGCAGCGACGGTCCAGAAATACGGCGAGCGCCCGAGCCGCGCGTCCTTGATGCCGTCGTGCAGCGCCGCGATCGCCGCCATCACCGGCTGCAGGATGAAGCGGAAGGTCATCGGCCCGCCGGGGCGGTCGAAGATGTCGCTGCCAGATGCGCTGATGCACCTCGGCCGAGAACCCGTACCAGATCGACGCCGAGCACGATCAGGCCGACCACGAGCACGACGGCCAGACGGGCCAGCAGGATACGCGCGTTCGCGATGCCGACTCGGCCTTCACTCGATCGCCCCTCGCCGCACGACGCAGCGGAAGCCGACATGGCTGGTGGAGGTATCGACCGGCTGGGCATGGCGCGCCGCCGGGCGGTAGCGGCGGCAGTAGTTCGGCGCGCACAGATGCGAGCCGCCCTTGAGCACCTTGCGCGGAATCCTGATGTCCGGCTGGCACGGGTCGTAGCTGCGTCCTCCGCGCCCGCCGCGCGGATTTTCCGGAATGCAGCAGGCCTTCGGCGCGTCGGCCTCGTGCTTCGGCGAATACCAGTCGCGTCGTCCACTCCCAGACATTGCCGATCATGTCGTAGAGGCCGTAGCCGTTGGGCGGAAACGCGGTCACCGGCGAGGTGCGCTCGTAGCCGTCGAGTTGCGAGGTTCTGGTGCGGGAAATCGCCCTGCCAGGTGTTCGCCATCTGGCGTTCCGCCGGGCGTGAACTCGTCGCCCCAGGCGAACTCCGCGCCGTCGAGCCCGCCGCGCGCGGCGAATTCCCATTCGGCTTCGGTCGGCAGTTCCTTGCCGGCCCATTTGGCGTAGGCCTCGGCGTCGCGATAGGCGACGTGCACGACCGGATGATCGTCGAGCCCGCTGATCGAGCTGCGCGGCCCGTAGGGCCGGCGCCAGTTGGCGCCGAACTTGAACGTCCACCATTGGCTCCAGTCGCGCAGGTCGACCGCATGCTTGGGCGGCGTGAACACCAGCGAGCCCGCCTTGAGCATGTGCGGCAGCGCGCCCGGATAGTCCTTCGGGTCGGGCGGGATCTCGGCGAAGGTGACGTAGCCGGTGGCGTTGACGAACTTGCGGAACTCGCGATTGGTGACCGGCGTGCGGTCGATCCAGAAGCCGTCGACGGTGACGCGATGGACCGGCGCTTCTTCGGGATAGTGCCTGTCCGATCCCATGCGGAACGTGCCGCCATCGACCCGGATCATGTCCCGAGGTGCGGCTTCGATAGCAGAAGCGGCCACGTCACGAGCAGCCATACTGGTCTCCAACGCACGCCTACCCGGGATGTCGCACGCGCCCGACAACCCACTTCGCTTCCCAGCATACAGCATACATCAGGAGAGAAGAACCACGACGCCGGGCTGCATGACTGTCCTCCCAAGTTTGCAAAGAGTGCCCTCTTCGACTGCCCGAGGAATTTTCACAAAATTTATGCAGTTGCTTGCTTGAGGCGCTCGTGCCAACAAATCTCGCGTCGCCGGAATCGGCCCGCAGATCGGATACATCTTCCCGCTTGGAGACATGCAGGGTTACCTGAACCTGAAGGGGTATTGGGAATTCGACGCCTCGCGCCGGCCCGAAGGCTGGAACGCATGGCTCACATTCGCGATCTCGCCGGCCGCGCCACCCGCGTCGTCGCCGAGGCCCAGGATCACCAAGTAGCGACACCGTCACGTCGCCGCCGTGCCGTCACGCGTTCGGCCGGCCGAATGCCGCTTCCATTTCGCGGCGCACCTTCACGGCGATGTTGCTCTCATCGCAATCGACGTCGCCCCAGGTCAGTGTCTGGCCCTCGGCGATGTCGCGCACGAGCTTGACCTCGTGCGCGAGACCGAGCGGCAAGAAGTTTTCGGCGAGCGAATGCTCGGCCGGAACCTGCCTGCCCCAGACGCAGAAACCGCCCTCGCCGTCGAGCAGCTCGCCTTTGCGGAGCGCGCGCTTGGCGATCGCGACCACGTCGGAACGGAAGCCGGTGGGGCAGCCGGTCGGCTCCTTGCGCAAGGCGACGCTCGCGACCGAGACGCCGAGCTCGAGACCGATCATGTGGATCGGCCGGTAGAGCGCGGCAAAGCGACCGCTGCTGTCCGGCAGCATGGCGTATTCGGCAAAGCAGCGCCTGGCATAGTCGCTTTCGCCCTCGATCACCACATAGGTCCCGAGCGCAAGGTGATGCGGCACGTCGCGGCCGTCGCGATATACCGACGACGTCACCTCGGTGACGCCCTCCTTCTCCAGCGTCCCGCCGGCCGCTTCCGGCTTGCATACCTCGGCGAGCTCGAATCGGCTCGCCGGCGGAAAGCCCAGGCCCCGGCGCTGCGGTACGAGACCGGTCGCATTGCAGACCGCCGTCATCTCGATGCCCGACTTGGTGCCGTCCACGAAGCTGTTGAACATTTTCGGGTTGATCGAGGCGCGATCGGTGATCTGCAGGTACTTGTCGAGAATGGTCCAAACGGTGTCGGGCGTGGAGCGGTGGTAGTGCGGCTCGTAGCGGGTGCCTTTGCCCGCGGCGATCACCTTGAAGCCGCAGGCGCGCGCCCAGTCCACGTGCTCGCATATGAGGGCAGGCTGGTCGCCCCAGGCCAGGCTGTAGACGACGCCGGCCGCCTTCGCCTTGCGCGCGAGCAACGGCCCCGCCAGTGCGTCAGCCTCGACATTGACCATGACGAGGTGCTTGCCATGCTCGATCGCGGAAAGCGCATGGCGAATGCCTGCGGAGGCGATGCCGGTCGCCTCCACGATCACCTCGATCTCGGGAAAGGCGGTGAGCGCCTCGGCATCGGCAGTGAGATGCGTGCGCCGCGATCCCAGCGCATCGCCCAGCGACACCGCCGCAATGGCCTGCTCATCCCATCCGGCAATGCGCATCTGGCGCAGTGCGTGCGCGACGTCGAGATCGGCAACAGCGAGCACATGGATTCCGCGGGTCGAGCGGGCCTGCGCAAGAAACATGGTGCCGAACTTGCCTGCTCCGATCAGCCCCACGGTCACCGGATGCCCGCGCGCCTCGCGTTCGAGCAGCAAGGAGTGGAGATTCACGGCAAGCCTCGCATGGCGGGTCAGCTCGGCGCTCGATCCGATCCGAGGCGGTCACCCAGACCGGGCTCATGCGGGATCCTGAAAACCTACTGGCACATCGCGCGCGTCACGAAAATCTCGGTCGGACATTCGCTGTTGTTCGGTGCGCGGCGCTCGAGCAGAAGCCGTGCGGGACACTTCTGCTCCGACTGCGTGTCGATGCTTTTTCCGGTCTGGAATCCGGCCCCGCGGCAGATCACGTTCGCCGCCGTCTGGCAATCGGGTGCGCCGTTCTGCGCCGCCGGGCAGCGCTCGCGCGCGGTCACCGCGCGCGCGTTCGGCAATCCCGCGACCGCTCCGCCGGTCGCATCCTTGGCGGCCTCGCGAGTCTCTTTGCCGAGCTTGTCGAGCTTCTCCTGCACCTCCCGCATGTCCGATCGGAGCTTGGTAGCGCCATCTTCGAGCCAGCGGCCGAAAACTTCGATGAAGCCCGGCTTATGATTGGATTCTGCCGGCGCAGCGGCGGGACTCTCGGTTGTCTGGCTCGGCGGCTGGGGAGCTTGCGCGAGCGCCGCGGTTGGAACGGACAGCGTGCACGCAACGATCGCCGTGCGCAACACGCACGATGACCTCACAGCAAGGTTGCTTCCCCGGTGGCTGGTCATCGCGATCCCGTTGACCATCGCAGCCATGCTCCACCCTGCACCCGGCGGGTGTCAAAAATGAGGAGCGATGGAACTATCCGCCTTGGGCATGGTCCCATGTAATTGCAGAGTAATACCAACCGTTATGATGTTTAACTCGTCATGCCCGCGCTTGTCGCGGGCATCCACGTCTTAAATCGCGAGTCAAATCAAAGACGTGGATGGCCGGGACAAGCCCGGCCATGACGTGGAGGGGTCGATCATGGCGTGGGTTGGTACAATTGCAGACTGTTCGGAAAGCTCACGCGACCAGACCAATGCTGCGAGCGAAACCGCGCTTTGCATGAAGCGATTGCGCTCCGTCAGAACAGGTACAGCGCGGCAATGATACCGGCGACCAGCACGACCGCGCTGATCGTCACCCAGAAACCCAATCGTTCCTCGATGATCGATCGCGCCTGCGGACCGTAGCGGTGGAGCAGGAAGGCGAGCAGATAAAAGCGCATGCCGCGCGCGACGACCGACAGCAGCACGAACATCAGGAGATTGTAGCCGGCAAAGCCGGAGGCGATGGTCACGATCTTGTACGGAATCGGCGTCACGCCCTTGAGCAGGATGATCCATCCGCCCCATGCGGCATACGATTCCCGGAATGCCTCGACCTTGTCGCCGTAGCCGTAGAGCTGGATCAGCCAGAGCCCCAGCGAATCGTAGAGCACCGCGCCGATCAAGTAGCCGAGCACTCCGCCGGCAACCGACGTGAGCGTGCACACCGTGGCGTAGAAATAGGCCTTGTCCGGCCGCGCCAGCGACATCGGAATCAGCATCGCATCGGGAGGGATGGGAAAGAACGAGCTTTCCACGAACGAGACGATGCCCATCAGCCACGTCGCATAGGGCTTATCGGCGGCGGCGAGGCACCAGTCATAGAGGCGGCGAAGCATGTCGGGACGTGCTTTAGAGCTTTTTCAGGGGAAGCGTGAAGCGGTCCGCCGCGCATCCAAATCGAGGCGACGCATATCCGGCCTTCGAACCGGACATGCTCTAGCGATCGAGCTTGCAATTGTCCATGCGCGCAAACGGACGACAGACAACGGACAACGGACGACAGGGGACAGACGGCCACGCTTCGATCAAAGCTCAGCAGTCCAATCCGTCGTCCGTCGTCCGTTCTCCGGTGCCCGGCATCAGCGCCGCTTGCGGGCGCGGCTGCGATCCAGTGCCACCACCTTCCGGCCTGAGGAAGCGTCCGGGCGATCCTTCGGAAGCTTTTCGGCAATCCCCAACAGCCGTTCCCGGCGTTGCATCTCCATCCACACCTCCCGGGGATGGACGCCGGACGCGACCCAGAGGACCACGAGGTTGTAGATGAGGTCGGCGCTTTCACGCACCACCGCATCGGAATGGCCGCCCATGGCGTCGATCACCACCTCGACCGCTTCCTCCGCGAGCTTCTTGGCCACCTTGCTGCGCCCCGAGCGCAACAGCCGCGCCGTGCGCGAGGTCGCCGGATCGGCGGTTCGAGCGGCGAGAACGGCGTGATAGAGGCGATCGAGCAAATCACTCATGCCGGAGCAGAATAACGCCAACGGTTCGAGAGTGTGTAAACGATTATCGTGCTACGCCGCGCCGGCGGGGGACCGACGACCCGCCGTTTCGTCGGCTGCAAGCAGCGAGGCGTTGCCGCCTGCCGCAGCGGTATTGATCGTCACCACCTGCTCGCTCACGAATCGCTCCAGATAGCTCGGCCCTCCCGCCTTCGGTCCGGTCCCGGAGAGCCCGGTGCCGCCGAACGGCTGCGTGCCGACCACCGCGCCGATCATGTTGCGGTTGACATAGACATTGCCGTTGGCGAGGCGGCCCGCGATATGCTCGACTCGCGTGTCGATGCGCGAATGGATCCCGAGGGTGAGGCCGTAGCCGATGGCCGCGATATCGTCGAGCAGCGCATCGAGCTGCTCGGCACGCCAGCGCACGACGTGCAGGATCGGCCCGAACACCTCTTGCGTCAGGTCGCGGGCGCGGCCGAGGCTGATGATCGTCGGCGGCACATAGGTCCCCCCCGCCGGCATCGGCTTGAAGTCGTCCCAGCGGAAGCGCACGCGGCCCTCGACCCTGCATGTCGGCGATCCAGCGGTCGAGCTTGTCCTTGGCTTCGGCGTCGATCACCGGACCGACATGGGTCGATGGCTCGCGCGGATCGCCGAGCTCGAGCTCGCGCGCGGCACCGGCGATCATCTCGAAGACGGGCTCGGCGACCTCCTCCTGGACGCAGAGGAGGCGCAGCGCCGAGCAGCGCTGGCCGGCCGAACGAAACGCCGACGTGACGACGTCGTCGGTCACCTGCTCCGGCAGCGCGGTGGCATCGACGATCATCGGATTGATGCCGCCGGTTTCGGCGATGAAGGGCACGATCGGTGCATCCTTGGTCGCGAGCGCGCGGTTGATCGAGCGCGCCACCTCGGTCGATCCCGTGAAGGCAACGCCGGCGACGCGCGAATCGGCGACCAGCGCCGCGCCCACCTTGCCGTCGCCCGGAACCAGATGCAGTGCACCCGGCGGCACGCCCGCCTGGTGCAGAATGCGCACGGCCTCGGCGGCGATCAGCGGGGTCTGCTCGGCCGGCTTCGCCACCACGGCATTGCCGCGTCACCAGCGCGGCGCTCACCTGCCCGAGAAGATCGCCAGCGGGAAATTCCACGGGCTGATGCAGACGAAGACGCCGCGGCCGCGCTTGCTGCAGCACGTTGGACTCGCCGGTCGGACCGGGCAGCTCGCGCGCCGTCAACGCGCGCCGTGCCTGCGCGGCATAATAGCGGCAGAAATCGACGGCCTCGCGCACATTCCGCCAGCGCATCGTCGAGGGTCTTGCCGCCCTCGGCCTGCAGCAGCCCGATGAGCCTGCCGCGCCGTGCTTCCAGCAGATCGCCGGCGCGCTCGAGCGCGGCGGCGCGGGTCTCCACCGGCTCCGCTGCCCATGCGGCAAAGCCGGCATGCGCCGCTGCCATGGCGGCGGCAGCGACCGCGTCGTTGCCCTCGCGCACGCGTGCCGATCGCTTCCCGTCGATCGGCGAACTCACCGGCCGCTCGCTGCCGGCCCGCGGATCACCGCTCGACGATCAGCGGCCGCAGCCGACGGGCATCCCGGCCGCTGCGGATGTCGGCCAGCAGCGCCGCCAGGCTCGCGCGATCGCCGAACTCCACGCCGGCAGAATTGCGCCGCGCCGGAGCGTAGAGGTCGCGCGGCAGCGGGATGCTCGGATTGCGTGCGTTCGCTGGGCTCACCGATCCGGCTCTGCGGACGCTCCAGCAGCGAGCCGACCGGCACCGAAGGATCGGCGGCGACCGAGACGAAAGAGGAATTGGCGCCGTTCTCGAGCAGGCGGCGCACGAGATAGGCGAGCAGATCGCGGTGGCCGCCGACCGGCGCATAGACCCGCACCGCGGCGCGGGGATGGTCCGCGAGCAGCTGGCTCGTAGAGCACCTCGCCCATGCCGTACAGCCGCTGGAACTCGTAGCCGTCGACCCCGCCGGCATCTTCGATCACGCTCGCGACGGTGAGCGCATTGTGGGTTCGCGAATTGGGGATAGAGCCGCGGCCGCGCGCGCCAGCAGCTTGCGGGCCGCAGCAGCGAAGCAGAGATCGGTCATCGCCTTGCGGGTGAACACCGGATAGTCCGCGAGGCCGCGCTCCTGCGCACGCTTGACCTCGGTGTCCCAGTAGGCGCCCTTGACCAGCCGCACCATCAGGCGGCGGTCGAGCGCTGCCGCAGTGTCGGCGAGCCAGTCGATCACCGCCGGCGCGCGTTTCTGATAGGCCTGCACGGCCAGCCCAAAACCATCCCACCCGCGCAGCGACGTATCGGCGAGCACCGCCGCGATCACCGCGAGCGAGAGCTCGAGCCGGTCGGCCTCCTCGGCGTCGACGGTGAAATGCAGGTCGTGCCGGCGTGCGCGCCGCGCGAGCTCGATCACCTTCGGCACCAGCTCGGCGAACACCCGGCTGCGCGAGATCGCCTCGAAACGGGGATGGAGCGCGGAAAGCTTGACCGAAATGCCGGGGCGGTCGGGAAGCGCGGCATTGCCGGCGCTTGCGCCGATGGCATCGATGGCGCGCGCATAGGAGCCGAAATGGCGCTCCGCATCGACGCCGCGGTACGGGCGCCTTCTCCCAGCATGTCGAAGGA
>CAWHPT010000055.1:0-92500 GCA_963831225.1 uncultured Alphaproteobacteria bacterium
ATCAAGCAGCTCAGCGTGTTCACCTCGGAGGTGACGCGCGTGGCGCGCGAGGTCGGCACCGAAGGCAAGCTCGGCGGCCAGGCCCAGGTGCGCGAGGTGACCGGCGTCTGGAAGGACCTGACCGAGAACGTCAACTCGATGGCGTCCAACCTCACCGCGCAGGTCCGCAACATCGCCGAAGTCACCATCGCGGTGGCCAACGGCGACCTGTCGAAGAAGATCACGGTCGACGTGCGCGGCGAGATCCTGCAGCTCAAGGAAGCCATCAACACGATGGTGGACCAGCTGCGCTCGTTCGCCTCGGAAGTGACGCGCGTGGCGCGCGAGGTCGGCACCGACGGCAAGCTCGGCGGCCAGGCCATCGTCCCCGGCGTCGCCGGCACCTGGAAGGACCTGACCGACTCCGTCAACGCCATGTGCGGCAACCTCACCGACCAGGTGCGCAACATCGCCCAGGTGACCACGGCCGTGGCGCGCGGCGACCTCTCGCGCAAGATCACCGTCGACGTGCGCGGCGAAATTCTGGAGCTCAAGGACACCATCAACACGATGGTCGACCAGCTCAACTCGTTCGCCTCGGAAGTGACGCGCGTCGCGCGCGAGGTCGGCACCGAAGGCAAGCTCGGCGGCCAGGCCCAGGTGCCGGGCGTCGCCGGCACCTGGAAGGACCTGACCGACAACGTCAACTTCATGGCGTCGAACCTGACCGCGCAGGTCCGCAACATCGCCGACGTCGCCACCGCCATCGCCGGCGGCGACCTCTCCAAGAAGATCACCGTGAACGTGAGCGGCGAAATCCTGCAGCTCAAGGAGACCATCAATACGATGGTCGACCAGCTCAACGCCTTCGCCGGCGAAGTGACGCGCGTGGCGCGCGAGGTCGGCACCGAAGGGCGGCTCGGCGGCCAGGCCAACGTGCTCGGCGTCGCCGGCACCTGGAAGGACCTGACCGACAGCGTCAACTCGATGGCGTCGAACCTGACGGCGCAGGTCCGCAACATCGCCGAAGTGTCGACCGCGATCGCCAGCGGCGACCTGTCGAAGAAGATCACGGTCGACGTGCGCGGCGAAATCCTCGAGCTCAAGGACACCATCAACACGATGGTGGACCAGCTCAACGCCTTCGCCGGCGAAGTGACGCGCGTGGCGCGCGAGGTCGGCACCGAAGGCAAGCTCGGCGGCCAGGCCATGGTGCGCGGCGTCGCCGGCACCTGGAAGGACCTGACCGACAGCGTCAACTCGATGGCGTCGCAACCTGACCGGCCAGGTCCGCAACATCGCCGAGGTCGCGACCGCGGTGGCGCAGGGCGACCTGTCGAAGAAGATCACCGTCAACGTGAGCGGCGAAATCCTGCAGCTGAAGGAAACGCTCAACACGATGGTGGACCAGCTCAACGCCTTCGCCGGCGGAAGTGACGCGCGTGGCGCGCGAGGTCGGCACCGAAGGCAAGCTCGGCGGCCAGGCCGAGGTGCCGGGCGTCGCCGGCACCTGGAAGGACCTGACCGACAGCGTGAACTCGATGGCCGGCAACCTGACCGGCGCAGGTCCGCAACATCGCCGAGGTGGCGACCGCCATCGCCGGCGGCGACCTGTCGCGCAAGATCACGGTCGACGTGCGCGGCGAGATCCTGCAGCTCAAGGAAACGCTCAACACGATGGTCGACCAGCTCAACCGCTTCGCCGGCGAGGTGACGCGCGTGGCGCGCGAGGTCGGCACCGAAGGGCGGCTCGGCGGCCAGGCCAACGTGCCGGGCGTCGCCGGCACCTGGAAGGACCTGACCGACAGCGTCAACTCGATGGCCGGCAACCTCACCGCCCAGGTCCGCAACATCGCCGAGGTGACCACGGCGGTGGCGCGCGGCGACCTGTCGCGCAAGATCACCGTCGACGTGAAGGGCGAAATTCTCGAGCTCAAGAACACCATCAACACGATGGTGGACCAGCTCAACGCCTTCGCCTCCGAAGTCACGCGCGTGGCGCGCGAGGTCGGCACCGAAGGCAAGCTCGGCGGCCAGGCGCAGGTGCCCGAGCGTCGCCGGCACCTGGAAGGACCTCACCGACAACGTCAACTTCATGGCGTCGAACCTGACCGCGCAGGTCCGCAACATCGCCGAGGTGGCGACCGCCATCGCCGGCGGCGACCTCTCCAAGAAGATCACCGTCGACGTGCGCGGCGAGATCCTGCTGCTGAAGGAAACCCTCAACACCATGGTCGAGCAGCTGCGCTCGTTCGCCGCCGAGGTGACGCGCGTGGCGCGCGAGGTCGGCACCGACGGGCGGCTCGGCGGCCAGGCCGTGGTGCCGGGCGTCGCCGGCACCTGGAAGGACCTCACCGACAACGTCAACCTGCTCGCCGCCAACCTGACCACGCAGGTCCGCAACATCGCCGAGGTGACCACGGCGGTGGCGCGCGGCGACCTGTCGCGCAAGATCACGGTCGACGTGAAGGGCGAAATCCTCGAGCTCAAGAACACCATCAACACGATGGTGGACCAGCTCAACGCCTTCGCCTCGGAAGTGACGCGCGTGGCGCGCGAGGTCGGCACCGAAGGCAAGCTCGGCGGTCAGGCCGCAGGTGCCGGGCGTCGCCGGCACCTGGAAGGACCTGACCGATACCGTCAACGTGATGGCCGCCAACCTCACCGAGCAGGTGCGCGGCATCGTCAAGGTCGTGACCGCCGTCGCCAACGGCGACCTCAAGCAGAACCTGACGGTGAAATCGAAGGGCGAGGTGGCGGCGCTCGCCGAGACCATCAACAACATGACCGACACGCTCGCGATCTTCGCCGATCAGGTCACCAGCGTGGCGCGCGAGGTGGGCGTCGAAGGCCGCCTCGGCGGCCAGGCCAACGTGCCCGGCGCCGCCGGCACCTGGAAGGACCTCACCGGCAACGTCAACCTGCTGGCCGCCAACCTGACCACGCAGGTGCGCGCGATCGCCGAGGTGGCGACCGCCGTGACCAAGGGCGACCTGACGCGCTCGATCCAGGTCGACGCGCGCGGCGAGGTGGCCGAGCTCAAGGACAACATCAACACGATGATCGACAACCTGCGGCTCACCACCGACCGCAACACCGAGCAGGACTGGCTCAAGACCAACCTCGCCAAGTTCACCAACATGCTGCAGGGCCAGCGCGATCTCGCCACCGTCGGCCGGCTGCTGCTGTCGGAGCTCACGCCGCTGGTCAACGCGCAGCTCGGCGTCATCTATCAGGCGACGAGCGACGACATGCCGAGCCTGCACCTGCTTTCGGCCTATGCCGACGACGGGCTCAACGGTCATCCCGAGCAGCTCATGCATCGGCGAGGGTCTGATCGGCCAGTGCGCGGCCGACAAGCGGCGCATGCTGATCACCGAAATGCCGTCGAATGCGGTGCCGATCGGGTCGGCGCTGTTCAAGGCGATCCCGCGCAATGTGGTCGTGCTGCCGGTGCTGTTCGAGAGCCAGGTCAAGGCGGTCATCGAGCTCGCGTCGCTGAGCGAGTTCACCGCGCTGCAGATGATGTTCCTCGAGCAGCTCACGACCAATATCGGCATCGTGCTCAACAGCATCGAGGCCACCATGCAGACGGAAGGACTGCTCAAGCAGTCGCAGCAGCTCGCCGGCGAGTTGCAGGCGCAGCAGAGCGAGCTGCAGCAGACCAACGAGCAGCTCGAGCAGAAGGCGCAGCAGCTGGCCGAGCGCAACGTCGAGGTGGAGCGCAAGAACCAGGAAATCGAGCAGGCGCGCCGCGCGCTGGAGGAGAAGGCAACCGAGCTCGCGCTGACGTCGAAATACAAGTCGGAATTCCTCGCCAACATGTCGCACGAGCTGCGCACGCCGCTCAACAGCATCCTGATCCTGGGCCAGCAGCTCACCGACAACCCGGACGGCAATCTGTCGCCCAAGCAGGTCGAGTTCGCCCGCACCATTCATGGCGCCGGCACCGACCTGTTGAACCTGATCAGCGACATTCTCGATCTTTCCAAGATCGAATCCGGAACCGTCACGGTCGATGCCGAGGAGATCGCGTTCAACAATCTGGTCGACATGGTCGCGCGTCCGTTCCGACACGAAGCCGAAAACCGGCAACTGTCGTTCGAGATCAATCTCGATCCCAATCTCGGACGCACCATCACGACCGACTCGAAGCGCTTGCAGCAGGTGCTCAAGAACCTGCTGTCGAACGCATTCAAGTTCACCGCGCATGGCGGCGTGCGGCTGTGCATCTGCGCGGTGCAGGGCGGCTGGAGCTCCGGGCATCCCGTGCTCAAGCAGGCTCCGGCGGTGGTTGCCTTCGAAGTCTCGGATTCCGGCATCGGCATTCCGCTCGAGAAGCAGAAGGTGATTTTCGAGGCCTTCATGCAGGCCGACGCCAGCACCAGCCGCAAATACGGCGGCACCGGCCTGGGTCTCGCGATCAGCCGCGAGCTGTCGAACCTGCTCGGAGGCGAGATCCACCTGCGCAGCACGCCCAATGTGGGCAGCACCTTCACGCTTTATCTGCCGCTCAAGTATGTCGGCCCGTCCACGGGGCTCAAACCAGCGTTCATGTCATTGCACACGACGCATGCCCCCAGCATCCATGTGGCCGGACTGCCGGAACGCCCACTCGAGCAGATTCCCGACGATCGCCTGGAGATCCAGCCGGGCGACTCGATCCTGCTGATCGTGGAGGACGATCCGCATTATGCCCGCATCATGGTGGACCTCGCGCGCGAGAAGGGCTTCAAGGTGCTGGTCGCGATGCGGGGTGCCGACGCACTCGATCTGGCCAAGCAATATCAGCCGACCGCCGTGTCGCTCGACGTGTTCCTGCCCGACATGCTGGGCTGGACGGTGCTCAGCCAGCTCAAGCAGAACCCGCTGACCCGGCATATCCCGGTGCAGATCATCACGTTGGATGAGGATCGTCAGCATGGCCTGGCGCGCGGCGCGTTCTCCTTCGTGACCAAGCCGACGTCGCCGGAAGGCGTCGAAGCCGCGCTGACTCGCATCAAGGAATACGCCAAGCCGCGGCGCAAGCGCCTGCTCGTCGTGGAAGACGACAAGGCCGAGCAGATGAGCATTGCGGAACTGCTCGGCTACGAGCGACATCGAGATCGTCACCACTGGCACCGGCTCGGAAGCTTTGAGCGTGCTGCGGCAAGACCCCTGCGACTGCGTGGTGCTCGACTTGCGTCTTCCGGACATGACCGGCTTCGAGGTCTTGGAGGAGCTTCGCGCCGATGCCACCTTGTCCGACGTGCCGGTCGTGGTGTTCACCGGGCGGGAACTCTCGGCCGAGGAGGATGCCAGACTGCACACGATGGCGCGCAGCATCGTGGTGAAGGGTGTCGAATCGCCGGAGCGCCTGCTCGACGAGACGGCGCTGTTTTTGCACCGCATCGTCACCGACCTCCCGCCGGAGAAGCAGCGCATGCTGGAGCGGCTCAACAGCTCCGACGAGGATCTGGTCGGTCGCACCGCGCTGCTTGGTCGATGACGACGCCCGCAACATTTTCGCTCTGTCGAGCGTGCTGGAGCGGCGCGGCATGCACGTGCTGACCGCCACGACCGGGAGCGAGGCGATCGCGTTGGTCGAATCCACCCCGGACCTGGCCATCGTCTTGATGGACATCATGATGCCCGAGATGGATGGCTATCAGACCATGGAGGCGATTCGGGACAAGCCGGCTTTCCGGCGGCTGCCGATCATCGCGCTTACTGCCAAAGCGATGAAAGGCGACCGGGAGAAGTGCCTGGAGGCGGGGGCATCCGACTATCTCGCCAAGCCGGTCAATACCGAGCAGCTGCTCTCGGCGCTACGCATGTGGCTGCATCGCTGACAACGTCGCGCGGCGGGGTGAAATCCGGTTCGACGTAGAGAAACAGAAGCCTGGGGCGGCGCCGCCCGAGCGGGATCGACCAGGCAGCGGAGAGAACCGATGGCCTCGGACGACAAGGTTAACATCCTGCTGGTCGACGATCAGCCGGCCAAGCTCTTGAGCTACGAGACCATATTGGGTGAGCTCGGAGAAAATCTGGTGAAGGCCGCTTCCGCCCGCGACGCACTGGAGCAACTTCTGAAGCTGGAGATTGCGGTCATCCTCGTCGACGTTTGCATGCCGGAGCTCGATGGGTTCCAGCTGGCGGCGATGATTCGCGAGCATCCCCGCTTTCAGAAAACCGCGATCATCTTCATTTCCGCAATCCATCTCACCGACGTCGATCGCCTCCGCGCCTATGAGATGGGGGCGGTCGACTATGTTCCTGTGCCGGTGATCCCCGAGGTGCTGCGAGCCAAGGTGAGAGTGTTCGCCGAGCTCTATCGCAAGACGCGACAGCTCGAGCAACTCAACCAGGAGCTCGAAAGCCGCGTCGCGGAGCGGACCAAGGAATTGGAAGCGTCCAGCGCCCGGCTGGTGCAGAGCGAGCAACGCCGCAGCCTCGCGTTGGCGGCAGGCCAGATGGGTTCTTGGGAGTGGGATCCGGTCAACGGCGATTTCGTCTGGGACGACGGTCAGTACCGGATTTTCGGCGTCGATCCAGCAAGCTTCAAGGTAACGGTCGACAGCATGCGGGAACTGATCCATCCCGAGGACTGGAAGCACCTGCAGAACGCGATCAAACCGGCGGCGCAGAACACGCCGTCGTTCCAGAGCGAGTTTCGCGTCTGCCGTCCGAACGGCGAGCTGCGCTGGTGCATCGGAACTGCGGTTGCGAGCCTCGATGCGACCGACAATATCATGCGCATCAGCGGGGTGACCGTCGATATCACCGACCGGAAGGAGGCCGAAGAGCGCCAGGCGCTGCTGGCGCGCGAAGTCGACCACCGCGCAAGGAACGCCTTGGCGCTGGTGCAGTCGATCGTGCGGCTGACCCGATCCGACTCCATCAAGTCCTACATCGCCGCGGTCGACGGCCGCATCGGCGCGCTGTCGCGCGCGCACACGCTTCTCGCGCAAAGCCGCTGGCAGGGTGCCGACCTCGCCCGCCTGGTCGACGAGGAGCTTGCTCCCTATCGCACCGCCGACGCCGGCAGGATCGCGGTGAGCGGACCCGATATTTCACTGGAGCCCCGCACCGCCCAGACGCTCGGGCTCGCGCTGCACGAGCTCTCCACCAATGCCGCCAAATACGGCGCGCTCTCCGACATGTCGGGCCGCGTGAAGGTGGCTTGGGAGTTGCAGCCGGAGAATCTCGTCCTGCACTGGACCGAGACCGGGGGACCCTCCACTGGGCACCCCGCAACGCCGGGCTTCGGCATCCGGGTGATCAGCGCCAGCGTCGAGCGGCAGCTCGAAGGCGAGGCCAAATTCGATTGGCGTCCCGAGGGCCTGCATTGCAGCCTCGCCGTGCCGCGTGGTGACATGATCGAGCCGCTGGCGCGTCACGGGCATGCGCATCGGCTGCTCGAAGGCAAGCCTCACCTTCCTTTGCAGCTGGCACGCGGCAACCGCGTTCTGCTGGTCGAGGACGAAATCCTCGTTGCCATGATGATGCGGGACATTCTGACCGAGCTCGGATTGACGGTGGTCGGACCGTTCAGCCGGCTGTCCGAGGCCATGGTTGCCGCCGTCCACGAAAACATCGACGGCGGCATCATCGACGTCAATCTCGGCGGAGAATTCGTATACCCCGTAGCCGACGTGCTGGTGGCGCGGGAAATTCCATTCGTCTTCGTCACTGGTTACGGCGTTGAAAGCATCGAAGGCCGGTTCGGGCACGTGCCGATCATCAAGAAGCCGGTGCAACGGCAGGCGTTGCAGAAGATTTTTGTCCCCGCTGATGGCGAGCAGGCAGTCAAGGTCGCAAGCCACCGCTCGGCAGCCGGTCGAGCAAGTTTCAGCCGGGCCGCTGCCGGCCAACCCTGATCCTGGTCAGGTCTCCTGAAAGGCTCGCTCGCGCTTGCTGCGGATGGCCGGCAGCGCCACCAGCATGCACAACAGGACGGCTGCGACCAACAGCCCGAGGCTGATCGGCCGGTTGATGAAGATCATCGGATCGCCGCTCGAAATTCTCATCGCGCGCCGCAGGTTTTCCTCCATCAGCGGGCCGAGCACGAAGCCGAGGATCAGGGGCGCCGGCTCGCAGTCGAGCCGGATGAAGACGTAGCCCAGCACGCCGAACATCGCCGCAAGCAACACCGCGGCGGAGCTATTGTTCACCGTATAGACCCCGATGCCGCAGAACAGCAGGATCGCCAGATAGAGAAACCGATATGGCACCTTGAGCAGCTGCACCCACATGCCGATCAGCGGCAGGTTGATGATCACCAGCATCAGGTTGCCGATCCACATGCTGGCGATCATCCCCCAGAACATTGCCGGACGTTCCGTCATGATCTGCGGACCCGGCTGAATGCCGTGAATGGTGAGCGCGCCGATCATCAGCGCCATTACGGCGTTACCGGGAATCCCGAGGGTGAGCATCGGGATGAAGGAAGTCTGCGCGCCGGCATTGTTGGCCGATTCGGGCCCGGCCACGCCTTCGACCGCGCCGTGCCCGAACCGGGACGGATCCGCGGCGGTCTTCTTCTCCAGCGCGTAGGCAGCGAACGCGCTCAGCGTGGCGCCGCCGCCGGGCAGCACACCGAGCAGAGAACCGATGCCGGTGCCACGCAGGACCGCCGGCCAGGCGCGCTGGAAGTCCTCGCGCGTCGGCCATAATCGCGTGATCTTCTGGGCGATGAGAGCGCGCCTTTCTGCGGGCTGCGTCAGGTTGGCGATGATCTCGCCGATGCCGAATATTCCGATCGCCAGCGTGGCGACGTCGATGCCGTCGGTCAACTCGATGATGCCGAAGGTGAAGCGTGTGCCTCCGGTATTGCCATCGGTGCCGATGAGGCCGAGCAGGAGCCCGAGAATGATCATTGCAATCGCCTTGATCACGGAACCGTGCGCCAGCACCACCGCGGCAATGAGGCCGAGCACCATGAGCGAGAAATATTCCGGCGCGCCGAACGACTGGCCGATCTTCGCCAGCGGCGGCGCAAAAGTCGCAATCAGCGCGGTCGCCACGCATCCCGCGAAGAACGAGGCGAACGCAGCGGTGGCGAGCGCGGCGCCGGCCCGCCCCTGGCGCGCCATCTGATGCCCGTCGATGCAGGTAACCACCGCCGAGGTTTCCCCCGGCAGGTTGACCAGGATGGCGGCGGTCGAGCCGCCATATTGCGCGCCGTAGAAAATGCCGGCGAGCATGATCAGAGCCCGACGTCGGCTCGAGATGGAACGTCAGCGGCAACAGCATGGCGATCGTCGCGATCGGACCGATGCCGGGGAGCACGCCGATCAAGCGTGCCGATCAGCGCGCCGGTCAGCGCGAAGAAAAGATTGGCCGGGGTGAGCGCCACCGCGAACCCCACAGCCAGATTGTCGAAAAGCTCCATTTACCACTCCGGCCAGACCGGAATCGTGAGCCCAAGCCCGAGAATGAAGATTGCCCAGGATAGAATGATCAGCACCAGCGCCGCCGACAAGCGTCTCGATCGGCCGCAATCCGCGCGCCGCTGCGGCGCCGAACCCGACCAGCAGGAAGATCGAAACCACCAGGCCGAGCCGTTCGATCGATAGTCCGAACACCACCAGGCTTGCAGTGACGAACAGGACCGGCCGCCACGGCGAAATCCCGCCACTCGACAGCCTTCGCTCGGGAGCACTCTCGCGCAGTCCCTGCAGCACAATGACCGCCCCGAGCGCGAGCAGAATCCAGCACAGCAGCCGCGGCACGTAGCCGGTCCCCATGCGCACGGCGGTGCCGATCGGATAATTGCGGGAGAGCCACAGCCCGGCGATGGCCACCGCCATGAACAGAAGTCCGGCCAGCACGTTCTTGCGCGCAAGCACCTGCCACGCTGCCCGCCGGGCTGGGACCGGCTGCGGGTGGCCTTCGTTGGTCATCGATCGCTCTACGAGCCGCCCGCTGGAATGACCGGCAGCAGGAGATAGGACGGCTTGTCGCCACCGGCATGGACCGTGTTGGTCCCGCTGTTGTAGTCGGCATGGTAATGCATGTAGGAAGCACTGCCGACGCCGTCGCGAGGCTGGACATCGAGACGGATGCGGTGGCCTTTCTTGAACACCATTGAGGTCGGCCAGATCTCGACCTGCACCTCGACGATCTCGCCCGGCCTCAAATAGAGGCGGCGGGTGTGCTTGTGATAAGGCCGGTAGGGCCGCGACAGCTCCGCATCGAGCTCGCGATGCGAGACCCGCAGCCAGCCCTTCGCTACCGGCACCGGAGCGCCCTGCTGACCGGTCTCCAACACTTCTTTGCCGTCGGCATCGATGTTGCGCAAAGTAAGAAACAGATCCATGTCCTCGCTCGAGCTCGACACCCACAGCACGGCCGCAACCGGTCCGGTGACCTCGGTGTCTGCGAACGAGCGGCGCAGTCTCGAGCGCAATCCCCATATTCGGCGGGATCCCGCCGCCCATCACCTGGGACGAGGCTGCCGAGGTCGACCCCATCGATCCCAGGCTGGTGGCGGGATAGCTACGTGCGGCTTGCGCACCCGGATTGGCCCCAACAAGCTTTCCGTTCGCGGCGGCTCCCTCCGCTTGCTTCGACAAGTCGAGATAGAGCCTGGTCCATTGCGTGCGCGCGAGCGGCCACTCCTGCTCGTGGCGCCATTCGACCTCGTCGCGACCTTTTCGAATCGCGAGCTTCACCGGCGGCTCGTCCATCACACCGTTGTCGATCTCCTTGAGCCAATAATCGAAGAAGCGGAGCTGATCGCGCCGGCCTTCCTCGGTGTAGAACGGATGCACATGCGTGCCGGAGTGGATGCGAAGCTTCTTGTGCGGGGACGCGGCGCGCATAAAGGCCTCGGTATTGCCGCGCAGGTGCAGTCCCATGCCCGACCAATTGCCGACGCTGAGCATCGGAACCGTGATCTTGTCCCATTGCGCCTGTGCGCCGCGCAATGCGCCACTGTCGAGATTGTTGTGCAGCCAGAAATGCAGCGTATTGGTTTGCCAGGCGTTGGGATGGTGTCGGGAAGCACGGCCGACGAGATGATGCATCATGTGCGCCACGAACCAGTTCGGCATGAACAGGCTCGAGAGCCCGCCATGGAACAGGGCGTCGCGGTAGAGATCGGCAAAACCCTCCCAGGGTATGATCGCTCTCAATGACGGCGGCTGCAGATTGGCGACGAACCACTGGTTGATGGCGAAATAGGATATGCCGCAGAGTCCGACCTTGCCCGAGCACCAGGGCTGCACCGCCGCCCATTCGATCGCGTCGTAGAAGTCGATCGCTTCCGCGAGCGACCAGGGCTCGCATTGGCCGGGAGACTTCCCGCTGCCGCGCCCGTCGACCCGCACGGCAGCGTAGCCATTCGGCACCCACCATTCCGGGTTGACGGTTTCCCAGTTCATCAGCGGGTTCGGCTTCTCCTCCAGGGTGTCGGGAGGAATCCACAGCTTGTCCTTCTGGTACGGACCCAAATTCAAGATGGCGGGAAACCTGCCGGGTTCAGCCGGCCGCATGAGATCGGCTTTGAGCCGTGCGCCATCCCGCATCGGCACGTCGACATCCTTCTCGACCATGATGCCGGAGGCCGGCACGGCGGGCACGGGCTCCATTTTCATGCGGATGCTCCTGCCCGTGCCGGGTTCGAAGTCGCGGGCTCAATTGTCCGGCAACTCGACCTTCACGTCGTCTGTCACCTTCCTCCAATACGCGATCTCGGCGCGGTTGAACGCCTGGGCATCGTCGATCGACGAATTGGGTACCGCCTTGATCATTTGCTTCTTGAAGGCGGTCTGGACCGGCTCGGAATTGAGCGATTGCACCGCCGCCTTGTGCAGGGTGGCGAGCACGTCGCGCGGCGTGGCGGCGGGAGCATACAATGCCGACCACAGTCCTTTCCCATGCGGATAACCGACTTCCTCGAGCGTCGGCAAGTCTGCATATTCGGGCACTCTTTCATCCGACATGACGGCGAGCGCCCGCAACTGTCCGGCCTTGATCACGCCGGCCGAGCTTGCGGCATTGACCAAAGCGACGTGGGCGTCTCCAGTCACCAGATCATTGGTGATGGCGGCGCCGCCTCCCTTGTTCGGCAGGTGGACCATCTCGATCCCGGCCCACTTGGCGAACGCTTCCATGTCGTAGTGGTTGTTGCTGCCGATGCCGACGCTGGCGTAACGCACCTTGCCCGGGTTGGCTTTCGCATAAGCAATGAACTCGGCGTAGGTCTTGGGTGCGAATGCCTTGGTGGAAGCGGCGAGCACGAGCGGAACCTCGCTCAGCCTGGTCACCAAGGTAACGTCCTTGTCGTAATCGATCTTGAATTTGTTCTTGTAGATGATCGGCGCGAGCGCATTGGTTCCGGGATTGCCGATCTGGAGCGTGTAACCATCCGGCCTCGAGCGGGCCATTTCCTCGATCGCAATGATTCCGAAGGCTCCCGGCTTGTTCTCGATCACCACGGCCTGGCCGAGAATCGGCCGCATGTGCTCGCCGACGATGCGAATGACGATGTCGGTGGCGCTGCCGGGCCCAAACGGCACCACGACCTTGACCGGCTTGCTCGGGAATCGGTCCTGGGCCGCGGCTGCAAATGTTGCCGCCGTCAGGCAGAGCGCCGACAGCAGCACTGATCCAAGCTGGCGCATGTTATTCGGCCGCCTCGACCTTCACCTGTGTGGTGATGTCTTTCCACAGCTTCATTTCATCGATCAGCCAGGCGCGGGCGTCGTCGAGCGACTTGTTCGGCACGATATTGAAGTTCTGCTTCTTGAACGCCTCGACCACCGATTTCGCTTCCAGCGCCTGAGCTGCAGCTTTGAACACCGTCTCCAGAACCTCTTTCGGCGTGCCGGCCGGAGCGAACAGACCTTGCCAGGCGATCGTTCCCACGCCGGGATAGCCGATCTCCTGCATGGTCGGCACATCGGAGAATTCGGGCAGCCGCTGATGATTGACCAGCGCGAGCGGCCGCAACTTTCCGGCCTTGATCTGAGCCGCGGTCGAGGCGACGTTGAGGAAGGAGGCTTGCGTGTCACCAGTAATCATGTCGTTGATCACGCCGGAAGCGCCGGCCTTGTTGTGAATCGAGATCATATCGAGATCGCCAGCCTTCTTCGCGAAGAACGCCATGTCGTAATGCGGATAACTGCCGGCGCCGACCGTGCCGTAGCGCAGCTTGCCGGGATTTTTCCTGGCGTAGTCGATGAGCTCGGGAACGCTCTTCACGGAAAAGTTCGTGGTCGTCACGATCAGGAATTCCGGGATGTCGACGAGGCGAGAGACCGGCATCACGTTCTTGTCGAAGTTCGGCAACTTGGCAGGCGTCAGCACCGGGGTGATCGTGTTGGTCGTCACGTTGCCGATCATCAGCGTATAGCCATCGGGCCGCGCATTCACCAGCTCGTTGATCGCAACGATGCCATTTGCGCCGGGCTTGTTCTCCACCACGAAGGACTGGCCGAGGGTCTGGCGCAGCTGCTCGCCGAGAATGCGGGCGACGATGTCCGTGGCGCCGCCCGGCGCATAGGGCACGATGATCTTGACCGGCTTGGACGGATATCTGTCCTGTGCCGACGCCCCCGCCGCACCGAGTGCGAGACACACGATCGCCAGAAACAAACCGATCCGTTTCATTGCGTCCTCCGCTTGCCGTTTGTGAGCCCTGCAATCGTATGGGCTCGTTTTCCCTTGATCGTAGTACACGCGCGGAGCCGAAACCAGCTGGTAGCGGGGGGACGGCGCCGGTGCGACATCGACGCGCGGGCTGCACGCGCGATCTCACGGTTTGCCAACGCTGCCTATGAGCCCGACCTGATGCCGTGCAATCCGTGTGACGCATCCTTCACCGTGAAGAACACGACATCGGCGTCCGGGGTCGCTTTGCCGGAATGCACGACGTTCGACGGAACATAGATCACCGATCCCGCCTTCGCCTGGATCTCTTTGCCGCCGATCTCGGCGCAGAACGTTCCTTCGAGGATATAGATCCATTGCTCGTTCGGATGCGAGTGCGCCGCGGCGCCGGTGCCCGCGGGCATGCGCATCAATCCTACGATCATGCGGTCGCCTTCCACGCATGCTCCATTGGCAGTCGAATAGTCGGGCCCGCCGAGAATGTGGTTCACGGTGGTGAGATCGAAAACATACTCGCCGTCCCGAGCGCGTTTGGCGCCCGGTGTTCGCGCCGCTACGGATTGTTCGGACACGATCAGCTCCTGGGCTGGACAAAGGCCCCGACGCCTAGAATAGCGTCCCGCGGCGGCAGAACCACCCCGAAACGTAGGCTCCATGTGAGGAAAGGTATATTGTGCCGGCAGAGCTCGGAACCTCGAGCTTTCTCGAGCTGTTCGCTTTGCAGGCTCTCTTTTCCGCAGCAAACGTGAAACGGATTTCCCCTGTGTCGGTCGACCGCATACTGTCCAGCCGCCTCCGCGACGCCCTGCCGATCTTCACCGCGCTCGCCATGGCGCTCCTGGGGACGATCATCATTGTGACACTGTACGCAGGACGTGAGGTGTTTATTCCGCTCGCGCTTGCCATCCTGCTCAGCTTCGTTCTGGCGCCCCTCGTGCGTCTGCTTCAGCGTCTGCGGGCACCGCGCAGCGTGGCGGTCGTCGTTGTCGTTCTGCTCGCCTTCGTTGCCATCTTCAGCCTCGGCAGCGTCGTCGCCGGCCAAGTTACGGAGCTCGCAGCCGATCTGCCGCGCTACCAGTCGACAATGCGCGAGAAGATCCGATCGCTGCGTGGGTTGGCAATCGGCCCTCTTGGACGTGCCGCCGATATCCTGCAGGATCTCGGCAATGAGCTGAAGCGTTCGCCCACCGGCCAATCGGAGCCAACCGTCAAGCCCCCCTCGCCTGAGGAGAGATCCGAGGTCGCCCCGAACAAGGATTTACCACCGATTCCGGTCGAGGTGCGGGAGCCGCCTGCAGGGCCGCTCCGCACCATCGGAAGCCTGATCATGCCGCTCCTTCACCCGCTCGCCACGACCGGCTTGATCGTCATCTTCGTGATTTTCATGCTGGTCCAGCGCGAGGACCTGCGCAACCGCTTCATTCGCCTTGCGGGGGCGCACGATCTTCAGAAAACGACAGCCGCCCTCGACGACGCCGCGCACCGTCTCAGCCGCCTATTCCTGTCGCAGCTTGCCATCAACGCTGCTTTCGGCCTCGTCATCGGGCTCGGCCTCTGGGTCATCGGGGTGCCGAGCCCGGCCTTGTGGGGGATCCTCGCCGGCGTCCTGCGATTTGTGCCGTATATCGGCGCGTTCATCGGCGCGGCTTTTCCGCTGGCGCTCGCGGCCGCCGTCGATCCGGGCTGGTCGCTGTTCGTCTGGACGGCGCTGCTGTTCCTGGCCATCGAGCCAATTGTCGGTCACGTCATCGAGCCCCTGCTCTACGGGCACACAACGGGGTTGTCTCCCGTCGCGGTCGTCCTCTCCGCGACCTTCTGGACCCTTCTGTGGGGGCCGATCGGCCTCGTGCTCGCAGCACCGTTGACCGTCTGCCTCGTGGTGCTCGGCCGTCATACGGAGCGCCTTCGCTTCATCGACGTCTTGTTGGGTGACCGCCCGGCGCTCTCCCCGCCGCAGATCTTCTACCAGCGCATGCTGGCGGGTGACCCGACCGAAGCGGTCGCGCAAGCCGAGGAGTTTCTCAAAGAGCGCTCCTTATCGACCTACTACGACGAGGTGGCCCTCGAAGGGTTGCGGCTGGCTCATGAGGATCTCGCGCGCGGCGCGCTCGACGCGGAGCGTCAAGAAACGATCCGCTCCTCCGTAAGAGCGATGGTCGCCGAGCTCGCCTCCGAGGACGACGACGCCCCAGCCGCGACGATCCTCGGCGGAACCCAGGATGCTGAAGCGGCCGCAACGGTCGAGGCGGCCGGCCCCGATCCGGCATTCGCCGTGCTGCTCCGGAGCGGAACTGAGTCCGGACTGGCGGGGTGAAGCGCCGGTCCTGTGCATTGCCGGCCGCGACTTTCTCGACGAAAGCGCTGCCCTGATGTTGGGTCAGCTCCTCGACAAGCACGGGCTCGAGGCCCGCGTGCTGGGCTCGGAAATGATCACAACCGAGAACCTGTTCGCGTCTCGACCCGGCTGGCATCGCTCTCGTCTGCTTGTCCTACATGGATGCACCCAGCACGGTGCACATCCGCTATGCTGTCCGCCGCGTGCGGCGAAAGGCGCGGGGCGCGCATGTGCTCGTCGGGCGTGTGGCGCGGCCGCGATCCCGCGACGCTCGAAGGCCTGCGCAGGCAGACGTCGGCCGATGGCTTCGTGACCTCGCTGCGCGAAGCGCTCGGCGCCGCGATCGAAGCCGCGACGGCCACAAGGCCGGCAAGTGATGCCCAACCGTCGCATCCACCAAGAGCGACCCGGCTCGCCGCAGTGAAGGAAGGGGTAGGCCAGTCGGCCGCATCTCGCCAGCGCGGCGACGATAGGCGGCGGTGTGGCCCGTATTGCGGAAGTGAGCCTGGAATGACGCTGGCGCAAGGTTTCGCTTTCGCGATCGTGGTCGCCATGATGGCGCTCTTCGCGTGGGGTCGGCTGCGCTACGACGTCGTAGCCATGCTGGGTCACGACGCCGCCGTGGTCGCGGACCCGAGCGCGGCCTCGATCTGGGAGAGGAGCTTCGAGAAGTCGACCGGCTTCGGGTGGTAGTCGTCGCAGCCGGCCTGCATCGCCTTTTCGCGATCGCCCGCCATGGCGTGCGCCGTCAGCGCGATGATGGGGATGCGGGCTGTCGCCGCGTCGCTCTTCAGGGCTTGCGCCGCCGCCCAGCCATCCATGACCGGCAGGTTCATGTCGAGCAGCACGACATCGGGAGACCGAGCGGGCCTTGTCCACGCCCGCCTGCCCGTCGTGCGCCAGAACGACGTCGTAGCCGCGCCGCTTCAGACGGCGGGACAGGAAGTCCCAGATCTCTTCGTGATCCTCGACCAGCAAGATCTTAGGCATGAGCTCTCCTTGGCTTGAGCGGCTTCGGATCGGATCGAGGGGTGGCCGCGCGCACGGGGGCGATCCGGCGCAGCACAGCGGTGAGCTCCTCCGGCAGGTTCTCGTCCATCTCGATGATTTGGCGCACCTGGCCGCTGAGGTGCTCCCGCTCCGCGGGGGTCAGGTCTTGTGCCGAGAGCACGATGACCGGCACGTCGCGCCAGGTCTCGCGCCGCTTCAGCTCCTTCACGATCGAGAACGCCACCGGCCTGATGCTGGAGATCGACGAGGGCAAGGTCGGGGCGCTCGTCGCCGAGCGCTCCACGCCGGTCTGGCATCCTCGACCGCGATCACCGACCAGCCCTGTTCTGCTCAGCAGCTTGTCGAGGAGCTCGCGCGTGCTCTCGTCGTGGCTCACGACCAGCGCCCGGCCGGATGCACGTCGCGCCGCGGTAGCGGTCGAGCACGTCCTTGAGCCGCGGCCACTCGATCGGCTTCGTCAGGTAGTCGGCGGCGCCGAGCGAAAATCCGAGGCCCCGCTCCTGGACGATGGTGACCATGACGACGGGGATGTCGGCGAGCTCCGGATCGGCCTTCAGCGTCGAGAGCACCGCCCAGCCGTCGATGTGCGGCATCATCACGTCGAGCAGGATCGCGCAAGGCTTGAGCAGCCGAGCCATGGCGAGCCCCGATTCTCCGTCGGCCGCCGTCTTGGCCCCAAAGCCCTCCTTGCGCAGGAAGCGCGAGAGCAGCTCGCGGGCGTTGCGGGTCGTCGTCGATCACCAGCACGGTGTCGAGCACCTCCTCGTCGGGCCGCATCTCCGCCGCCGCCGCCAGGTCCCGGCTCAGCTCCTCCTCGTCCTCGGGTGGCGACCTGGGCGCGCGAGACGTCGGCCGGCAGGCGGATCGTGAAGTCGTGCCGCGGCCGGCCTCGCTCTCGACCGCGATGTCGCCGCCGAGCATGCGGCAGAAGGCCGCGGTGATGGCAAGGCCAAGCCCGGACCCGCCGAATTTGCGGGTGGTCGACGCATCAGCCTGCGTGAAGCGCTGGAACAGCTTATCCAGCTGCTCCGGCGTCATCCCGATCCCGGTGTCGCTCACGCTGAAGACAATTTCGGGCGCCGCCTCCCGGGTCGCCGCGTGCGCTCGACGCGAAGCGTGATGCGGCCGTCCTCGGTGAATTTTGCGGCGTTGCTCAAGAGGTTGAACAGGCATTGCCTCACCTTCACCGGGTCCGAATGCATGCGGCCGAGGTCGCCGGCCTTCTCCACGACGAGCTGGTTGCTCTTCTTGGCGACGAGGCCCTGCGACCGTGCTCGCCGCCTCGTCCGACGAGCTTGCCGACGTCGAACTCTCGGCGTGCACCTCCATCCGCCCGGCCTCGATCTTCGAGAGGTCGAGCACGTCGTTGATGAGCGAGAGCAGGTGGCGCGCGTTGCCGTTGATCTTGCGCAGGTCGCGCAGGATCCCCTCCTCGCCGAGCTCCTCGCGCCTCCTCCTCCAGCATCTCGCCGTAGCCGATGACGGCGGTGAGCGGCGTGCGCAGCTCGTGGCTCATGTTGGCGATGAACTGGCTCTTGGCCCGGTTCGCCTCCTCCGCCGCCTCCTTGGCGAGCGCGAGCTCGGCCTGGGCGCGCTTGCGCTCGGTGATATCGTTGAGAACCATGCCGACGCCCTCGACCGGGCCGCCATCCGTGCGAAGCGGGAAGAAGCTTGCCTGGAAGATGCGCGGCTCGCCGGTCGACTTGTCCTGACCTTGCACCTCGAGGTTGGGATAGACCCGCCCGGCGTCGAGGACCGAGCGCAGGATTTCCTGCAGGCGGCCATAGGACGCGAGCGCCTCGAACTCGCCAATCTCCCGCCCGATGAACTCTTCCGGCGGCTTGCCGCCTATGATCGCCATGGCCGGGTTGATCTCCCGAAAGCGAAGGTCGGTGCCGAGGAAGCTCAGCCCCACGGGTGAGTTGGCGAGCACGCCCCGCAGGCGCGCCCACGCCGCGTGCTCGTTGCGCTTGCGCGCGAGTGATCGCCAGCCGAGATAGCCGCAGGCGACAACGCTCGTGAGCAGGGCAACCGACAGCACGCCGAGCTGGAGCCACCTCTGGTGCCTGTTGGTCTCCGCAATGTCGGCGGCAAAGGATGCCCGGAGACCCTTGATCTCCTCTCGAAGGCTGTCCATGAGCCGCTTGCCCTCGCCCATGCGCACGGAGTCGGCCGCGCCTTCGACGTTGCCAGCGCGCCGCATGTCGATGGTGCGTTGGAGATGGTCGAGGCGCCTTGCAACCAGGTCCTCGATCGTGGCGAAGCGATTCTTCGTTTGCTCGGCCACAATCGAAGGTGACAACCGGGAGAGCTGTTCGGCTACCCGCGGCAGAGCTTCGCGCCACGGTTCGAGAAACTCCCCGTTGCCGGTGACGAGATAGCCCCGCGCCCCGGTCTCCGCGTCCTTCACGGCAGAGAGCAAGACTTCAGCGTCGACCACAGCGTCGGTCATGGCGGAGAGGCGCGCTCGAGTCGAAGACCAATCCCAGAAGCTCACGGTAAAGGCGATAACCGCTGCTGCAAGAACCAGCATGGAGAGCCAGAAGCCCGTCCCGAACGAGCGGGCGCTTGTCAGCAGCCCATTCCACATGACGTATCGAACCTGTGTGCATGACGAGAGCATCTGACTGGCGGGAGCGCAGTCCGATTCACCACACAACCGGAACAGCCGCAAATTGTTCCGGAACCGATGCCCATCAAGCGCACGCCCGCGCCGTCGCCGCCGCGCCGAGCAATGCCTGCGCTCGGCCGCCCAGAATCGCCATTCTGTCTTCGGCCGATATGGAGAGGCTGCGGACCTGCAACACGCCATCCGGCATACCCATGTCGAACGGATAGTCGCTGCCGAGCAGAACCCGGTCGACGCCCGCCGTGCCGACCAAAAAATCCAGCGCTTCCTTCGAGTGCACGATGGTGTCGAAATAGAAACGTTGCAGTGACTCGGCAGGAGGCTTGTGCAGCTTGCTCTTGGGCTCGGCGCGCACGTGCCAGCCGTGCAGGAAGCGCCCCGCCTGGTAGGGAACGAATCCGCCGCCGTGCGACAGGCAGAATTTCAGCGAAGGGTAGCGCTCCAGCACACCGCTGAACACCAGGCACGCAGCGGCGATGGTGGTGTCGAGCGGATTGCCGATCAGGTTGGCGAGATAATAGGACGACAGCCGATCGGCGCCTGCCACATTGATGGGATGGAGCAGGATGAAGGCATCGAGCTCCGAGGCGGTGGCCCAAACCTGCTCGAGGTCGGGATCGTCGAGATTCTTGCCGGCTACATTGGAGCCGATCTGCACGCCGCGCAAACCGAGCGTGGTCACGGCATGGCGAAGCTCGTCGACAGCGACTTTCGGGGCCTGCATGGGCAAGGTTCCGATCGCAAGGAAGCGGTCGGGGTGCGTCTTCGCCAGCTTGGCGAGCTGCTCGTTCTGGATGCGGGCAAACGCTGCCGCCAGCGCCGGCGGCTGCGCGTAGACGAAGGTTTGTGGGCAAACCGAGAGCACCTGTACGTCGACCTTGGAGGCCGCCATGTCTTGCAGACGCCGATCGAGGTCCCAGCCGCCGCGCGGGAAATGACGGTAGACATTGCCGGCGACATCCAGCGTGCCGAATTGATGATCGACCTGGGAGAGCTTCGGTGCCACCTTTGGCGCTTCGCGCTGCAGCATCCGGATGGTCTCTTCGGTCAGGATGTGAGCGTGAACGTCGATCGTCTTGGCCTTTGATGCGCTGGTCATGAGGCTCGAGGTGCTCCTGCGGAGACCCCGAGAGTAATGCATTCAAGGCGTCAGATCGAGTAGCCGATGGCACCATGGAGGGATCGTGCTAGGGTCGGCCGCCCCATGCTGGTGGAACCGGGACCACGCCACGAGATGCTCGATCAGTCCGCGCGCCTGCATCCGCTTGGATTGCCCAGTGGCGGCCGGCCGAGGCTCGATTTCCAGGAGCACCTCGCCGACCTGGAAGCCAATGGTCTGCTGGTGCGCATCGATCGATCCATCAACAAGGACACCGAGCTGCATCCGCTGGTGCGATGGCAATTCGTTGGCGGCGTTCCCGAGCACCAGCGGCGGGCCTTCGTGTTCACCAATGTGACGGACGCGAAAGGCCGTCGCTACGACATTCCGGTCGTGGTCGGTGCGCTTGCCGCCTCGCCCGCGATCTATGCCATCGGCATGGGGCAGCCGGTGGACGAGATCGGGGCAGCCTGGATGCGGGCGATCGCCCATCCGATTGCGCCGACCGTGGTGCACAGTCCTCGTTGTCAGGAAATCGTCGTCAAGGGTGATGCTCTCGGGCGACCGGACGGGCTGGCGCGGCTGCCGGTGCCGGTATCGACGCCGGGTTTCGATTCCGCGCCCTATCTGACGGCCACCCTGTGTGTCACCCGGGACCCCGAAAGCGGCGTGCAGAACATGGGCACCTATCGTGCTGCGTTGAAGGCGGCCGATCGGCTGGTGGTGCGCATGGTGGCGCGGGAGGCAAGCGGCGCCGGGGGCTATCTGCATTGGCTGAAATACCGCAAACGACGCGAGCCGATGCCGATCGCCATCGTCATCGGGTGCGCGCCGGTGGTCATGTTCACCGGTCCGCAGAAGCTCGCCATCGACATGGACGAGCTCGGCGTAGCCGGCGCGCTCGCGGGCGCGCCGATCGAGATGGCGAAGGCAGTGACGATCGATCTCGACGTGCCGGCCTCGTCAGAGATCGTCATCGAGGGGCTGATCGATCCGGAAAAGCTCGAGCCGGAAGCGCCATTCGGCGAAAGCAACGGCTATGTTGCGCTCGAAGCGTACAACATGCCGATGCGAGTCACCGCGATCACCCACAAACGCAAGCCGGTGTTCGCTTCCATCATCAGCCAGGTAACGCCGAGCGAATCGAGCGTGATAAAGAAGGTGGCGTACGAGCCGCTTTTTCTCAGCCACTTGCGCGAGCGTCTGGGAATCAAGGGGGTTCGCCGCGTGGTCATGCACGAGCGATTGACCAATCTGCGGCCGGTCATCTTCGTGCAACTGGCTGACGCCACTCCGCGCAGCGAAGTTTGGCGTGCGCTGCACGGGACCGCGACCTTGCAGTCCAATTGCGGCAAGATCGTCATCGCGGTCAGCGAGGATATCGAGCCCGCCAGCATGGATGCGGTTTTATGGTCGCTCGCCTACCGCACCAACCCGATCGAGGACGTGCATATCGTGCCCCACCGTGGCGCCGTGCAAGGTGCCCAGTACGGACCGAAGACGGCCGATTCCGGCATGCTGGTCGATGCCACACGCAAGTATCCGATGGCGCCGCTCGCGCTGCCGACCCGTGAATACATGGAGCACGCACGCGCACTGTGGGAAGAGCTCGACCTCTACCCGCTCAATGTCCAATCGCCCTGGCACGGCTATGGCTTGGGCGATTGGAGCGATCGCTGGGAGACATTCGCGCGCCGCGCCGCCACCGGCGATTGGGAGCTGACCGGCAGCGAGACGCTTGCACGCCAGCGCGGCGGCCTCACGCCGGAAGCGCCTGCACGCTTCGACGACGAGCCGGAATGACCGGATCGCTTCGCACGTGCTGTTCGAGATCGTGCCGGTCGGACCTTCGCTGATTGCGGTGAAGCGTCCCCCCACTGATCGCCGGGAATCCACGCCCAGCCCAGTTCACGATCGGATACCCAGCGGCCGTAATGAAAGGCCACCCAGCCCAATCAGCCTCTTCCTCGTCCGAAACCCAATACCAACCCCAGTCGTTGCTATAGACCCAGCGGCCCACAGTGTAGGGCCGCCAATCACGGCTGACTTTCGCCGGAACCCAAACCTCGCCCCAGCGGGAATGGCGTTCCCAACGGCCATATGGCTCCAGGGCGCCGCGGAACTCGACCGAAACCGCGCTTTCCTGCTGCGCCTGCGCCGGGGCAAACGTGGCAACAATGGGCGTCGCCACGAAAAAGGCGGAGGCAAGCACGGCACACGCCATTCGAGTGCTGATGCGAAGGGTGGACTTGCGAATGGTCATGGCGTTTCCTCGTTCTCGAGCCGGCATGTGGTTCATCGGGAAACGCGCATGGAGCAGGCGGGGTTCCCGGGCGCGTGCACCTTCCGTGAAATCACCACAGTCTGGGGCCATGGAACGGGTACCGCAGGTGTCTGGGTCGGGGCGGTTTCCGGGCAATCTGAAATGCACATCCAATCAGTCGTGAGGTGGTGTGATGCGAGCTTCGTTGCAGAAACTGATCATCGTCGGAGCAGCCGTCATTTTCGCAGGTGCGGGCGTCCCACTGCGCGCCGACGAGCCCTCCGCGATCGGACTTTGGGAGCAGGTCGACGAGAAAACCAGAAAGCCGGAGAGCTGGTTCAAGATCACGGAGCGCAGCGGCGTCTATGAGGGCAGCATCGTCAAGATCTTCCATCGGCCCGGCGATGACGAAAACTGGGTTTGCGACAAGTGCGAAGGCGCCGAGAAGGGCGCTCCGGTGCTGGGCTTGAAGCTGATCAAGGGAATGCGGCGCAACGGAATGGGTTACGAGAATGGGACGATCATGGACCCGCGCGACGGGACAGTCTATCGCGCGCTGATGAACGTCAGCCCTGACGGCCAAAAGCTCGAAGTGCGTGGATACCTCGGAATTTCTCTGTTCGGCCGCAGCCAAACCTGGAACCGGCTGCCCGACAATGCGCTCGGGCCGAGCGCGACACCGGCTCGTCCCGCCCCCAAGGGCGCAGCGCAAAAGAAAAAATCATAAACCGCAATCCGATGTGAAGCGATTTCGCCCTGCCTCGTGGGATCATCCGAGGTCGACGATGCCACCGTCGCCGTCCTCGGTTCCGAAGGCCAGCATGTTTCCCGTCTTGCTCCAAGCGAGCGCGGTGACCGGCGCGGTGCCGGGCTTGCGCGCCATGATCTCGGCGCCATCCTCGACGCGCACCAGCAGAACAAGGCCGTTGGCGTAGCCGACGGCGACGACCTCCTGCTTGGGATGGCAGGCGACAACCTCGGCCTGCGCCTCGACCGGCGCGAGGATGCGCGGCGTCTTGCCCATGGGGCCGTCCCTGGCTTGAAACGGCCAAAGGATCAGCTGAGTCGAGCCCGAGGTGGCCAGCCAATTGCCGCCGACCGTCCAGGCGAACGAGCGCACGCGCGCGCCATAACCCGACATCCGCATGTCCTTGCGATCGGAAAGACGCCAGCCGTGCAGGGTCGGCTCCTGCATGGAGGTGACGAGGAAGCGTCCGTCCGGACTCATGACCGCGCCGAGATGCGAGCCTCTCCATTCCAGCTTCTCCGGATCGCTCTGGGCCTTGGGAAACCAGAGCGTGACGCCATTGTAGTGCGCGATGGCGAGGCGGAATCCGTTCGGCGCGAAAGCCAGACCGCCAACCGTGGACGGCACTTCGAGCATGCGCTCGGCGCCCTTTCCGGCGCGCACAAATGCTTGCTTTCCTGCCGACCACGCCACCGCTTCGTTCGGTCCGGCCGCCACCTGATCGATCCAGCGGCATCTGGCGTCGCTGGCGAGAAGGCTGCTCGAGCCGTCCGCAGCACTCGTCACGACCTTGCCGTCATCGCCGCCGGTGATGATGCGCTCGGCATCGGTCGCGCAAGAAAGTATCGCGCCATCGTGGATCGTCGTTCGTCTCTCCACGCCATCGCGCGAGACCGAGATCAGCGCCTGCTCGCCGAGCACGAACATCGCAGTGCTGCCGAGAAAATGCGCTGCGACGATGGGGGCATCGGCTTTGACCGGCCGCGTGCGCTCGACGACGGAGGGGATATCGCTTTTGCTGTCGCTCATCGCAGCCGCGCCTGATCAGCGCGCCGCTTCGCGCGCGAAGCAGGCCAGGATCAGCCGCCAGCCCTGCGGCCACCAGCGGCCGAATTCGCGCACGAAGCGCTCGAAAGTGCGATCGACAGGATGGGCCACGATGAGGGATGCACGAACTGCATCGAGCGACGTATTGCTCATGGCTCGCTCCTGGAATTAGCCAAGTGAGCTGCAAAAATCAGTCGGTGCAGCCCTCGAAGCCTTGTCTGATCTTTTCTTCGGGCAAATTGCGGCCGATGAACACGATGCGGCTTTCGCGCTTCTCGCCGTCCGCCCATGGGCGCTGATGATCGCCATCGAGGATCATGTGCACTCCCTGGAACACGAACCGCTCCTGATCGTCCTTGAAAGCGAGAATGCCTTTGCAGCGCAGGATGCTGGGCCCCTCCTTCTGTACGAGGTCCTGCACCCAGGGGAAGAATTTGTCGGGATCGAGCGGCTTGTCGCTTCGAAGCGACAGCGATTGGATCTCTTCGTCATGATAGTGCTCGAGCCCGCCACCATGATGATGATCGTGGTGGTGGTGGTGGTGATGGTGATCGCGGTCATGCTCATGGCCATGATCATGAGCATCGTGATGATGACCGTCATCACCCAGGAATTGCGGCTCGATATCCAGGATGCGGTCGAGATCGAAGGCGTTGCGCCCGAGCACCTCGGGCAGCGCAATCCTGCAGCGCTCGGTCTTGTGAAGCTTGGCGTAAGGATTGATGCCGCGGATACGGGCCTCGACCTCCCCGAGCTCGTCCGATGCCACCAGGTCGGTCTTGTTGAGCAGGATCACATCGGCGAAAGCGATCTGGTTTTTGACCTCCGGCGAATCCTTCAGCCGGTCCTGCAACCACTTGGCGTCGGCCACGGTCACGACCGCATCGAGCTTGGCTTTTCGGCCGACATTGTCGTCCATGAAGAAGGTCTGTGCGACCGGAGCGGGATCCGCGAGCCCGGTGGTTTCCACGATGATGGCATCGAACTTGCCTTTCCGCCGCATCAAGCCGTCGATGATACGCACGAGGTCGCCGCGCACCGTGCAGCAGATGCAGCCGTTGTTCATCTCGAACACTTCCTCATCGGCTCCGACCACGAGATCGTTGTCGATGCCGATCTCGCCGAATTCATTCACGATCACGGCGTATTTCTGTCCGTGCGGCTCGGACAGGATACGGTTGAGCAGCGTGGTCTTGCCGGCGCCGAGATAGCCGGTCAGCACGGTGACGGGGACCTTGTCGGGCATGCCTTACTCCGTTTGAGCCCGGTATATAGGCATCAATTTCCGGATGCTATCCATGGGTGCGCGCGTGCAATTGCGGCGTAGCCCGGGCGGAGCCAACGGGTCGGCGCGAAGCGCCGCCCGATGACCGGCTCCGCGCCAGTGCGGGCAGCGCCGGCTTGCGGAGACGCTGGCCCTGAATTTCGCAAGCGCTGCATCGGAGCTACCTTCGCTGCTTCGGTCAATCCATCAGCGCTGCGGCCAGCGTTTTCACGTTGTGCCGCATCATCTCGATGTAGGACGGCGCCTCGCCGCCCTCCCCGGTCAGCGCGTCGGAGTAGAGCTTGCCGCCGATGCGGGCACCGCTCTCCTGCGCGATCCGCTGCATGAGCCGCGGATCGGTGATGTTCTCGAGAAAGACCGCCGGAATCTTCTGCTTTCTCACTTGCGTGATGATGCGGGCGACATCGCGGGCCGAGGGCTCGGCTTCCGTCGAAACGCCTTGCGGCGCGATGAAATCCACGCCGTAGGCTTGCTGGAAATAACCGAACGCATCGTGCGTGCTGATGACCTTGCGCCGTTCGGCCGGAATAGCGGCAACCACGGCGCGGACTTCTTTGTCGAGCGCGTCGAGCTTTTCGAGATAGAGCTTGGCGTTCGCCTCATAAGCCGCCTTGCCGGCCGGATCGGCGGCGACCAGAGCGTCGCGGACATTTGCGACGTAGACCTTGGCATTCGCAACCGACTGCCAGGCATGCGGATCGGCGCCGCCGTGGCCGTGGCCGCCCGGGGCCTTGCGCTCCTTGATGCCCTTGCTGGCGACCACCACCGGCGCCTTGGTGCCCGAAGCCTTGACCAGCCGGCTCATCCAACCCTCGTAGCCGAGCCCGTTGGCGAGCACGACATTGGCGTCTGCCACTTTCCTGGCGTCGGCGGGCGCCGGCGCGTAGACATGGGCATCGCTGTTCGGGCCGACCAGCATTGCTACCTCGACCCGATCGGCGCCGACATTGCGCACGAAGTCGCCCAGGATCGAGAACGTCGCCAACGCCTTGATGCTGTGTTGCGCCGCTGCCGGTCCGGCCGCTACCGCCGCCGCAAGTCCGGCAGCAAGTCCGGCAGCAAGTCCGGCAGCCACGATGAGCATGTGTCGCCGTGTTGTCATGACCTTCTCCTCGAGAGCCGTTCACACGAGAGCGCAATGCCCTAAGCCTCCAAGTGGCGGCGCGGCAGCGCCTGCCTGACCAGGCCGCCGACGTGACCAAACAGCAGCGAGAGCACATAGAGCGCGCCCGCCACCAGGATGATGGCAGGACCCGACGGCACGCCGGTGTGGAAAGAGAGCAGCAGGCCGGCATAGCCCGACAGGGCGCCGCTCGCGCCCGCGATCAGGATCATCAGCGTGATATCCCGCGCCCAGAATCGCCCGGTTGCCGCCGGCAGCATCATGATGCCGACCGCGAGCAGCGTCCCGAGCGCATGAAAGCCCGAGACCAGATTGACCACCACCAGCGCCAGGAAGGCGAGATGCGCCGGTGCGCCGGTCCGGCTGACCGAGCGCATGAATCCGGGATCCACGCATTCGAGCACCAGCGGCCGGTAGATCATGGCCAGCACCACCAGAGTGAGGGTGGCATTGCCTGCGATCAACGCCAGCGTCGGGTCATCGAGCGCCAGGACCGAGCCGAACAGCACGTGCAGAAGGTCGATATTGGTGCCCTTGACCGAGACGATCGTCACGCCGAGCGCGAGCGACAGCAGATAGAAGGTCGCCAGCGCGGCGTCTTCCTTCAGCTCGGTCATGCGCGCAACGACCCCGGTGAGCAGCGCGACCACGCAGCCGGCGATCAGCCCGCCTGCCGTCATCGCAAACAGATTGAGCCCGGACACGAGAAAACCGATGGCAGCGCCGGGCAGGATCGCATGCGCCATGGCGTCGCCCACCAGGCTCATGCGCCGCAGCATCAGGAATACGCCGATCGGACCGGCGCCGAGTGCGAGCGCGAGCGTCCCCGCGAGCGCGCGCCGCATGAACTCGAACTCGGCGAACGGGGCAATGAGCGTGTCGTAGATCATCGGGCGTGACTATGGATGACGGCTCTCGCCGCTCGGCTTCTGGACCGCAACGACGATCGGCAATCCGGTCGACGGCGCCGCGCATTCGGCCGCGTGCTCGTCGAAGGCCTCGCACATCCGCCGCGCCACCAGCAGGTTCTCCGGCGTCAGCACGGTTTCCGTTCGGCCCCAGGCGACCGGCTCGCGCGCGAGCAGAAGCGTTTCGGGAAAGTGGGCACGCACGAAATCGATATCGTGAAGCGCGGTAAGGACGGTGCGCCGCTCGCCGTGCCAGCGCTGCACCAGGTCGAACAGATCGGCCGAAGTCTTGGCGTCGACTGCGTTGAACGGCTCGTCCAGCACGATCACGCGGGCGTCCTGCAGGAGCAGACGGGCGAACAGCATGCGCTGCATCTGCCCTCCCGACAGAGTCGCGATAGCGCGGCCTTCGAAGCCGGTCAGACCGACCGCTGCAATGGCCCGGTCGATCGACGCGCGCGCCTTTCCGGTCAACGCCGCCGAACAGGCCGGTTCGGTGCCACAATCCCATGGCCACCATGTCGTAGACGTTGATCGGGAACGATGCGATCGATCTCGGCGGCCTGCGGCAGATAGGCGATGTCCTGCGGCTCGAGATCGCCCCGCTCGATGCTGCCGGCGAGCGGCTTGAGCACGCCGACGATGCCTTTGAACAGCGTGGACTTGCCGGCTCCGTTGGGGCCGACAACTGCCACCAGCGCGCCGGCCTCGACGGCGCCATCGAGATGATGCACGGCCGGGTGCCGGTCGTATCCGAGCGTGATATTGCGGAATTCCAACGCTGCGCGCACGTGCGGTCGACCTTCACACCATCGCCCAGATCACCACCGCCCAGATCACCGCGATGACGGCCGCGGCGGCGACCAGGCGATGAAGCACGGACATTCGCAAGATCGACGGCGCGATCCTCCCCGGCGGATGCCCCTGGCCGGGATGGTGGTGGTGCGTGATGACGGGTCGGCATGGACATTGGATGATAGCCTTGTAACATTATAACATCCAGCGGGGTCGGATGCACCGGCGGCTGACGTGTAAACATTACGTAACATGCGGTGCGTTCCGAATGCGGCGAGCGCGTGTCCCGATCCTGCTCGCCGTGCCGAACAATGGAACAACGTGAGCTGAACAACAGCCCCGCGTCGTCAGCATCGGGGAGGTGATGCTCGAGTTCGCCCGCGGATCCGACGGCCGCTTCGGCTTCGGCTGCGGCGGGGATACGTTCAACATGGCAGTTTATCTCGCCCGCGCCGGCATCGAGGTCGCCTATGCCACCGCTCTCGGCGATGACCGCTATTCGGACGGCATCCTCGCGCTCGCCGCGGCCGAAGGCGTGCGGAGCGACGTCGTGCTGCGCGTGCCCGGCCGCCTGCCGGGACTCTATCTGATCGAGACCGATGCCGCGGGGGAGCGGCAGTTCTATTATTGGCGCGATAGCTCGCCGGCGCGCGAGTTGTTCGAGCTGCCGGACTGGAGCCGCGTGGCCGAAGCCATGCTCGGCGCCAAGCTCGTGTTTTTCTCCGGCATCACGCTGTCGATCTATTCCAATAACGGGCTCGGCCGCTTTCTCGCGATCGTCGAGATGGCCCGACAGCAAGGCGTGAAGATCGCCTTCGACGGCAATTTCCGACCGCGTCGGATGGAAGGGCGACCTGTCGCGCGCACCGACTGTGTTCATGGAAGCGCTCAAGCGCGTCGATATCGCGCTCCCCACCTATGACGATGAAGCATTGCTGTGGGGTGATCCCAGCCCGGAAGCGACGGTGCGAGCGGATGCAGGCCTTCGGCATCGGCGAGATCGTCGTGAAGAACGGACCCAACGGCGCGCTGGTGGCAGCCGGAGGAAAGCGCGAATTTGTGCCGGTGCCGGAGGTGGTGGTGCCGGTCGATACCACCGCGGCCGGCGACAGCTTCAACGCCGGCTACCTGGCGGCGCGGCTTTCGGGCAAGATGCCGGTCGACGCCGCCACCGACGCCCACCGGCTCGCCGGCACAGAAGATCCGGCATCGCGGCGCGATCATGCCGCGCTCTGCGCTTGCCATGCATTGAGCGCGTGTCCGAGATGCCGCCAGTCGTGCACCCCCGCAGCGTCGATGCCGCGCGCGCGAGCTCGGTGATGCGATCGAAGTTGCCGGCTGCTATCAGGGACTGCGGCGCCACCCATGATCCGCCGACCGCGACCACATTGGGCAGCGCGAGATAGTCGGCTGCATTCGCAATGCTCACGCCGCCGGTCGGACAGAACTTGATGTGCGGCAACGGCTCGGCGATCGCCTTGAGCCAGACAGCGCCGCCGGACGGTCCGGCAGGGAAGAACTTCAGCACTTTAAATCCGCGCTCCGCGAGCGTCATCGCCCCGGATACGCTGTCGCAGCCCGGGAGAGCCGGAACGGGAGCGGCGGCGAGCGCATCAGCCAAGGCCGCGGTCGTGCCGGGACTGACGAGGAAGCGTGCTCCCGCCTCCACAGCTTTGCCGACATCCGCCGGGTGGATCAGAGTGCCGATCCCGACGACGGCCTGCGGCACCTCGGCGGCTATTGCCCGGACGCAATCCAGAGCCGCCGCGGTTCGCAGCGTCACTTCGAGCACGGGGAGGCCGCCCGCCAGGAGCGCTCGTGCGAGCGCCACCGCGTGCGCGGGATCTTCGATCGTCAGCACCGGAATGACGGGCGCCTGGTCCAGGAAAGAGGTCGGATCGAGCGGCATGGTCCTCCTTGCTCGAAGCGATAACGCACGATCGCGCGGCACAGTCCAATGCGGTGGTCGACATTGTCGCCGTTGACCGGACGCATAGCTCGACTTAGCGTTTCGGCAGTGAGAGCCTTCCAACCGCCGCCGCGCGGTTTTTTGTTGCTCTCCTCGAGCAAGGAGCAACGATGGGTTTCCTGATCGTCTTCGCCGGCGGCGGTATCGGCGCCGCGCTTCGCCATGGCGTCAATCTCGCGACGGCGCGACTGCTCGGCACCGCATTTCCCTATGCAACATTGCTCGAAAACGTGACGGGCTCGCTGATCATGGGCCTGCTCGCTGGCTATTTCGCCTTCAAGGGCGGCGCCTCCCAGCACTGGCGGCTGTTCCTGACCACCGGAATTCTCGGCGGCTATACGACATTCTCGGCCTTCTCGCTCGATAGCGTCCTGCTCTACGAGCGCGGCCAGTCGGGCCTTGCAGCACTCTATATCGCGCTTTCGGTCGGGCTCTCGATCGGCGGCCTGCTGGCGGGAATTGCTCTGGTGCGCCACTTCGCCTGACGTGTCCCGGGCACGTATTGTTTGGAGGTCGCACTCTACATCATCGGCCGCAGCCCGAGCTTGTCCATCAGCCGCAGGTCGCGGTCGCGCTCGGGATTGGGCGTGGTGAGCAGCTTCGGTCCGTAGAAGATCGAATTGGCGCCGGCGAGGAAGCACAGCGCCTGCGTTTCCTCGCTCATGTCCTCGCGCCCGGCCGAGAGCCGCACGACCGACCCCGGCATGGTGATGCGGGCAACCGCGATGGTGCGCACGAAATCGATCGGCTCGATCGTCGCCCCGGACGCGAGCGGCGTGCCCGCAACCTTGACCAGCATGTTGATCGGCACGCTCTCGGGATGCTCGGGCAGGTTCGCCAGGGTGGCGATCATGCCGACGCGATCCTCCAAGGTTTCGCCCATGCCGACGATACCGCCGCAGCAGACATGGATGCCGGCGTCGCGCACGTGGCCTAGCGTGTCGAGGCGATCCTGATAGGTCCGGGTGGTGATGATCGCGCCGTAATAGTCCGGCGACGTGTCGAGGTTGTGATTGTAAAAGTCGAGACCGCAAGATTTCAGGCGGCGCGCCTGCGCCTCGGTGAGCATGCCGAGCGTGGCGCACGTCTGGAGCCCCAGCGCTTTGACGGCCTTGATCATCTCGCAGACCTTCTCGAGGTCGCGATCCTTCGGCTCCCGCCACGCGGCACCCATGCAGAACCGGCTGGCACCCGCGGCCTTGGCCGTGCGAGCCTCGGCGAGCACTGCGTCGAGCGCCATGAGCTTCTCGGCCTTTACGCCGGTGTCGTAATGCACGCTCTGCGGACAATAGGCGCAGTCTTCCGGACAACCGCCGGTCTTGATCGAGAGCAGCGTGGAAATCTGCACCGCGCAGGGATCGAAACGGAGGCGGTGAATGCTTTGCGCGCGAAAAATCAGCTCGGGAAAAGGAAGCACGAACATTGCGCGCACCTCCGCGCGTGACCAATCGTGGCGAACGACCACGTCGGGACCGGGCAGGCGGTGATTTGTCTGAAGGTTGTGAGCATCCATGGCCGCCCCTTGGCGCCGCGAACTCGGTGCGCTCCCTCTCCCCATTTGGGGAGACGGTGGGTGAGGGGTTACCGACTTCTCGATAGGCCTTGACCCCTCACCCCAACCCTCTCCCTATGGGAGAGGGAGCTTACGCCGCGCTCATGGCCGCCTTCACCTTGTCGGGCGTGAACGGCACCGAGCGCAGCCGCACGCCGGTCGCGTCGAACACCGCGTTCGAGATCGCCGACGGCACCACCGCCGCCGCCGGCTCGCCGGCGCCCCACGGCCGCTCGTTCGGCCGGTCGATCAGATCGTATGACGATCTCCGGCACGTCCGGGAAGGTGCAGGATCGGATAGCTCTCCCAGTCGAGGCTGGTCACTGTCGAGCGGTCGAACTTCAGCTCCTCGATCAGCGTGCGGCTCACCGTCTGGATGACGTTGCCGTCGATCTGGTTCTTCAGCCCGTCCGGATTGATGATCTGCCCGCAGTCGTGCGCGACGTAGAACTTGGTCACCCTGATCGTCGCCGGTCGACCGGTTGACCTCGACCTCGGCGACCGCCGCCGACATAGGTGCGCACCAGCTCGTATTTGCACATAGGTGACGCCGCGGCCCTTGACGACGTCGCCGCTCTGGCCGCGCTTGCGGCGAGGGCCGCTTGTCCCAGTTCGCCAGCGCGGCCAGCGCGGTCGAGCACCTCGATGCCGCGCTTGTCGCTGGGATCGAGATACTTCAGGCGGAACTCGATCGGGTCGGCATTCGCCGCCGCCGCCAGCTCGTCCATGAAGCACTCGTTGGCATAGGTGTTCTGCATCCGCCCCGGCGTGCGGATCCAGGACGGCCGGAACGGCGTCGTCTCCAGCCGGTGGCAGACCGTCTTGACGTTGGCGAACTTGTAGGGGATCGCCGAGTTCTGGAAGATGTTGCCGGGCGCGATGTCGGTCGTCGGCCGGCATGCCGGCCAGCGTCGCCGCGACCAGCGGCACGTTGAAGCCGCCGGCGGTCTGCTGCGGAATGAAGAACTCCGATTCCCAGGCCGTGACGTTGCCGGCGCGTCCAGCGCCGCGCGCAGGTCGATCAGCGTCGGCGGGCCCTTCGGGTCCCAGCCGTGCTCGTCGGCGCGCGACCATTGCACGCGCACCGGCTTGCCGACCGCCTTGGCGAGCAGCGCGGCGTCGGCGGCCGCGTCCTCGTGGCCGTTGCGGCCGTAGCAGCCGGAGCCTTCGAGGTAGATGCAGCGCACGTTCTCGGCGGGCATCGCGAACATCTTGCGCGAGCTGCTTGCGCAGATTGTGCGTCGCCTGCGAGGCCGACCACGAGGTCAGCTTGCCGTCCTTGAACTCGGCGACCGCGCAGGACGGGCCGATCGAGCCGTGGGTGTGGATGGCGAAGTCGTAGGTGGCCTTGAGCTTCTTGGCGCCCTCCTTGCGCCATGCGCCTCGGCGCTGTTGCCGACATTGCTGGTCACCTCGTCCTTGGCGACCTTGGTCGCGCGCACATGCTCCCAGAGCTTGGCCTGCTCGGGCAGCCCCTCCCATTTCGACCACGTCGCCTTGAGCTGTCTGCGCCGCCTTGATCGCGGCCCATTCGTTCGTCGGCGACGACGCCGAGGAAATTGCCCTCGCGCACGACCTTGACGATGCCGGCGATGTCCTTGATCGAGCTCTCGTCGACGCTTTCGAGCTTGGCGCCGATCGCCGGCGGGCGGACCACGCGCCCGTGCAGCATGCCGGGCACGCGGAAGTCCTGCATGTAGGTGAAGCGTGCCCGTCACCTTGTCGGGGATGTCGACGCGCGGCACCGGCTTGCCGACGATCTTGTAGTCCTTGGGGTCCTTGGCCGCGGCCGGCTTGGTGTGGTCGAGCTTGAGCGCGAACGATCTTGCCGCCGATCAGCTCGCCGTAGCTGACGCGCTTGCCGCCGCCGCTGACGACGCCGTCGGCGACCTTGAGCTCCTCCTTCTTGGCGCCGAGGCGCTTGGCGGCCTCGTCGAGCAGCGCGGCCTTGGCGGTCGCCGCCGCGTTGCGGATCTGCATGCCGCCGACCTGGATGGTGAGGCTGCCCCAGGTCGTGCCCTGGTCGGGCGTGAGCGCGGTGTCGCCTTGCGACCAGCTTGACCGCGCTGAACGGCACGTCGAGCTCCTCGGCGGCCATCTGCGCGCAGCGCGGTGCGCGACGCCGGTGCCGAGATCGACCTTGCCGGAATAGACCGTGACCATGCCCTTGGCGTCGATCGCGAGGAAGGCATCGACCTCGGTGAGCGCGAGCGGCTTTGCCGCCGTCGCGCCTTGCGCGAGCGCGTCGCCGATCGCGCCGGCGAAGCGAGAAGCTGACGACGAGCGCGCCGCCGCCCTTGAGGACGTCGCGGCGCGACGGCCTGAAATGCGTGTTCATGGTCGCCTCCCTCACGCGTGCTGGCTGCGCGCTTGACCGCCCTGACGATGCGGGCGTGGGTGCCGCAGCGGCAGAGGTTGTTGGCGAGCGCCTGCTTGATCTGCGCCTCGGTCGGCTTCTTGTTGCTCGGCGAGGAAGGCGGCGGATTCCATGATCATGCCGTTGATGCAGTAGCCGCACTGCGCGGCCTGCTCCTCGATGAAGGCGCGCTGCACCGGATGCGGCCTTTGCGGCGTGCCGAGGCCTTCGAGCGTCACCACCTTCTGCCTGGCGGTGAGCGACGACAGCGGCGTGACGCAGGAGCGCACCGCCTTGCCGTCGACATGCACGGTGCAGGCGCCGCACTGCGCGAGCCCGCAGCCGAAGCGCGGGCCGTGCAGCGCGAGATTGTCGCGCAGCGCATAGAGCAGCGGCATGTCCGGGTCGTCGATCGTGATCGGGACCGACTTGCCGTTGACGTTGAGCGATTTTCGTTGAGCCATTTCGTCCTCCCGTGCTCGCCGAACCTTGTTCTTGAAACAGGCATCTTACCAGCGGTTGCGGAGAGGCGCCATATCGAGGGGTGCGCGGAGGGTGCGCGGAGGGTGCGCGATCGCATCCCGGCCGGCTGCTCAGTCGTGCAATTGCTCCAGCAGCAGCGGATCGGCGCCGGCGACGCCGAACCTCATCCGCGAGCGTGAAAGCATGCCCGACGACCGGGCGGGCGAGAACGGTCGAGCGCGCTGCTGTCCCCCGAAATCTGCCCGCCGATCATGGATCAGGTTTGCATCCTCGGATGTTTTCCTCTCGGCGCAATGAGGTTTTCCTCCACCTCTTCCTGAATTCGTCGCAACCAGCTTTCGCCGCGAGCGGCGCGGTTGCGATGAAATTCTATTTCGGCCTCCAATTGCCTGATTCGATCTTCGGCAGATCGAAGCTCGGCGTACAGCTTGTCCACTACCGTCAAAGCTTCATTGCAATGGTCGTCCGAGATATTGGCAGCATGCTGAAGCATGGCAACGAGAGCCTGCCCGGCCATGTCGGTCGGATCGCCCGGAGGGCGAGGCTGTTGCTTCGGCGCAAATTTTCGCACTTCTTCGGGTACGTCCTGCGTGCGCTCGACCATTGTTGCCGCCTTCCGATCCCGAGCCGAAGTCAGGTTCGCACCTGCGCATTTGGGCCGGCTCGAGGCGAACAGCCAAGGCTTTCTCAGCCCGCAACCCATGAATTTCGCCTGCCGTGGCGCAAGAGCGACAGTCTGGAAGTCGGACCGTGCTCCGGTCAGCAGACAGCTTATGCCCCCGATGGGCAGCACAACGCGACAAGCGAGGTAATCTTTCATTAACCTTGGGCTCGTACAGACGAATGAACACCAAAACGGGGGATGCAATGGAAGTTGTTTACGCTGTCGTCTATGCCTTGGGAATCGGCATGCTTCTGGCGGCCGCCCTCGTGGTCACAGCGCCCTGGCAGGCCGACCCATAGATCGAAGCGATCCGAACATCGAAGGACCGTCTCACCACGCCCCGGGACCGGCTATCGTCCGTCCCCTTTGCCGCTTACCGCACGAACGCCCGGCCCGTTACTGAAGGCACATCAGACGGGGGAACCGGCCGGACGCCTGCTGAAAGACCAGCCGAGAAGGCCGCGGCCGTTGTCGGACGGCCCGGCAGCACCACCACGCGCGTGCCGACCTTGACCCGGGAGTAGAGGTCGGCGATGTCCCGGTTTGTCAGCCTGATGCAGCCGGATGATACAAAGGTGCCGATGGTCGACGGTTGGTTGGTGCCGTGGATGCGATAGAGCGTGTTGCCGAGGTAAAGGGCCCGCGCGCCGAGTGGGTTGCCCTCGCCGCCGGCCATGAAACGCGGCAGATATGGCTGGCGATCGATCATCTCGCGCGGCGGATGCCAATCCGGCCACTCGGCCATTTTGGATACCTTTTCCGCGCCGGCCCAGGTAAAGCCCTCACGACCAACGCCGATGCCGTAGCGCATCGCCTTGCCGTTTCCGAGCACCAGATAAAGATGAGTTTCGACGGTATCGATGATTATGGTCCCGACCGGCTCTCTGGTTGGGTAATCAACCAAGCTGCGATGGAACCGCCGGGGAAGTTGTCCCATTGGACCGATCTCCGGCATTATCTCGGGCGGGAGCGCCCCCAGACGAGAGTGCGACGCGCTTCCGACCGTTCCGGTCGTTGCCGGATCGGGAACGATCGGAACCGACGGGCGCACAGCAGCCTGAGCGACCGGGCGGGGCGCAACCGCCACGCTGAGAGCTCGTGTCGACGATTGTGCCAATGCTTCGCCGTGCAGCCACGCAAGACTGGCCAGCATTGTTGCAACGTGAGCAGCGGTGCGGACAATCATGTTTCATGCTCCTGGGGGCCGGAGCACCCACCAAGCGGGCGCATCTCGATGTTACGAAGAAACGAGGGCTGACAACCTCGAGCACCCTAGGCTTTGGGAGCGACGTAAGGCTTCCGCATGAGGAGCGATTTGAGGCGCGAGGTCAGTCGGCAGAATGCACCGCGCTCGAGGTTCGGCCACTGATCCTGAATTCCAGAGCCGCCTGGTCTTGAGCGTTCGCCCATTCCCGCACTTCATCCATTGTGGCCGCCGGTCGTCCGCAATCCTCCGCGCACAGATCGAGCATTGCTCGCGCCTGCTGCTTCAGCAGCCGGCTTCGAGCGTCGCGAATGGTTCGGTCATCGGGGATTTCGTTTGGCATGGTTCACACCATTGAGCGCTCGCGTGCAACTTAGCGGGCTGAGCTCTCAATCGCCGATTTGGCCTAATTTGAAGTTAAAATTCGCTCGGAAATTACTTGGCAACAGCCAGTCACTCGTCATGACCCGAGGCCGTGGCTTTCGCACTGTGGTCGTGAGCCCGGTTCGGTTTCTCGGCACGCGATGTTCGGCGCGGCTCGCCAGCTACCGTTGGGCAAATTTGAAATTTGATCTCATGGTTAATCCGAAGTTAGCAATCTCGTGACATCGTCAAGTCCATCCCCGTTCTTTCCAACCAGAGCACGTCTTCATGAGCAGCATAAGAATCGTGTCCCTCCTTGCAGCGGGACTTATTGCCGGCATCGATACGCTGAGCGCCGCCGATGTGCCCGTCAGGCCTAAGCAATCGCACGCTCAACTTACCGACAATCGTCGCCCGCGCAGCAGCAATCCCAACCCAGAAGTCTCAACTCCCAAAACAGAAGTCTCGACTTCCAAAACAGAAGCTCTGTTTCGAGAATTTCTCGAGTGGCTGAAGAAGCAGTGACTTGAATTCCCGGCTGTCAACGTCGGCCCGTCTTGGTGGGCGGCTTCCAGCCGTTCTGCTCCGCCAGGATCTGCCGAAGATATGCGACGTTGACGGCCGTATTATCCGACGGCAGGTCGGCTTGTGCGATTCCGTCCGCTTCCGCGGACCGTCCCTGCAGGCCGACGACAAGGGCTAGATTTCGCCGCACCCGTGCATCTACGCGCCAGTGTCCGGCCGCCCGCCGCAGCGTCGCCTCCGCGCGCACCAAGTCCTTGGAAAGTGCGTACGACAGTCCGAGATTGGACAATACCGAGGGCTCGTCCGGCACGATCCGCAGCGCTGTTCCGTAATAACGTTGGGCCTCGTCGTGCCGGCCCATCTGGTCGAGCACCGCGCCCTGGGCCGACAGGATGCTCCAATTCGGCTGGCCGGACGTGTGGGCACGCGTGAGCACCTCGAGCGCCTGCTTGTACTTTCCCATGCCGGCTAGCGCGCGGCCGTAAGCGCCGAGCAGGCCCGCGTGCTTGGGATCAGCGAGCAATGCCTGCTCCAGCACCACAGCGGCTTGGCTGGGCTGGCCGCTGCCGCGCAGCGCCTGCGCATATTCGATGGCCGACTCGGGGTCCTTGGGGTTCGCGCGATGGCGTTCGCCCCAGGCTTGCGCCGCGCGCCAATCGGCACCGCCTTGCGGTGCCGGGGCAGCGCCGAGCGAACCGGTGATCTCCGTTTCCTGCAAGGTTTTGCAGCCGGCTACTGTCGCCGCAAGCACGAGCGCCAGAACCATGGCGCGGAGAGATGCAGGCTTTACGGAACGCACAGAGCGAGTCATGGCCTGCTGGGTGGGTCCCGACGCCGGGTCCCTGGATTCAATTGTCGAGCCGATCGGGTCTCAACTCGAGCAAGAACACCTTAAGGCCAGATTGATTAAGAAAAGCTCCACCTCCTCGAGGGTGGAACAGGGCATGACACACGCTCCCATGTGCCTTGTCTCACGCTCTGGGCGATCACTTCGGTCGTTTCGAGGATGGCGAGTGAACGTTGCGCAGGCTCTCGCGCAGGCAGCCGCCGGCGCTGACCGGTGCGGCGTCTCTGCCTCTGCGGCGCCGCATACGCGGGCGCGCGGAGTTACTCCGCCGCCACCCGCGCCGCCTGGTCGACACGCTCGACCTTGGCAGCGCAGTACTTGAACTCGGGGATTTTTCCGAACGGGTCGAGCGCCGGATTGGTGAGCAGGTTCGCCGCCGCCTCGACATAGGCGAACGGAATGAACACGACGCCGTCGGGCACCGCATCGTCCTGGCGGGCGGCAAGCTCGATGCTGCCGCGCCGCGTCGATACCCGCACCATGTCGCCGGGCTCGATGCCGAGCTTGGCGATGGTGCCACGCGAGAGCGATGCGACCGCGCCCGGCTCGAGCGCGTCGAGGGTGGCGGCGCGCCGCGTCATGGCGCCGGTGTGCCAATGCTCGAGCTGGCGGCCGGTCGAAAGCACGAACGGGAATTGGGCGTCGGGCTGCTCGTCCGGTGGCGTGATCTTGGCCGGCACGATCTTGCCGCGGCCGTCCTGGGTGGGAAAGCGGTCACCGAACACGACATCGTGCCCCGGCTTGTCGGGGGCATCCGACGGATAGGTGACGGCACCCTCCCTTTCGATCCGGTCCCAGGAGATGTTGTCGAGCGCCGGCATCAGCCCGGCCATCTCGGTGTAGATCTCGCTCGGATGCCGGTAGTTCCAGTCGAGCCCGATGCGGCGCGCGATCTCCTGCGTGATCCACCAGTCGAGCCTGGCCTCACCCGGAAGCGGCAGCGCCTGGCGGCCCATCTGCACCTGGCGATTGGTGTTGGTCACGGTGCCGTCCTTCTCCGGCCAGGCCGACGCCGGCAGGATCACGTCGGCGTGGAACGCGGTCTCGGTGAGGAAGATGTCCTGCACCACGAGATGCTCGAGATGGGCGAGCGCCTGGCGGGCGTGATTGAGGTCGGGGTCGGACATCGCCGGATTCTCGCCGAGGATGTACATGCCCTTGATCACGTCGGCGTGCACCGCCTTCATGATCTCGACCACGGTGAGACCGCGCTTGGGATCGAGCGTCGTGCCCCAGGCCTGCTCGACGCTGCGCCGGATGTCGGCATCCTCGACCGACCTGTAATCCGGAAAGAACATCGGGACCAGGCCGGCGTCGGAAGCGCCCTGCACGTTGTTTTGCCCGCGCAGCGGATGCAGGCCGGTGCCGGGCCTCCCGACCTGCCCGCAGATCAGGGCGAGAGCGATCAGGCAGCGGGCGTTGTCGGTGCCGTGCACGTGCTGCGAGACGCCCATGCCCCAGAAGATGATCGCCGACTTCGCCCGCGCATAGCTGCGCGCGACCGCGCGCAGGGTCTCGGCCGGGATGCCGCAGACCGGCGCCATCTCTTCCGGCGTGAAATCCACGATGTGATCGGCGAACGCCTTGAAGTTGGAGGTCTGCGCCTCGACGTACTGCCGGTCATAGAGCTTCTCGGTGACGATCACGTTGAGGATGCCGTTGAGCATCGCAACGTCGGTGCCCGGCTTGAACTGCAGCATGTGGGTGGCGTGACGCTTGAGCGCCTGCCCGCGCGGATCCATGACCACGAGCTCGGCGCCGCGCTTGGCAGCCTGCTTGAAGAACGTCGCGGCGACGGGATGATTTTCCGTCGGGTTGGCCCCGATCACGACGATGACGTCGGAATTCTTGCACTCGTTGAAGGTGGCGGTGACCGCCGCGGAGCCGATCGTCTCCAGCAACGCCGCGACCGACGAGGCGTGGCAGAGCCGCGTGCAGTGATCGACATTGTTGGTGCCGAAGCCGGCGCGCACCAGCTTCTGGAACAGATAAGCCTCTTCGTTGGAAGCCTTGGCGGAGCCGAAGCCGGCGAGCGCCTGCGAGCCATGCCGATCGCGAATGCGCTCGAGCCCGGCGGCCGCGCGGTCGAGCGCCTCGTCCCAGCTGGCGGTGCGGAAATGCGTCCACGGATTGGCCGGGATCGACCACGTCGTGGGCGTGCTTGCGCACGCCTTCCTTGCGGACCAGCGGCTGCGCGCAGGCGGTGCGGATGACCGACATAGTCGAAGCCGAAGCGGCCCTTGACGCAGAGCCGGTTCTCGTTCGCCGGTCCGTTGCGGCCGCTGACATGGAGGAGCTTGTCGTCCTTGATGTGGTAGGTGAGCTGGCAGCCGACCCCGCAATAAGGGCAAACGCTGTGCACCTCGCGGTCGGGAAACTGCGTGCGCACGTTGGCCTCGTCGACGCAGCGTCGACGGCATCAGCGCGCCGGTCGGACAGGCCTGCACGCATTCGCCGCAGGCGACGCAGGTCGAGCCTCCCATCGGGATCGTCGAAGTCGAACACGATCTTCTCGGTGTGGCCGCGTCCGGCCATGCCGATCACGTCGTTGACCTGCACCTCGCGGCAGGCGCGGACGCAGAGATTGCAATGGATGCAGGCATCGAGATTGACCGCCATCGCCGGATGGCTGCGGTCGGGCACCGGCGCCGCCCGCCGCGGAAACCGGCTCGCGTCGATTTTTTGCCGGTCGGCGGTCTTCCAGAATTCCGATTGCGGATCGTGCGCGACTTCTTTGGACGGCTGGTCGGCCATGCAACAGCTCGATCACCATCCGCCGCGCGGCTTTGGCGCGGTCGGTCTGGGTCCTGACCTTCATGCCCGGGCGTGGGCGTGCGGATGCAGCTTGCCGCCAGCACGCGCTCGCCCTCGACCTCCACCATGCAGACGCGGCAATTGCCGTCCGGGCGATAGCCCGGCTTGGGCAAATAGCACAGATGCGGCAGCTTGATGCCGATGCGGCGCGCGGCGCGAAAGATCGTCTCGCCGGCGCGAATATCGACCTCGCGATCGTCGAGGATGAAGGTGTTGGGCTTGCGATCGTGCCGGTGCTCATCGATTGCATCCAAACTCGTAATTCTGTCGTCACCGCACAAGCGGGGGACCCATGCTGCGAGCGGAACGTGCGGCCCGATGGTTCCCGCTTGCGCGGCGACAACCGATGCTAGGATATGCCCCGGTTCATGTGTCACCAAGCCTCCAATGGCTTTCCCAAGTCCTCGGGGAAATATTTCATGACGCTCAGCAGCGGATTGGGCGCCGCCTGGCCGAGCCCGCAGATCGAGGCATCGCGCATGGCGTCCGACAACTCGTTCAACAACGCCTCATCCCATGGCCCGGTTGCCATCAGCTTGACCGCCTTCTCGGTTCCGACCCGGCACGGCGTGCACTGGCCGCAGCTCTCGTCCTCGAAGAACTTCATCAGGTTGAGCGCCACCGCTTTCATGTCGTCCTGGTCGGACAGGATCACCACGGCGTGCGAGCCGACGAAGCAGCCGTGCTGCTCGAGCGTGCCGAAATCGAGCGGCAGATCGGCCATCGACGGCCGGCAGGATGCCGCCGGAAGCGCCGCCCGGCAAATACGCCCTTGAAGCTGTGGCCATCCGCCATGCCGCCGCAATATTCCTCGATCAGCTCGCGCGCGGTGACGCCGGCGGGGGCCAGCACCACGCCCGGCTTGCGCACGCGGCCGGAGACCGAGAAGCTGCGCAAGCCTTTGCGCTCGCGGCGGCCGTGCGAGGTGAACCAGGCGGCGCCCTTCTCCACGATGTCGCGCACCCAGTAGAGCGTCTCGACGTTCTGTTCGAGCGTCGGCCGGCCGAACAGGCCGACCTGGGCGACATAGGGCGGCCGGTGGCGCGGAAGGCCGCGCTTGCCCTCGATCAATTCGATCATCGCGGATTCCTCGCCGCAGATATAGGCGCCGGCGCCGCGGCGAAGATGAAGCCTGCTGTGATCGGCAAGTCCGGCCCGCTCGACCTTGGCGATCTCTTCGAGCAGCATCAGGCGGACTTCGGGATACTCGTCGCGGATATAGATGTAGGTGTCGCGCGGCGTCGACCACCCAGGCGGCGATCAGCATGCCTTCGATGAAGCGGTGCGGATCCAGCTCCAGATAATAGCGATCCTTGAAAGTGCCGGGCTCACCCTCGTCGGCATTGACCGCAAAGAGCCGCGGCGCCGGCTCGGCACGCACGAGGCTCCATTTGCGCCCGGTCGGGAAGCCAGCGCCGCCGAGACCGCGCAATCCGGCGTCGCTCACCGCCTGGATGATGTCTTCGCGGCTGTGCGTGCCCGCGACGCAAGCCTCGAGCAGCGCATAGCCGCCGTCGCGGACATAGCGGTCGAAGTCGTTCGGCGTGGGGTAAGCCTGTGCATGCGCCGCCTTGCCGGCGATCGCGCCAACGCTCTGCGCGGTAGCCTGCATCACCTGCAAATGGCCGACCGCGCAGACCGGCGCATGGTCGCAGGCGCCCATGCAAGGCGCGCGCGCCACCCGCACATCGCGGCCAAGCCTGCTCGGCAGGTCGCGCAGCAGATGCTCGCCGCCGGCCATGGCGCAGGACAGCGAATCGCAAACCCGCACGGTGACCGGAGGCGGCGGCGTCTCGCCTTCCTTCACCACGTCGAAATGCGCATAGAAGGTTGCGACCTCGTAGACTTCGGTCAGCGCGAGCTTCATCTCCTGGGCCAGCGCGGCGAGATGCGCCGCCGAGAGAAGACCGTGCTCGTCCTGGATCAGATGCAGATGCTCGATCAGGAGATCGCGGCGGCGCTCGCGTTCGCCGAGCAGCGCGCACACTTCGGCGAGCGCCTCAGGGTCGACCTGGCGGCCCTTGGGCGTGCGGCGCGGCCGGCGCGTGCGCGGGGTTGCGTCATCGCCTCCGGCCGGCGGCGGAATCTGAACATTCATCGGCGGTCTCCGGCCGCAGAATTGAACCCTTCCATAGTCCCAGACAATCCCTTGCTGCCCATGCATTGATAGATAAGTTCTATCGTACTGGGTATGATTACGAGCTGATCGCTATCGTGACGGCTCGACCGCATTCGTACTAAGGTCTTTGAAATAATGGATGTTTTAGCTGCATGATCGACAAGCTCGATTTTATTTTGGCTTTGGCGCGCGAAAAGCACTTCGGCCGCGCCGCCGAGGCGTGCGGCGTTACCCAGCCGACCTTGTCGGCAGGCGTCAAGCAGCTCGAGGAGCAGATGGGAGTGCTGCTGGTCAATCGCGGCTCGCGCTTCCGCAGCTTCACGCCGGAGGGTGAGCGCGTCCTCGACTGGGCGCGGCGCATCGTCGGCGATGCCCGCGCCATGCGCGAGGAGATCAATTCGCTGCGCCACGGGCTCACCGGCCGGCTGCGGATCGCGGCGATCCCGACGGCGCTGGCAATGGTCGCCGTCGCTGACCACGCCCTATCGCGAGCGTCATCCCAACGTGCAATTCACGATCTATTCGCGCACCTCGATCGAGATCCTCGATCTCCTGGAAAATCTCGAGATCGACGCCGGCATCACCTATCTCGGCAACGAGCCCCTGGGCCGGGTGAATGCAACGCCGCTCTATCACGAGCGCTACCGGCTGCTCACCTCGGCCGATGCGCCGCTCGGCAACCGCGACGCGCGTCACCTGGGCCGAGGTCGCGCAGGTACCGCTCTGCCTGCTCACTCCCGACATGCAGAACCGCCGCATCATCGACCGGCTGCTCAAGGGAGCGGGCGGCGAATCGCGCCCGACGCTCGAATCGGATTCGATGATCCTGCTGTTCTCGCACGTGCGCACCGGCCGCTGGGCCAGCGTGATGCCGGCAAAGCTCGCGGAAACGCTCGGGCTGACCGACACGCTGCGCGCGATTCCGATCACCGAGCCGGAGGCGGTGCAGACCATCGGGCTGGTCGTGCCGGCGCGCGAGCCGATGATGCCGATCACCGCCGCGCTGGTGGACGAGGCGCAGCGCCTGGCGCCGCAGCTCGATGAGGTTCGAGATCACGCAGCGGGCGGCAGCGCCAGCGAGCGCGAGATCGGTCGTCCCCGCGGAAGCGCGGACAGCCACGCGCCTTCGTAGACAGTTCGCTGCGCCCGCATCGCGGACTACTGCGCTCAGAACAGCCCGACGATCCGGCCATCGGCGCCGACATCGATGGAATCGGCGGCCGGCACCCTCGGCAGGCCCGGCATGGTCATGATCTCTCCGCAGATCGCCACCACGAACTCGGCGCCGGCGGAGAGCCGCACCTCGCGCACGGGATGATGTGATCGACCGGCGCGCCCTTGAGATCGCCGTTGGTCGAGAAGCTGTACTGGGTCTTGGCGATGCAGACCGGCAGCTTGCCGTAGCCCATCTGCTCGAACTGGGCGAGCTGGTCGCGCACCGGCTTGTCGGCCGCGATGTCCTTGGCGCGGTAGATTTCCTTGGCGATGGTGCGGATCTTCTCGAGCAGCGGCATGTCGTCGGGATAGAGCAGCTTGAGCTTGCTCTTGCCGCTGTCGACCGCCTTGACCACCGCGCGCGCCACGTCGGCCGCGCCCTTGCCGCCCTCGGCCCAATGGTCGGCCATGAGCGGCCTCGACGCCGAGCTTCTTGCGCATGCTCCTTCACCAGCGCGATCTCGGCGTCGGTATCGGCGCTGAAGCGGTTGATCGAGATCACCGGCACGATGCCGAATTTCTGCACGTTCTCGACGTGGCGGGCGAGGTTGGCCATGCCGGCCTCGAGCGCCTTGAGGTTCTCGGTCTTGAGATCCTCCTTCTTGACGCCGCCGTGCATCTTGAGCGCGCGGATGGTCGCGACCAGCACCGCGCAATCCGGCGACAGCCCGGTCTTGCGGCACTTGATGTCGAAGAACTTCTCGCCGCCGAGATCGGCGCCGAAGCCGGCTTCCGTCACCACGTAGTCGCAGAGCTTGAGCGCCGTGGTGGTGGCCAGCACCGAGTTGCAGCCATGCGCGATGTTGGCGAACGGCCCGCCATGGACGAAGGCGGGCGTGCCTTCGAGCGTCTGCACCAGGTTCGGCGACAGCGCCTCCTTGAGCAGCGCCGTCATCGGCGCCGTGCGCCTTGAGGTCGCCGGCGCGCACCGGCTTGCGATCGCGGGTATAGCCGATGATGATGTTGCCGAGCCGCTTCTTGAGGTCGTCGAGGTCGCTGGCGAGGCAGAAGATCGCCATCACCTCGGACGCGACGGTGATGTCGAAGCCGTCCTCGCGCGGAAAGCCGTTGGCGACGCCGCCGAGCGAGGAGACGATCGAGCGCAGCGCGCGGTCGTTCATGTCGATGGCGCGCCGCCAGGCGACGCGGCGGCCGTCGATGCCGAGCGCATTGCCCCAATAGATGTGATTGTCGATCAGCGCCGAAAGCAGGTTGTGCGCGGTGCCGATGGCGTGGAAGTCGCCGGTGAAATGCAGGTTGATGTCCTCCATCGGCACCACCTGGGCATAGCCGCCGCCGGCCGCGCCGCCCTTCATGCCGAAGCGACGGCCCGAGGCTGCGGCTCGCGCAGGCACAGCATCGCCTTCTTGCCGATGTGGTTGAGCGCGTCGGTGCAGGCCGACCGTGGTGGTGGTCTTGCCCTCGCCCGCCGGCGTCGGCGTGATCGCCGAGACCAGGATCAGCTTGCCGTTCGGCCGGCTTCTGCAGCGACTTGATGAAATCCATCGACAGCTTGGCCTTGTAGTGGCCATAGGGCTCGAGATTTTCCGGCGCGATGCCGAGCCGCTCGCGTGCGATGTCCATGATCGGCCGCTTCTTGGCGGCCTGGGCGATCTCGATGTCGGACTTCGGACTGGCGTGCTGCGATGCGGACACCGGAGCCTTGGCCGCGGTGGCGGATGTCGGGGTCATGAAAACCTCGTGGTGGTGGTGAGCTTGGCAGTGGCGGCGAATTCGCCGGCCGCGACCTTGGGGCCGTCGGCGGGCTTCACGCGCATAACCTTGATGCGGCCGTCGGCGCAGACCACGGTGAAGCCATCGGTCGCAACCTCGACGACCTCGCCCATCTTTCCGCCGATGCCCTTGGGATCGCGCGCCGGCAAGGGTTTTGCCTCGAACACTTGCAGCGCCTGGCCATTGAGCGTGGTCCAGGCGCCCGGCGCGGGATTGCAGCCGCGGATGAGGTTGTGAATCTGCCGCCACGGCTTGCCCCAATCGATGCGGGCATTGTCCGGACCGCAGCGGCCCTCGTAGGTGGCCTGCGAATGATCCTGCTTGATGCGCGGCGCCGTTCCTGCCTTCACGAGATCGACGGACTTCGAGCATCGCCGTCGACGCCCATCGGAAACAGCCGGTCGAAATAGACCGAGCCGAGCGAGTCGGTGTCCGAGATCGGCGTCTTCTTCTGCAGCAGCACGTCGCCGGTATCGAGCCCGTTGTCGGGCCAGAAGATCGACAGCCCGGTTTCGGTATCGCCCTGGATGATCGGCCAGTTGATCGCGCTCGGGCCGCGATATTTCGGCAGCAGCGAGGGATGATACTGAATCGAGCCCTTGGTCGGGATGTTGAGAAATTCCTCCGGCACGAACAGCGTGACGAACGCCATCACCTGCAGGTCGGGCGCGAGCGCGCGAAATTGCTCCCACACTTCCGGCTTGCGGTAGGAGGCCGGCTGGTAGATCGGAAGCTTGGCAGCAAGTGCCGCCTCCTTGAGCGGATCGGCCCGCGCGCCTTCTTTTTCCGGCGCGACATAGACTGCGACCACGTCGTCGCCGCGCGCCAGAAGCGCCTCCAACACCGCCTTGCCGAACGCCTGCTGCCCGTGCACCACGATACGCATCCGAATTCCTCCCGACCTCGGGTCTCGTGCCCGCTGAAAGCGGGCATCCAGCAATCACCGGTGTGCTTACTGGGTCCCCCCATGCGCGGTGTTGGATCACGCCGCCTCGGCACGCGCGCCCTTCTCCGGAGCGGTGATCGCGCCCGAGGTCTTGATCTCGGCGATCTCATTCTCGCTGTAGCCGAGCACGTTGCCCAGGATCTCCTCGGTGTGCTCGCCCAGCAGGGGAGAGCGTTTCACCTCGGTGATCGAATCCGACATCTTCACCGGATTGCCGACGGTGAGATATTTGCCGCGCGCGGGATGATCGACCTCGACCACCGTGCCGGTCCGGCGCAGCGACGGTTCCTCGGCGATCTCCTTCATCGACAGGATCGGGCCGACCGGGATATCGACCGCATTGCAGATGTCCATCACCTCGAACTTGGTCTTGGTCATGGTCCACTGCTCGATCGTATCGAAGATCTGCCGCAGCCGCGGCAATCGCGCCGGCGGCGTCGCGTAGTCGGTATCGGTCTTCCATTCGGGCTTGCCGATCAGGTCGCAGATCGCCCCCCAGACCGGCGCCTGGGTGATGAAATAGATGTAGGCGTCGGGATCGCTCTCCCAGCCCTTGCATTTGAGGATCCAGCCGGGCTGGCCGCCGCCGGAATCATTGCCGGCGCGCGGCACCGCATCGCCGAACGGGATGCCTTCGGCGTGCTGGCTGTACTCGGTGAGCGGTCCGTGCGCGAGGCGCTGCTGATCGCGCAGCTTGACGCGGGCGAGGTTGAGCACGCCGTCCTGCATGGCGGCGAGGACGCGCTGGCCGCGGCCGGTGCGGATGCGCTGATAAAGCGCGCTCACGATGCCGAAAGCGAGGTGCAGCCCGGTGCCGCTGTCGCCGATCTGCGCCCCGGTGACCAGCGGCGGGCCGTCACGCAATCCGGTGGTCGAGGCGGCGCCGCCGGCGCATTGCGCCACGTTCTCGTAAACCTTGCAGTCCTCGTAAGGTCCTGGCCCGAAGCCCTTGACCGAGGCCACGACCATGCGCGGATTGAGTCTTGTGGATGTGCTCCCAGGTAAAGCCCATGCGGTCGAGCGCCCCGGGCGCGAAATTCTCCACCAGCACGTCGCAATGCTCGATCAATCGCTCGATGATTTCCTTGCCCCTCGGGTGCTTGGAATCGATCGTGATCGAGCGCTTGTTGCCGTTGAGCATGGTGAAGTAGAGGCTGTCGACGCCCTTGACGTCGCGCAGCTGGCCGCGCGTGATGTCGCCGACGCCGGGCCGCTCGATCTTGATCACGTCGGCGCCCATGAAGCCGAGCAGCTGCGTGCAGGTCGGTCCCGACTGCACATGGGTGAAGTCGAGGATCTTGACGCCCTCGAGCGCCCTGCCCGCCTCGCCCCAAGGCTTGGTCGAAGGCTCGGGTAGGCTGACGTTGGCATCGGCGACAACTGGCGCCGGGATGGCATCGATCGTTTTCCTCTTCACCGGCGTTCTCTTCGTTGCCGCCTTCTTCAGAGTCTTGATTTTTTTCCTCGCCATCGCGTTGCTCCCTCGCGTTTCCTCTCGGCTGTCATGCCCGCGAAAGGCGGGCATCCAGTATTCCAGGGCGTCGATTACTGGGTCCGCGCCTGCGCGGGGACGACAGTCTTGCGAACCACGCTTTGCGGGTTGAGATTGCCGATGCGGCCGCTCTCGGTACCGGCCGCCGGGTCGATCACCGCGTTGATGAGGGTGGGCTTTCCGGAGTCCATGGCCTTGTTCACGGCGCGGCCCAGCTCATCGGGCGTCGTAACGTGGACGCCAACGCCGCCGAAGGCTTCGATGATCTTGTCGTAGCGCGCGTCTTTGACGAAGACGGTGGTCGCAGGATCCGAACCGCCGGCGGGGTTGACGTCGATTCCGCGATAGATGCCGTTGTTGTTGAAGACGACGACGCACACCGGCAGTTTGTACCGGCAAAGCGTCTCCACCTCCATGCCGCAGAACCCGAAGGCGCTGTCGCCTTCGATCGCGAGCACCGGTTTTCCGGTCTCGACGGCGGCCGCAATCGCAAACCCCATGCCGATGCCCATGACGCCCCAGGTGCCCACATCCAGACGTTTGCGCGGCTGGTAGATGTCGATGATGCCGCGCGCGAGATCGAGCGTGTTGGCGCCTTCGTTGACCAGGATGGCATCGGGACGTTCCTTGATGACGGTGCGCAGGGCACCGAGCGCGCTGTGGAAGTCCATCGGCGCCGTATTTTTCATCAGCCTCGACGCCATCTTGGCGATGTTTTCTTCCTTGCGCTTATTGATGGTGGAGCTCCAATCCGCCGATGGCGCCGGCCAATTGTCGCCCATGGCCTCGAGCAGCGCCGACACGCAGGAGCCGATGTCGCCGACCACGGGAGCAGCGATCTCGACGTTGCTGTCCATCTCCCTGGGCTCGATGTCGATCTGGATGAATTTCTTGGAATGAGGCTCGCCCCAGGTCCTGCCTTTGCCGTTCGACAGAAGCCAGTTGAGGCGGGCACCGATCAGCATGACGACATCGGAGTCTTTCAGCACCGTCGAGCGCGCTGCTCCTGCGCACTGCGGATGCGTGTCAGGCAGCAGGCCCTTGGCCATGCTCATCGGCAGGAATGGAATGCCGCTCTGCTCGATCAGGGCGCGGATCGCGTCATCGGCCTGCGCGTAGGCCGCGCCTTTGCCGAGAATGATCAGGGGGCGCTTCGCGCTCTCGAGCACGTCGAGCGCGCGCTTGACGGCGGACGGAGCGGGGATCTGCGGTGGCGCCGGGTCGATGACATTGACCAGCGACTTCTTGCCAGCCTCTGCCTCCATGACCTGTGAGAGCAGTTTCGCCGGCAGATCGAGATAGACACCGCCCGGACGGCCGGAGACAGCGGCGCGGATTGCGCGCGCCACGCCGATGCCGATGTCCGCGGCGTGCAGCACGCGGAAAGCCGCCTTGCACAATGGCTTGGCGATCGCCAGCTGGTCCATCTCCTCATAGTCGCCCTGCTGCAGGTCGACGATCTCACGCTCGGACGAGCCGCTGATGAGGATCATCGGGAAGCAGTTGGTCGTGGCATTGGCCAGCGCCGTCAGACCATTGAGAAAGCCGGGAGCCGAGACCGTGAGGCAGATGCCGGGCATTTTCGTCAGGAAGCCGGCGATTGCAGCAGCATTGCCGGCGTTCTGCTCGTGCCGGAACGAGATGACCCGCATGCCCGCAGCCTGTGCCATCCGGCCCAAGTCGGTGATGGGGATGCCGGGCACACCGTAGATCGTGTTGATGCCGTTGAGCTCGAGCGCATCGATCACGAGGTGAAAGCCGTCCGTCAGCTCCTGCGCGTCGTCCGCAGCCGTGGCTTCGCGCTTCACTTGCACTGCTGCATCACTCATGGGAGACCTCCCTTACGTCTCGACCTGATCGTCAATCGAGATAATCGGCATACTTGGCCACGTGTTCAGCGAGTCCGAGCGCATGGCTGCGCACGAGATCCTCGGCGCGCTCGGGAGCACGCGCTTCGAGCGCCTCGATGATGGTCATGTGATCCCGGATCGAGCGATCGGCGCGATCCTGCTCGCCGATGGTCTTGCGGCGGATCATCCGCATATGGGTGAACAGATTCTCCGCCAGAGATATCAGCACGCCGTTACGGCTCATGCGGATGATGGTCTGGTGGAACTCGATGTTCACCTCGGAATATTCGTCGAGTCTGGCATGCAGCTCGCCGTTCTCGAATGTGGTGAACATGGTGCGCAGCGCGGCGATTTCGGCCGCGCTGGCGTTCTCCGTGATGAGACGCGCAGCCATGCTCTCGAGCGCCGCCCAGGCAGTGATCATCTCGATCACCTCGCGCCTGGTCTTGCGAACGACGTAGATCCCGCGCCGCGGCACCGATCGCACGAACCCTTCGCGCTCGAGTTGCGCCATCGCCTCGCGCACCGGAGTGCGGCTGATGCCGAAATCCAAAGCCAGGCGGCGCTCGTCGAGCCGGATATCCTCGCGGCTGCGATAGACGTCCATGGACACGATGGCCTCCTTGAGCGCTGCGTAGGCGCGGCGCTTGAAGCTTTCCGGAACGCCGATCGGCTCCAGGCTCAATGACATTGCCGATGAGCCTATGGAAGGATTACTGGTGCTCATTGCTGGTATACAATATTCCAGTCGCTCGGCCAGCGCAAGTCCGGTGGCTTTCTCGCCGTTTCCTGAAATCCATCGACCCCGTGCTGCCAGTTCAAAGCGAAGCGGGGCGCGAGCCGTTCAGAGCGCGGGCCGGGTCCGCAACTTCGCGAACGCGTCCGAGATCAGGGGCCAGAACAAGGCGATGAGGCCCAGCACCATGATCGAGCTGACGAGCCCATTGGAGAAAAAGATGCCGAGGCTGCCTTGCGACGCGAGCAGCGACTGGCGGAACAATTCCTCCGCCTTGTCGCCGAGCACGATGGCCAGGACCAGCGGCGCCAGCGGGTAATTGCACTTCTTCAGCACATAGCCCACGACCCCGAACACCAGCATCAAAACGACGTCGAAGGTCGAATTGTGGACGGTATAGGCACCGATTGCGCAGAACACCAGGATGATCGGCGCGATGATGCTGAAGGGAATGCGCAGGATGGCCGCCAGCAATGGCACGCAGGTGAGAACCACGATGAGCCCGATCACATTGCCGAGGTACATCGAGGCGATCAGGCCCCAGACGAATTCCTTCTGCTCGACGAACAGCAGCGGACCGGGCTGCAATCCCCAGATCAGCAGCCCGCCGAGCAGCACCGCCGCCGTCGGGGAGCCGGGAACGCCGAGCGACAGCATGGGCAGGAGTGCGGCTGTGCCGGCGGCATGGGCGGCCGTCTCGGGCGCCACCACGCCTTCGATCTCGCCGCGGCCGAAGCGGTCGCCGTTCTTCGATACGCGCTTGGCGATGCCGTAGCTCATGAACGAGGCAGGCGTCGCGCCGGCCGGGCTGATGCCCATCCAGCAGCCGATCACGCAGGATCGCAACGACGTCATCCAGTAACGCGGCAGCTGTTTCCAGGTCTGCAACACGACCTTCGCATTGATGCCGGCGGCACCGCCCTTGAACTTCAGCCCTTCCTCGATCGAAAGCAGGATCTCGCCGATCCCGAACAAGCCGATGACGGCGATGAGAAAGTCGAAGCCGGTTAGAAGCTCGGTGAACCCGAAGGTCAGCCGGAGCTGCCCGGTGATGCTGTCGAGCCCCACCGCGGCCAACGCAAAGCCTATCATCATCGCCGCCAGCGTCTTGAACGGCGGCTCCTTGCTCATGCCGATGAAGCTGCAGAAGGCGAGAAAATACACGCCGAATTTCTCGGCCGGCCCGAATTGCAGGGCGAACTTGGCGACCAGCGGCGCCACCAGGGTGATCATGATCACGGCGAACAGGGCGCCGACGAAGGATGACGTGAACGCGGCGGTGAGCGCCTCGCCGGCCCGTCCCTGCTGCGCCATCGGATGGCCATCGAACGTGGTCGCCACCGACCATGGCTCGCCCGGAATATTGAACAGGATCGAGGTGATCGCGCCTCCAAACAGCGCGCCCCAATAGATGCAGGACAGCATGATGATCGCCGAGGTCGGCGACATGGAGAATGTCAGCGGCAGCAGGATGGCGACGCCATTGGCGCCGCCGAGGCCGGGCAGCACCCCGATGAGGACGCCGAGCATGATGCCGACGACCATCACCATCAGGTTGAACGGCTGAACGGCGACGCTGAAGCCGTGAAACAGGTTGGCGACTTCTTCCATCTTCCCGCGTTTGATTGCGCCGGTGCGCGCCTCAGCGCTGCGACATCAGAATCCCAGATACTCTTCGATCGGTCCCTTCGGCAAAGGCAGAAGAAACCATTGCTCGAAGACGAGGAAGGTCGCGAGCGGCACCCCGACTGCGATTGCAGCAACCATGCCCCATCCGTAATTGCCCAGCCATTTCATGAAGGCGGCGATGAGGAACATCGAAGCGACGTAGATCCCGATCCATGGAATGAGCGCGACATAAACCGCGGTGGGCACCAGGATCGACATCACCTTCGCGAGCTGGCTCCATTGCGCGAACAGCCGCTGGTCCGACCTTTCCCGAACGACGATCCCGAAATTGATGATGCTCGATAAGAGAATGGTCAGCCCGACATAGAAGGGAAAGAATCCTGCCTTCGGGCCTTCCGCTCCCCAGCCGATGCCGGCTTGCAGGCTGCCGGCGATCACGACAAATGCGAACAGGGCCATGGCCACCGCAACGGCCATCTCGGCCGCGCGGTGAGTAGGCCCACTCGCCCCCGGCAAGTCCTGGCTCATTCGACTTTCATCCGGATGACCGGCGCTGGCCGCGCATTGCGGTCGGGGATCAGTTTCCGGCAAGAAACCCCGCGGCCTTCATCAGCTCTTCGTGCCGCTTTTCCTCCTTGACGATCCAGCCGGTATACTCGGACCCCGTCATGAAGGACTGATTGAACGCACCGTTCTTCATGAGGTCCTTCCATTCCGGGGTCTCGCGCACCTTCTGGAACAGGCCGACATAATAATCCACCTGATCCTTGCTTGCACCCGGCGGCATGAAGATGCCGCGCAGCATCAGATATTCCATGTCGAGCCCCTGCGCCTTGCAGGTGGGAATGCTGTCCCAGGCCAGGTCGCCGACGATCTTCTCGTGATATTCGAGCTTCTTGCCATCGAAGACGCAGAGCGGCCGCACCTTGTCGCCGCGCCATTGCGCCACCGCCTCGATCGGATTGTTGACGGTCGAATCGACGTGGTTGCCGACCAGCTGCACAGCGACCTCGCCGCCGCCCTTGTACGGGATGTAGGTGAACTTGGCCCCGGTGCTGTTCTCGACCGCGACGGTGATGATCTGATCTTCCTGCTTCGAACCAGTGCCTCCCATTTTCATCTGGCCGTTCGCGGCCTTCGCCGCGTCGATGTAGTCCTTCACCGATTTGTACGGCTTCTCGGCATTCACCCAGAGGATGAATTCGTCGAGCGCAAGCATGGCGACCGGTGTCAAGTCCTTCCAGTTGAAGGGGATGCCGGTCGCGAGCGGAGTCGTGAACAGGTTCGAGAGTGTTATGACGATCTTGTGCGGATTGCCGCGGGCGGCCTTAACGTCGAGGAAGCCTTCGCCGCCGGCCCCACCCGCCTTGTTGATCACCACCATCGATGGCTTCATCAGCTTGTGCTTGGTGATGATGCCCTGGATGGTGCGGGCCATCTGATCGGCGCCGCCGCCGGTGCCGGCCGGCACGATGAATTCCACCGGCCTGGTCGGCTCCCACGCCGCCGATGCCGGAGCGGGCGCCAGCGCCGGCGCAATGCAAAGCGCCGCGACCGCGCCGAGGCGGCGATAGCTGGATCTGATCATGAACGTTGTCTCCCTATTGTGTTTGTTGCGCCCCTCGATGCCGATTACTGCGCGATCGCGGGATCGGCAACGCGATCTGAGCATCGAATCCATTCTTGGTAAATTGCAATGCCCCAATTGAACAAAACTGGGCCGGCCGCAAGAGACAATGACCGGTTTTGAGGTCCTCGGCGCGAGACGTTGTGCCGCACCCAGACTGTTTGTGCGGCGCAATATGTCGAGCGCGATCTCATTCGATCCCGGCGGCACCCGCCTGGTGCACGATCTTGCCCCAACGCACGATCTCGCTCTGGACGAAGCGCGTAAGCTCGGCCGGCGAGGCCGCCTCCGCCGGGATCAGGCCCATTTCGGTCATCTGCTTCTGGACCTCGGGGCTGGCGATGATTGCCTTCACCTCGGCATGCAGCTTGTCGACGATCGCGGCCGGCGTACCGGCGCGCGCCGCCAGCATCTGCCAGGGAGCGGAGTCGAAGCCGGGAACGCTGTCGGCGATCGGAGGCAGGTCGGGCGCGACCGCAATCCGCTTCGCCGTGGTCACGCCCAACGCCCGCACCTTGCCGGCTCTGATCAGCGGCAGCGCCGGCGGAACATCGCTGAACAACAGCGGGATGTGTCCGGCCACCACATCGTTGAGCGCTGGCACGGTGCCCTTGTAGGGGACATGCGTCATCTGAATTCCGGTCAAGCTCTTGAACAGCTCGCCATAAAGATGATGCGACGCGCCCACGCCGCCGGATCCGAAGCTGAGCTGCCCCGGCTTCTCCTTGGCATAGGCGAGAAGCTCGGCCACCGTCTTGACCGGCAGCGACGGATTGACCACCAGGACGAATGGGAGATGCGCCAGCAGCGCAATCGGCGCGAGATCCTTGACCGGATCATACGGCAGCTTCTTGTAGAGCGTGACGTTGACTGCCATCGCCGAGCTCGGCGCCACCAAAAGCGTGTAACCGTCGGGGGCGGATTTGGCGACCGCGGTCGTTCCGATCTGCATGCCGGCGCCCGGCCGATTCTCGATCAGGAACGGCTTGCCCAGGCGCTGCTCCAATCGTTGCCCGAACAGCCGCCCGAGGATGTCGGTGGTCCCGCCCGGCGTGAACGGCACCACGATGGTCACCGCTCGTGCCGGATAATCCTCGGCAGGTGCCCGAGTCCCTGCCGCTGCAACAAACGTCATGATCAAGCATGGAACGAGCAGCCACCGAACCGTCATGGTCTCCTCCCTCGCCGAATACTCGCCGATGATGTGACTTGCGAGTGCAAGGATGCGCCTTTGCCGCCGCAGCGGCAAGGCGAGGAATTGGAGACATCGGAGACAGAGTACCGCATCAGGATTCCTGATCGGCTGCGGCCGACGTGCGCGCCACGAGAATTGTAGGCTATTACTCGCTGGAGCATTCATGCTCGAGGAAATGGGCTTGTCCGAGGATCGATCAGATGAGGCTGTGCAGGTACGACGACGATCGCCTGGGAGTGGTGCGCGGGGAAATGGTGCACGACGTCAGCGAGGCGCAAGCCCGGATCAGGGATGCCGCTCCCTACACAATGAAGGGCGACGCGGTGATTGCGGCATTGCCGGCGTGGCGCTCGCGGCTCGAGGAGATGGCCGCGAAAGCACCGGGCAAGCCGGTATCGCAGGTCAGGCTGCTGTCTCCGGTGGCACGCCCGTCGAAGCTCGTCGCAGCGCCCACCAATTATACCGCGCACATCGACGAGATGGCGGCGCGCGCGGCCACTCAGAACATCAAGCCCTCGCCCGCGATCGGCACGGCCGGTCTTTTCCTCAAGGCCAATTCCTCCCTTGTCGGACCGTCGGAAGGGGTAGCGATCCGGTTTCCCGAACGCCGCAACGAGCATGAAGTCGAGCTTGCGATCATCTTCGGCAAGCAGGGCAGCGACATCCCGCGCGACGAGGCGCTCGACTATATCGCCGGCTATGCCATCGGTCTCGACATGACGGCGCGCGGCCCGGAAGATCGCAGCTTCCGCAAATCGATCGACAGCTATTCCGTGCTCGGACCATGGCTGGTGACCGCCGACGAAATCCCCGATCCGGACAACGTGCCGCTGACGATTTCCGTCAATGGTGAGATGAAGCAGAGCAGCAATACCGCGACAGCTGATCTACGACTGCCGCAAGCTGATCGAATGGGGCTCGACCTTCTACACCTTCTATCCCGGCGACGTGCTCTATACCGGGACCCCCGAAGGCGTGAGCCCGGTGCATCCGGGCGATACCATGGTCGCAAGGATCGAGCCGATCGGAGAGATGACGATCTCGGTGCGGGCGCACACTCCCGGCAGGGCGGATTAAGCAGCCGGCATCTCGAGCGAGAGCACGTCCAGAATCTTCTGGTGGACGTGCTGGCGCGCATCGGCGGTCTCTGCCTGGCGCATGCTGATCTCGAAAGCGATGCGCGCCGGACGATGCAACACCAGCACGCGGTCGCCGATCTCCATGGCCTCCCTGATCTGGTGGGTGATGAACACCGCGGTCTTGCCGTTCTGGCGCACCAGCCGGACGAATTCCGCCCGCAGATCGCGCGCCGTCATCTCGTCGAGCGAGGAGAACGGTTCGTCGCAGAGCAGAAGCTCCGGCTCGACGGCGAAGGCGCGCGCGATCGACACGCGCTGGCGCATGCCGCCCGACAGCGCGTGCGGATAATCGTTCTCGTGCCCGGCGAGGCCGAGCCGATCGAGCCAGCCGCGCGCCACCCGCTCCGCCTGCCGGCGCTCGGTGTCGAGAATATCAAGCCCGAGCAGCACGTTTCCGAGTGCCGTGCGCCACGGCATCAAGCGGTCGCCCTGAAAGACGATGCCGACCTTGCCGCGAAAGAACTCGAAATCGAGGAATGGATCGTGGCCGCTCACTGCGACCTTACCGGAGGTGGGCTCGAGCAAGCCCGCGATCAGGTTGAACATGGTCGACTTGCCGCAGCCGGTCTTGCCGAGCACGGCGACGATCTCGCCACGGGCAACCTCGAACGAGAGCTTGTCCACCGCGAGCAGGTCGCCGCGGCCGTTGGCGCGGTGGAAGACCTTGCTGACATCGTGGAATCGGATCACCGGATCTGCCATTTGCCGGCTCACATGGCGCGTTCCGAGATGGCGCGGTAGCGCAGCGCCCAGTTTTCGATCGCAGTGATGGCTTGCTGCACCACCAGCACGAACAAAACCAGCTGCAGGGTCCAGGCGATGGCGCCTGCCATGTCGAAAAGCTGCTGCTGGCGCAGAAGCTCGTAGCCGACGCCGCCGGTGGCGCCGACGAGCTCCGCCACCACCACCACACGCGCCGCGTTGCCGAGGTTGACCTTCCAGGCCGTAAGAATGCCGGGGATGATGGTCGGCAGGATCAGGACGCGGAACAGGGTCCAGCGCCGCGGCCGAAACGCCATCGTCATCTCGAACAGATCCTTCGACATCGAGCGGAAGGCGTCGAGGATCTGGAAGGTGAACGCCGGCAGCGTGGTCATCACCATGATGAAGAAGATGCGGAACTCGATGCCATGGAACCAGATGATGGCGATGACCACCCACGACAGCGCCGGGATGCCCTGGAGAAACGTCAGCACCGGCGTGACATAGCTTTCGATGCGCGGCGAGCGGCCGATCGCCAGCGCCAGCACGCAGCCGAGCAGGAACGCACCGAGCAGCCCGGCGAAGATCCGCAGCGCCGTGACGAGCACCTGGGCGAGGAGCGGCCAGCTGAACAGGATTCCCAGCGTGCGGGTGACGATCTCCGGCACCGGCGGGAACAGGTAATGCGGAAAGAACAGCGAGGCGACCTGCCAGGCGCCCGCGATCACCAGAGTGCTCGCGGTCGCCTGCAGCAGCCGGACCAGGCGCGGGTGGCCGATCATTTGTCGTAGATCGTGGTGCTCGACGGCATGCTTGGAAAATAGCCGACATCGATGCCGACCTTGTAGACGGCCTCGATCTCCTTGCGGACCTCGCTGGCGGGGGCGAGGCTCATGGCGAGCCGCTCGTTGCTGCGAATGAGCGACGCCATGGATTGCACGTCGGCGGCCGATGCGCCCGGCGCAACCAGCGGGGCGGCGGCGTCCGGATTGCTCGATATCCACTCCGCGGCCGCCTTGTAGGTGGCATAGAGCTTCGCCACCAGCGCCGGATTTGCATCGGCCCAGTCCGAATGGGCCCCGACGCCGAGATAGGGGATGCGGCTGCCGCCGGCGAACGCCTTCCAGGTGGCGGCAATGTTGGTGTCGAGCGTGCGGATGTCCGGCTTCTTCGAGAGGAGCAGCGTATAGGCCGGCTCCCACAGCTGCACGGCATCGGCGCGGTTGGCGAGCGCATAGCCGACCAGGCCCGGCGTCGCCGTGTTCACGACCTGGATCTTCGATACGTCGACGCCGAGCTTCTTGGCGAAGAACTCGAACATCACGTAGTTGGTGGTCGCGCGGGCGCCGGCGAGCTGCTTGCCTTCGAGATCCTTGAGCGTCCTGATCTCCGGACGCGAGGTGACCACCGTGCCCCAGAAATCGAACAGGTTGAACAGATATTTCACCTTGACGCCACGGGCATCGCCGAGCGCGATTGTCAACAGCGAGGCGCTGCCGCCGATCTTGAACTCGCCGGAATTGAACTGCGCGGTGTAGGCGTCGGGCGTGCGTTCATGAAAGGTGATGTCGAGCCCATTCGCATGATCGATCTTTCGCGCCTTGATCACCGGCGGCATGAATGCGCCGAGCGACGGCGGGCTGAACACCAGGATCGAAAGTTTTTCCAGCTGCTGCGCCTGACACGGCATTGCCGCGGCCGCGACGGCGAGCGCCGCCGCGATGCATGCCATGCGATCGATGCGAATTGCCGTCATTGTCTTTCCTCCACACGGTAGGGCGGGTAAAATCGCCTGCCGATGTCGTTTCCGCGTGGGCACGGCGCTCGTGCGATTTTGCCCACGCGGAGACAGCACAGCGTGCGCCGTACCCACCCTACATTCACGGTAGGGTGGGTAAAATCGCCTGCCGCTGTCGTTCCGCGTGGGCACGGCGCTCGTGCGATTTTGCCCACGCGGAGACAGCACAGCGTGCGCGGTGCCACCCACTCGTCGTCATCCGATCCGAAACAGTTTTTGCGCAAGCCCGCCGGTGATCGATGCGACCTGATCGGGTGTGAGCCCGGCCGCCGCCACGATCCTGGCAGGCTCCTCGTCGCCGATCGGAAACGGCATGTCGGAGCCCATCATCACACGATCGGCTCCCATCATCTCCACGACAAATCGCAGCACCCGCGGATCGTGCAGGATGCTGTCGGTATAGAGCAATGCGAGTCCCTCCGCCGGATCGGCGATCCCCGGCGTGAGCTTATGGTTGCGCTGCAGGCGCCCGAGCAGGAAGGGCAGGCCGGCGGCTCCCATGGGGGCGAAAATCCTGGCGTTGCGGTAGCGGGTGACATGTCCGCTGCACAGAAGCCTCGCCACCGCGACGATGGCATCGCTGATGCGGCCGACCCCGTTGGCGAGCCCGTATTCGTTGACGCGGGTGTCGCCGGCATCATAGCTCGGATGGATGTGGATGACGGCGCCGGTCACCTCGGCGGCTTTCCAGAACGGATCGAGGTCGGGAGCGTCGAGGACGCTGCCGATGCCGCGCGGCAGGGTGCTGATCATGGCGCCCGGAAAACCGGCGGCCATCGCCGCCTCGAGCACGGCGCCGGCGCGAGCGCCGTCCTGCAGCGGCACGCTGGCGAGTGGAACGAGGCGCGGCTCGGCCCTGGCCGCGGCAAGCTGCGCGTCATTGAACAGCCGAGACCAGGTCTCGCCTTCCGCAGCCGGCAGCTCGTAGCCGAACCAGTCGGGCCAGCCTCCCACCACCTGCCGGTCGATCCCCTGCCTGCTCATCCACGCGAGCCGTCCGATCGACATCGCTCAATCCTTTCATGATCGGCCGCGACGGCTTACCGGTGCCGAACGCGAGCGCCAGGCTGCCGCCGTCCTCGATCAGGCGCAGCGACGGAAAGCGCGCCTGCTCCTTGCGGATGGCAGCGAGCAGATCCGGCGGGACGAGATGGCCGTGAACGTCGACGATCATGTTGGGCCCTTTTAGATTAGCCGTCATGACCGGCCCCCGGATCAAGTCCGAGGGCAGGCTTGTTCCGGCCATCCACGACTTTTTCTCGTGAGGGAAGGCGTGGATGGCCGTGACAAGCACGGCCATGACGATTACTGGTTGCGAGCGCACCCTCGTGTTACGACTTTTTCGCTCAACCGGACACTCCAAGGTCAACCCCGGTCATGACGTTCAGGGTCGGCCGCGCGCGTGCGCGATCATGTCGCCGAGTTGTGCGATCTTGATCGGCAGGCTGTTCACCGCGATCCCGAGCGGCACTAAAGCGTCATTGACCGCGCTCGCGACCGCCGCCGGCGCGCCGAGATAGCCGGACTCGCCCGAGCCCTTCTGCCCGAACACCGTGTGCGGCGACGGCGTCACGTGGTGGACGATCTCGACCGGCGGGACCTCGTGCGCAGAGGGAAGCAGGTAATCCATGAAGCTCTGCGCGACCAGCTGACCCTCGGCACTATAGGCAAACTCCTCGTAAAGCGCGGCGCCGATCCCGTGGGCGATGCCGCCCATGGTCATGCCGCGCACGATCTTCGGATTGATCACGGTGCCGCAGTCATGGCCGACGAAGTAGCGCCTGATCTCCGGCTTGCCGAGGTCGGGATCGATCGCGAGCAGCAGCAGGTGGAATTCGAACGCGAAGCACGGATACATCTGCACACGGCCATCGGCGCTCGGCAGCCTGCCGCCGGTCGGCACCTGGATGACGTGGCTGAAGGCAAGCCCCGGCTCGGTGTCTGGCGGCAGTCGATGAAAATGCCGGTGCGCGATGGTCACGAGCTCGGCCCAGCTGCGCCGGCGTTCCGGCGCCGACCGGTCGAAGACGTCGCCGGCGGCATAGCTGGCGCGCTCGGGCGGAAGCTTCAGGTCGTGTGCGGCGATGGCGAGAAGCCTCGCCTTGAGCTTGTGCGCGGCATGGAAGGCGGCACCGCCCAGCATGATCGCCATGCGGCTGCCGACCGGGCTTTGGCTCGGCAGCGAGGCAAGCGAATCCGGCCGCACCACCCGGACCCGGTCGGGATCGATCTCCAGCACCTCGCCGATCACGGTGCCGACCAGCGTCTCGTGGCCCTGGCCGGCCGAGAGCGTGTGGATGGTGGCGGTTACCGACCCGCCGAGGTCGACGGCGATGCGGCAGGAATTCGGTGTAGGTGGTGGTCTCGTTCTTCGGGTTGAGCAGCGGCTCGAACGTCGAATTGGCGCCGCTCGGCTCGAGGCAGGCGGCGATGCCGATGCCGGCGAGCAGCCCCTCCCCGCGCAGGCGCTCGCGCTCGGCGACGAGCGCGGCATAGTCCGCTCGCGCCAGCACCTTGTCGACCACCGCGTGGTAGTCGCCGCTGTCATAGGTCGTGCCGCTCGGGATCAGGTAGGGAAACTCATGGGCGCGGATCAGGTTGCGCCGTCGCACCTCCACGCGGTCGATGCCGCGATGCCTGGCGACCTCGTCGATCGCGCGTTCGATGGCATAGTTCGTCGGTGATTGACCGAAAGCGCGCACCGCCTCCTGCACGGTCTTGTTCGAGAGCACGGCAATGGCGCGATATTGCACGCTCTTGATGCGATAGGGACCGACGATCGCGCTGATCGGCTTGCCGAGCTGGAACGGCGAGCGCCCGGCATAGGCGCCGACATTGTCGAGCGCGCGCATTCTCATCGAGCGGATCACGCCGGCATCGTCGAAGGCGATCTCGAGATCGAAGTTGCGCTCGGGACCATGCGCGTCGCCGCCGCGCATGTTTTCGAGCCGGTCCTCGATCAGCCGGACCGGAAATCCGAGCCGGCGCGAGAGATAGCCCGTGAGAACGGCATGCTTGATGCCGCGCTTGACGCCGTAGCTGCCGCCGACGTCGATGTCATTGTGCACGCGAACCGACGAGCCCGGCAGCGCGAGCGCGAGCGCGACCTGGTCGGGAAAGCGCGGCATCTGCACCGAGGCGAATACGTCGAGGATCTCGCGCCACGGATCCCAGCTCGCCAGCACGCCGAAGGTCTCGACCGGCACCGTCGAGCTGCGCCCCCACGCGACGCGCAACGACAGGCGATGCGGGCTCTGCGCAAAATCGCTCTCGACCTCGCCCCAGACGAAGGTGCGATCGAGCAGCACATTGGAGCCGTGATCCGCGTGCACCAAGCGGACTGCCGCGAGCGTAGGCTTCCTCGCCGTCGAGCACGAACGGCAGCGGCTCGTAATCGACCCGCACCAGCTCGGCGGCGTCCTCGGCGAGCGCACGCGAATCGGCGACCACCGCCGCCACCCATTCGCCGGAATACCGCGCCACGCCCACGGCCAGCGGCCGCCGCGGCACATTGGGCGTATCGAGGCCCGCCAGCAGCGGCGCCGTGGCCGCGGCAAGCTCGCGGCCGTCCAGCACGTAGTGCACGCCGGCCAGTGCCAGCGCCTCGGCTCGATCGATCGCGACGATGCGCGCGGCGGGATGCGGCGAGCTCACCATCGCCACGTGGCGCATGCCTGGCATTGCGATGTCGGCGGCGAAACGGCCCTTGCCGGCGACGAAGCGCCGGTCCTCGCGCACGCGGCGGTCGGAGGAAACGAACCGAAATGCTTGCGCCGGCGCGGTCATGGCGTGGGCGCCGGCTGATTCAAGCCGCGCTTGCGCTCGGCGGCGAGCGCGATCGCCTCGACGATCTGCGCGTAGCCGGTGCAGCGGCAGATATTGGCGGAAACGGCTTCGACGATCTCGTCGCGGGTCGGGGCGGCTTTGTGGACGAGCAATGCATGGGCAGTGAGAATCATCGCCGGCGTGCAATACCCGCACTGCATGCCGTGGGTTTCGCAGAAGGCGTCCTGGACCGGCGAAAGCTCGCCCGGCCCCGGCGCGATCCCTTCGATGGTAGTGATGGCATAGCCGTCGGCCTGCACCGCGAACATCAGGCAGGAGCGTATCGGCGCGCCGTCGATCAGCACGGTGCAGGCTCCGCAGACGCCGTGCTCGCAGCCGGCATGGGCGCCGGTGAGCAGGAACTGGTCGCGCAGGCAGTCGAGCAGGCTCACTCGTGGCTCGACGTCTGCCGCGCGTACCTCGCCGTTGACGTCGAGCTCAACGCGCATGCCCACCTTCGGCTGCTCGATACGCATCCTCGACCGCACGCACGGCGAGGCTCACCGCGGCGCGCCGGCGATAGGTAGCTGACGCGTGCAGGTCCGACAGCAGCTCGATTCCGGCGAGCGCCGTGGCGATGGTCTCGCGCGCGAGTGGTTCCTCGGCGCGAGTGTTCACGAGTGCCGTCATATCGAGTCGCAGCGGGCATGCCGTGACCGCCCCGATCCCCAATGCGACGCGCCGGCAAAGTCCATGCTCGTCGAGGGCGACCTGCGCCGCGGCCGCCGCGAACGCAAAGTCGCTTCTGCGCGCAGCGACTTCCTGGAAGCCGACGCCGATGCGCGCGTCGCGCCAGACCGGAAAGCGCACGGCGGTGAGGCAGGCATCATCCGGCAAGGCCGTGATCATCGGTCCGACAAAGAAGTCCGACGCTGCAATCTCCGAGGTATCGCTCCCTTTCCGATAGGCGAGCATCGCACCGAGCGTGACCGCAACGAGGGCGATCTCGGCCGCCGGATCGGCGTTGGCCAGCGAGCCGCCAACAGTGCCGCGCGCACGAATCGGCGCATGGCCGACGAAAGGCATGGCCTTGGCCAGCAATGGCACCTTCTCGCGCACGATCGGATCGTGCTCGACCACGCACTGCCGCGTAGCGGCGCCGATCGTCACGGCGGCCCCATCGTCGCTGATGAGCGTCAAATCACGGATTCGAGCGATGTCGATCAGCCGCTTCGGCCGCGCCAGCCGCATCGCCATCAGCGGAACGAGCGTCTGACCGCCGGCGATGATGCGAACGTCGTCACCGCCGGCGAGCATCGCACAGGCCTCGTCGAGCGTTGCGGGTCGCGCATATTCGAAGGCGGCGGGCTTCATCTGATGTCGCACAGTGGTAGCGTGAGCAAGCGCCTTTGCCTAACCTACGAACCATAAGTAAGGCAAGCCGTGAGCGTTGGCACGGCACTGCGGCCGTCTGTGCCGAGAGCGCGCATGGGTGCGCGCGTGTGCCCGCCCTCCCATCTACGAGAGCCAAGAGAGAATCAGATCCCGATCGCTTGCTTCACGCGCTTCCGCGTGAACGGCAGCTCGCGCAGGCGTACGCCGGTCGCATCCGCAATGGCGTTCGCAATCGCGGCGGCCGTCGGGCCCTGCGCGGCCTCCCCGGTGCCGAGAAACGGCTGACCGGGCCGATCGATGAGGTGAACGGCAACGCTTTCCGGCAAATCCGGGAAGCGCAAGATCGGATAGGTGCTCCAGTCGCGGCTGACGATGCTCGAATTGTCGAACGCCACGCTTTCGTGCAGCGTCCAGCTGGTCGACTGCACGATGCCGCTTTCGATCTGATTGCGAATGCCGTCCGGATTGACGATCTCGCCGCAATCATTCGCAGCAACGAAACGGATCGGACGCACCCGTCCGGTTTCGTGCTCGACCTCGATCTCCACTGCGACTGCGGTATAGGCGGCGAGGTTCTTGTAGCGTGCGAATCCGAACCCACGGCCGCGGCCTTTGGGCAGCTTGTCGCCGCTTCTCCAGCCGAACTTTTCGGCGTCCATGCGAACCACGTCGCGGGCGCGCGCATCTTCCAGGTGCCGCAGCCGGAACTCGACCGGATCGGCTTTGGCCGCACCGGCGAGCTCGTCCATGAAGCTTTCGACCGAAAACACGTTCATGCGCCAGCGAGGCCAAGGAAAAGGTATCTCGGCCGCATGTGCAATGTCCGAAGCGGCACCCAGTAAGGGCTGCGAGCCATGGTCATAACGATCGGGGCGGTGCCGGGTTCCTTTGGCAGCAACGCAGGCAGGCTCCCGCCCTCGTGCCTCACCAAGTGAGAACATTCGACTGTTGGGCAGAGCATTTTACCCAGTGGAGATGGCAAGCGCATCGTCGCCCAATTATGATGCACATCGAGCCGGATGCAACGAAACCAGAACCGACAACAAGGGAGGTCAGCATGAGACCAGCCATTCATCTCCGCATTTCCATCGCTGTCGTCGCCGCCCTCGCAGCCCTTGCCCCGCTGCCGGCACAAGCGCAACAAGCCGGAACGATCAAGCTCGGCATCGTCACGTTCCTGTCGGGCGCGGCAGCCGGCCCGTTCGGGGTGCCGGCCCGCAACGCCGCAGAGCTCACGATCGAAGCGCTCAATGCCGGGACCCTGGCCCGTCCATTTGCGACCAAGGGCATCAACGGCATGACCATCGAGCCCGTGATCATCGACGAGGCAGGCGGCACCACCAAGCAGGTGACCGAGTATCGCAATCTCGTCCAGCGCCAGAATGTCGATGCGGTGATCGGCTACATATCGTCAGGCGATTGTCTGGCGATCGCCCCGCTCGCCGACGAGCTCAAGAAGCTGACGATCTTCTTCGATTGCGGCACGCCGCGCATCTTCGAGGACGCGAGCTACAAGTACCTGTTCCGCACCGGGGCACATGCGGCCATGGATAATGTCGCAGCTGCCCGCTACCTGCTCGCGCGCAAGCCGGACGTCAAAACGGTTGCCGGCATCAACCAGAATTATGCCTGGGGCCAGGACTCCTGGAACGATTTCAAGGCATCGATGCAATCGCTCAAGCCCGACGTCAAGATCGTGACCGAGCAGTTCCCGAAGCTCGCCGCCGGCCAATACGGTGCGGAAATATCGGCGCTGCTGGTCGAGAAGCCCGACGTCATTCATTCGAGCTTCTGGGGCGGCGACATGGAGGCGTTCATCCTGCAAGGCAAGGCGCGCGGCGTCTTCGAGAATCGCACGGTCATTCTCACCGCAGGCGAAACCGCGATGTATCGGCTGGCGACGCAGATTCCGAACGGCGTCATCATCGGCGCGCGCGGGCCGCACGGCATCTTTGCTCCCGACAACGAGCTCAACAGGTGGTTCCGCAAGGCCTACTCCGAACGTTTCGGCGCCGCGCCGACCTATCCGTCATACAAGATGGTGCAGGCCATCCTCGGGCTGAAGGCGGCGGTCGAGAAAGCGGCGGCGGGCCAGCCGCAGAAGCCCTCCGACGAGGCGGTGATCGCCGCGTTCGAGGGCTTGTCCTACGAGGGTCCGAGCGGGCCGGTGGCCATGAAGCTCGGCAAGGGTCACCAGGCGATCCAGTCCATCGCTTATGGCACCTACAAGCTCGATGCGGCGACCGGGCAGCCGACGATCGTGGACATCGTGTCCTATCCGGCCGAGTGCGTCAATCCGCCCGAGGGCGTCAAGAGCGAAGAATGGATCAAGGGCGGTTTCAAGGGCGCCAAGTGCAACTGATCGTGCAACTGACTGACAACGGCCCGGGCGTCATCGACGCCTGGGCTTTCCGAGAACTTCGCGCCATGCAGAAGCTCTTCGCGATCCTCGTCGACGGCACGATCTACTTCTCCTGGCTGTTCATCGTGTCGATCGGGCTGACGCTGATCTACGGCGTGATGAAGATCCTCAACATCGCGCACGGCAGCTTCTATGCGCTCGGCGCCTACACCGCGGCGTCGGCGGTCGGCGCTTATTTCGCCGGCAATTATCCGGCCGCCGGCAGCTTCCTGCTGCTGGTTGCGGCCGGCGTCGCGGTCGGAGCGATCGTCGGCTTTCTGGTCGAGCGCGGGCTGCTGCGGCCGATGTACGGTCGCGACGAGATCGTGCTGGTGCTCGTCACCTATGCGGCTTTTCTCGTGTTCGAGGATGTGATCAAGCTGGTCTGGGGCGTGGATCCGTATTTCGCCTACCAGCCCTACGCGCTGCTCGGCCGCATCTCGATCGGCGGCATCGGCTTCGCCGTTTACGATCTTGCTCCTGCTGGCCCTGGCGATCGTCATCGGGATCGTCGCCTGGTGGGCGCTCAACCGGACCCGGCAAGGCAAGCTCCTTCTGGCCGTGATCCATGATCGCGAGATCAGCACGGCCATGGGCATCAATGTGTCGCGCATGTTCACGGCGACCTTCGTCATCGGCGCCACGCTCGGTGCGCTGGGCGGGGCGCTCACCGCGCCGGGGATTTCGGTCGTGCCCGGGATCGGCGTCGACGTCATCGTGCTGGCCTTCGCCGTCAGCGTCATCGGTGGGCTCGGCAGCATTGCCGGCGCCGCGATCGGCGCGCTGCTCGTCGGGATTGCGCGGGCCTCCGCGGTGCACCTGCTGCCGCAGGTCGAGTTGTTCGTCATCTATGCAGTCATGGCGATCGTGCTCGCCTTCCGGCCGCAGGGTTTGTTGGGCCGCGCAGCCGCCCGGAAGATTTGAAATGCCCCGCGATCCGACCGTGACTGCTCTCGCTGCTGCGCTCGTCGGGCTGCTGGCGCTCGGAGCCGTGCTGCCCTCATGGGTGGTTTTCCTTCTGACCGTCGCCTTCGCGAAAGGGCTGGTGGTGCTCGGGCTCGTGGTGATGATGCGGGCGGGACTCGTCTCGTTCGGTCAGGGCCTTTATTACGGGCTCGGCGCCTACGCCGCAGGCTTGGCGACCAACTTCCTCGGGGTGACCGATGCGATCGCGCTCGTCGCCCTCGGCGGGGTGGTCGCGGCAGCGATGGGGTTCGCGCTCGGCTTCGTCATGGCGCGCTACCGCGACATCTTCTTCGCCATGCTCAGCCTGGCGCTGTCGATGATCCTCTACGGAATCCTGGTGCGCTCATCGGCGCTCGGCTCGACCGACGGCTTCAATCTGCCGTCGCCGACCTATTTCGGGCTTGCCGCGGAGGGCGTCGCCGGCCGGCGGATCTCTGTACAGCCTGACCGTGATCGTGACGCTCGGCGTGGCCATGGCGCTCCACCGTTTCGTGCGTTCCCCGACGGGCGTCATTGGCGAGGCGATTCTGACCAACGAGATCCGCGTCGAGTATCTCGGGACCTCGGTCGCGCGGGTGCTGCACGTCACTTACGTTCTGGGAGCGATTGCCGCCGGCCTCGGCGGCGCCCTGGTCGGGCTCGCAGCCGGCCATATCGATCCGGAGCTCGCCTATTGGACGACGTCCGGCGAGTTCGTGTTCGTGGCGATCCTGTCCGGCACCGGCCATGTCGCGGCGCCGCTTCTCGGCATGGTGGTGTTCGAGACCATTCGAACCTTCGCGTTCCAGTACCTGCCCTACACCTGGCAGATGGTGGTCGGCATCTCGATGCTGGCCGTGATCCTGTTCCTGCCGTCGGGACTGTGGTCGCTGTTCGCGCGGATGCGTTACGCGAGGAGCCGGGGATGAGCGATCCGATCGTCGCCGCCCGCGGCCTCACGAAGCGGTTCGGCGCCGTCATCGCGGCCGACGATGTGACGATCGAGATCCGGCCGCGTGAGATTCTCGGCGTCATCGGGGCAAACGGCGCCGGCAAGACAACCTTCGTCAACATGGTCACCGGCTATCTCGAGCCCGACCAGGGGACGATCCTGTTTCGCGGCGCCGACATCACGGGGCTGCCGCCGCGTGAAGTCACGCGTCTCGGCATCCGCAGATCGTTCCAGGTGGCGCAGTTGTTTCCCAACCTCTCGGTTCGCGACAATGTTCTGGTCGCCATCGCCTCGGCCGAACGCAGGCGAACCTCGCTTACGGCAGCGCTGCGCACACCGGACAGCATTGCGCAAGTCGAAGCCATCCTCGCCAGGCTCGGCCTGCAAGACGCTTCCGCTCGTGCCACCACCGAGCTGCCGCAGGGGCGGCGCAAGCTTCTGGACATCGCGCTGGCGATGGTCGGCCGCTCCGCCGTGCTGCTGCTCGACGAGCCGACGAGCGGCATCAGCGCCGGAGAGAAATTCCCACTGATGGATCTCGTCCTGCAAGCCGTTGCGGCCGAGGAAGCCGCCGTGTTGTTCGTCGAGCACGACATGGAGCTGGTCGAGCGCTACGCCGCAGCGGGTGGTAGCATTCTACGAGGGCCGGGTGATCGCGGACGGAAACCCGGCTGCGGTTCTCGCCGACCCTGACGTCCGGCGCTACGTCGTCGGGGCGGAGCTGCACCGCCGGCCGACAAGGGCACCAGCATGACCGACATGCTCGATATCCGCGGGCTCTCGGTCGACATCGCCGGCACGCCCGTGCTGAACGACGTGGCGATATCCCTCGCATCAGGCGCATGTGCAGGGCTTATCGGCCGCAATGGCGCCGGCAAGACCACGCTGATGCGAGCCATCATGGGCCTGCTTCCCATCCGCTCCGGACATGTGAATTTTCTCGATCAACGATCTGCGCGCAACGCAGCCGGAACGGCGAGCCGGGCTCGGCATCGGCTATATGCCGGAGGACCGCCGCCTGATTCCCGACCTGACCGTGCAGGAGAACGTGCTGGTACCGGCATGGGCAACCGGTGACGCAGACGCGGCGGAGCGACTCGAATTCGTCTACGGCATCCTTCCGGAGGTGGCGCAGTTCGCGCCGCGTCGTGCGCTCCAGCTCTCGGGCGGACAGCAGAAGCTGGTGGCGCTCGCGCGCGCGCTCATGTGCGGCCGACGCTTGCTGGTGCTCGACGAGCCATTCGAGGGGGTGGCGCCAGCGCTTGCACGCCGGCTGGTCGAGGCGATTGCGGCGCTGCGCGCCACTGGTGTTTCCGTGCTGCTTTCGGAATCCGATTACGTGCATTCGGGCGATCTCGTCGACCGCCTCTATGTCATCGAACGCGGCGTCGTTTCCGCGCAAGACCTGAATGCCGCCAATTCACTCGAGGGGGGACCATGAAGATTCGCGCCGCCGTTCTCGACGCGATGGGTTTGCCGCCTCCTTATGCCGCGTCGAAGCCGCTCACGATCGCGGAGCTCACCCTCGAGCCGCCGGGCCACGGCGAGGTGCTGGTCAGGATTGCGGCGGCCGGACTTTGTCATTCCGACCTCTCGGTGATCAACGGAGACCGGCCCCGCCCCTTGCCGATGGTGCTCGGGCATGAGGCGGCGGGCGTGGTCGAGGAGACCGGTCCTGGCGTCGATGATCTCGATAAAGGCGACCACGTGGTGATGGTGTTCGTTCCGAGCTGTGGCCAATGCCTGCCCTGCGCCGAAGGGCGGCCGGCGCTATGCGAGCCGGGCGCCGCGGCCAACACGGCAGGAACGCTGCTGGCCGGCGATCGCCGCCTCGAACGCAATGGCGAGACGGTCCATCATCACCTCGGCGTCTCGGCCTTTGCCGACCATGCCGTGATCTCGCGGCGCTCGCTCGTGAAGATCGATCGCGAGCTGCCGCTCGACCAGGCGGCGCTGTTCGGCTGCGCCGTGCTCACCGGCGTAGGCGCAGTGGTCAATACTGCCAATGTGCGGGCCGGGGCCAGCGTCGCGGTCGTAGGGCTCGGCGGCGTGGGACTCAATGCCCTGCTCGGCGCCTGTGCGGCGGGGGCGCGGCGGATCGTGGCGGTCGATCTCTCCGACGAGAAGCTCGGGCTGGCGCGCCAGCTCGGCGCGACCGACACCTATAACGCGGCGGCGGCCGACGTGATCGAGACGATCCGCACGGCGACCGGCGGCGGTGTCGAATGTGCGTTCGAGATGGCCGGGTCGGTCAAGGCCATGGAGCTTGCCTATCGCATCACGCGGCGCGGCGGCACCACCGTGACCGCCGGCCTGCCGCCGCCGAGCCATGGATTCACCGTGCCTCAGGTCAATCTCGTCGCCGAGGAGCGCACGATCAAGGGAAGCTATATCGGCACCTGCGTGCCGGTCCGCGACATCCCCCGCTATATCGCGCTCTACCGGCAAGGCCGCTTGCCGGTCGACCGGCTCATGAGTGGGCATCTCGCGCTCGAGGACATCAACGAAGGCTTTGATCGCCTGCACGAGGGCAAGGTCGTGCGGCAGATCGTGGTGCTTTGAACGTCTTGAGCCGGAACGACCTATACCAACCGTCATGGTGTTTGACTCGTCATGCCCGCGCTTGTCGCGGGCATCCACGTTTTAAATCGCGAGTCAAATCAAAGACGTGGATGGCCGGGACAAGCCCGGCCATGACGTGGAGAGAGCGTAGATCATGGCGTGGGTTGGTATTAACGGGCAAGGGCCGCTTTTCGATGTGCGATCGAAGATGACCGTTCTTGAAACGTGTACCGCCATCGCTGCAATCCGTCAGTGGCCCGGCATCAAGCGCGCTCGCCGCCGGCGTTCGTGCGGGTAGATCGCGAGTTGAGCCGGCCGATGCTGCGTTCGAGCTGGTGCTGCGCGGCCCCGATCGCACCGGCGCATTGCGATCGGCCGTCCAGGTTCAATGCGGCGATCAGGGCCGACAGGGACGCTTCGAGATCGCTCGTCAGGATGTGGTCGCCGAGCCCCGACAGCGAGCGCAGCAGGAGATCATCCGCCTGCCGCCGCAGAGGCTCGGGCAGGCGATGAAACAGGCTCGCAAAGGTACGGTAGATCTGTGCAGCGCATTGATGCTGCATGGATTCCGAGGCGACCACCGCAAGCGATTCGAATCCTCTCATCAATTGCTCGGGAAGATTGTCGGAATAGACCACCGGCGCCGCCGGATCGCTGCCGACATCGTCGTTGGTGCCGAAGGCCGCATCCGTTCGCAGCCAGCGCGCCAGAAGGTCGCGAAGATTCCAGATGATCAAGAGACCAGGGCCGGGATTGGACTTGGCGGTCGAGATCGAGGTCCAGCCGATCGTCACGAGCTGCTCGATGCCAAAGGCCGGGTCGGTGTCGAGATCGCGCTGGTCCTCCAGGACGACCGCTTTTCGGATCACCGGCTCCAACGACGACAGGTCTTGTTGCCCGGCCATCCTTATCTCGGCGACAGGGTCGCCGAACGCGACATAGTCGCCGATCGAAACCAGGCTGACGACCTCGGTCTCGGTGTCGGTCACGGCCTTGACGATGGCGGCAACGTCGAGCCGCGCCATGAAGCCACTGCGATCGGCCGCGACGCGCGCGCTGACCGCGCGCTCGAGCCGGGACGAGCGGCGGGTGCTTCGCAGCAGATCGAGCTGGCATTCGCGTGCAACCAGCGTGTGATCGTGGATGGACTTGATGATGACCACGGGCCGCATCTGATTGATGGTCGTGTAGATGAGGAGAATCAGCATGTAGAGGGCGACCACCGTCATCAGGCCGGCCACGGCCACGCCATAGATCGGCTGATGAGATGGATTGATGCTCGCCAGCACGATCAGCGAATAAAGCGCCAGGCCGATAAACGAAGCCGAAGTAGAGCTGGTTGGTTCGGCGGCGCAGAAACTGGTCGAACACCAGGCTCGTCAGGGAGGCGGCTCCCTGTTGCACGGCGATCAGCAACAGCGAGAGCGTGATCGACGTCACGGTGATGATGCTTCCTGCGATCACGCCGAGGAAATCGCGCGCCGCCTGGGCATCGCTGAACAGGCCGCGCCACATCGCCTGCGACGCCGGCCCCTCGTTGGCGATGCGGGCCTCGTCGAGGACGAACATGACCAAGGCCAGCAAGCAGGAACCCGACGATGACGAGGGTCGGTATCTTCAGGAACTCGACAAAGGCACGCCGGATGGTCTCCCAGGATTGGCGCGACGTTTCCCTCGCTTTGGCGAAGAAACCGCTGCGGTCCCGGGAGTGATCGTGATTGTCTGTCATTCTGCCTTGGACGAATGCCGGTGGTGAGCGCGCGACGGGATGCGCAGTCCTGCTCGAGCGTCAAGGATGGATGGCAAGTCCCGCCAGCAAAGCCTCGTGGAACCGGTCCGGCGCTTCAACCTGGGGCGAATGACCGAGCTCCGGAAACTCCACGAGCTTGGCATTGGGAATGGCTCGCGCCGCGCGGCGTCCAAGCTCGGGATAATTCCCAAGGCGCTGCGCGATCTCTGCCGAGGCCCGGTTCGCGCCGGGCGCCGTGCGATCCTTGCCGCCGATCAGAAGGAGCGTGCGCGGCCTCATCTGTCCGAGCTCGTGGACGACGGGCTGGGTATAGACCATGTCGGAGGTGAGGGCCTGGTTCCAGGCGACCCGCTCCTTGCCGGCGCCGGCGTACATGCCCGCCAGCATGGTGACCCAGCGGTCGTACTCGGGCTTCCACTGGCCGTTGTAATAGAACTTCAATTGGTAAGCCTTGATGCGGTCAAAGGTGGTCTGGAGCTCTGTCCGGTAGGCCTGGTCGATGCCTGCGAAGGGCACGCCCTCCGCCTTCCAGTCCTCGAGCCCGAGCGGATTGACGAGCACGAGTTGCTCGACTGCCTCCGGGTACATCAGGGCATAGCGTGCCGCCAGCATGCCGCCCATCGAATGGCCGACGATGATCGCGCGCTCGATATTGCTGGCGGCCAACAGCGCACGGGTATTCGCCGCGAGCTGATGGAAGCTATATTGATAGCGCTCCGGCTTGGTCGATTTGCAGAAGCCGACCTGGTCGGGCGCGATGACCCGATAGCCTGCGGCCGTCAGCCTGGCGATCGTCGCTTCCCAGGTTGCGCCGCAGAAGTTCTTCCCATGCAGCAGCACGACAACCCGGCCGTTCGGGTGGCTTGGCGCGACGTCCATGAAAGCCATGGAAACATCCTGGCCCTGGGAGGGGAAACTGAAGCGATTCACTGCGAAGGGATAATCGAAACCCTCGAGCTCGGGGCCGAAGGCAGCGCGCTGATCGGCATGAGCGATCAAGCCCGCGAGCAACGTGGCGGCGAGCGTCAGAGGAAGACATCTTTTCATCATGCGTAAGCTCCTTTGCTAAAGCCATCCGCCCGAAACTTCAAAGAGTGCAGACGCTCCTCCACTCCGGTGGCAGCGGCAGCACAGGAGTAATGGTCATGCGGCAGGGCAAGTTCCACAGCCGAAATTCCCCTTCTTCCTCGGCGCCAGAGGAGTCACTGGAACTGGGGGTTGCGTCGAGCTAGTACTACTTAAGCGGCTTGCTCGAACTCATGACATCCGCACACAAAGGAGTTCCCGACCCAATGGCCACGGAGCGTTCCCGCATCGTCCTCGACCCGAAGGTACTCGTTGGAAAGCCGGTTATCCGCGGCACTCGGATTTCCGTCGAATTTGTGATCGGCCTGATGGCCGATGGATGGAGCGAGGTCGACATCCTTACGAACTACCCCGGGATAACGCACGAGGACATCATCGCGTGCTTCAGCTATGCGCGCGACACGCTGAGCTCCGAGAAGGTCTTTCCGAGCGCAGCCTGAGATGCGGTTCCTCGCCAACGAGAATCTTTCCTCGCGCTGCCGTCAAAGAACTCGAGGCTGCCGGTCATGACGTCGTTTGGGTGAGGACTGCGGCACCGGGCACAATCGATTCCGACGTTCTCGCCTGGGCGGTTCGCGAAGAGCGGACCCTTCTCACCTTCGACAAAGACTTCGGCGAATTGGCGCGGGCATCGGCGTTGCCGGCCACCTGCGGCGTCGTGCTATTCCGAATGCCGACGCCACCACCACCTGACGTGGGCCTGCGCCTCGCTAGCCTGATCACGGAACGTGACGACTGGATCGGCCATTTTTCTGTCGTCGAACCTGGCCGCCTTCGGATGCGCCCCCTCGCTTGAGGACTCGAAGGAGCCGACTGGCGCCGAGTTTGCGCCGCCCCCCGCTCACTTCTGGCGCGGCTGGGTAAGCTGCTTGCCGGCCGTGATCAGAGCTGGTTTCGGAAATCTGCACAGGGCGATAAGTGGAGTTTCTGCCTGACGGCGGGCACGCTGTCGCCTGCGAATCAGGAGCGACCATGCAGAGTCGACCGCGCCGGAACCACACACCGGCTTTCAAGGCGAAGGTGGCGCTTGCCGCCATCAAGGGCGATCGAACCCTGGCTCAGCTTGCCGAGCAGTTCGACGCCCACCCCAATCAGATCACATCGGATGCTGCGGCCGTACTCCGAAGCGAGGCGCGAGAGATCGAGAAACTCGACCTCCACGCCGCCGACGCCGACGAGCACCTCGCGCGCGACCGGACTTATGCACCGCAGCAAACCGCATCTCTATTCGATGACTTCGCGTTGCTGGAGAAACCAAGGCACGTCGAGGCCGGTCGGCCCTGAGCATCGCCCAGAGGCTTCATCCTCTAGCATTCGTTCACAATGGATGAGGTCAGGTTGTCGGGCCGACACGCACGACTTCAGGTCGTCTTCCGACGCTCCGTGGTGGCGACCCAGATCCCGGCGAAGACCGCGACTAGTCCAACAATGAGATTCGCCGTGATCGGCTCGCCGACCAGCGGAATGGCGAGTAGTCCCGCCGCGATCGGATTGACTGTCATGGTGTTGGCGACGCGCGTCGGCGTCGTCTTTTGCAGCGCGATCACCCACAGAATGAAAGCCAGCGCGCCGCCGCCGAGACCGAGGTAAAGACCGGCAATCCATTCCGACGCCGCGAAATCGGCCAGCACCGCGACCTGTCCAGTCACCGCACCGACAAGGATCAGCGCCGCTGCGCCGACGCCCATCCCGAAGGTCAAAAAGCCGAGCGCGCTCGATCGCTGCATGAACGGCCGCGACCAAACATTGTAGAACGCCATGCACAGGACGGCGCCGGTCATGATCAGTTCGCCCCGCCAGGCGCCGGCTGGCGCCTCCATCAGGCCTGATGCAAGCGCCGCGAACACGCCGAGCATAGCGATCGCGACACCGGCCGACTTGCGAAGGGTCAGTGCTTCAATGCCGAGCACGGCGCCAACGATCATGGTCTGTAGCGGCAGCGTCGACAACGCCAAGCTCGCGCGGGCGGCCGTCGTGTAGCTGACCGCAATATTGTAGAAGACGAAGAACAGCCCGAAGAAGCTTACGCCCAGCGCGGCGACGCCCGGCCAATCCTGTCGCTTGGGCCATCGCACACGCAGCAACAGCGCCAGAGGCAGCAAACACAAGAAGCCGATACCCCAGCGCAGTATCGCAAGCGTGACCGGATCGGCGCTGATAACGAGGTAGCGCGTGACGGCGGCGGCCGTGCCGCCGAGCGCGCTCGATGCGAGCGCGATCAGCACCCCCAGTGTGTCGCTCATCTGGCCTTTTCTACCAGTGCCCCCGCTATTGGCGTGCGGCAAAACGATTTTGCAAGCTGTCACCCGTTGGCGGGGCGGCCAATGTCCTGATGGGTCAATCCGCGCCGATCCCGGGCTATCCGCGATAGGTCCGGTCCTCCTTCAGCTACTCAATTCATGCACCGCAGCAAATTATTCGATCACCTCGTCGGCGCGGGCGAGCAGCATCGGCGGGACATCGAGCCCAAGCATCCTCGCGGTCTGGCGATTGATGACAAGCTCGAACTTCGACGCCTGCACCACCGGCAGGTCCGCCGGCTTCGCGCCCTTGAGGATGCGGCCGGCATAAGCTGCCAACTGACGATACGCAGCCACGATATCAGGTCCGTAGCTCATCAGTCCGCCGGCTTCCGGATACTCACGCAACGCGTAGCTTGCGGGCAGGCGGTGGAACGCCGCCAGTTGTATCCAGTGAACCCGCCGGATGTTGAAGAAAGCAGAGGCCGCGACAAACAGGGCATCTGGCCGTTCGCGTCCGATCGTTTCGAAGGCTGCGTCGATCTCACTGCTGGTGCTGGCGTTGAGGACCTGCAATTGCAAGTCGATGGATCGAGCGGCCCCGCCCACGTCTCGCAAGGTCGCCTCAGTGTTCGGGACATCCGAGGGATTGACGATCACCGTAATGCGAACGGCCCTTGGCACGAGCTCGCGTAGAAGCTCTAGCCGCTTTGCCTCCAACTCGTTAACGAACAGATTGATGCCGGTCAGGTTGCCGCTCGGTCGAGCGAGGCTTGGGACGATACCAAGCCCGGCCGGATCCTGTCCGACCAGGAAGACCACGGGAATCTTCGTGGTTGCTGCCTTGGCCGCCAACGCTGGAGGAGTGCCGCCGCTCGTAACGATGACGTCGACCTGCCGGCGGACCAGTTCGGCCGCCAACTCCGGCAGGTGGTCGATGCGATTTTCCGCCCAGCGATACTCGATTGCGACGTTCTCACCCTCGACATATTCGGCCTCTTTCAGCCCCCGGCGAAATCCACCCAGCCGATTCGCCATGGCCTCAGGTGGCCTGCTGTCGAGAAAGCCGATCACCGGCATAGTCCGTTGCTGCGCCCTTGCCGCGAGCGGCCACGCAGCCGCCGCGCCGCCAAGAAGCGTGATGAAATCCCGCCGTCTCATGTGCTCCCCTCAAGCCGAGGATCACACACTACCACATCATTGAAAAAACGGTGTTGTGCATCACAGCATTTTGGCCCACCCAGCTTCCGCAACGGGTCAGAAGCGGACATTGCGAATTTTTGCCAATTCAATTTACCGGCGGTCTTCGGCCCACATTCGAAGTCACGTTACTTCCACCGTCACCGTCTTCAGCGTGCCGGTGAACTTGAACGGAAGCGTGTAGGTCGGCGACACGGGCGTGCCCCAGTCCTCACCCACATCGAACGTGTCGTCCGTCGAGAAGACGACCGGCACCGTTTTCGCGATCCGGCCTTCGGCCACCTTCTTGCCGTTGACCGTCAGCGTGCCCGTGCCGCCCTTGCCATGCCGCCGCTGGGCGCCATGCGCTTGCTGTCGATGTCACCTATCTCGAGCGGCCGCCGACCGAGTAAGAAACGCCGCCGCCTATGCCGTCTCTGAAATCCCGCGGCTGAGGGCGGCGCCGATGATGCCGGCGAGCGCAATCATCGTCAGCACGGCGACGAATCCGCCCAGCGCGAAGGCGGTGGCGCCGCCTGCAACGCCGGCGCTGCCGCCAAGAAAGGTGCAGGCGTTGACAATGCCCGAACCCTGCCCCGCTTGCGCGGGCGAAAGAGCCGACAGCGCCAGCCGCGGTGCCAAGGCATAAGGCACGGCCAGACCGGCGCCCATCACGAAAAACCCGATCGCCAGGAGGACCATCCCGCCCTCGGCGATGGCCACGCCGATGATGGCACTGGCGATCGCGATCAGCGCCATGCCGCCCGTCATGGCGTTGCGCAGCCCGACCCGTGCCGCCACGGCGGAAGCCGACAGGGCAAGCGCAAGCAGTGCCGCGCTCAGCGGCAGCAGCGAGGCGCCGGCCTCCAGCGCCGTGAGGCCGAGTCCTTCCCGGCTCTGCGCATAGAGGTTGAAGTAGAGCAGCAGGCTCATGATGCTGAACATCGACAGCGAGCCGATGGCCACGCCCATGACGAACCCGCGCCGCGCGAAGAAGCTCAGGTCGACCAGCGGCGCCTCGGCACGCGACTCCACGGTCAGCAGCAGGAACGAACGCGGTCGCCGCCAGTACGAACGGGCCGACAACGGGGAGCGGTGCCGCCCCCGCATGCGGCAATGCATGCAGCCCGAAGACCAGCGACACCATCAACGTGGCCAGCAAGACAAAGCCGATCCAATCCGCGCGCCGGCTTTGCGTACCGTGAGCACGGGCGGTCGCCGAGCCTGCGGAGGCCAGACCGGCAATGGCGGTCAACATGAGCGGGACGTTGAGCCAGAAGATCACGCGCCAGCCCGTGACGTGAGTGAGCGCGCCGCCGAGCAGCGGCCCGATGCTGAAGCCAAGCATCAGGAACCCGGTCCAAGCGCCGATCGCTGCTGCCCTGCGCTCCGGCGCCGCGCTGGTGTCGACCGCAGCCAGCGTGCTGGGCACCGCGAACGCTGCCGCGAGGCCCTGCAAGGCCCGTCCGGCCAGCAGCGCAGCTTGCGTGCCGGCGGCGGCAATGATGCAGGACGCGACGCCGAACAGCGCCAATCCGACCATCGATGCCAGCCGCGCGCCAAACCGATCCGCCGCCTGGCCGCCGAGCACGATGAAGGCCGCGGAGACGACCAGATAGGCATTGACCGCCCATTCCACGCCGGCTGAGCTGAGGGAAAGCTCGGTCCGCATGTTCGGCAAGGCGGCCATGATCGCCGTGCTGTTGGCGCCGACCGCGAGCATCGCCAGACACGACGACCACAGGACCGACGCGAACCCTGTTCGCTGGTTCAACGTTGCTGCGTCCTCAACCCAGCATCGAGCGGATGAAAGGCGCCCACGGCCGCCGCGTGGCGCCCCGCATCGGCCCGCTGACAGAACAGGTGCGACGCATGGATCATATCCGGCCATACGGCCAGGGTGACCCGCACATCCACTGCGTCCGTCTTCCAGTGCTGCGGCGAACGGATGCTCGGCCGCGAGCCGGTAGCCGAGCGCAAGCGTGCGAGCACGCGCCTCTCGTCCGGCCTGCACGACCATGTGGCGATTTCAGCATCTGCCATGGGACCTCGCCCTTGTGCATTACGTTTTTTCCAGCTGCTATTGCATCCTACTCGAAATGACGTCTGTTTTTCCGGCCTCCCACTTGAGATTTCGGTGCCAACCTTCCGCGCCTCGAGGTTCCGCATGTGAACCTGGCAATTCCACCTTCGCTGGCCGGAAGTCATGACACGCAAGAACCGCACGCTCACGCCCGCGGTGCAACTCTTCGTCGACTGCGCGCGTGAAGTAGTAAATCCGATTGCCAGAAAGCCAAATGTATTTCGGCGGGCGACAAAATCCGACGCGAGCTTCGCGCTGGAAGTTGGGCTAATCAGTAAAACTAACGCAGGATCGGCACACGATCTGAAAATAGCAACGCCGCCAAGCCTTTGACTTGACGCAGTTATTTTGGTTGCGGGGGGTAGGATTTGAACCTATGACCTTCAGGTTATGAGGCGGGTCAAGCGGTTCAATTCCGGTCCTGATTTCAAAGGCTTCGCCGTTTTAGGCCCGCGCGTGTGTCGCAGTGACGGCGGGACGCTACTCTTTAAGCGACAACCAACGTGCCGCTCGCTTTCGGATGCTCATCTGCCATATCGGATTGGCGGAAGGATGCTACTTGGTGTCGAGGATGCACTTCGGCTCAGGCTTCGACACGCGCAAAACCTCCTGGAGCCAGTCTCGGATGGCGCCCAAGTTATCGTCGTTCGATCCAGCCATCGTCAGGTCGGCATGTGCCTGATCGCCATTATTGATCGGCGTATAGTGCACGTCTGTTTTCACGCCGTTGGTTTCACGCCTGATGCGCTTCACCTTCGTATACATGACACCGATAAAAGGCTTGCCCCGGTCCGTGCAATACTTTCGCCCTTCAGCTTCGAAGTCCTTCGTGAAGGAAAGAAGCCTCCCGGAGAGCTCGTGATCCCACGGGCGGCCAGGGGCGCGTGGGGAGATGGCGCTTCCCGTGAACGCGTTGCTTGTCGGTTTTCCATCCGGCCGCACGTGCCTCGTGTTGGTGACGTTCCGCAGCCAGATGTCATCCGCGTCTGCGGGCTCACCGTCCTTGGGCGGCATCGGCTACCCGCGAAGCAGTGTCTCGAACAGCTTCTGAAGCTCTGGAATGGTACTGATGGTGACGGGCTTGCGCGGAATGGTTCCAGTCTTCCCGCTGGCCAGACGCCAATATGCCTTCCATGTTCTCCCCGGCCCAATATCAATAAACAGCTTGCGGAGCGGCCCGTCGTCCTTCAGCCACTCGAACACGATCGATCCATCCGCGCCCGGAGAACACACCGGGTCACCGAAGGTCTTCGGGAGCGACTTCAGGATTGATCGAGCCGCATGGAGCGTATCCGGCGTAATCGGACGCGCATCGTAACCGTCCCAATCCTCTACGCCGTACGCCTCGTACCCGTCTAGCTGGTCGCTCTCCGTGAGCCAGTCTGTGAAAAACACGAGGTCGTGCGCGAGCTGGTCGATATCCGTCGTCGAAGCCGTCGTCGGAAAGACCAAGCTCTTCATTGCGAGAGAGCTACCGATGATCTCCTTCGCCTGCACGTACTTCCCCCAGGAGATTTCATCTCACCGTAAAGCGTCACACCCGTGCTGTTGTCCACCGCTTTGAAGTCCATCGTGCGGCTTGGATACTCAGGCGGTATGAACACGTGGAGCTGGTCGAGCTTCACAGGACCACGCGAGCCATGGTGCGGCACCTGAAGCACAAGAAGAAGATTGCCCGGCTTCAGATCCCTATGCGGTACGGGGCGCGCGGGTAGAGATCCGACAAGGCGGGTCAGGTTGGCGGTCTCGTACGTGGCCTCGTGAAAACGCTTCGGGAGAGCCGGACCCGTGTCCGTCTCGTCTCGGGTGTCCATGATCTTGTGGAGAACATTCAGCACGGCACTTCACCTTCGGCTGCGTTCTCACGCGCCAATTCAACGAGTTCCGAGTATATGGGGATCACCTTATCTGGGTCAAAGGGGGTCCGATTGGCGTCATCAGTGTTGTGATCCACTTCGAGCCGGACGGCGTGTATCTCGTCACTCTCGGTAGCGATCTCGTCTCCGATCTGGATGAGCTTTCGAATGATCCTCAGGGCGCTCCACGTCGTCAGACGGTTGATGATGAGACCTTCCTGGACGCGGCTCGTGCACCTCCAGTTCACTCGGTACAGCAGGTCCCGCATCTTCTCCGGTTGAACGTCGAGTGACTTCAGCAGGCCCTTCAGGTGCTGGTAGGCACCGTCTCGGGTCTCGGTTTTGCACGTAAGGACGACACCGAACGCGGCTCGCACCACAGGCGGGTTCGTCTGGTCGATCCACTTGCATGTGCTTTCGACAAATGTTTTCAACGTCTCATCGAGAGCACCGACCGAGGGGATGACAAGCTCCTCGTTCTCTTCGAGCTCAACAGCCGAGAGCACCACGTCGAAGCGATGGCCGGCCGCGGCAACTTGGAGTGCACCGTTCGGAACGCGACCGCTCAGCCGCTTCCCTCCGGGAATAGCCTGACGCGTCTCGGCCTCGTCCTGGCCCGTGATGGTGAGCCAGTCCTTATCCGAAACGCTGTAAGGATCACGAAGAAAAAGCGTCAGGCGCGCGACCTGAGCACCCCAATCGAGGCTCATAAGAGCTCCACGGATCAGCCCGACGCGGTATTTATCACGGAATTGGTAAACACCGGAACCGGGGTCCGAGGCGAATTGTCCCGGGCCGAAAGCCTGTCATCCGGGTCGGTCCGGCCGGTCTCTCTTTTAGCGTGATGCAGACGAACGTTTAGCCAAAAACTCGCTGTTCGACCTGCGCCATGGCGTGCTGATGATCCGGCGTCGGAAAAAGGTGGCCATAGCGCTCCATGGTTATCTGCACGGAGGCGTGGCCGGCGATCACTTCCAAGATCGAGAACCCCTGCTCGATCCAGATCGATACCGCGAAATGCCGCATGTCGTGCCAACGAAGCTTGATCCCGAGTTTACCACACAGCGGCTTGAAATGCCTGCGCACCGTGTTGGCATGGTCGGCCACCGATCCGTCGCTCGATGGGAACACGAGATCGAGAGTTCGCCCTTCGGGCATGCGAGCTTCCACTCCTTCAACGTGTTCAGGACGAACGGCCCGGCCGGCACAGAGCGATGACCCGCGGAGGATTTCGGCTCGCCGATCGCGCCGCAGAAATCGGCGCGCTGCCGCACGTGAATGAAGCCGTTCGCAGCATCGACATCCGCCTACCGCAGCCCTCGCAACTCGGACGCCCGCAAGCCACACAGCGCGCTCACTATCAACATGGCGCGTAGCCGCCCGGTTGAACCCTCGATAAGCCGACGCGTGTCCTACGCGACAGATGCGGAGATTGCGACCGCGCTCGCGGACCTGGAACGGCGCATCGCAGCCGCCCAATCCAGCCCCGTGCGGCAGGTGCGCATTCAATCGACCAAAGGAGTTTGAACCATGAAGAACTTCATCCAGCGCGGTGACATGATCCTATCGCCGCGCCGACAGGTGGCCTCACGTCCGGCCAGGGCGTGCTTATCGGCAACCTGTTCGGCGTCGCCGCGAAGACTGCGGCCGAAGGCGAGAGCGTCGAGATCGCGACCGTTGGCGTTTACGAGCTGCCGAAACTGGTGAGTGCCGTCATTGCCGCCGGCGCGCGCGTCGCGTGAGACGACATGGCCAACAGGTCGTGCTGCCCGGCCATGGCATGGTGCCGATCGGCATCACAATGGTTGCTGCGGGAAATGGCGTCACAACCGTGCGCGTTCGGCTTGACGGGGTCGCGACAGCGGCGGTCTAACTGCACACCCGCTCCAAGTGGCTTAACATCATGCGGATTGCCTCTTGCATGACAACGCATGAGCACGAGAATGTCCCTGTTGACCACGAAAGTGCTGCTATTGAATGTCGGAGGATGTCGATCGCCGCTGGGCCGTGATTGATAGATAGCGTCCGTTTTTCGTGACCGGGGCCGCTCATCGGCTGCACTGCGGTGATGTAGATCGACCGCCCCAGCATGTTCGGGTGAGCCACTTCGCAAAGCTCGAAGTAGATGCCAGCTATCGCCTCTTGATGCGGAATTTTCTTGGCGATCTTTTCAATGATCGTGACGATGTTTGTCGGATTGTAGAAGTCCTCCGCATCCGGAGCCCTTGACGCAAAGACCACCTTCAGCAGCTTGTCTTCCAAGTCCTTGATAACGCCTTGCCCTTGGTACTTAACCAATGTGGGAGCGTCACCTTGCGCGACCTGCTCAAGCGCTGGCCTAATCTCCGTCTGTAGCCATGCGTAACTCGCTGCCGTCTCAAGCGCAGCGCGAGACATCACTGCGGCGCATACCACGTCACCCCGCCTGAGTGCCCACACGGCGGACCGGCTGATTTCTGCCAAGCGCCATGCGCTCATGACCGAAAATGCTTCTATCTGCCCGAGCATGTCATGCCAGTAATGACGATAGAGGGCCGTCGCGGACCCCAGAGAACTCCCAATTCGCCGGAAGGCCTCGGCGCTCATAAATTCCCACTGATAATTCCGAGGAACGCTATTCAGGAGGTTGTTAAAACGATCGATATTCTCCGTCGCGGTGTCGAGCATCCAGTTGTCGGGAGTGTGTAAGCGCTTGAGGAGCGCTTTCTCAATCGGCGGGACAAAGTGCGGGTTGGACTTAGCTGCCATTGCGAGCGCTCTCAAGGCCACTTGGATTTCATGGTCGATAGAACGCCCTTAAGAACGACGCTCGCCTCCGCGTCGTAGCGGTTGATCATCTGACGGAGATCGATGACCGGATGCGTGGTCTGGCCTGTGCTCGCGTCCCAAAGCTCATATTGGATGCGATCGTAATTCCCAAATGATCGGCCCATGAATGTCCGTTGCGGAGCAGGCACTCCATGCTTGCGATTCGCTGGATGACCGGCGCACAAGTGCCGAGTATCCCGGAGCTGTGCCCAAGCGCTTCCCAACTGAACCTTCGGAGCGCTTCCAACAACTGCTTCATGCATCTGAAAGATCGCATCCTGCTGGATGTTGATTGCCTGCATGACGCCCCAAAATTCTAGATAGGCTTGCACTGGATCAAGAGAAAAACCCCTGGCCATGTGACTTAGGACAGCTTCGCCGGTATCCTGAATCAAGTACATTGAAGTGTAGTAGGCGGCGTAGACGTCGGCGTTCTCGGGCCGAAAGAAAAACGCCGGGCCAGCGGATGAGCCATGGAATTGATCGTAAATCGCGGTGTGGACCTTCAAGAGCTGCATCATTGTTGTAGCGGATCGGTTGGCCGCGACAGCCACCAAGGAACCGTTACTGACGCGCGCCGCCAAGGCTAGATCTCGCGTTTGTAGCCAACCAGGTATCGGGAGAACACCAGTTGAACATCGTGCACTTCCGTGTCGCACGGAATTGCCGTCAACGCCCGTAAGCCTTTGGAATTTTTTGGGTTCGCCTTGTGTCCCGTTGCAACACGGACCGGAAAAGCGAAACGCCGCCAAGTCTTTGACTTGGCGGCGTTATTTTGGTTGCGGGGGTAGGATTTGAACCTACGACCTTCAGGTTATGAGCCTGACGAGCTACCGGGCTGCTCCACCCCGCGTCAAACCAGCGAAAACGGAAAGCGCGAAGCAAGCCCCGCGCCCGGCGTATGTAGCAATCAAGACCCGGCTTGAAAAGCCCATGGCGGGGATTATCGTCATGATGCCTCGGGTAATGCTGACCTGCGACCAAGGTCGCCGCGCAACCGGCGCGCTCAGACTCCCATGTAGGCTCGGCGGATCTCGGCGTCTTCCGCGAGCACGCGCGTTTCGCCGCTCTTGGTGACGCGGCCGAGCTCGATGACGAAGCCGCGTTGCCCCAACTCGAAGGCGGTCAGGACGTCTTGCTCGACCACCAGCATGGTGACGCCGGCCTTGTTGATCTCTACCAGCGCCGCCGCGATGCTTTCCACCGCCCGCGGCGCCAGCCCGAGAGAAAGCTCGTCCAGCATCAGCAGCCGCGGCTGCGACATGATCCCGCGGCCGACCGCGCACATCTGCTGCTCGCCACCTGACAGTGTGGTCGCGTCCTGCCGGCGGCGCTCTGCCAGGATCGGAAAGATGTGGAAGACGCGCTCCAGATCCCGGGCAATGCCGCTGCGATCACGTCGGAGGTGAGCCCCCAACAGCAAGTTGTCGCGCACACTGAGCCCCTTGAACAGCCTTCGGCCTTCGGGCACGTGGGCGATGCCGCGGCGCAGGATGGCCTCGGGATCGGCCTTCTCGATCGCCTCGCCCGCAAACCGGATCGATCCGGCCGTCGCCTTCACGACGCCTGATATCGTGCGCAGCAACGTGGTCTTGCCCGCTCCGTTCGAGCCGACGATGCAGGCGATCTCGCCGGTGGCGACCTCGAGATCGATTCCCCACAGGACCTGCACGTCGCCATAGCCCGACCGCAGACCCTCGATCCGCAGCAGCGGCTCAGCCATGGCGCACCAGTCCCTGGTGCCGTTCGGCGAACCTGGTCCCGAGATACGCGCGGATGACACGCTCATCCGCGGCCACCTCGCTCGGCTTGCCCTGGCTGATCAGCGCCCCCTGGTGCAGCACGAAGATGCGATGTGACAGCGAGAACACCACCTTCATCAGGTGCTCGATGACGATGATCGTCACGCCGTTGGCCGAGATGCGGCGGATGAGCTCGAGCGCGGAATCGATCTCGCTCGAATTGAGGCCGGCGTTGACCTCGTCCAGCATGAGCACGCGCGGGCGCATGGCAAGGCTCTTGGCTAGCTCGAGGCGCTTGCGGTCGGGCAGCGTGAGGGCCCGCGCCGGCGCAGCCGCGAGCTTGCCGAGCCCGACAAACTCCAGGTGTTTGCGTGCCTCCTCGCTGGCCGCCCGGATCGAGCCGGCATTGGCAGCGAAGAGCGTGCCGGCGGTGACGTTCTCGAGCACAGTCATCTCCGGAAACGGCTGCACGATCTGAAACGTTCGCGCCAAGCCGCGCCGCGCTGCCTGGTGCGGCTTTTGGCGCGTGACGTCGACGCCCTCGAACAGCACCGTCCCGGAAGTTGCGGGCAGCACGCCGGTCATCAGGTTGACGAGCGTGGTCTTGCCGGCACCATTCGGGCCGATCAGGCCGACGATCTCGCCGCGACCGAGCGAGAACGAGACGTTATCGACGGCGCGCACGCCGCCGAATAATTTCGACAGCTTACGCACTTCGAGGATCGCGTCGGCGCTCATTGGACCACCGGCCTGCCGCGGGCGCGGCCGAGCCGGGCGGGAAGGCGCAGCAATCCGCCGGGCAGCAGGAATACCAGGAGGACGATGACGAGGCCCAGCACGCCGCTGTGGATCTCCAGGAAGCTGGACCAGATCTTCTCCTCGAGCAGCTGAAAGGCCACCACGCCGACGATTGGGCCGAACAGCGTGCCCGCACCTCCGAGCAGCACCATCACCGGCACTTTGATCGTCATGAGAACGCTGAACGTGTCGGTCGGATCGATATAGGAGACCCAGGAAGCATAGATGGCTCCGCTGGTGCCCACGAAAGTGGCCGAGAGCACGAACGCGGCGATCTTCAGCAGGTCGACGTCGACGCCCAGCATGTTGGCGGCACTCTCGTTCTGGCGGATGCATCTGAGCCCGAAGCCGAGGCGCGAGCGGTCGACGAGCACCGCGACCGCGAATGTAATGATCGCGAGCCCCAGCATGGCATAGAGGAAGACGCGGCCGGCAAGCTCGGGCCCGCCGGGGAGAATCGGCACGTTGAGGCCAGTACCACCACCGGTGAGGCCGGTCCAACTCGAGGCCGCCAGCCTGACGAGCTCGAGCACGGCAAACGATCCTACGGCGAAATAGTGACCGCGGAGCCGCAGGATTGCGAAGCCGAGCAGGGCGGAGAAACCGGCGGTGAGGACCGTCGCCGCCATCCACGCAGCCAGCATCGGCACGCCTTTGGTCTGCAGGATCGCGCCAGCGTAGGCGCCGAAGCCGAAGAACGCAGCCGTTGCAAAGGAAGGATAGCCGGCATACCCTCCGATGAAATTCCAGGACAGCGCCATGGTGACGAACAGACATATTGTCGTCGCCACCCGCACGGCATAGTTGTCGGCAATCCAGGGCATGAGCGCGATCAGCACCACCCCGGCGCCGACGAGCGCAAGCTCGAACGCATGCCTGCTTTCGCCGATGGCCGCCCGCTGCATCATTCGTAGCCTGCGCGCCCGACCAGCCCTGCCGGCCGCACCATCAGGACCAGCAGCAATGCGGCGAAGCCGATAATGGTCGCGTTCTGCGGTCCCAGCCAGATACCGAACACGCTCTCGATCATCCCCAGCGCGACGCCGCCTGCCAGGGCGCCCGGAACGGTGCCTAGACCACCCAGCACGCAGACGACGAACGCCTTGCCGAGGAAGGTCTCGGCCAGCCCCGGCGAGAACGGAAACACCACGGCAATCAGGCAGCCCGCCGCCCCCGCCATCAGCGCGCCGATGCCGAAGGTGACAGCATAAACGCGGAGCGCGCGAATGCCCATCAGCACCGCGGCATCACGGTCCATGCGCACGGCGACTATGGCGCGGCCGAGACGCGAGCTGCGCAGCACTATGTAGAGCAGCGCCGTCAGCAGCAAGGCGAGAAGCGTAGCCGCCAGCCGATCCACCGGCAGCACAATGTCCCCGACCTCTATGCGTCCGAGGTCCAAGAGAATGCGCCGCGGCGTAGCGGTGAAGCTCAGCACCATGGCGTTGTAGAGCAGCAGGTCCAGGCCGAATGTAAGCACCAGGGTCACCAGCACTGGCTCGCCGATGACGCGGTTGAGCACCAGCCGCTGCAACAGGTAGCCGAAGCCGAACATCACCGCGGCGACCGGCAGCAGGCTGATGAACGGATGCAGGCCGACATACGTGAATGCCAGATGGGCGAGATAGGCGCCCAGGACGATCAGCGAGCCGTGCAGCAGGTTGATGATGTTGAGGACGCCCCACACCAGCGAGAAGCCCACGGCGATGCAGGCATAGAGCGCGCCGAGAACGACGCCATTCAGCAGAACTTGGGTATCGATCATGAACCGCGCCGGGGCCCCTGGCCCTGACCCCTGGAAGCGGCGCCGGGCTCGGCCTCAGGATGCCTTGAGCTTGGCGGCTTGCGGCACGTCCGGATCGCGGTAACGTGCCCAGCTGTTCCTGAGAAACTCCATGCACTCGGGGTCGAGGTCGGTCTTCGGCATCGGCTCGGGATCCCAGTGACCGTGCTTGTCGCTGCCGCGCACCAGCGTGGCGGTGCGCCGGCCGAGGATCGAGCGCGTATGCGCCGGCATATAGAAGAACGATACGCCGACGCGCCTGCGGTCGGACGGATTCGGCGACGAGGCGTGCAGGGTACGCTCATGGTGCATCGAGAACTGCCCCGCCTTCACCGGCATGTATGCCGCCTTGCTATCGTCGACGCCGCGTATGGTCTGGCCGCGGCCGAGCAGGTTGTTGGGATCGTAGGTTTCCTCGTGCACGGCATCGGGCCCCCTGTGCGAACCCGGCATGACGCGCATGCAGCCGTTTTCGATATCGGCATCGGTAAGGCCGAGCCAGCAGGTCACCTCCTCCTGCGGATCGAGCCCGTAGTAGGCGGCGTCCTGATGCCAGGAGACAAAGCGGGTGTCGCGCGCCTTCTTGGCGAACACGGAGGCGCCGAACAGCAGGATGTCGGGGCCGATAATGGATTCCACCGCATCCAGAATTTTCGGGTTGCGGGCGAGATCGATGATCCAGGGTGCCGCAACGTGCGCCTTGATCTTCAGTTGCTTCTGCGCCTCCTCGCCCAGCATTGCGTCATAGCTCTCGAGCCTGGCGACGTGGCTCGCCGCCTCCTCCTTGCTGATGGCATCGAACGGGTAGGCGTATCCTTCCCGGCGGAAATGATCGACTTGCTCCGTGCTCAGGCTTCCAGCCATGGATTTCCTCCAGCTTCTTCGCTACGTCATTCGTGGCTGCAATCTGCCATCAGCAAGCTCAATTGAGCTTCATTGGCACCTTGCTCAGCTCGTTCGGATAGATCAGCACCGGCTTGCCGCCCTGAATCTGGATCAGCGGAAGCGCGCGCGACTCATTCATGCCGTCGGCGCGGAACTTGATAGGGCCGAAGAACGTCATGGCGTCCATCTCGGCCAGGGCGGTACGCACGCGCGCGCGATCGAGCGAGCCGGCCGTCTCGATTGCCTTTTGCAGCACCACCAGCGCTGCGGCGGACGAGGCATGCACATAGTCGGGCTCGGTACCGCCGGTCGCCTTCACCACCGCATCATAGAATTCCTTGGTGGTGCCGAAGACGTCATCGCTCTTGAACGGCGTTGCCCAATGCCACCAGGACGCGCTGGTCACGTTCTCGGCCAGCGGCCCGAGCGCGTCGATGAATTCCTTGTACACGGGGCCCGTGATCATCGTGATGATCGGCGCTTTCAGGCCGAGATCCGCCATCTGCTTGCGCGCCAGTATCAGGTCCTGCGAATAGCCGGTGATGTAGATCCAGTCCGGCTTGACCTGCCGCATGGCCGTCAACGCTGCGGAGTGATCGACGCTGCCGATCGCATAGGTGCCCGAATAGACGACCTTGAGACCGGCCTTCTCCGCGGCGCCCTTCATCAGATCGGCCATCAGCTTCGGAAACACGTCCTCACGGCCGAGGATGGCGATCGATTGCAGGTCCGGCTTGGTGGCCTTGAACTTCGTCAGCATCGCGTCGATCAGGCCGCTCGACGGGGCCAATGTCCCGAACAGGTGCTTGAAGCCCTGGTCGTGCACGGCCTCCGAAGAGGCGACGGCCACGATCGGCACGCCGTAGCGCTCGGCCACGGCGGCGGTGATCTTCGTGTGACCGGAGCCGAACGGTGCGATCATGAACGACACCTTGTCGTCGTTGATGAGCTTCTCGGCGAGCTCACCGGCGCGCTTACCGTCGGTCTGATAGTCGTAGGTGACAAGCTCGACCTTGTGCTTCTTGCCGCCGACGGTGATGCCGCCGGCCTTGTTGACCCGCTCGAGCCAGAGGTCGAAGCCGAGCTTCTGCTTCTTGCCGGAGTCCGCGAGGCCGCCGGTGAGCGCCAGCGGCGCACCGATCTTGATGGCCTCCTGTGCGATTGCAGGGGAGCCGGACAGCCCTGCCGAGGCAACGGCCGACGCAAGAGCAAGACGTCCCAATCTGTGCCGTGCCATACCCAGCCTCCTGTTTGCCGGAAATCAGCTCCGTTGGCACCGTGCTCCGTCCGGCGATCGCCTCGATGTGACCACGGCTGTCGTTGCTCGTGTTATCCTATCAATAAGGTGACAGTAAATCCCCTGCAAAGTTGATCGTCAGACCGGCGTTCCGACGGGTAGGGATTTGCATCTACGATATGAATGCGATTCAGCGGCGGTTCGCCGGGATGTGGGCCCAGGCGTAGTCACTCCAGCGCTGCGAGCAGGCGCGCGATGAACTCGCGCTGGCCTGGAAGAATCTTCTGCCGGGCTGCTTCAGGTGCGAACCAAGCCGCGCGATCCACCTCCGGAAATGATGTCCGTGCTCCGCTTCCCGGCGGCCATTCCAATTCGAACATGTTGGATCGCAACCCGGCAGGATCGAAATCCCCCTCCATCGCGAAGGCGGTGACGACTTTGCGGCCAGGCTGAACGAGGTCGCCGAGCGGCAGGAATTTGCCCTGCGGCCGCGCACCGGTCTCCTCCTCGAGCTCGCGTACGGCCACCGCCAAGGTGTCCTCGGCACCGGAATATTCACCTTTCGGAATCGACCAGGCGCCGAGGTCCTTCTTGGCCCAGAACGGTCCGCCGGGATGCACCAGGAGAACCTCGATGCCTGCCGCACGGCGCCGGTACATCAGAATGCCGGCACTGCGCCTCGGCATGGGATGCGCTATTCGGCTTGGATGTTGGCGGCCTTCACCAATGCGCCGCGCACCGCCAAGCCCTCATTGACGAGCGCGGCAAGCTCGCCCGGCGTGCTCGGGGCCACGGCGAGACCGAGGCTGGCGAGCTTCTCCTTCACCGCTTCGGTCGTGAATGATCTTTCTGATCGCCTCGTTGAGCCGTGCGATCAAAGCCTCCGGCGTACGCCGCCGGTGCAAAGAACGCCGAGCCACGACGACATCTCGAATCCCGGCACGGTCTCCGCGACCGTCGGAACATCCGGCATGGCCGGGTACCTGGTCTTTTCCACTACGGCGAGGATCCTGACTTGCCGGTCGCGAGATGCGGCAAGACCGCCGAAAGACTGGAAAATGCCATGTTGATGTGGCCGCCGAGGAGATCGTTCACTGCAGGGCCGCCGCCCGCGATAGGGAACGTGCACGATGTCGATGCCGGTCTTCTGGCGCAACAACTCGCCGGCAAGATGATGCGGCGAAGCGATGCCCGGAGGAGCCGTAATGCAGCTTGCCCGGGTTGGCCTTGGCATAGGCGATGAGCTCGGCGACCGA
>CAWHPT010000055.1:100000-103702 GCA_963831225.1 uncultured Alphaproteobacteria bacterium
ATATAGGCGCCCGGCCCCCCAAATGTCAACACCTCGACGGGACGAAAATCCGGCCGCTCCGGTACCGTCCGGGCAACAGCCATCTTCGCAAGCAATATAGGGGGGTTAGGCGGGATGGAAAGGGCCTCGGACGCCGTACTGCGGCCACATTCCTCCGCCCCTCTTGGCGTCGCAGTGGGAGGTGTCACTTCGGGGGGAATTGCGTCGGCGCCACAGGATCTGCGGCGTCACGGCGTCACCCACGATTAGGCCAGAAGATCAGGACACGGTCGTTGACGGACCGTGAAGGGTGCGGCGTCGTGCCGTTCCTTCAAGTCAACGGCAGTCGTCCCGGTCGCGTTTGGCACCTTCGGTGTTGCGGTAACCGCTCGCTGCGGGCGGGCGGAGGGGGACGTCGGGCTTGGATCAGGGCAAACGACGCGGCGCATTTCGATCGAGCTTGGAGGCCGAGCGCATCGATCTCGGCAACGAGCCGCCGTTGTCGGTCGACGGCGAGGATCAGCGGCCTGGTGGACCGCCGCCGCGTCTCGGTCCAATGGTTCAGCGGCACCATCCTCACCGGTCTGTGCGGCGCCGCCCTGATGGGCGGCGCCGTTTTTGCCGCCCTCGACGGCGAGACCAACTTCGCCACCGTGCCGGAGCGCGTGGAAGCCGACGCTGCGCGGCGCCGTCGCCGGCATCGCCGATCGCATCGCCAATTCGACGCGCAAGACCGATCGCCTGCCGCCGCCCGGCGAAGCCAATGCCGCGCGCCAGGTCATTCGCGTGTCCACCACGACCCGCGGCAGCGGCAATCGCGAGATCGTGCGCGTGCGCCCGTTCATCCGGGTCGCCGGCAATCTCTCGCTCTCGGTGTCGGAACTGTCCGCCAGCATTCCCCGCTTCAATGCGCAGAAGATTCTCGCCCGATCCGAGGGATCTCGCGGCTTCCGCCGAAGATGCCGCCGGCGCCGAGCCCGACGCGGAGGTGTCGTTCTTCACGCGCGATCTCAACTCGGTCTTGCCGCGGGCGAAGATTGCCGCCGTGGTCTCGCTCGACGAGGTGCTCGCCCGCGTGCGCGAAGCCGCGAACTGGGACGGCGGCTCGGGCCAGAAGCCGGCTGATCACCGAATGCGATGCCCGACGCGACTGGCCTATGCGCCCGAGCGGCAACACGATCCCTATGCCGGCTTCGAAGCCGCGCATCGTGCCGGAAAACATCACCCTGCTGCCCAAGACCACCGCGCAGGTGACCGGCGGCAACGCCTGGAACGAACGCACCATCGTGCTCAAGAAGGGCGATTCGGTCTCGGCGATCCTGCGCGAGATGGGCGCGACCGCGGACGAGGTGAAGGCGATCACGGCGGCGTTCGGCGGGCGCGGCAAGGACAGCAGCCCGAGGGACGGCTACAAGCTGCGCGTGCTGCTCGCGCCGGCAAGCGACGCCAGGCGGCTGCAGCCGGTCCGCGTCATCATCGCCACCGATACCAGCGTCGAGGCGATGGTGGCATGGTCGGACAAGGGCAAATACGTCTCCGTCGACGTGCGCAGCGCCAACAGCGTGGCGTCATCCAGGCCGATGACGACGAGGACGACGGCAAGGGCGTGCGGCTCTACCAGAGCATCTACGAGACTGCGTTGCGCAATCACGTGCCGCGCCCGGTGATCGAGGATCTCATCCGCATCTATCCTACGACGTCGACTTCCAGCGCAAGGTTCAGCCCGGCGATTCCTTCGAGATCCTGTATGCCGGCGACGACGAGAACGCCAGCGACGGCGGCAAGGGCGACGTGCTGTTCGCTTTGCTCACCACCGGCGGCGAAACCAGGAAGTACTATCGCTACCAGACCGCCGACGACAACGTCGTCGACTACTACGACGAGAGCGGCAAGAGCGCGAAGAAATTCCTGGTACGCAAGCCGGTGTCCGACGGCAGCCTCACCTCCGGCTTCGGCGGCCGCAACCATCCGATCCTCGGCTACACCAAGATGCATACCGGCGTGGATTGGGCGCGCCTCGATGGGAACGCCGATCTTCGCCGTCGGGCAACGGCATCATCGAGAAGGCCGGCTGGGAAGGCGGCTACGGCAAGTACATCCGCATCCGGCACGCCAACGGCTACGAGACCGCTTACGGCCACATGTCGGCCTTCGCCCGCGGCATGGAGCCGGGCAAGAAAGTTCGCCAGGGCCAGGTGATCGGCTATGTCGGCTCGACCGGCCTGTCGACCGGCGCGCACCTGCATTACGAGATCCTGATCAACGGCCGCTTCGTCGACCCGATGAAGATCAGGTTGCCGCGCGGCCGGGCGCTGGAAGGCACGTTGCTCGCCGGCTTCGAGCAGGAGCGCGACCGGCTCGACACCATGATGACGCGCACGCGCCGCGCACGCCGGGCCGCTGCAGCGCTCGACGACGCAAGGACCGCCGTCGCAATGAGCCGTCACGGCCGCGCCGCGGCCAGCTTGCCGTTGAAGCTGAGCCCCTGCTTGCCGGCCGAGATGACGACCTTCTCGCCGTCCTTGACCTGCCCGGACAGGATCAGCTCGGCGAGCGGGTCCTGCACCGATTTCTGGATCACGCGCTTGAGCGGACGCGCGCCATAGGCCGGATCCCAGCCCTTCTCGGCCAGCCACTCGCGCGCCGACGGCTCGAGCACGATCGTGATCTTGCGGTCCTCGAGCAGCTTGGCCAGCCGCCCCATCTGGATGTCGACGATCTTGGCTCATCTCGCTCGCGCTTGAGCCGGTGGAACAGGATGATCTCGTCGACGCGGTTGAGGAACTCCGGACGGAAGCTCGCCCGCACGACCGCCATGACCTGATCGCGCACGGCATCGGTGTCCTGGCCTTCCGGCTGGTTGGCCAGAAACTCGGAGCCGAGATTGGAGGTCATGATGATCAGGGTGTTGCGGAAATCGACGGTGTGGCCCTGCCCGTCGGTGAGGCGGCCGTCGTCGAGCACCTGCAGCAGCACGTTGAACACGTCGGGGTGCGCCTTCTCGATCTCGTCGAACAGCACCACCTGGTAGGGCCGGCGGCGCACGGCTTCGGTGAGCGCGCCGCCTTCCTCGTAGCCGACATAGCCGGGCGGCGCTCCGATCAGGCGCGCGACCGAATGCTTCTCCATGTATTCCGACATGTCGATGCGCACCAGCGCGGCTTCGTCGTCGAACAGGAATTCCGCCAGCGCCTTGGTCAGCTCGGTCTTGCCGACGCCGGTGGGCCCCAGGAACATGAATGAGCCGATCGGCCGGTGCGGATCCTGCAGGCCGGCGCGCGCGCGGCGCACCGCGGTGGAAACCGCCTTGACCGCTTCGGCCTGTCCGATGACGCGCTTGCCGATCTGCTCCTCCATGCGCAGGAGCTTTTCCTTCTCGCCCTCGAGCATGCGGTCGACCGGCACGCCGGTCCAGCGCGAGACCACCTGTGCGACGTGGTCGGCGGTCACCGCCTCCTCGACCATGGCGCCCTGGTCGGCGCTCTCGATGCTCTTGAGCTGTTTCTCGATCTCAGGAATGCGGCCATAGGCGAGCTCGCCGGCGCGCTGGTACTCACCCTTGCGCTGCGCATTGGCGAGCTCGACCCGCAGTTGATCGAGCTCGGTCTTGAGCTTTTGTGCGTCGGACAGCTTTTCCTTCTCGGCCTTCCAGCGCGCGGTGATGTCGGCCGATTGCTTCTCGAGCGTCCTGCAGTTCCTTGTCGAGCCGCTTGAGCCGCTCCT
>CAWHPT010000056.1:0-77877 GCA_963831225.1 uncultured Alphaproteobacteria bacterium
CTGCCAGAAAAAATCAGGAGCGAAGGGAAGAACAAGCCGAAGGCTGCGAGGTTTGCCACGACGGGTGCTCGGCCGCCGCCGCCCTGACGTGCTCGCGTCTTGGGGTCTCCACGACGCCCGCTGACGCCCAGCAACATGGGTCCCGCAAAGGCGAGCAGGGAGACCGTGCGGAGAACGATGACGAGTGTTGACATTTCTTACCGTGCTCGCAGCCGCATGAGATAGAGCGCGATGGGTAGCAGGAGGATGGGGAGCACGTAGCTCACCGCAAGGGCCAGGATCGGCTGGTCCGCCCAGCCGGCGCCGATGGCCGCAAAAGCGAATGCCGTGGGCACGCTGCCGATGGTCAGCGCCGCGGTGAATTTTCTCATCGGCATGCCCGCAAGTCCGGCGAGAAAGACCATGGCCTCCGGGACGCTGTAGGGAAGGCTGCGGGTGAGGATGATCGCCCAGGCACCGCCCCGGTCGAACAAACTCTCCATCTTGTGCAGAGACCGGGGCCCAGCGAAGCGTTGCGCGAAGCGCCGCGCGGAGGTGAGCATCAGGCCGTAGCCGAGAAGGCCGCCGGTGATCAGGCCGAGGCTGCCCAGCAATCCGCCGAGCAGTGTCCCATAGATGATGCCAAGCGCGGCGATCACGGCAGTCTGCGGGATCGGCAACACCAGATCGGCCCAGATGAGAGCAATGCCCACGGCCCACGCCCAGCTCTCGTATTGTCGGAGCGTCAGAACGGCATCGTTGGCCTCCTGGGGTGTCGGGATCGCGCAGGAGGCAAGCACGAGCGACAGAACGCCGATCACGATCAGGCCTGATCTCACTTCGGCCTCCGAACGCGTAGGCGGTCGCCGCGGCTCTCGCTGCCGACGGCTACAGCCAGCGGCGCACGCGGGCTTTGTAGTCGCGATAGGCGTCGCCGAAGCGCCGTTCCAGGTACGCCTCCTCGCGCGCGACGACGCCGTAGCGGATCGTGATTGCAAGAGGCAGCGTGAGGATCAGGATCCACGGGCTGCGCACGGCTATGCCGATGCCGCCGTAGACGAGAAACATGCCGAGATAGATGGGATTGCGGGTCCAGCCGTGAATGCCGGTCGTCACCAGCGCGCGGGTGGGCTCGTTCGTGGGTACTGGCGTCCCCGCCCGGGAGAAGTTGCGAATACCCGCGGCTGCGAGCGCCAAACCGATGAGGATCAGGGAGCCGGCGATGATCCAGTGGACCAGGTCGATCCTCGGAACCGGGAACGGCAAGGGCAGCAGGCGATCCGAGACGAAGCCGAGCAGAAGAGCGGCGAGAAAGAGGAGGGGCGGTCGCGCGATGACGCCCGCGGTTCCGGTGTCGGTCACTTGTTGCCCAGCCGGGTCCATTTCCATGTCTGCTCCCGCAGATGCTGGAGGCTACGCAGCCCAGAGTCGCCCAGAAATGACAACTAAGGTGTCATTCTGCAAGTTGACAACCGAGGTGTCAACTGGAGAAACTGGCACAGACAAAGGGAACGGAAGCGATGGCGTCGGCACGACACAGGACCGAGGTGCGCCGAAGGACGGGGGCGGGCCCAATCGTTGACAGCAAGGCCGAGGCGATCGCCGAGCTGATGCTCGAAGTGGCCCAGTGCTTCTTCAGGATACGGGCGCTCGGCCAGAAGACAGGGCTCATCACCAGTTGGGGCGGCGGTGCGTTCGGCTTCATGCGAAGCCTCGCGCTGCTTGGTCCGCTCACCGTGCCGCAGATCGCCCAGATGCGACCCACCAGCCGTCAGCGCATGCAGCGGCTGGCGGATGAGCTTGCGGCCGAGGGGCTCGTCGAATTCATCGACAATCCGAAGCACCGGCGCTCGAAGCTTGTGCAGCTCACGCCCAAAGGCGACGCGCGCTACCGCGAGCTCAACGCCCGGCTCCTTTCGATCGCATCCACCATGGGCGTCGCTCTCAGCGAACCGGATATCCGCAAGACCACCGAGATCGTGCGGCAGCTGAGCGATGATGTGAAAGCGCGTTCGGAGCGGCTGTCGTAGTGTGTGACGCCTGCGCGTGGGGCAGTATCGGGACCGGATCAACCGGCGGCAGATCGCGCTCGACACTGGCGTTCCCCGGCATAAGAGACATCTGTCCGCAGAGATGCAAGGGCGACGATTTAATACAAACTAAGCACCCTCACGACTTTTCGTTTAGATCGCGGTGCTGCCGCCAACAGTCGTCGGCCTCTCTGAGCGTCAGCGCAAGACCTGCACTAACTTTCGGCGATCTCCACTACGGCTGCTTGGTCAGTTCCACGCAGGAAGCAATCCGCACGGTTGGTGCCACATGGAGATGGCAAAGCTCCATCCGGTTCGGTGCGAGCATCGTGCCGTAGGTGTGGCCATCATCGTCGGCCAGCAGGATTGCGCCGTTGCGTGAAAAGACGGCAATGACCCTCTCGCTGCCACGCGCCGACGAAAAGGTGCCGGAGAAGCGGCGGCCATCCTGCCTATCGATCGTCAGGATGAACGACACACTTCGGAGCTGCGGTTCGTTCGACTGCGTCGCGGAATGATGTGTGTTCCCGCCATCCAAGACAATCGATTCGCTCTCGCCTTTCCAAGTGCCGCGAAAATCGGGGATCGCGGTCTCTGCCGCCGGCGGCGCAGCCGCGAGCATCAAGAGCATGACAATCCAAGCTAACTTCGACATGTTGGGCCCTCTCCCTGCATTCGTACTGCGCATGGCAGTATCGAGCGCAGGCGAGCACAATACAAGCCTCCCGCAGTGTGACCCGGGCACACGAAAGCTCGCGCCAAAGGCAGCGGCTGGTGATTGTAAGACACCGGAAGTCTGCCGGGCGTTCCGGTGAGTCGCGTTCGTGCCGAGAGCGGCCGTTGCCAGGATCCGAACCGTGACTTACCTTTCATCCTGAGTGGCGGCGGCGGGGCCCTTCCATCACTAATCCTTAGCGAGAAGGTTTGGCCGACGCCAGCATCGCCGTCGAGGGTGCGGGAGCCGGGGAGCCCATCCGCAGCGTCGCGAGCAACATCTGGTCGTCAGTGCCGTCGATCGGTGCGCGGCCGACAAATTCGACCCGCACGCGGGCGATCCCCTTTCTGTAGAAATCGAGCGCCCTGGCACTTCCGGTTGATAGGTCAATGATGCGGTTATGTACAAAAGGCCCACGATTGTTGACCCGCACGATTATCGAGCGACCATTGTCCAGATTCGTAACGCGCGCATAACTCGGCAGCGGCATCGTACGATGCGCCGCCGAGCTGCCATGCATGTCATAACGCTCGCCGCTCGCAGTCAGCCGGCCATGGAAGTCGGCCCCGTACCAAGACGCCATCCCTTCGGCGCGATATGCGGGTTTGTCGGTCGGGGCAGACGTCGGACGATTCAGCGTATGAAGCTCGCGCTTCGGGCCGCTGTTCTGCGATGCGTCGGGATTGACGAAGCGGACAGTTTGCACCACGCGTGGATAGCTCGATGGAATGGCCTGCGCATCGCTCTCGTGGTCCTCGGAGACTCTCGCTTGTTTGGTCTGCGTATTGGTTTGCTCCGCTTGTCGAAGCACAATCGTTTCGTTGCGAACGGGCTTGATCGCGGCGGTGTCTTGGCTGCCTCCCTGATAGGTCATAGTGGCGAACGCCGTCGCCGCCCAGGCAAAAGCGCCGGCCGCGAGCTTGAGAGCGCGAACGGCCGTGCGAGAGCGGAGAACACCGAGACTGATCGCTTGACAAGGAAAATGTATTGCCAACCTGATCGCAGCGCAGGAGAGTGGATAAAGCGTGAGCGAGCGCCGCATCACCCCTGCTGCTTGTGCGATCATGTACCGTCCCCATAGACCACTCTCGCGGAGGGCGAGATGGTCATGCGCCGCCAATTCGAAGCCCGTACCTGATCCCACCGATCAAACCGCCGACAATGTGACGTTCTCTAATTAATCTAGGATTGATGCAAAAAGGGCACGCATTGGCGGTATCATCTTGCTGCAAGGCGTCACGCTCTCGGGAACCCGGCGCTCAAGCCATCAAGCGCGGTCGGCGTGTTCGAATATAGCTATGCCGGCAATCAGACCGATCGGCTGATCCTTTACTCAAGTTGCAGTGCGCGAACGGTGAAACGTGCAACACCAAACTCGTGCACCGCAGCAAGTGGCTTCTTTAACTCGGTCAGACGTTGAAGCGGGACCATCTGATCTTATCTGCTGATCAAGTAACCACCGACGAGCATGAGGCCAATTCCCACTCCCTTTTGCAGCATCTTCATGCGGCCCAGCGATTCCTTAGCCACGCGAGGAAGAAACAGTGTCAGCACGATACCGAGTGTAAAGACGAAAAGGGGCTGGAACGAATTCACGAGAAGAACCAACGCGACGGGCGCCAGGAGCGTCGCGTAAAGCGTGACGGCTTCGCTGACGCTGAACAATGTCCTGCTCAACGCGATAAGGCCAACAGCGGCGACTTTCTGTTGTTTGAAGAGGCCGAGGAAATCTCTGCGGTAACTGGGAACGCAGACTAGAAAGGTCAATCCGGCCATCACTTGGCCGACGAAACCCCAAAAAAGCGAAACCCAAAAACCCTTGTCCACAGCGATCAGCTTGAAAATGACGCCATTTATCGCGCTCAAGAAGGAAGCCGCCAGCATCAATGCCACAACGTTTCGCTTGAACCGCATTCCCCGCCGACCAAACTCAAACGACAATGCAAGCGCACCGACAATAATAACGAACGAACCCAATCCTTGAGCAAGCGTGATCGTTTCACCCAGGATGAAATAACCGAGGAAGTAAGCAAAGATGGGCACCGTCTGATAAAACGGTGTGACGAAAGATGCCTCATCGATGTCGAGTGCGTAGAGATAACAAACAGCGGCGAAGACGCTCAACATCCCGGTCGCGACAAGCGCAGATCCTTGAACGAGGCTGACGTCGTACACGTCCGGCTGAATGAACAATACGATCGGGATCGCCACGCCGCTGAACAGCGAAGAGAATATGACAATGGATCCGATACTTTTCTCCTTGAGGTATCTCGACAGCAAAAACTTGTCGTTATGATTGGCGCAGGCAAGAAGGAATGGAGCCCACAGGGCGATGAAAAACCAGCTCATAATCGACACTCCGCCGGGAACTGTCTTCAACTGCCGCCGAGGCGGAGACTGTGGCCGATGCCGATTACGACTGCCGGCCCCCTCGTGTGCGTCCCACCGCGTCAGAACCGAAAGCCCAAATAGATTCTTCGCGGCTTCAGCCATCCTACATTCTTCTCCGGACCCCTCAAGCCTAGCGCTTGCAGCCTTGCCAGACGATGCGGTGCTGGCATTCAACGTCCGCGCATTCAGCCCGGATGGCGACTGTGCAACCCGATCGCATCGCGCGCCGGGTTCCGCACGGGCGACAAAATGCAAGCGCAGCCTGCGCTTCGTCGATTGCACCAGCCGCTCGGGAACTTAGTGGAGCAATTGGATTATTTGGTTGGCGCCAGAGCCGTTTCCGAGGCGTCTGTCATGACGATACCAGACGCGGAGTTCGGTAAGTTCTGCCAATCTCGCGGGCCCGGCAGATCTTGAAAACACACCGCGGGGGCAGTCGCCTGGCACGGAACGACGACCGCCTTGGTCAAGATTTCGCGGTGTCGTGACCACTCCCTCATACAACACCACGGACATCAGGTCTTTCTTTGATCAATGTGCCTCAACCGGATCTCCTGAGCAGCACGGTCACCCGCAACGGCTGCTCGAATACCGACTCGCGCTTGTGCGAAACCTAGCCCGGCCCCGGCCCACTGATGTCGTCCTGGACCTCGGTTGCGGCAATGGCCATCACCTCCTCGCCCTTGGACCTGAAGTAGCTCGTGGCATCGGGATTGATGTCTCGCCGGGCATGATCGAATTGGCGCGCGCTCGTCTTCGGAGCTCACCTTGGAGAGCCAATCTTACGTTTGAGGTGGATAATGCCGAGGAGCTGAAAGGAATCGCGGACCAGTCGGTCGATCTGGCGATTTGCATCGGCGCTTTCGAGCACATGCTCGATAAGCGAGCAGTGTTGGCCAGCATCTATAGGGTGCTGAAGTTTGGTGGCCGTTTTTTCTGCCTGACACCGCATGCTGATTACGTTTGGTATCGGACAATAGCGCCTCTGTTGGGGTTTGCCACCAAGCATCTTTCCAGCGACCGAATGCTGACTCGCGACGAATTTTCCGCGCTGCTTGATCAAGCTGGGTTTCGCCGCATTCGGTCTGCTCCCTGGACGTTCATTCCCAAGGGAGACGTGCCCGCCCTCGTTGCATTACTGCTCACTGTACTTGATGCAATCGGGCGACACGCTCGATTGGATTCTCTTCGGGGCGGCCTCTCACTATGCGCCTGGAAGGAGGCGAAACCCACTTAGCAACGAGAGGAGGTCCGTGACAAAGACGTATAGTGTTCGGCTTGCGGCTCGCGCGAAATCCGTCGGACTTCGCAACCATCGCTGGATCCGGAGTGTGCGCAACTTTCCAGCCAAGAAGGGCGTCTTGCGTTCGCCGTGCCTGGTGATCTCGCCACGCCGACCGGAGGTTATCGCTATGACCGGCGCATCATCCAGGAGCTTCGGCGGCTGGGTTGGCAGGTGGATGTCCTCGACATGGGAGACGGCTTTCCGTTCCCGAGCGTCGCGCAGCGCGCGACCGCGCTGGCGATACTGTCCGCGGTGCCGGGCGGCTGTCCGATTGTCCTCGATGGGCTTGCGTTCGGGGCGCTGCCCGAGGCCGGCGCGCTCCGATCCCGCACGCCGCTCATCGCGCTGGTGCACCAACCGCTTGCTCTGGAATCCGGTCTCGACACCACGCAGGCGGACGTCTTCCGCGAGAGCGAGCGCGCCGCGCTCGCCGCTGCCGCGCGCGTCGTGGTCACGAGCGAGGCAACCGCGCGGATCGTGATCGCTGATTACGGCGTCCAGTCTCAGCGCATCAGCGTTGTGCGACCAGGTAATGATCCCGTTCCGCCGGCGCTTGGCAGCAACGACGGCGTTGTTCGGCTTCTCTCGATCGGATCGGTGGTGCCGGGCAAAGGATACGATCTGCTGATCGCGGCAGTTGCTACGATTGCCGACCTGCCCTGGCGGCTGACGATCGCTGGTGACCGGACCCGCAACCTGGCCGCCGCTGCGCGGCTCGACGCCGATATCTCGGCCCACGGTCTCGGCGACAGGGTCGCGGTGCTCGGCGCCGTCCCGCCTGAGCGTATCATCGAACTGTATTTGGCATCCGACGTATTTGTGCTCGCGTCGCGTTTCGAGGGGTATGGGATGGCGCTTGCGGAAGCGATCGCGCACGGGCTGCCGGTCGTGTCTACCATGGCGGGCGCAATCCCCGACACGGTGCCTGCGGGCACCGGCCTGCTGGTGCCGCCGGACGATGTGGCCGCGTTGGCGCAGGCGCTGCGCCGCCTGATCAGCGATCGTGCCGAACGACAGCGGCTCGCCATGAACGCTCGCGCGGCAGCGGCGCAGCTCCCCACTTGGCAAGATTCCGCCCGACTGTTTGCCGGCGCAATCGAGACGGTCGGATGAGCGGCTTTTCCGCGGACTGGGGCATGGGTTACTCGATCAGCGCGCGCAGTCGGCCGTGCTCGGCGCGCTTGCCGAGCCGTGCACGGGTCGGCGCAGCGAGGCGGATGCCCGTTGAGCCGGTCCTGCGGGTGCCGAGACGATAGCGAGGCTCCATGGCGACGCTTCCTGGAAGACCCGATTGCTGCTGGACGGCGACGGCGCCACCGACCAGCTATCCGCCGCTGAGCGGATCGGGCGGCGCCGACGTCGCGGTGATCGGCGCCGGAATTGTCGGTCTCACGGCGGCTTATCTGCTGGCAAGTGCTGGCCTCTCGGTTGCGGTCGTCGAGGCACTCCGCGTCGGACGGCAGGTGACCGGGCGCTCCACCGCCAAGATTACCAGTCAGCACTCGCTCATCTATCGTCATCTGATCGAGACGCGCGGGATCGATCAGGCGCAACTCTATGCCGAGGCCAACCGCAGCGGTGCGCGCCAGATCTGCGACTGGGTCGTCGAACTCGGCATCGCGTGTGACCTCGAGCCGAAGGCAGCTTATGCCTATGCGCTCGATCCCGCTCGCCGCGATGAGATCGCGGCCGAGGCGGAAGCCGCCCGGCGTGTCGGCTTCGATGCGGAGGTGCTGGACCGGGCGCCGCTTCCTTTCGATACCGCGGCGGCCCTGCGCTTTCCCGATCAGGCCCAGTTCAATCCTGCAAAATACCTCGTCGGACTGGCACTGGCGGTGGAAGCGGCGGGTGGCCGCATTTTCGAGAACACGCGGGTCACGGCGATCGATCGCGGCCGCCGCTGGCGGGTGACCGCCGCGGATGGCGTGCTCGATGTCGAGCATGTGGTGGTGGCCACCAATTTCCCGTTCACCGGACCGGTCGAATACGACCGCAGCACCCAGCCGCGCGGCCACACCGCCATGGCATTCCGCGCGCGCGATGAAGCGGCGATCGACGGCATGTTCATCGGCATCGACGAGCCGCGCCATTCGCTGCGTATGGGACGCGACAATGAGGGCCCGTTATTGGTGGTCCTCGGTCCGAGCTTCAAGACCGGGCAGGAGCGCGATGTTGCCGGTCGGTTTCGCGATCTCGACCGCTGGGTGCACAAGAATCTCCCGGTTGGTGAGACGGTGTGGCGATGGTTCAACGAGGATTATGACACCGCCGATCGCGTTCCTTTCGTCGGTGCGCCGTCCAATAAGGCACCCGGGTTCTACATCGCAACCGGTTTCAATGCCTGGGGCATCAGCAACGGCACCGCTGCCGGAATGCTGATGGCCGATCAGATTCGTGGCCGATCGAACCCCTGGGCAAACCTTTACTCACCCGCCCGGCCGAGCCCCAAAAACTTCAACAAGGGAGGTGAGTCACCCTCCGGTATTGCCAGCATCGCGGACCTCGCGCCTGGCGAAGGCGGCGTCATCAAGCACGGCAAGCAGAAGCTCGCCGTGTGGAAGGATGACAACGGGCAACCGCATGCCCTTTCCGCGACCTGCACCCACAAGGGCTGTACGGTGACCTGGAACAATGCCGAGCGCACCTGGGACTGCCTGTGTCACGGATCGATGTTCAACGCAGACGGCACCGTTATTCACGGCCCGGCGGTCAAGCCACTGCCGACCAAGAAAGTGCCTGCGAAACGGCCGACTCGCCGCGCGCGACGCAATCGGGCTCGCAACGGCGGCCAAGAGCGAAAAGCAGGAGATAACGACGGGTGGCGGATCACATCCGACCATTGGGGATCATGAGGTCGAACTTGGTAAGCTCGAGGAACCCAATCACCGGCATCGCCGACTGTTGCGCGCAGAGAGCGGCCACGTCGGCGCCGCCGAGAAGCGCGATGAACTCGCGCCTTTTCGATCGAAGAATTGCATCCGATCCCCAACGCCGGGGCAAGGGAAGGCTGGGCCGCCTCACTGGCGGATCGCTGTTTTGGCGGCCCTTTCGGCATCCCACCACCAGACGGTTGGAAATGCCGAGCCACCATACTCGGGCAACGGATCGGGCCGGCCGAAGCGGTCCCAGCGTGCCGCGCACACCTTGTCATCGGTAAATTGCGGCACGACGTAGTGGTTCCACAGCAGGACACGGTCGAGCGCCCTGGTGGCCGCCACCAGCTCGCCACGGCTCTTGGCGAAAATCACGCGCTCGATCAGGGCATCGACCGCGGGATTCTTGATGCCGACGTAGTTGCGCGAGCCATGCGTATCGGCCGCCTGAGAGCTCCACAAGTCGCGTTGCTCGTTGCCGGGCGACAGGGACTGCGGCCATGAGGCTATGATGATATCGAAGTCGAAGTTGCGTAATCAATTCTCGATATTGGATATCGTCGACACTTCGCACGGTGACGTCGATACCGAGACGAACAAGGGAAGGCTTGTAGAAGAGGATGAAGCGTTCCGCTCCCGACGGATCGCTCGTTACGCTGAGAATCTCGACGCTCAGCACCTCGCCGGTCCGGACGTTGACTTGCTTGTGATCGCGCACCTCGTAGCCTGCCTCCCGCATGAGCCGCATCCCCTCGCGCAGATTGGCGCGCACGTTCTCGGGTGTGCCGGCGACCGGATTGGCATACGGGGTGGTGAAGACCTCGGGCGGCACCTTGTCGCGCAGCGGTTCCAGGATTTTGAGCTCCTCCCCCTGCGGCAGCCCGGAACAGGCCAGTTCGGTGCCCTCGAAGTAGCTGTTGATCCGCTTGTATTGACCGAAGAAGAACTGCTTGTTCATCTCCTCGAAGTCGAAGGCGAAATTGAACGCGCGTCGCACCCTCGCATCCTTGAACTTGTCGCGCCGCGTGTTGAAGGCGAAGGCCCGCATGATCCCCCGGTCGCGCTGGGGGAATTCCTCGAGGATGACCCGCTTCTCGTTGACCGCAGGAAAATCGTAAGCCGTGGCCCAGTTCTTGGCACTGTTCTCGATGCGCCAGTCCGCATGGTCGGCCTTGAAGGCTTCCAGTGCGACCGTTGGGTCACGAAAATACTCGTAGCGAATTTCGTCGAAGTTGTCGCGCCCGATATTGACGTTCAGATCCTTGGCCCAATAGTCCTTCACCCGCCCGTAAACCACCGTGCGGCCGGGGACGAATTCCTTGATGCGGTAGGCGCCATTGCCGAGCGGCGGCTCGAGCGTGGTTGCGCCGATGTCGCGCTTCTTGCCCGACGCGTCGCTTCCTTCCCACCAGTGCTTGGGCAGTACTCTGAGTTGCCCGAGGATCACCGGCATTTCCCGATTGCCGGGGGAATCGAGAGTGAAAGTGACCTCGCGCTCGCCGCTCTGCTCAACCCTCACGACGTGGCGATAAAAGGCGCCGATGAAGGGGTTGTATTTCTTGTAGGCCTCGAAGGAATAGATCACGTCCTCGACCGTAATCGGCTTGCCGTCGTGGTGGCGAGCGGCGGCGCGCAAGCGAAAGGAGGTGGACGCAAAGTTCGGGGGGTGACTGACCGCTTCCGCGATCAGCCCGTAATGGGTCGACGCTTCGTCGAGCGATGGCACCATCAACGTGTCGCAAATCGTGCCGGCAGCCGCAGCGAACAAGCCCTTGAGCCCGGCTATTGCCTGGTTGAAGTTGTCGAAAGTGCCGAGCGCCACCAAGCGTACCGCCCCACCTTTCGGCGCCTGCGGATTGACGTAGTCAAAATGCCTGAAGCCGGGCGGATATTTGAGGTCGCCGAACAGCGACAGACCGTGCCGCCACTGCGGCTCGGAGTTTTGCGCGCGCGCCGGTGTTGCGGGCAATGGCGCTTGGCCAAACAAGGGGGAGACGGCGGCAAGCGTGCCGGTGCGAAGGATAGAGCGACGGGTCAGGCGCAAGGGAAACCTCCGGGAAGCCAGGCGGCGGCTGAGTCGAGCTAGGTGATGAATTATGTCCGATTTTGGTTGGACCGCCGGCTGACGAGCGCTGATAAATGCGCGATCTACCATCTTCACCTAGATAAGCGCCGCCGCCAAGAAGAATGTACGCAAGGCACGTTTTCCCAAGCCGCAAGAAATCATCTGACAAATGAGAGGAGCGGACAAGGGGATTTCCGTTCACCTAGGGGGAGACGTCGCCCTAAGCACGGTCCCGACGCCTACGCCAAGGTCACGCACAATGCGCCGGACGCCCGAGCCCCATCGACACGAGCGCGCCGGATCGCCTCGGCGTTTCCAGCATCTGCGTCTTCGATCCGCCTCGGGATCGAGGCGGTCCGATATACGGACCAGGTCGGATCTGGAGGGGCGTCTTGTGCTCTGGAGTGGTCAATCGAATGCAGCGTGAAGTTCGCCCGTTGTCTTGTGCCTCCCCGCCATCAGGGGCGTTCTGATTCCGATTGTATCAAGACGCCGAAGCCCCCTATCGATGCGGGGTATCGAGGTCGAGTGATGGAGATAAAGCAAGTCTATCGCCCGCCACGTGCTTCTGAGTTGATCCCGAGGTGGCCGAGCATAGGCGACCATCGCACCGAACATCTACTCATTCCACCCTCTTCAGGACGCCCTCGATGATCTCCACTTTCTGGGGGTCGCCGGTCGATCCGCCCTGGTCCCCGAAGTCTCCGGTCGCCCGACTTATCACCCGCACCCAAAGTCCTTGATTCGTCAACGCGTACTCGCGCTGTTCGGTGACGTAGCGCTGGTCCACATATCCACCGCTTGCGCGCTCGAACCCGATGTGGAGCACATATGAGACCCCGTCCGGGCGCTTGACGACCGAATTCACAGCCACCGTCGTCACGCCTCCGCCCGGCGGTACGAACTGGATTTGTCCGGGAGCGGTCAACTCAACGGTCCGGGCCAATCCCTTGTTGTTCGTGTATTCGAATAGGACATAGCCGTCCTCGCTAAAGGCAGTCGTGAACTCGCCCACCTGGCCGTCGAGCGCACCTCGCCAAGTGCCGGTCAGGTCTGCCGCGCGTGCGGGCGGGACTACGGCCAGAACGACCAGTGCTGTTAGGGCAGCCGCGAGCCTCAAGCCCAACCAAGGCCTTTTCTCGCATAATTTCCGCGGAATACGCTCGAAGCCAAAACGGTGGGCATAGCTCCTCCCTTGCCTGCCACAGGATGACTCCGGAACTGTTACTCTCGTTGGCCGACTGTCGTCTGTGCAGTGCTTCACACTTCCCCAGCCCAACTTTTAACGCTCAACCGCCGCCGGGGCATGACGCGCGTGCGGAATTTTTCGATTTCATTGCGCGGGAATGAAAATCTATCGTCGTCATGGGGCCGGCATCCGAAAACCTTGTATGGGGCTTTCGAAGTCAAGCGCATATTTCACGGCATTCTCCACTTCCTTCTCTTCCTTCCTTCATCCAGTTTCTTTGTTCGACTTGGAAGCCCGTTTCTTCGTCCCGACCCACACGTGTTGCACGCCGGCGCGCGCAGGGGCTGTCAAGGCCGGCCGTCGCTCTCGCCTGTGCCTCACGCTCCGTCGTTTCCAGGCCGCGCCTTGACAGCCCCGAGCACGGCGGCACGCTGGCGTGGTCGGGATGACATGTCCGAGGGGAGCTCGCTGTCGGGCGCGACGATCGCGCCACAACCTTGTATTCGGTCGGTCCGTGGGACCCGAACCATGATGCAGTCATGCGCATCGGCGGCGAAGCTCCGGGGCGGCGGGCCCATTCTTCACAGCGGCTTGGAAGCCATGGGCTTGCGTCGGGTCACCGCCACCTCGGATCGTCATCGGCAGACCCACGCATCGGGCCGCCAAGCTGTTATCCGTTGTCCTCTGTTTCCGTGTTCGTCGCTCATGACGCCGGACGCAAGACGACGCCATCCGGCACCTCGCCCGTCGTGCACGAGACGCCAGAGCGCGATCAGCAGCTTTCGCGCCAGCGCCACGATCATCGTCTTGCGCGTGCCGCCGCGGCCATCGGCCGTTCGCGCCCGAAACCATTGGGCCAGCGCGCTGTCCTTCTGGAACAGGAGAAAGCGCCAGGCCAACTGGATCATGCCGCGCCGCACGCGGGCGTTGCCCGCGCTTGGCGAGACCTTTCTCGCGCCGCCGGCTGCCGCTCTCGTCCGGCGAGCCGGTGAGGCCGGCATAGCGCGCGACGGCCTTGCGATCGCGCAAGTGCCGCGACAGGACCTCGCTGCACCAGCATGTCCGCCGTCTCGATGCCGATGCCGATGACGCGCGCGATGCAGCGAACCATCGCATGCGGGCCTTTCTCCGGCAGGAGCCGCCGAGCGCTTGCGCCAGGCGCTCTGCTCGATCTCCTTGATCTGTCGCTGCACGAAGCGCAGCCGCGCCATATCGCGGCGCAGCTCCGCCAGCGTGTTCGGCGGCAACGGCATCCCCTCGGCGGTGCGCAGACGCTTCGAGCGTTCCGCGGCCTTGCGCAGCGTCGGCTTGAAGCTGCGAATGCCGAAGCGGACCAGCATCGCCTTCATCCGGTTGACGATGCGCGTGCGCTCGCCGACCAGGTTCTCGCGCTCGCGGTTCGGCCGCTTGGCGTCCTCCTCCTCGAGCGTCGGGATCGCCACCATGCTGCAATGGTCGCGTCTCGCCGCGCAGCCAGCCGAGAAAGGCGCGCATCAGCAGTTCCGTGTCGAGGCGATCGGTCTTCGCCCGCCGGTGCTCGCGCGACACCGCGACGCTCGCGGGATGGATGACGTAGGCCTCGACATCGCGCGCCCGCAGCCAGCGCGCCAGCCAGAAGCCGTCGCGTCCGGCCTCAAAAGCGACGACGATGCGCTTGATCTGGCGCCCGGCCTGGCCGGCTTCGTCGCGCCAGCGATGCAAGAGCTTCAACAGCGCCTCCTCGTCGGCATCGAGCTTCTTCAGAGGCTGGCGCTCGAGCCGGGAACAACGCCGGCAACGAGCCAACTTCGATTGGCTCATCTCGATCACGGCGATGATCGTGCTATCCTGCTCGAGGGCGGTGAGGGACCTGCTCGCGTCAAAAGGTTGCGACATGGGGCGCTCCATCGGTTTGCTTCAACAGCGCCGAAGGTGCCATACCCTCGCCGCCCGCCCCATAGCATCTTCACAGAAGCGAACCATGTCTTCACAGAAGCGAACCATGTCTATGTTGCAAACGTTTGGCGCGGCTACGAAAAATGGGATTGTGTCACCCCGCGCGCGCTAGGGAAGTAGCTAGGTGGCAAGCTCGGCGATGGTTCGCATAAGTTCCCTTGGTCGCTCCATGCGCTTTTTATCGGCAAGATCGCAGTCACCGTCATTGTTGACGATGACGATGTCCCGCTGCCCTTGCGCGAGTTCCTCCCAGAGTCTCGACTTTGCGATGCTCAAGCCACACTGCGACCTGCTCGAGCCCGACTTCGTCGACCTCGGTCGCTACACCCTACGCTGCCCGATCCAGAGCTTCGTCCTGCACCTCCAATTCAATCGCAGCAAGGCAGCCCTCATTCGATCACCTCGTCGGCGCGGGCGAGCAGCGCCGGCGGCATATCAAGGCCGAGGGCTCTGGCGGTCTTCAGGTTGAGCGTGAGAACGAAACTTGTCGGCTGCTCGATGGGCAGGTCGGCGGGTCTCGCTCCCTTGGCAATGCGGTCGACATAGTCGGCCGCCCGCCGAAAAGCGATCGAGAGGTCCGGCCCATAGGACATCAGCCCACCGGCATCCGCATAGATCTTGTCTGTGAACATGCTCGGCAGGCCATGTTGCAACGCCAGTGCTCGATATGCGCCCGGTCTTCGGTGAAAAGACCACTGTGCAGAACAAGGACCATCTGCGCGCCGCGCTGGGCCAAGCTGCGAAACGCCGCCACGAAATCGTAGGGAGGGTGCTCCAGCTTCAACGGCTCGAGTTCCCACCGCAGCGCAATGGCGGTCCGCTCTGCTGCGGGGAATGCCTCACCCGAAACCGCATCCCAAATCACACCCAATCGGGTCCTTCCGGGAAAAGTCTCAGCGAGCAGTCCGATCTGTTTTTCCACAAGTTCAGGCCGGCGAACGTAAAAGCCGGTGATGTTCCCGTCCGGCCGCGCGATGCTCGCCACGACACCCAGGGCCACGGGGTCGAAACTGGTCGCGATGATGACGATCGGCAAGGTGCTCGTCGCGCTCATGACCGATTTCAGGGTAATGTGGTTCTCCAGGACAATGATGTCCACATTGCGCTGAACCAGCTCCCGCGCCGCCTCATCGATCCGATCAGGACGGTCGGGTGCGTTGATGTATTCGATGACGAGATTTTGCCCCTCGATGTAGCCCAGTTCGCGCAGCCGCTGTTCGAATGCCACCCGCTGCGCACTGGCCCGCCTGTTCAGCGAGACCGTGCCGATGCGCAACGGCTTGGGCCGCTCTTGCGCACGGGCCAAGAGCGGCCAGGCCGCCGCAGCGCCGCCGAGCAGCGATATGAGCTCCCGTCGCCTCATGGGCTCCACTCCTCAAGGCTGGGGGCCGCACACTTGCCACACCGTTGCGAAAGAACGCTGCTGGAGCATCACAGCAAAATCGATAGCCGAATGACCGAGATGGGTCATGAACGGCGGTCCAGGAACTTCCGCGTTAAGTAGGCTCTACCTCTGGCTCCAGACCTGCAAGCTCTCCTCCGGCACTTCGCATTCTTGCCAATTCGCGACATTGCCCTTCCTCGCTCTTTGCAAGCGCCGTAGTCTATTCGCATTGCTCTGCGACGGATAACGCTCGCAGCATCGGTGAAATTCCAGGGAGGTAGGCCGATGAAACTTCCTCGCCGCAAATTCCTGCAACTGACTGTGGGCGCTACCGCGCTGCCGGCCGTATCGCGTGGCGCCTGGGCGCAAGCCTATCCGATGCGGCCGATACGCTGGATCGTCGCAGGCGCGCCCGGCAACACGACCGACATCATCGCGCGCCTGATAGGACAGTGGCTGTCGGAGCGGCTTGGACAGCCGGTCGTCATCGAGAATAGACCAGGGGCGGGCAGCAACATCGGCACCGAGTCCGCCGTGCGTGCGCCGGCAGACGGCTACACGCTCCTGCTCATTGGGTCCCCCCAGGTTATCAACGCGACCCTCTACGAAAAGCTCAACTTCAATCTACTCCGCGACATTGCGCCCGTCGCGAGCATCGTCCGCGTGCCGAACGTCATGGAGGTCAATTTCGCATTCCCTGCGAAAACCGTGCCCGAATTCATTGCGTATGCGAAAGCCAATCCTGGAAAAATCAATTTCGGCTCGCCGGGGATCGGAACGTCAAATCATATTTCCGGCGAGTTGTTCAAGATGCTGACCGGCGTCAACATGATTCATGTGCCCTATCGTGCCACGCCGGCCGCACTGACCGACCTGGTCAGCGGCCAGATCCAGGTCATGTTCGATAATATGCCGACCTCGATCGGGTATATCAGGGACGGCAAACTGCGGCCCTTGGCAGTTACAAGCGCGACGCGGTGGGAGGGATTGCCCGATATCCCGACAGTTGGAGATTTCGTACCGGGTTTCGAGGCGAGCGGGGTAGGTGGCGTCGGAGTGCCGGCAAACACTCCGATCGAGATCATCGAAAAGCTCAACAAGGAAATTAACGCTGCCCTCGCCGATCCGAGGATCAGAGCGAAGTTCGCCGACCTTGGAACGTCTGTGTTTGCGCTTTCGCCCGCGGAATACGGACAGCTCCTTGCCGCTGAAGTCGAGAAATGGGGAAAGGTCGTAAAGTTCTCTGGGGCCAAGCCGGAGTGATGCCGCCCGACATTCCATATTCTCCCGTTCAGCAAATCCTGCCAGCCGATGTCAGGCAGGGTCGAACTGAGACGATCAGGACACCACGGGAGAACAGCTGCTCCAATTTCAATCGCGGATGTGTTTGCCGCTGTCGCTACCGCCCGTGCCTTGGCGCTTTTCGGACGCCGGTCGCCGCAGCGCGGGATAGCTGATCATTACCGCCGTCCGAAAACCTGCACGCTTGCAGAAATCAGGTGCCGCGCCGCAGCGCCGCTCGGGGCCGTCATCGTCCCGCTGCGACGCCATGAGCGCGGGTCACGTCCGGCGTCGACAACTTCGCGGATCGCGTCGATCACGAGTTGAGGCTGCTCCTTGTGTATCTCGTGGCCGCTGTTCGTGTTGGTGATGTGTTTCGCGTTCGGCACGAGCTCGGCGAGCTGCTCTTGCGCCTGTTTCTGCGCGGCATCGGTGACGTAGCCGAAATCCGGCGGCACGTCGGCCGGGAGCATGCCTGCCGCAATCATCGACGGGACTTGCGGCCCCCAGGCCCGGTCCGCAGACAATACCACCAGTGGGAGTGGACGCAGTGGCGGGGCGGCGCGGACCTGGTCGAAGCTGCGTCCGGGTCGTTCCTTTCAAGAGCCGGGTACAAAACCAAGCTTTCCCGTATGTCGCCCTCCATCAGCTTTCGCTGTATCGCCCACTGCTCAGGCGTCTCCGCATCCCGAAGCCCTTCGGTGAGAGCGTCGACGAGAACGAGACCGGATACGTCTTCGGGATAGGTGCTCGCATAAAGCCGCACGACCAGGCCGCCATAAGAGTGCCCGACAAGCACGTAGGGCCCCGCCTCACCAGCGGCGCTCAGCAGGGCATGCAAATCGGCGACCGCCTCCCCGCTGTGGTCGGCTGCGGCACCGGGTCGCTGCGGCTCGGCTTCTCACCGACCGGCGTTCCGGGGCGGTCGTAAGCACAGACCCGGGTGAACTTGGCGACCTCGGCGAAGACCGTCGGCTCCGATTGCCTGGTGATGTTCCAATCCTCGGCTGAACCCTTGAGGCCAGCCACCAACACGACGGTCGGGGAGCCCGTTCCGCGGCACTCCAGGTACATCTTGCGACCGCCGCCGATATCGATTTGCTTGGCGAAGTCTTCCCTTATCGGGTTTGGGGTCGACAAGTCGGATGAGGTCGAGGTCGTTTGCTGCGCAGAGCTTTCTCTTGGGCTCCACGCCGAGGCGATTGCAAGAGCCACCAAAGGAGACACCAGGATCGGCGACATGGTGTGCACTGCAGATCTGTTGAACGCCTCGGTGACGCCAGCATGATCCCGCTTGCACGGGATGTCCATCATCCAGGGGATCGTCTACGGCTGCTGCCTTCCGCAGCGGGTCGGTCAAAGTTGGCGGCGAATGCCGGGGCCGGCATCCCGTTGCAGCGGTCGCCGCGACTTTTCGATTGACCAGCGCGGTAGCGAGTGCCGGGACTCGCTCGAATTGCCCTGCGCCCAGCGCAATTCAATCGAGCCGTATCATAGCGCACGCGGGCAACGGTAGCCGTCAGGAAATCGGAACAGCTCAGCCGGTCAGGTGCTTCCCGCGAGTCTCCGGCAGGAACAGCAGGGCGACGAGGCAGAGCACGTAGCTCGTGGCCGCCAGCGCCAGCGCGTCGCTCAGCCCGACCCGCGCCGCCGCAACGCCGATCGCGGCCGGCCCGACCGCGCCGATCCCACGCCCGATGTTGTAGCCGAACCCTTGTCCCGCGCCGCGCAGCTCGGTCGGATATAGCTCGGCGAGGTAGACCGCCAGCCCGCTGAAGATGCCCGAACCGAAGAAGCCGAGCGGGAAGCCGATGGCGAACACCAGCCAGGCGGCGCCGGGCGGCAGCACGACGTAAGCCCAGGCGGAGAGCGCGCTGCCGAGCGCGAACAGCGCCAGGCCGCGGCGCCGGCCCAGCGCGTCCAGCACGTAGCCGGCGCTGACACAGCCCACGAACCCGCCGATCACCTGGATGCCCATGTAGGCGCTGAGGCCCTCGACCGTCAGGTGGCGCACCTGCTCCAGATAGGTGGGCAGCCAGACGGCGAGCCCGGCGCCGATGACGCCGACCGAGAGCAGCGCCGACGCCAGGGTGACGCGGAGCTGGTCGCGGCGGAACAGCCCGAGGAGCGCGCTGCCGGGCCTGGCGCCTGCCGGTCCTGTGCCGGCCCCGCGGGCCGCTGCCTCGGCGCGGTACACGGGGGACTCCTGCACGCGGGTGCGCACCCACAGCAGCACGACGGCCGGCACCGCGCCCAGCCAGAACATCATGCGCCAGGCGAGTTCAGGCGGCGCCAGGCTGAAGGCGAGGGTGTTGGCGATCAGGACGCCGGCATAGCCGATCGACCAGGCGCTCTGGACGGCCCCGATGACTCGCCCGCGCTGCGTCGCCTGCGCGTACTCCGCCACGAGCACCGCGCCCGCGGCCCACTCGCCGCCGAACCCGAGGCCCTGCAGCGTGAGGAAGACCAACAGCTGCTCGTATGACTGTGCGCAGCCGGCCAGGAGCGTGAACAGCGCGTACGACCCGATGGAGAGGATCAACACCCGCACGCGCCCGACCGCGTCGGCCAGCGCCCCGGCCATGGCGCCGCCCACCGCGCTCGTCACCAGGCCGACGGTCCCGAGCAGCCCCGCCTGCGTGGTGGAGAGCGCAAACGCGGCCGTCACGGCGGGCAGGACGAAGCCCAGGGTCATCTGGTTGTAGGCGTCGAGCGCCCAGCCACCGAAGGTCGCCCAGAACGCGGTGCGACCAGGCGGGGAAAGCGTCCAGTACCAGTCCAGGTGAGAGCTGAGCCGGCCGAGCACACCAGGAGCAGCCGGGGCCGGCTGAGGCTCCATCAGGTCCTCCTCGTGACGTTCTGGCCGTCGAGCTCGCGCCGTTTGAATTGTCCGAATTGCATCCGCGCCCCGCCATTACTTGAGCGTGATCTGCGCGAACATCTCCTGGCCCAGAACTTTCTGAAGCAGCGCGTCGATCGCCCAGGCGCGCGGCACGTACACGAATGGCCGCCAAGGATAGATGCGATCGTTGATCCATGGCGGTCCCCAGTTGCCCGTCGTCCTGATGAAGTGCTCGGCGAAGTTGGCCTGCTTCGCCGGCGAATACATTGCCTCGATCTCCAGGCAGCCGTTGAGGCAGACGTCCACGTACGACTGCACGATCGGGTGCGCGACGGAGGCGAAACGCTTGCGCGTGTTGGCGAAGCACCAGATGTCTCCGTCGGGCGAGGCCGAGCCGCCGTCGAGCATGGTGACCCGTGACGGGTCGATCTTCGTCGGCTTGTAGCCGGTCTCGCGCCGGGAGTAGCTGTCGAGCTCCGCCGAGGTGACGGGGAAGACCACGCCGTTGCATTCGGCAGCCTCCTCGGTCACGACGCCGAGATAGGTCGGGCTCCAACCGGGCACGTCGGTCTGATCGAACCAGCCCCGTGCGATGCCTTTGACGACGACCGGCGAGGCAAACTCGGCGCTGGGCCAGGTGCGCATGCGCAACTCGCGTTCGATCAGCGAACCGTAGCCGAAAATGTACTGCGGGCGCGTCGACGTTGCAGCGCCGGTGACTTCGTGTGATCGGGCCCCGGCTGTCTGCGCGGTCACCGTGGGGACCACGACGCTGACGGTGGTGACACCGAGCAGCGACACCACCTCGCGTCTAGAGAGGGTGTTTTGGGTCGACATCGTCAGACCTCCCGTGCGAATGGGCCCGCCTAAATATGGCCGCCCTCTCGCATTGCCTTCGCCGCACTGGCGACCAAAGACTTTCTGGCGCGCACGTCTTTTCCATCGCCAGGGTTCATGGTTGTCCAAACGTCGCGATCTGCATCGTGAACTTGAATGCAAAATTCCGATGGCGGACTGGTCAGGTCCGACAGGGCTCCAGAGGCTTTGTAGCCGAGCATGCGCTGTCGTTTGAAATCAGCAGCGCTCATCTCTACTTCCCATTGATAGATTGGCGGGGCCCGCTTACCCCGTTCAACTTTTTCTACGGCGACGGGCTCTTTTCCTCTGGAGCTGGCGCCGCGTCCTGCGTTGGCGAATATTCGCGAGGAGTGGAGCGAGCTCTTCCGCCGTCACCTTCCCTCGCCTCGAGAGCAAGGCAGCCACCTTTCTGACCGCTGCCCATGTATCCCGCTCCGCAAGGATCGAGTCGGCGCGATCCAACTCGCGCACAAAACGTGGGAAGATGGAGTCGGCGCGGCCGGCTTCCGCAAGCAACTCGAATACGATCGTCAGGTCATCCTCGACGCTTTCGTAGGGGTCGCCTTGGTCTCGATAGCGGGGATGGAGTTGCGCCAAGCGCAAATCAGCCGCATGGCCGGCGAGTGCAATGAGAATATCGGCCCTGCGCGACCATCGGCGAGCCTCTGCATCGACATACCCATAGGCTTGCGCCCTGCCAAGTCTCACGCCTGAGACAATCCATCCCATCCGCGCGGCCATGACCGCGTGCGCGGCTTCGTGGATTGCGTGCAATTCGCCCATGGACTTGCGGTTCATGGCGACGCCGTTTTAGACCGTTTCAATGGCATGGCCTACTATCGACATTTCGAGCTCTGCCGGGCAAGAGCGGGTTTGCATTCTTGCGGCTGACGTCCCGCGATGTCGTGCCTCGCTGACCGCCGCTCCACCAGAAGGGCACCAGGCCCCATCGCATCTCGACCAGCTCGCGCTTTCCGTCATGCGCCACTGTGATGCTGCTCGCACACCGACAGGTCGAGGCAGAAAACGTCCATGAACCGGCCGTGCGAACCCCTGCACTCGGCTGCCGGGACAGCGACTTGATGCGGCCAGCCGCGATCAATTCCGGCCGCGGTCAGCTCTGCCTTCCTCTGGCCCATGACTGGCCCATGACTGGCCCATGACTGGCCCATTGACTTGATGTACTTCTTTTGTTCTCGTGGCCGAAAGGGGGAGTCCAGACGTGAATGGATCGGAGCGCTCGCAAGAGCCCGACGCCGACGCCGCTGCTTTGCTCGAAGCGGAGGTGGACGAGGCTATTGCGATTTGCGGTGTGAATGCACGCGCGGCGTTGCGCGCGACGCTCGTCGCAAATGCCTGCCTGGAGGCCGAAGTCGAGCGATTGACCGAAGCAATCTCGACCGGCTTCGCCCGCGGGCGGATTCGCAAGCCACCCACGAAAATTCGCAGGTGAACGGTCGGGATGGAAACGACAGCCACCATCCTCCATGCGGACCTGGATGCCTTCTATGCCTCGGTCGAGCAACTGCTCGACCCGTCCTTGCGCGGCAAGCCCATCGCCGTCGGCGGCGGGGTCGTGCTTGCCGCTTCATACGAAGCCAAGGCCTTCGGAGTCCGCGGCGGCATGTCGGGACGGCGGGCGCGCGAGCTTTGTCCGCAACTGATCTTTGTCGGCGGCCATTTCAAGGAGTACCAGCGGCTGGGCGATGCCGCCATCGAGGTGCTCAATGATTTCACGCCGCTCGTCGAGCGGATTTCCATCGACGAGGCCTTCGCCGACGTCGCGGGGTGCACCCATCTCTTCGGTCCGCCGGCCGAGATTGCAAGCGCGATCCGGCGCCGCGTGCGGGCGGAGCTTGGCCTTCCGATCTCGGTCGGCGTGGCGCGCACCAAGCACCTGGCGAAAATCGCCTCGCAAGTGGCCAAGCCCGACGGGTTGGTGGTTGTCGATCCCGACACCGAGCTCGATTTCCTTCACGACCTGCCTGTCGAGCTGATGTGGGGCGTGGGCCCGGTCACCAGGGCGCGGCTGGCCGAGATCGGCGTCCATACCATCGGGCAGCTGGCGGAGATGCCGGGATGGTCGCTCGAGCGGTTGCTCGGTCGCGCGGCAGGCGAGAAGCTGACGGCGCTGGCGTGGAATCGCGATCCACGGGAAATCAAGACGCATCGTCGGGCGCAATCGGCCGGAGCCCAGTCAGCGCTCGGCAAGAAGCCTGCTGAAGAGCGAGTTTTCCGGCCCACGCTGCGTCATCTTGCCGACAGGGTCGCCACCCGGCTGCGGGCGAAATCCCGGCCTGGCCGGACTGTGACGGTGCGCGTTCGCTTCGCCGACCTCCGCTCGGTCACCCGCTCCGTAACGCTCGATGCGCCGATTTCGGCGACCGCGATCCTTGCCGAAATCGCCGAGGAGCTGGTGCGCGCGGTGCTCGCGGATCACCCTGACGAGAAGACCATCTCGCTGCTGGCGATCTCCGTGTCGCATCTCGAGAAGCACTGCGGACGTGCAGCTGGAGCTCCCGCTTGGGCTTGCAGATGAGGAGCGCCGGCCCGGCACCAAAAGAGGCATGGCGCGCTGGATGGCCGACCGCGCTGTCGACATGATCCGCGATCGCTTCGGATGGGAGGCGGTCGGATACGGGTCGGTCGCGTTGGGACTTTCCCGTTCCGTTCCCGACGAGTTTCGCGAGCTCGCCGAAAAGGACCTCTAAGACCAACAGTCTTTGGCTGTGACTTTTCCAAGTCGTCATTGCCGGGCTCGACCCGGCAATCCATCGCCTTGATTAAATTCTTAGATTTTGCGATGGATGCGCGGGTCAAGCCCGCGCATGACGAGTCATTAATTGCGAAGGTTGGTATAACCATCACCGATGCATTACGGCATTACGCGACTGTTAAACTGTTAAATTCCAGCAGCGAAAAGAAACTGACCGATTTTCGGGCACCTGAACAAGAGCGATAGCGCCGGCTAGCCCGCAGTGGCGCGCTGTTGATTTAGCGCGGCGGGCTGCAAGCGCTGGATCAAGTCGTCAGTCGAGGCGACATCGCCGAAATTGATGCAGAAGTTGACCAGCGTGGCGTTGTGTTCCTCGTCGTTGTGATCGGCATTGGCGTCGCTGATCATGGTGGTGCGGAAATCGAGCAGCATGGCGTCTCGCGCGGTGCTCTCGCAGCAGGTATTGGTCGAGGTGCCGCCGACCCAGACAGCAGTGATTCCGCGCTTGCGCAATTCGCCCTCGAGCGGGGACGAGCCCTGGATGAATGCGCTGTAGCGCGTCTTGCAGACGATCAGGTCTTCCTTGCGAACGTCGAGCTTCGGCCAAAGCTCGGCGCCGAACGCGCCGTCCTTCATAGCCTCGTGACGGCGCGCCTTGCGCTGCGGCGTGTTGAGAATATCGTGGAAGTGCGACCAGTTCTTGAACGAATCCTCGTTCGAAATGGTCCGAACCCAGACGACCAGCCCGCCGGCGGTTGCGCAGCGCTTCTGCCAGCCGGTTGATGTTCGGGACGATCTCGCGCGCCGCGGGGATTTCGACCTGCTGACCCGGCGCCATGAAATAATTTTGCATATCGACCACGACGAAGGCGGTCTTATCGGCGGGCACGTCGTCATGGACATTCCAGCGGCCCTGCCGCTTGAGGACGCGGGCGACGATCTTCTCCGGAATATGGACCTTGTGCATAGTAGTCACCTCGTTGTCAGGGGAACCTGGTCTGCCCGCGCGGCCGGTTCACTTCTTCCAGGAGCCAGTCTAGCATATAGGGCACGGCCTCGGCGCGGTTGTCATTCATCAGATGAATGCCGCCGCCTTCCGCCTCGGTCCAAATCCGCAGGTGCTTGGGCTCGGGCAGCTCGGCGTAGGTCTTGTGGGCGGCCTTCACGCGTCACCAGCGTGTCGTCCTGACCGTGCGTGACCATCACCGGGCATTTCGCGTGTTGCAGCACGCCCTTTAAGCGTGAACGCCTTGAGCTTCTCGCGCGCGTCCTTCTCGTCCTTGGCGCCGATCACCCATTCCACCTGGGGACGGACGGCCGGCCAGAAATCATAGATGTCTTCGGTCAGATCGTAGCAGGCGCCCCAAAGAATGGCGGCGCGCAGCCGGGGCTCCTTGGCCGCGCCGCGCCCGCCGTAATAGCCGCCCATCGACTGGCCGATAAGGCTGATCTTGTCCGCGTCGACATCGGGCCGGTTCAGCGAGATAGTCGACCGCAGCGCTGATCGCCACCTCGTAATCGGGTCTCGCATGGATGCCCCGCACGCGCAACGGCTCGCCCATGCCCGGGCCGTCGAAGCACAAGACACCGAATCCGCGTTGCAGCATCTGCTGCGCGGCGAAGAAGTAGAGTTCCTCGGAAATAATATCGACGCCGCCGAGATAGGCGATTGCCGGATGCCGCTGTCGCGCGGCGCCGAGCGGGCGGTAGTAGTAGCCGCTCAGATGCGAGCCCTCGAACGGAAAGGTCACGCGCTCCGGCGGGTTGTCGAAATAGGGCAGTGCGGCGTGGAAGTTCTCCACGCAGCGCACGTAGGAGTCCTTCTTGCGCGGATCGCTGCCGAGCAGAAAGAACTGCGCGGTCCGGAAGTAGTTGTGCGCGCGCAGGTAGGCGTCGCGGGCGGTGATGGGCCGGCCGGCGCGCTGCGCAGCGATGGCGTTCTCTTCGACGCGAACGCCGGCGGCTTGCCATTCGCGATACCAGCTCTCGCCGTCGCCGACCTTGACCTTCTCCAGCACGCGATGGGCTTCGTGGAAGTCGGCGCCGCCGAGCTGCGCGACGTTCACGATGCGGGCCGCGAAGTGATACGACCAGCCTTCGTTGCCGGGGAAGTAGCGGAACATCGTCATGGCTGCGCGCATTCTCTCGACTGCAGACTGGGCAACGGGCGCACGGCAGACGGCTTGCCCCTCGTGCCGACCGCTGCGGTGACTATTGCGGCTTGAAGTTCGCGGATTTCAGAAGCTCGCCATTGCGCTGAACCTCGTCGGCCTGGAATTTCCCAAACTCCTCGGGCGTGCCGTAGGTCGGCTCGACCCCAAGGACAGCGAGGCGGCCGGCCGTCTCCAAGCTCGCGCATCGCGTCCGCCGTCGCCGCGTTCAACGCCTTCACCACGTCGGCCGGCATGCCCTTCGGGACCCCACATGCCATACCAGGAGACGACATTCAGTCCGGGCACGCCGCTCTCCGCCGCTGTGGGGATGTCCGGCGCAGCCGCGCTGCGCTTGGCCGTCGTGACGGCAAGCGCCTTGACGCCGCCGGTCTTGGCCATCGGCAGCAGCACCACCATGGCGTCGATCAGCATCTGGGTGTGTCCGCCCGCGACGTCGGTCAGTGCGGGCGCCGTGCCGCGATACGGCGTGATCGTCATATTGGTCTTGGTCAGGCGGTTGAAGCTCAAAGTCGCGACATGGCCCGGCGAGCCGAGCGACGGCATGGCGGCGGTCCACTTGTCCGGCTCCTTCTGTGCGGCGGCCGCCACCTCCGCGAGCGTCTTCTGCGGTAGCTTCGGCGAAATGACGGCGAGCAGGGGCGCTTCGCCACCGCGTGCGATCGGCGTGAAGTCGGCGAGCGGATCGTAGGGCGCGTTGCTCATCACCAGCTTCGACATGGTGTGCGTGTTCGACGAGAACAGCACCGTATAGCCGTCCGGCGGAGACTGCAGCACATGCGCCCCACCGACCGTGCCGCTGGCGCCGGCGCGGTTCTCGATGATCACGTTGACACCCATCTTGGGCGCCATCCGCTCGGCAAGCAGCCGTGCCAGCACATCCACGCCGCCGCCGGCTGCGAAGGGAACGATGATGCGGATCGTTCGGCTCGGAAACTTTTCTTGAGACTGAGCCGTCGCGGCGCTTGCGAAATATCGCGAATGCGGCTAGCGCGGTCGTCATGAGACGCCGTGTGAACATCAGAAACTATCCTTTGTTAGATGATTGAAAGTCAGGATTCCTGCGGCGCTTTGCTGAGCAACCCGGACTTGAGACGGCTAGGGGAGCGCTCGAGACGATCGTTGGTGCGTCTGCCATAGTGTCGTGAATGGTAGGCGTTTGCAGAACTGGCTGGAAGCCCAAATTTTCGGAGCGCTGATCGCTCGTTTTTCCTGAACGCGGCCACGCGATCGAGGCTGGCGTCTCTTTGAGAAGCTCCAGCCATTTCGCGCTGATGCCGTATTCGAACAAAGTAAAGCCAGTGGTGTTGCCCCCGGGTGAGCAAGGCTTGCGACGAAACCGGCGCCGACCGGGTCGCCGACTGACACGAACACGATTGGGATAGTGCGGGTCGCCTGTTGAAATACCGCGATATTCGTGCTGCCGCCCATTGACAGGATGACGTCCGGCGCGAGGTTCATGTGATCTGGAACATGCCGGCGCGTCGTCGCACTTCCTACTCTCCTACGCGGAAATCCAGGCGAACACTTCACGCCTTGCGATGAGCCTAGATCGTTCGCAATGTAGAGCTTCGACGGGGCGGGAATTTTCGGTCGGTTGACCAACAGATGCGCCTGGGATGCAACGTCAGCTTTCACCAGCTGCGGACAGCCGCCGGACCTTGGAAGGGATCAGTGGTTGGTCGGGCATTGCGCATTTGACTGTGCTACTCTGAGCCAACTGGAGGGCCAACTCGAATGGAACGCCGGGAGTTCATCACGCTCCTCAGCGGCGCGGCAGCTTTGCCACTCGCGGCGCGCGCGCAGCAGTCCGACCGGATGCGGCGCATCGGTGTGCTCATGACACTCACCCCCGACGATGCGGTGGCACAGGTCCGCAATGCTGCGTTCCTACAGGGGCTGCAGCCACTGCGGGTATAATGCTCCGCACGCGAACCCGCCCTGAACAAACCAGGAAAAGCCATGTCCGACGAAGAGCTGAAAGCTGAGCTCGAGCGCCTGCGCAACGAAAACGCGGCCCTCAAAAATGGGGGCGTCTTCCGGTGTCCGCATGAAGGTAAGCGAGAAGGGAGCAGTCTCGATCTACGGCATGGGGCGCTTTCCCGTGACCTTGTACAAAGAACAGTGGCTGAAGCTGCTGGACATGTCGGTAGAAATTCGCGCGTTCATTGCTGCCAATGAAGCGCAATTGAAGGCGAAGGATTAAAGGGTCGACTGGTGAAAAATCGTTAGTTTCTGAAGCGATGACCGCACGGAATTGGCACGGGTTCTGAAGTTCTGTCATCTCGGACGCTTGCCTCGTCAGCCGGTCATGAAGTTGGAAATTCAGTCGCACGTGCGAGTGCCCTGACACGTCGCTATTGCTGTGCCGCCCGCCGATCCGATCAGGTAGCGTTCGATCCAAGCATCGAAAAATCTGGCGGACCGGCGGCGAGCGCGCAAAGAGCTCTGCTCGTCGAGATTGACCGACATCTCGTGCAGTAGTGCTATCGTTGCCGAGGACGAGGTTCGGCGCGTGAACAGGCCTATGCAAATCTCCGCCTTATCCATCGGAAGCCTTGTGCCGCACGCGCCGTTCGCGGGAACCGTGCAGAATGTCTTTAGCCGTACGTGCAATATCGGACTCTGCGGCGGCAGGCTCCTGACCCTGCTGGACGCGTCATGCGGGACTGTCCCGCACGGACTTCGCCTCGCAACGTGGGACGGATTCGACTTTCGCGATTTGGTGAGTCCGCACGAGCCGGTGGTCGGCCGGGGAAAAATTATTCATTGTGAGAACTGGCCGCTCATTATCGATATCCGGCACGCCATCGCGGTATGCACCAGCATTGTGCAAATCGCACTCGACATGGAGAACAGCTCCACCCGTTCGGCCTGGCGCGCCTCATTGTCTCGGATCGCGGGTATCGCACAACCGGAAGGACTCGGCGCTTTGTTGCCCGGCCGCCGCCGAACGAATGACCGTTCGGCAGTGACCGAGCTCCTCCTCCGCCAAGCGCGCGCTCGAATACCAGCGCTTGTGCGCTCTGCCCGGTCCTTCGATGTCGACGATGCTATCCTCGCCGCCGTTGGCGCCATCGGCATGGGCCCCGGCCTCACACCATCCTGGGACGATTTTTTGGTCGGGTATATCTCGGGCCTTCACACCACGACGCTCGGCCGTTCGGATCGACGACGATTCGTCGCCATGTTGGGCGAGGCAGTTCGTGCGGCAAGCAGCGTGACGACGGCGGTAAGTCGCGTCCAACTCGAGCACGCTGTCATCGGTCACGTATCAGAACGATTGGTTGCCATGCTCGGAGCGTTGGCGGAAGGAGATATCATTCAGACGACCCGCGCAACAGCCGATATTCTCGATCTTGGAAGCACGTCGGGAATCGACACCTTGCTCGGGGTACTGTTCGGTGTGGCCGTCTGGGAGCCGCGAACGGGGAACACCCCGAGCATCGAAGCGCTTTCATTCTGGGCCGAGCTCGATGCTTCCGGTTCAACGATCGGTCGCGAATAACCGTCGTCAACTGCAAGGTGGATCTGACAAGAATGCCACTCGTTGAAAAGATCGTCTCAAATCTCTATCGGGACTCCGTTGCGCTGATGCACCTGTCGGCGCGTATCTCTGGTTCTGCGGGTATCACGCGCGCTGCGGCCGTCATGGCGACTAAAGCGAATCTCGACCTCTTGGCGGAAGCAGGATTGTCGAGCGGAGATATTCAGCCGCGTCCAAACGACATCCTCCTCGTCATCGAGGGCCATGATGAAAAGTCCATTTCCCAGGCGATGAATGAGGCCAAATCCGCGTTGCATGGATCCAACATGCCGGCTGCCACCGCTTCTTCCGTCGGTACGATCCGGCCAACGAGCCTCGCAATGGGAATCGAAGATCTGCCGGACGCCAACTTGGCGCTCATCTCCACGCCGGGCGAATACGCCGTGATGGAGGCGATGAAGGCGCTTCGGCTCGGACTCAACGTCATGGTTGTTCAGCAGCAACGTCGAGATCGAGGATGAGGTTGCGCTGAAGATTTGGGCGCGCAATCACGGGCTTTTCGTCATGGGACCGGATTGCGGCACGGCGGTGGTGAACGGTGTGCCGCTCGGCTTCGCCAATGTGCTCCGCCGTGGATCGATCGGCGTGGTCGCCGCCTCCGGCACCGGCCTGCAGGAAGTCACGTGCCTGATCGATCGAGCTGGCCTCGGAATTTCCCAGGCAATCGGGACCGGAGGACGCGACCTCAGCGAGCGGGTCGGCGGGATCGGGATGCTGCAGGCGCTCGCCGCGCTCGCCGTCGACGCGTCGACCGGCATTATCGTCCTGATCTCCAAGCCGCCGTCGCAGACCATCGCCGGAACCATCCGGGAAGCGGCTGAAAAGGCCGGCAAGCCGGTTGTCATCAATTTCCTGGGCGCCGATCCTGCGGAAATCCGCGGCCGCAACATTCATGCGGTTGAAACCTTGGAAGACGCCGCGCGCATAGCCGTGATGCTGGCGCGCGGCGAAGCCGCGAACAACGCTGTTCACGGCTCGAGCGGCCCGCTCGCAGGGGCGGCGACACAGGAAAGCTCCCGGCTTGCGCCGTATCAAAAATATCATCCGCGGGCTCTATAGCGGAGGCACGCTCTGTTACGAGGCGCTGTTGCTGCTCCGGCGCGACCTTGGTCCCGTCTGGTCCAATGCTCCGATTGATCCCGCTTACGTCTTGCCCGACGTCTGGACCAGCCGTGATCACACCGCCATCGACCTCGGCGACGATATCTTCACGCGGGGCCGCCCACACCCCATGATCGACCAGCGGCTGCGGAATGAGAGAATTATGAAGGAGGCCGCAGATCCCGAGACAGCCGTCATCCTGCTCGATGTGGTGCTCGGCTATGGCGCGCACGCGGATCCCGCGACCGGCATTGCGGCCGCAATTCATCAGACACGCGACTGCGCAAACCATCACGTTGCGTTTGTCGCATCAGTGTGTGGAACTGCCGCCGATCCCCAGAACCTGCAACGCCAGAAGAGCACACTTCGGAACGCCGGTGTGTTGCTGGCGCCGAGCAACGCCGCGGCGACCCGCTTGGCTGCGCAAATTGCGGTCGCAAAGCGCTGACGGAACCGCCACGTATTGGATGCGCCATGAGCACGCTATTTGGTGAGAGCCTTCACGTTGTGAATGTCGGCCTGAGCTCCTTTGCCGAATCGATCCGCGAAGCTGGGGGATCGGTGGCGCATATCGACTGGCGGCCACCGGCAGAAGGGGACGCGGAGGTCGGTCGTCAACTCGCGAGTCTCAATGAGGCTGCCGCAAGTCGAGGAGGCGAACCTGAGAGCCTTCCAGTCCTACCTCGATGCACAGCCTGTGCTCGAGCAAGTCAAGCCTGCACGAGAGGCGATTCCTGAACTGAACGACCGCTTGATCCTTCACGCAGGGCCTCCCGTCGAATGGGGCCGCATGTGCGGGCCGATGCAAGGTGCCATCATTGGCGCGATCATGTTCGAAGGATGGGCAGAAACGGCTGACGTCGCGAGATCGCTCGCTGGGTCAGGCGATATCGCTTTCGCGCCTTGCCATCATTATCGAGCCGTGGGACCCATGGCCGGCGTCATCAGCCCGTCGATGTCCGTCTGGTCTGTCGCGGCCGGCAAGCATCGAACCTATTCGACCCTCAACGAAGGCCTGGGCAAAGTGCTCCGCTTTGGAGCCAACAGTGCCGAAGTTATTGATCGATTGCGATGGATGCGCACGACCCTCGGCCCAGCTTTGGGAGACGCCCTCAGCGCAATGGGCGGTATCGAACTGAAGCCACTGATGGCTCAGAGCCTGCACATGGGCGATGAAGTGCACAACCGCAACGTTGCCGCGTCGTCTTTGTTGCTGAAGCGTCTCGTGCCGGCATTGCTCGAAAGCGGCCGGGCATCCCACGAGTTATCGGCCATCGTTCGCTTCATCGCCGGAAACGATCACTTCTTTCTCAACATTTCCATGGCCGCGTGCAAGGCGATGCTGGAAGCGGCTCATGGCGTTCCGCGGAGCACCCTCGTCACCGTCATGGCGCGTAACGGGGTCGAGTTCGGCATTCGGGTGAGTGGCGCCGGGGACCAATGGTTCACGGCGCCGGCCCCGATAGTGAAGGGGCTTTTTTTCCCGAACTACGGCCCTCGAGATGCCGCGCCCGACTTGGGTGACAGTGCAATCACCGAGACGGCCGGACTTGGCGGTTTCGCCATGGCCGCGGCTCCGGCCATCGTTCAATTCGTCGGGGGCACGCCGGCAGATGCGGAAGCAAACACCCGGCGCATGATGCGCATCACCATCGGTAAGAACCCGGCGTTTACAATTCCGTCTTTGAGCTTTTCCGGAACACCGGCCGGGATCGATGCTCGCAAGGTGGTCGATCGCGGAATCGCGCCGGTCATCAACACTGGAATCGCTCATCGCGCAGCTGGCGTCGGACAGGTCGGCGCCGGCATCACTCATGCGCCAATGGCCTGCTTTTCACAGGCAATATCCAAGCTAGCCGTAAATATCCTCGACAACCGGCGTGATGGATGATGCGAGCTAATCACACGTACTCGGTGCAGCCACGCAGGCACAACGCCCGTCGATTCGGGGAGAGGCTGGCTCAGTGGCACCCGACACACTGGATTTGCGCATCAAATGATGCTAATTTTCGTGCCTGACCTCGGGGCGGCCCCGCCATGAGGACGACCCTCGCTCTCGATGACGAGTTGTTGGCCAAAGCCAGGGCCCTCACGGGCCTCGAGGAAAAGTCCGCCCTTGTTCGCGAAGCGCTCAAGGCACTCATTGAACGGGAAAGCGCACGTCGACTGACGCGGTTGGGTGGAAGCGAGCCGAAACTTCGAGCGGCGCCACGCCGACGGCCTCAACCCGCGTGATCCTCGTCGATCAGGCGACGACGGCAGCCGATCATGAAGTCTTGCGTTTCATCGAGGAGCACCGGCTCGCCGGTCTCGGGATTGGTTACATCGATGCTCATCTCATCTCGTCGCATCGACGAAACTTTGTCCCGGATCGAGCCTTTGGACCCGGGACCAACGCTTGATGAACGTCGCGGAACGCCTCGGTGTGGCGGCGCTCCTCGATCATTGACCATTGCGCGGTGCGATTTTCCCGAAGCCAGCAAGCCCTGTCGTGGCCGTGCCGGAGCCAGACCCGATCGTCCGCCAGATTGGCGATGTGTGACCGAGCGCGGCGCTGCGCGAAGACGATCCCGCGCACGAGACTCGGATGGTCAGTTCCCGGTTCCCAGCAGGCGGTCGACCATGGCCTTGACGGCGCGCATCTGCGGTGCGTTCCTGCCGTAATATCCGGAGCCGCTATAGCCCCAAAAATCCCAGCATCGGTTGGGATTGAAGCCCGATTGCGTCACCTGTGGATACAGGACGATGATATTGTTTGCGGCCGCCCAGCGATTGTATCCGGCATCCCGGACGAAATCGTCGTGCACACGGTCTTGATCGTGGCTGTCGACGTTCTGCCTGCATCCGTGAAAAGCAACATGGAGCCGGCACCTCGCAGTGGCACATGGGGCAGGGACATATGCGTAGGCGACCCCGCTCATGCTCGTCCGGCTGTCGCCGCGGTCGAAGAACTCGGTCTGATCGAAGCCGATCAGTGTGCCGTGGCCGTGCGCGTCCTTCGGCTCGGTAACGAAAGCATCGGGATGCAGATGACGCAACAGCCGCTCGGCCGCATCGTAGCCGCAGTCGATGATGAACGGAGGTTTGTGCTCTCCGCACGCTCTCTTGGGGAACCGGCTGTCTTGCGGAAATGCCGCGACTGGCATGCCATGACTGGCTTGATCCTGCTCCAGCCGCAGCCTCGGTTCCGTGATGCCCAGTGACTCGTACAGCCCCTTCAGGACCCGGACGACGGCCTCCGGGACGATGTCGTCCTTCTGACCGAGAAAGAGCCAGACCCGATCGTTCGCCAGATTGGCGGGGTGATCGATCGCTCCTTCCCGGTGCGCACCTCCGACGAATGCGGCAACCGTGTCGACGCTCGGAAGGGATGGCCGCAAACCGTAGAACCGCTTTCCATAGTAGTGGGTGCAGGCGATCACCGCCGCGGAAATCCGGTCGAGGGGCAGCCACGGCCAATACGGATTGGGTATGTTTTCGACGCAGCCGTAAGGTCCGCCTGCGATGATCCCTGCACCATTCACGAGCGTTCGAGTAGGCGATGTGAAACTGATGCGCGAAGAACCCGCCGGAAGACAGGCCGGAGACGGTGATCCCGCTCCGATCGAGATTCCGATAGGCCGAAAGCCTGGCTTGCGTCGAGAGCGGCGCGGGATCGGTCACCTTGTCGTGGTCCGCCTTGCCGTTCGTCGACAAAAAAAGTGCGGTAACGAGCCCGAGCGATGCGAGGATACGGCCGATATGGTTGAGCATTCGCATGCGTATCCCGGCCTCTTCTTCCCGCCGTCCGGAGGCGCCGCAGTTCCGATGACTGGGTCCGCAAGGCACCGCAGTTGTGACGCCGATCATAGCAGGCGATCCCATCCCTTTGGCATACTTCCCCTCACACGCGCAGGCAGCCATGCAGGGTGAACGCTCGGACCGGGAGATGAGCCAAGGGCACGCCAATGGCCAGGAATCTCTGGAAATTTCACCGACCTCTGCCCTCCGTTACGCACGTCTTCTCGGACAGGTCGATCTGTTCGCGGGCGTGGAAAGGGTGGCGCTCGCGAAGCTGGCAGCGCATCTGGAGCGACGGTCTTACAGGTCGCGCGAGATCATCTTCCGGCAGGCGGATCCGGGCGATGCCTTCTATCTAATCGCCGGCGGATCGGTGGGGGTGTACCTGGCTGAAAAGAGCGGCGCCGGCGAGATACGGGTGAAAGTCCTGCAGGCGGGCGAGCCCTTTGGCGAGATGGCGCTTCTAACCAACAATCCGAGGACCACCACCATCATCGCCGAGACCGATTGCGAGGTCCTGCGCCTCGACCGCAGCTTTTTTCTCGATCTGGTAAGGGAGCAGCCGAGTGTCGCGCTGGCGATCGCGGCAACTCTCAGTCGCCGCCTCGCCGGCATGCTCGATCAGCCGAGCGGCTCGAGCGCGCCGGCTGCCGCGATGCCGGAGCAGGCTGGTGGAGCACCCGAGGCGGTTGCTGCGAGGCCCGCCGCAGCGCTGCGATGGCGGCCGGGATATCGCGGGCTGGCCCTCGCCGCCGCCGTCGGCATCCTGGCTGCTGGATGGGCGCTGCCGCCCCCGCTGGGACTCTCCGCCGTCGCTTGGCATGCGCTGGTCGTGCTGCTGGCGATCTTGCCTGCGCTTGCACTCGACGCAATGCTCGAAGGGGTGCTGGCGCTCCTGCTTGCCGGCGCCTGGGTGGTGCTCGGCGTCGCCGCTCCTGCCGTCGCGCTCGCCGGCTTCGCCACGCCGAACTGGATCCTCGTCGTAGCCGTGCTCATCATCGGCGCCGCCATCACCGAGACCGGCATTCTCTACCGGCTCGCGTTGGCGGCCATCACCCATATGCGCGGCGGATTTCCGGGCGAGGTGACTGCCCTCTCGCTCGCGGGGCTGCTCATAAGTCCAGCGGTGCCGCACGCCACCAGCCGCGTGATCATGGTCGCTCCGATGCTGACAGAAGTTACGGAGGCGCTGGGACATCGCGCGCGCTCCAGGCCGGCAGCAGGGCTCGCCATGGCGGCGCTGGTCGGCTTCGGCCAGATGACGGCGGTGTTTCTCACCAGCTCGACCACCGGCGTTCTGGTGTGGGCGGTGCTGCCGGCGGAAGCTCAAAAGGATGTGAACTGGATCACCTGGGCATACTATGGCGCTCCCGCCAACATCATCCTTTTTGTCGGCCTGCTCGGGTCGATACTCTGGCTCTATCGGCCCGCCGCCGGCGATCAGCGCAGCCTCGGCGAGCGCGCACCGTCGCTCGCGTTGCAACGGGCGTTGCTCGGCCCGATGTCGCGCGACGAGAAGATCGCGCTCGGCGTCGGCAGCGGCCTGCTGCTGGGTTTCATGACCCAGCCCTTGCACCACGTCGATCCTGCCTGGGTCGCGGTTCTGGCGACTGGCGTGCTCACCGCCGCGCGCGTGGTCACAGTCAACACGCTGCGCGCGGTGAATTGGAACTTCGCGCTGCTGTTCGGGGTGCTCATCAGCCTCGCCATCGTTTTCGAGCGCACCGGGATCGATCGCTGGATGGCCGGGCAGGCCGCCGCCGCCGGTGACCTGTCGGCGGCGCCTGTCGTGCTCGTTGTGCGTCTGGCCGCTGCTTTGTTTTGCGATCGGCTCCTGGTGCGATGGCAGGCCGCAGCCCCGCTCATCACCATCGCGCTTGCGCCGGTCGCGAGCGCGGCCGGGGTGCATCCTTTCCTCGTCGGGCTGATCGCAATGCTCGCCGGCAACAGCTTCTGGCTGCGCTATCAGAGCACGAGCCTATCTTGCCCTTTATGCCGGTACCGGTGGCGCGCTGTTCACGCATGCGCAGACGCTGCCGGCGGCGCTCGCCTACGGTTTCTGGACCATTGTCGCCGTAGTGCTCAGCGTGCCGGTGTGGCGGTGGATGGGGCTGCTGTAAAATGCTCTAAGGAGCGACCGAGCCGATATAGGCGGCGATGACGCGGGCATCCTTCAGTACTTCGGCCGGCAGCCCTTCTGCCAGCGTTCGGCCATAGTCGAGCACGTGGATACGATCGGCGAGATCGGCCACCATCTGCAGGTCGTGCTCGATCCAGACCATGGTCATTCCGAGCTCGTGCTTGATGCGCAGGATGAAGCGCGCCAGGTCCTCGCGCTCGTCGCGATTGAGCCCGGCCGACGGCTCGTCGAGCATCAGGATCGTCGGCTCGAGCGCGAGCGCGCGGGCGAAGCCGACGAGCTTCTGGATGCCGAAAGGCAGGCCGGCGACCGGTGCATGGCGGTAGCGCTCCAGCTCGACGAGCTCGATGATGCGCTCGACCGCCTCGCGGTGGCATATCTCCTCGCGGCGCACGCCGGGAAGGAACAGCATCTCTGCCAGCGGATTGGTGCGGATGCGCGCGTGCCGTCCGGTCAACAGATTGTCCAGCACCGACATTTGCGAGAACAGCTCGCCATGCTGGAAAGTGCGTGCGAGCCCGAGCCGAGCGATCTCGTGCGGCGCACGGCCGGCAATGTCGTGCCTGCGAAAGCGGATCCGCCCCTCGCCGCGATAGATGCCGCTCACGCAATTGAGCACGCTGGTCTTGCCGGCGCCATTCGGACCGATCAGCGCGAACAGCTCACCGGCCGCGACCGCCAGCGAAACGCCGTCGAGCACGGTGAGGCCGCCGAAGCGCAGCATCAGGCTCTCGATCTCGAGCTCAGCCATACCATCTCCGGCTGCGGCGATACTGCTTCACGTCGCGATAGCTGCGGCGCTCGCCGCTGCTGCGGCCGAGATAGAACTCCTGGATGTCGGGATGACTGCGCAGACGCCCGGCCGTGCCGTCGAGCACGATGCGGCCGTTCTCCATCACGTAGCCATAGTCGGCGATCTCCAGCGCCACGGTGGCGCTCTGCTCGACGATCAGGATGGTGATGCCGAGCTCGCGCCGGATCTCGATCAGCCGGCGCAGCAAGTCCTCGACCACGACCGGTGCCAGGCCGAGCGAGAGCTCGTCGACCAGGAGCAGCTCCGGCCGGCAGACGATGGCGCTGGCGAGCGCCAGCATCTGCCGCTCGCCGCCCGAGAGCAGGCCGCCGATCCGGTTCTTGAGGCGAGCCGAGCTGGGGGAAGAACTGATAGACCAGGGCCTCGCGCCGGCGCCGTTCGGCCAGGCTGGTGCCGCGCGGGATCGGGGCGATGAGATTTTCCGCCACCGTCAGATTGGGAAACACCTTGTCGCGCTCCGGCACCAGCACGATGCCGCGCCTGGTGTTCTCGTGGGGCAGCCGGTTCTCGATGCGCTCGCCCTTGAACACAATGGCGCCTTCGGTGACGCGCGCGTCGTCGATGCCGAGGAAGCCCGAGATCGCGCGCAAGGTCGTGGTCTTGCCGGCGCCATTGGTGCCGAGCAGCGCCACGATCTGCCCGGTCTCGACTGTCAGCGTGATGCCCTGCACGGCCGTGATGGCGCGCTGATAGACGACCTCCAGCTTCTCGACCGCGAGCAGCGTCACCGGCGTGCTCCCGTGACCGGCCGATGCTTGAACGGCCACAGCAGGAAATAGCTCTGAACGCGATGCCAGATGCCGACCAGCCCGAGCGGCTCGAAGATCAGGAACACGATCATGACCAGACCGAAGGCCGCGTAGTTCACCGCGAACAGCAGGCTGGCATAGCGCTGCGCTCCCGGCAGCGCGAGCAGTCCGGTCTCGATCGCATAGGGAAACAGCGTGACGAAGGCGGCGCCCAGCAGCGCGCCGAGCAGCGATCCCATGCCGCCGACGATGATCATCGCCAGGTACTGGATCGACAGGAACAGCGAGAAGGCCTCCACCGACACGAAGCCGCGGTAGTAGGCGAACAGCGCGCCGGCAACCGCGGTGATCGCCGAGCTGATCACGAAGGCCAGGAGCTTGTAGCCGGCGATGCCGATGCCGAGCGCCTCGGCAACCGTCTCATGCGCGCGGATCGCGCGCCAGGCGCGGCCGGTGCGCGCGCGCAGCAGGTTGAGGCAGAGGACGAGCGTTGCCGCCGCCGCCGCCAGCAGGATGAAATACCAGGCCCGGCCGTCGCTGATCGAGAGCGAGCCGAGCTTCGGCGGATCGATCATGATGCCGGTCGAGAAGCCGCGCCGCGTCTCGTACTCGCCGCCGAGATAGACCACCACGAAATGCAGCGCCAGCGTGCTCACCGCGAGATAAAGCCCGCGCAGCCGCAGCGACGGCAATCCGAAGATGACGCCGAGCAGCGCGCCGACCAGCCGCCGCGCCGGCAGCGTGATCCAGAACGGCGCATCGGCTTCCTTGAACAGGATGCCGACCGTGAAGGCGCCGGCCGCGATCAGCCCGGCATGGCCGAGCGAGATCTGGCCGGCATAGCCGGTGAGCAGCATCAGCGAGAGCGCGCCGACGCAGGCCAGGAACACCTGGCAGGCGAGATCGAGCTGGAACGGCGAGGCAATCAGCGGGAATGCCAGCAGCAGCAGCATCACGACGGCGAGGCTTGCGCGTTCGAGCCGCGTCCCGAACAGCGAGAGGTCCTCGCCATAACCGGTGCGGAAGTAGCCGCTGGCGCGCGGTTGCCTAGACACGGTCGAGCTCCTCGCGCGTGCCGAACAGGCCCCAGGGCCGCACGATCAGCATGGCGATCAGCACCAGGAACGGCACCACGTCGGACAGCAGCGGATCGACGTAGTGGATGGCGAGCACCTCGGCGCCGGCCACGATCAGCGCGCCGACCAGCGCGCCGACGAGGCTGTCGAGGCCGCCGACCAGCGCCGGCGCGAAGGCCTTGAGCCCGATGATCACCATGGTCTGGTCGAGGCCGGAATTGAGCGCGATCAGCATGCCGGCGAGCGATCCGGTGAAGGTCGAAAGCCCCCAGGCCAGCGCATAGATCGCGTGCAGGTTGACGCCGCGCTGCGCCGCGAGCAGCGGATTCTGCCCGGCGGCGCGCATGCGCATGCCCCAGCGGCCGAAGCGCAGGAACGCGAACAGGCCGCCATAGACCAGCACGGTCATCAGCACCATCAGTGCCGCGCAGGTGGAGATGCGGGCGCCGCCGATGAGCTCGATCGACGGATTGGTGAACCCGAGCGCCTGGAGCGGATGCTGCTGCGGTGCCGACCAGATCAGCACGATCAGGCCGCGCAGCAGAATGCCGAGCGCGACCGTGGTGAGCATGGCGGCGAGCACCATCTCGCCGGTCATCTTGCGCATCAGGAGGACGTAGACCAGCACGCCGACCAGCAGGCTCATGACCACCGCGGCTGCGATCGCGGAGAGCGGATGGCCGACGAACAGCGAGGCGGTCGAGAACAGCAGATAGGCGCCGAGCATCGTCAGCTCGCCATGCGCCAGGTTCATCACCCGGCTCACGCGATAGATCAGCACATAGCCGCAGGCGATCAGCGCATAGATCGCCGCCAGCACGACGATGTTGACGATGAGCTGCACGTGGCAGTCCCGAGTCGAGTGATCAGCGTGATCAGTAATCAGAATTCGGAACGCGACCCGGCTCTGATGTCACTGACCACCGATTACTGGAAGCGCTGACATCACTTCACGTCGTAGGCGACCCAGTCCTTGGCCTGCACGATGGCCGACTTGGCCGGGTCCCAGCGATAGACGCGGTAGTACTGGCGCGGTGCGGAAGTGGTTGTCCTTGGTCCACTCGATCGGGCCGCCGCGCAGGCCCTTGGTGTCGACCTTGAGGTTCTCCATGCGCGGCGCGGATCTTCGCGGCGTCGGCCGGCCAGCCGGCGCCTTCGAGCGCCGCCTCGATCACCATGCCGCCGATCCAGCCCTCGGTCATCTGCTCGGCCGGATAGCGCACGCTGGCTCTTCTTGGCCGCGTCCGCGATCTCCTTGTGGATCGGCAGGTCGTCCTGGAACAGCGCGTTGGCGCCGATCACGTAGAACTTCGCGTCCTTGAGCCGCGCCAGCTCGCCCTCGGCCTCGATATGCGCCCAGGCGATGTAGTCGCCCTGCCAGCCGAGCCGGCGCAGCGCCTCGAAGCGTCTGCACCTGCGTCACCCACGGCGCCCAGGAGAATACCCAGTTGGCGTCCGCGTCCTTGAGCTTGGTGGCGAACGGCGTGTAGTCCGGCGTCGGCGGCGGGATCACCTCCTTGTCGACCGGCGTCATGCCGATGGTCTTCGCCTGCTCCTCGGCATAGTCGATCTCGCCGCGCGAGAGCGGGATCGCCATGGCGGCGAAGCCGAGCTTCACCGGCTCCTTCGCCGTCTCCTTGATGAAGTCGAGCGTGGCGCGGCTGTCGTAGTTGGCGGCAAAAGCCGTGGTGCAGAACTGCAGCGGGTCGGCCGGCGGATAGACCTCCTTCGGGCAGACCGCGCCCATGAACAGCAGCGGCACGTTGGCGCGCTTGGCCTCCGCCATCACCGGCGCGTAGGTGGAGGACAGGCTCGCAGTTGATCAGCAGGATCGACGTTGTCCTGCGTGAGGAGCTTCTTGGCGTTGGCGGCGGCCTTCGACGGCTCGGCCGAGTCGTCCTGCAGGACGAGGTGGATCTTCTTGCCGTTGACGCCGCCGGCGGCGTTGACCCGCTCGATGTAGATGCGCAGCGCCTCGACGGCGGGCGCGTAGGTGCTGGCCGGCGGGCCGGTCAGCGCGCCGGTCAGGCCGATCACGTAGGCATCCTGCGCGGCGGCCGGCAGCGCGGACGGCGGCTGCCGCGAGCGCGCCAATGCAGCAAGTTCGTCTGCAATCATCGTCTTCCTCCCTTGCTTGTCGTGCGTCTCAAACGTTCACGCGACCTTCATGCCTCCGGCGCTGTCCGGCGATCAGCCGCTCCTTCGCGGTCGTCGTACATGTCCTCGACCAGCGCCTTGAAGCGCTCGTACATGAGCTGTGCGCTTGACCTTGCGCGTCGGCGTCACCGGCTCGCCCTCCTCCTCGGGATCGAGCGCCTTGGGCAGGATGCGGAAGGCCTTGATCTGCTCGACGCGGGCGAGCTCGCCGTTGGCCTTGTCGATCTCGGCCTTGATCAGGCGCATCGACCGCGGATTGCGGCGCAGGCTGGTGAAGCCGGTATAGGCCACGTCGTGGCTGCGCGCCCAGTCGGCGACCGTGTCGAAGTCGATCTCGATCAGCGCGGTGAGATATTTGCGGCCGTGGCCGAACACGACCGCCTCGGCGACATAGGGGCTCGCGCGCAGCACGTTCTCGATGAAGGACGGCGAGATGGTCTTGCCGCCGGAGGTGACGATGAAGTCGCGCGCGCGGTCGATCAGCCGCAGCGCGCCGTCGCGCCATTCGCCGACGTCGCCGGTGCGCATCCAGCCGTCGGCGCCCATGACCGCGCGCGGTCGCCTCCGCGTTGTTCCAGTAGCCCTCGAACAGGTCGGGGCTGCGCACCAGCATCTCGCCGTCCGTCGGCGAGCTTCACCTCGCAGCCGTCCGGCACGGTGCCGACGTCGCCCGGCCGCGGGAACGGCCCGCGCTGGCCGCTGATGATGCCGCCGGCCGTCTCGGTCTGGCCGTACATCTCGCACCACGTTGACGCCGAGCATGTGCCACAGCGCCATGGTCTCGGCCGGCAGCGGCGCGCCGCCGCAGACCACCAGCTCCAGCCGGTCGAAGCCGATCTTGTTGAGGATCGGCCGGAACACGCCGGCGCGGCAGGCGCGATAGAGCGCTCGCTGCAGCAGCCCGGCCTCGCCGTTCCAGCGCCGCCTGCGCGTGCGCGCGCGCGAACGCCATGGCGCGATCGTAGGCGGCGCGCTTGACGCCGGTGGAGTTGAGGATCCCGACCAGCACCTGCGCGGCGAACTTCTGCAGGTAGCGCGGCACCGTGAACAGCACGGTCGGCGCCGTCTCGAACAAGGTCGCCGGCAGGTCCTCCGCGCTCTCGCCGAAATGCGGCACGAGCTGCGAGATCAGCGGCAGCGTCACGGCGACGTCGCGGCCGAGCACGTGGCACAGCGGCAGGTAGGCGACGGTGCGGTGCTGCCTTCTCCGCGCAGCGTCGGATAGTGCGTCGACGACGATTGGCGGTCGCGGCCAGATGCTTGCCGTGGGTGACCAGCGCGCCCTTGGGATGGCCGGTGGTGCCGGAGGTGTAGACGATGAAGGCCGGCGCTCCGGGCTCGAGCTGCGCCGCCTGCTGCTCGAGCCAGGCGAGATCCGCCGGCTCGGCCGGCGCGCAGCAACGCGTCATAGCGCTGAGCTTCGGATGCGCGTAGGCGAACATCGCCGATCGATCGAGCACGACGATCCATTCGAGCGCCCGGCAGCCGGTCGGCGAAGGCGAGGATCTTGTCGACATATTCCTGGTCCTCGGCGATGAACAGCACGGCGCCGCCGTCGCGCATCTGGTATTCGACCTCCGCCGCCGAGGCGGTCGGGATAGATGCCGTAGACGATGGCGCCGAGCGATTGCGCGGCGAGGTCGCAGATCATCCACTCCTCGCAGGCGTCGCCCATGATGGCGATGCGGTCGCCGCGCTCGAGGCCGAGCGCGCGCAAGCCGCGCGCCGCGCGCGCGACCAGCGCCGCGTAATCGCGCCAGCTGCGCTCGCGATAGAGGCCGAGGTGCTTGGACCGAAATGCCACCTGATCCGGCGTCGTCCGCGCGCGCTCGCAGAGCAGGAGCGGCGCCGACTTGCGGCGCAGCGCCTCGCGGCCGACCAATGGCGTCGCCGTCATGCAGCGTGCGTGCCCCAGAGCTGCTTGCTGGCGAGATCGGCGCCCTGCCGCAGCGCCTTGAACTTCTCCCAGACCACGGTGTGGTGCACTTCGGTCTTGTACAACGCCTGGGACGAGAAGCCGCAATCCGCCGCCGCGATCACGTTCTCGCGGCCGACCAGCTTGGCGAAGCGCATGATGCGCTCGGCGATCAGCTCGGGATGCTCGACGATGTTGCTGGCATGCGTGATCATGCCGGGGCAGAGCACCTTGCCCTCCGGGATCCTGATGCGCTCGAACAGATGATATTCGTGCTCGTGGCGCGGATTGGCAGCCTCGAAACTGTAGGAGCCTGCGTTGATCTTCAGCATGTAGCCGATGATGTCGGCCAGGCCGGCTTCGAACAGGCGCGGGCCCTCGTTGATGCCGTAGCAGGTGTGGAAGCGCACCATCTCGGCCGGAATGCCGTCGAGCGCCGCATTGGTGGCCTCGACATAGATCTCGGCGCGCCGCTTCTTCTGGGCGTCGTCGAGGCCGGGCTCGAAGAAAATGTCGGGCAGGAAGGGATCGTCGACCTGAACCAGGATCCCGGCGGCGACGATCGCCTTGTATTCCTTGTTGAGCTCGGCCGCCAGCGCGTGGAAATATTCCTCCTCCGATTTGTAGTATTCGTTGATGCCGACGCCCGACGGCGCCGTCGCCGGCAGGAACACGTGATGGTCCGGCACGCCCGCCGCCTCGGCCGCGGCCTTCAGATTGTCGATGTCGGTCTGCAGGTATTTCTCGCCGCGATACTTCACCGGGCCGGTGCAGACGACCGGCACGATCGGAACGATCGCGCCGCCCATCATCGCTTCCTTGAAATACTGCGCGTAGTATTCCGGGAAGGCGGCAACTTCCTGCTGGAACAGCAGCAGCTTCTGGCCCGGGCGGGGCTCGAAGCCCTCGAGCCGCTCCTGGATGTAGGTGAAGAAACCGGGTTTCGAGACTTCGCCGTCGGTCACGATATCGATGCCGCATTCGACCTGCTTGCGGACGCTGTCGGCGACCGCCTTGGCGATGGTCGCATCGTAGACCTTCTGATCGTAGGGCTGGCCGTTGAGCTTCGCCTTCATCAGATCGAGCACGGCGTGCGGCCGCGGCAGGCTGCCGATATGCGTCGTCTGGATGCGATCGGTGTTCTGCTGAATGGTCACGATGTCTCGCGCTACGCCGCCCTTTGCTTGTGCGCACCTTCGAAGGCGGGCGCGACCTCGCGCATGAACCGCTCCATCTCGTCCTTGACCTGCTGGTGCGGCTTGAGGCCGACGTTGAAATAAAGGATCACTTCGGAAAACCCCGCGGCTTCCACCTTCTTCAGCGTGTCCACGATCCGCTGCGGCGACCCCAGCAGCACCGAATTCTCCGTGAGGTCCTCCGGCTTGACCTTCTGCAGCCGGGCGACCATGTCGACGAAATAGCGATAGCTCGGCGGCGCCGTTTTCGGATCGCCGGGCAGTGCGGGGATCACGCATTCACGGTAGTAGCGGATTTGCCGCGCGCGCTGGGCATCCTCCTGCGCCGGGTTGTCGGCGAAATGCGTGAAATAGCTGCACATCAGGCGGCCGGGCCTGGTGCCGTATCTGCGCGCAGGATTCGTGATAGAGGTCGGCGACCTGCTGCAATCCGCCGAAGCTCATGGCGGCGGCAAATGGCGCGACGATCAAGCCGCATTCCAGCCGGGCCGCCAGCTCGATCGAGGGTTTGGAGAATGATCCGACATAGGTCGGGATCGGCTTCTGCACCGGCTTCGGGGTGATCCTCACATCCTCGAAGGAATAATGCTTGCCGTGATGCGACATGCGGTCATTCGCCGCCCACAGCTTGCGCACGACCTCGAGGCCCTCGTCGAAGATGCCCTGGTTGTCCGCGAACGAGACGTGGAAAGGCTGATATTCGCGCTGCGTCATAGCCGCGGCCGGCGGCGAAATCGACGCGCCCATTGCTGAGGAGATCGAGCGTCGCCCATTGCTCGGCGACCCGGATCGGGTGATGCAGCGGCAGCACGGTCACCGCCGGCGCGAGCCGGATGTGCCTGGTTCGGGCGGCGATATAGGAGAGCACCAGATCCGGGCAGGACAGCACGCCGAGCGAATTGAAATGGTGCTCGCCGATCCAGGCCGAGTGCATCCCGAGCCTGTCGGCATAGAGCGCCTCCTCGGTGATGTCGGCGACGAACTGGTTGGGCGTGCGCTTGTTGTTCTCGTAGTGGTTGTCGCTCAGGGTGAAGTAGCCGAAATCCATCACGCTCCTCCCGATCAGCTCGGCCGTTTTCGGCCGCCGGCGCCGCGCTCGCTTTCATGGCATCATAGGTGCAAATGCAACTGTCGTAAATGCGACCTCGTCGATGACGGCTGCATCTCGCGGGCGAGCCCGTTTTGACAGACAACGCCGGCGCTCATAAAACGCTCGCCGCACGGATGGAATCTCGCGAGCCCCGGCCTCCGGAGAAAATCATGGGCCTGCACCCGGACTGGCCGGCCGCCGTTTCGCGCCGATCACATCGGCAGCCTGCTGCGACCGCAGGCGCTGCGGCAAGCGTTTCGGCGTCATGCCGCCAACGAGATCGACGACGCCGAGTTCACCCGCATACAGGACGCATGCGTGCGCGAGGCCGTTCGCATGCAGGAGGAGACCGGGCTCGAGGTGGTGACCGACGGCGAGTTCCGCCGCGGCTCCTATTGGGGACGGTTCGTGGAGCGCACGCAGGGGCTGGAGGTGCGCCCGGCGCTGCTCAAGTTTCGCGACGACCACGGCCACGAGATCGATTTCACCGCGCCGTACGCTCACAGCGCGATGCGGCGCACCCAGCCACTCGCGCTCGATGAGCTCGTGTTCCTGCGGCAGACAACCGCGGTGACGCCGAAGATTACGCTACCGGCACCGTCGACCATGCATTTCCTGCGCTTTGCCGACTTCGCCGACCGCAGCGCCTATGCCGATGCCGACGTGTTCTTCGATGATCTCGTCGCGGTGTTCCGGCAGGAAATCGCAGACCTGGTCGAGGCAGGCTGCCGCTACCTGCAGATCGACGAGATCGCCGTCGCGCTCCTGTGCGATCCCGCCATCCGGGGGAAGGTCGAAAGCGAGGGCGGAGCTCCCGACTTGCTGGTCGACCGCTATATCGATGCCATCAACGGCGCGATCGCGGAGTGTCCCGGCGATGTCGTGGTCGGCGTGCACATGTGTCGCGGCAATTTTCGAGGCCGCTATCTCGCGCAGGGCGGATACGAATCGGTTGCCGAGCGTTTCTTCGCCCGCACCCGGGCCAACCATTTCCTGCTCGAGTTCGACACACCGCGCGCAGGCGATTTTGCGCCGCTGCGTTTTGTGCCGGAGGGGAAGGGCATCGTGCTCGGCCTCGTCAGCAGCAAGACGCCGGCGCTGGAAAGCATGCAAGGTCTGCAACGCCGCGTCGACGAAGCCGCCGAGCATATCGATCTCGATCGCCTGGCGATCAGCCCGCAATGCGGCTTTGCCAGCAGTGCGGCCGGCAATCCGCTGACCGAGGCGGACGAGCGTGCCAAGCTGCGGCTGGTGGTCGATGCCGCGCGCGCGATCTGGCGATAGAGCTGCTGGACGCTGGCGGTCGCAGCCAGCGTCCAGACCTGGGGCCGCTACACTCCCTTGTATTCGACCATCTGCATGACAGCGCGGGTCAGAACACTGTCGGGCAGTCTGAGCTGATCCAGGATCGTGTAGTGGTTGGTGTTGGCGACCGGAACCAGGTCGCCGGGGAAATGAGCCTGCGACCGGCGTGCATGGTAGTCGCGGCTGCTGGCGATCATCGCCGGCAACTCGCCCGTGCCGTACGCAATGGCAAGCGGCTTGTTGACGCTTGGCCGCCGCATTGGAGACAGGGTTTCGATCTCCTTCTCGGTCAATTTGACCTTGTCGTTGACATGAGGAGAATTGCGAAGCGCAGCGAGGTCGAAAACTCCCGAAATGGCCACCCCCGCCGCCACCTTTGGATGATCCAATATGAAGGCCGTGAGATGCCCGCCGGCCGACCAGCCCGTGACAATGATGGGGCCCGCAATTCCATGCTCGGCGCTCTTTGCGTCGAGCCAGTCGAACGCTGTTCGCACCTCATTCGTGATCTGGGTCAGGCTCGCCTGCGGCGCGAGCGTATAGCCGGGCAGTGCAGCCGACCAGCCGCGCGCCAAGGGACCTTCGGCGAGGAAGGCAAATGTCTCCTTACTGCCGCGTTGCCAGTAACCGCCATGAATGTGAACGAAGCACGGTGCTTTGGGGTCGGTGGCGGGATAGAGATCCCACTTCGTCCGCTCTCCGGGAGCATAAGCCAGATCGAGGTGTTGAGGGCGTTTTTCGCGGAGTGCCTTCGAAGCTGCGATCCAGCTTTCGGTTTTCGTCCGAGCGTAATCGAGTCCCACATGCTCCCCATTGTTGTAGGCCAGGTTGCGGGCCTCGAGCGACATGTTCATCCAGTCCATGCCGGCGTTCGGGACTTCTTTCGCGCCGATGACGGTAGGAGCCGTGATACCAGCTGCGGTCGCAGCAACAAAAGCTCGACGGTTGAGCGCTGCCATTATGAGCCTTCCTTCATTTTGTGAGATTCGGTGGCGGTCCTGGCGATTTCTGCTACGGCTCACGCCAGCGAATGCAGAACATTATTCCTCTTGCCGCGTGAGGTAAAGTTCTCCAACGACCGCAGGTCCAAGCCCTCCGCGTCTGGCTTTCAAACAATCCAGAAGATTGCTACTTTTGAACGGTCCGCGCATCTCGCTGCAAAGCGTTCCTCAGGATCGTACCCATGCTCGCGCGGGCGAAAGCAGGCGATAGTGCGACCGGCACGGCTGGAAAGCGAACGCGTCATGAGCCGAAGAGCACGGATCAAAATGCAAGGAATATCGCGATGGCCTCCAGAATAAGGTCGCTGAGCGCAGCGTTGCTCGTGGTGACGGGAAGCGTCGCGTTCACCGCCGCCCCCTCGACCGCAGCCGATTACCCCGCGAAAACCATCCGGATCATCGTCGGCTTTGCGGCGGGAGGCGCTCCCGATACGCTCGCCCGGGTCATCGGCGACAAGCTGGCCCAGGACTGGGGTGTGCCGGTCGTGGTCGAGAACCGGACGGGGGCGCAGGGCAACACGGCGATGGCTGCCGTCGCGAAGGCCGCTCCGGACGGCTACACGCTGGCGCTGATGCCGGTCGGCAACGCGACCGTCAATCCTTCGCTGACCCCCAATCTGCCTTATGATCCGGTGAAAGATTTCGCGCCGATCACACAGATTGCAACGGTGGAGAATGTCCTGGTCATCAGCGCGCAATCGCCGATCCGTACGCTCAAGGAACTGATTGCGATCGGCCAATCGAAGACCGCCAATCTGAGCTACGCGACACCCGGCGCCGGCAGCCTCGCGCATCTGGCGGCCGAGTTGCTGGCACGCGCGGGCGGGTTTCAGTTAAATCACGTGCCCTATCGCGGCGTCACCCCGGCGCTGACCGATGTGATGCGGGGCGAGGTCACCATGATCTTTTCTCAGCTTTCCACCGCCAAGCCGTTCATCGACGGCGGCCAGCTGCGAGCGCTCGGCATCGCCAGCAAGGAGCGCAGTGCGGTCCTGCCCGGCGTGCCTACGGTGGCCGAGGCGGGGGAGATGCCTGGGTTCGAGTCGGTGTCGTGGTACGCGTTGATGGCGCCGGTAAAGACCCCGGATACTGTCGTCCGCAAGCTCAATGAAGGCGTGGCGCGTGCGCTCAATTTGCCGGACGTACAAGCTGCGCTGGCGGCGCAGGGAGCCAAGCCGGTCGGAAATTCCCCGGCCGAGCTCGCGGCGGTGATTGCGGCGGACACGGCGCGTTGGGGAAAAGTCATCAAGGAGGCGAATATCGAGGTCCGGCAATGACCGCGGCAACGAAGCGATGACCATCTTCAGCAGGCGGGCTTGCCGTGTCCCCCGCTCACTCGCCGAGCTCGATTGAGTTGAGATCGCACCATTCCCTCAGCGCTCTTTCCTCGGCTTTCCCCTCGAAATCGTACCATCGATCAAGTGCGCCCCTTCGATCCAACAGATCCTTGAATTGGACGTAGGCGCCACTTCTGCTGAAAATTTGCCGCACGTCATCGAAATCGTCGGGCAAGAATTGGCGGACGAAGTCCAACACGAGCGGCTTGCCGAGATCGAGCTCTCTCTTATCAGGTATTCGAACGTACCTCTCACCGTCGTCGATATCGTCCGGCAATTCGTCCGAGTCATCCGAGAGTTCAGAACGCCAATAGATTTGTCCTGACTGCTTGCAGAGAAACGCCTTGTGTTCACCCATGCCGCCGGCGCTGACGAACTCGAAGGCGAGCAGTATCTCACTGAAGCTGACACGCATAGTCTCAGGCGGTCTCCGCTCACAGCAGCACTGCGCAGCCTAGCAAACCCGCGCATGCCTGGCAGCGCCTTGCAGGGGCGCAAACGCTGATCCGGCCTACGCGCCAGCTTGCAAGCCGGTCGGCGGACGGGCACTTTGCGCGCGCCACAGCGGTGGCGGAACGAGCCGGGCCGAAGCAATGCGCACGAAAATCAATGCAGGATGGCTGGTCGGTCACGAGCAGGGCGCTCACACGCTGATACGCGACGGCGAGGTCGTGTTCGAGGGCAATCGCATCATCCACGTCGGCAAGGGCTTCGGCGGCGAAGTCGACAGGACTATCGACGCCGCCGGCAAGCTGGTGGCGCCCGGATTCATCGACACGCACGTTCATTCCGGTCACCGCGCCTCGCACCGGCTGATCACCGATACCGGCCGGCCGATGTATTACGGGCAGCCGTTCCTGGAGATCTCGGTGCCCAAGGAGGGAGCTGTCGTCAAAGGCGACCCCCGCTATCTGAAGCACGGCGATACCGGATCGGAGGCAGCATTCCAGCTCAATGCGCTGTTCACTGCCGCCGAGCTCATTCGCAATGGCGTGACGACCTTCATCGAGTACGGCAGCCAGCTCAAGGTGCAGGACGCTCTGCTCACGGAAGTCTCCCGCCTCGGCAGCCGCGCCTATCTTTCGCCCGGCTACGATTGCGGCCGCTGGGTCGGCGATGCGCAGGGCCGCCTGAAACGCGTGCGCAACGACCAGCTCGGGCTCGATGGCCTGGAGGTGGCACTCGAGTGGATCGAACAGCATGATGGCGCTGCCGGCGGGCGCATCCGCGGCATCCTCGTGCCGCGCGAGGTCGAGACCTCGAGCCTCGAGCTCTTGCAACGCACGGTGAAGGCCGCCGACGAACGCAAGCTGCCGATGGCGACCCACGCCGCCTACAGCATCATCGAGTTCTACGAGGTCGTGAAGGAGCACATGCGCACGCCGATCGAGCTGCTCGACGACATCGGCATGCTGCGGCCGACGCTGAACATCGGTCACGGCAATCTGATCGCCGACAATCCGAACCTCAACTATTCGCTGGCGCGCGACCTCGAGCTCATGGGCAAATCCGGCTCCACGATCTCGCACTGCCCCATCAACATCGTGCGCCGCGCGCGCGTGCTCGACAGCTGGAAGAAGTACCAGGAAGCGGGCGTCAACATCTCGATCGGATCAGACACCTATCCGCGCGACATGATCATGAACATGCGCACCGCGTCCTACATGGGCAAGATGATGAGCCACTCCTACTTCGCGGCAACGGCCGGCGAGGTGTTCACGGCCGCTACCGTCGGCGGCGCCGTCTCGGTAGGCCGCGACGACCTCGGTCGTCTGGCGCCGGGCGCGATCGCCGACATCATCATCGTCGACCTGACCGGCCGCAACACGCTGCGCTATGGCCCGGTGCGCGATCCGATCAAGAGCCTCGTCGAATGCGGCGTCGGCGACGACGTGGATACCGTGATCGTCGACGGCAAGGTGATCATGGAAGGCGGGGTCATTCCGGGCGTCGATTTCAAGCAGATCCGCGAGGATGCGCAGGCGGCTGGCGAAGAGGTCTGGGCGACCTTGCAGGAATGGGATCCGCTCGGCCGCACGCACGAGGACGCCTGCCCGTGGTGCTATCCGACGGCGCAGTAAGGGGGGGCGCTGCGCCGCGCGAAACGGCGTTAATTAGCGCCTCTCCCGTAGCAACGCCTTGAGCTTGGCCAGCCGCTGGTGCTGTGATTCTCCGGCATCGAGGATGGCAGACGTTTCTCCGTCACGGTCGAGCAGAAACACGGCCGCGCTATGATCGAACGTATAGCCGGAGCGCGTCGGAACCTTGCGGTATTTGGCACCGTAGGCGCGAGCCACAGCGGCGATGGTCTCCGGTGAACCCGAAACCGCGACGATGCGCTCATCGAACGACGACATGTATTCCTCGAGACGGGCTGGCGTGTCCCGTTCGGGATCGACCGAGACGAAAACGACCTTGATGCGATCGGCGTCGGCGCCGAGAGCTTTCAGATCGCTCGTCAGCTCCATCAGCGTCGCCGGGCAGATATCCGGGCAGAAAGTGAAGCCGAAGAAAATCGCCGTCGGCACGCCCGCGATATCGCGATCGGTGAAGGGAGTGCCGTGCTGGGTGAGCAGGTTGAAAGAGACACGCGAGCCGGCGGCGGCGGGCGCGGTCGGTGTCGAGGCAACAAGCGCAATCACCGCGAATACGCGGGCCCATTCAAGCGCCCGGCCCAGGAGCGTCGCGCCTTTTCCGTTCTGCGCCGGCTCGGACACTATGTTCGAGCCGAACGCTAGCGCGTGAGCCCGGCGCAAGGCAGGGTCGAAAGCTGCACATTCTTCGGATCCTGTGCAGGCATCGTTCCGGCAGAGACGCCGCACACCTCGGCGAGCTTGGCGACATGGGCCTTGTGACGATCGGCGTCGCCGGCGAGGTTGGCCGCTTTCGCTGCTCCGAAATAGCCGCGCGAACGGTGCTTGGCCAGCTCGAGTGACTTCTCGAACGACGCCAGTGCCTCGCGCGCCCTGCCGCTCTTGAGCAGGAGCTCGCCGAGCGATTCATGCGCCGTGGCACCGACCGGTCCCGGCGACAGCGTGTCGTGAGTGTCGATCGATTTCTCGAGGTCGGCCGCAGCCTGCATGAGTGAAAGTGCGTCGGCGCTGCGGCCTTCAGCGTCCGCCATCCAGGCACTCGCGACCTTGAGCTGGATGTCGACCACGCGGGCCCAGTACGAAATTTTCGCCTTGACGAGATCCGCCTGGAGCTCGGTCAGTCGTGCGATGTCGGCCTTCGCGCCCGCCGGGTTGCCGCTGCGCGCGGCCCCGACGGCGCGCGCGAAGTGGGGCACCGCCTCGATGAAGGCCCACCGGTTGGGCCGCGGCTGCAGTGCGGCTGCCTCGGCCCAGCTGCTGCGCTCGAGCGCGTAACGCGCTTCGATGGCGGCGACCGCAAAAGGCCGCGCCCGCAGGCCGACGTCGCGTTTCGCCGCCACGAGCTCCCGCTCGATCGAGAGCCCAAGATCGCGGAATTCCTTTGCCTTCGCGTCGTTGCCGACCTGCAGATAGCCGTAGACGAGATAGTCGATGTCGTGCAGCCGGTCCTCCGGAATGCCGCGATCGAGCTCGGCCTTCTCGCCGACGAGGTTGGACTCGATATTGTCCCGCCAGCGGCCGAGCAGCACATAGGTGTGTGACGGCATGTGGATCGCATGCGGCACGACGGAAGCAGACTTGGCATAACGTTCGGCGGCCGCCAGCGCCTTCTCCGCCAGCGGCCCGCAATCATAGGCGTGGATCAGGTAGTGCGCGCCTGCCGGATGATCCGGCATCTCCTCGAAGATGCGCTCCAGCACCTCGCCGGCCTGGCGCTGCCTGGCGTAGGTCGCGTCCAGAGGATCGGCAGTCGCCAGCAGCGACAGCGCATAGAACAGAGCCGCCTCCCGGTCGTCCGGGTAGGTGCTGCGCACCTTGTCGATGGCGCCGGCGTAGGCTGCAAGCCGGGTTCGGTGGTCGAGCTTGTCGTTGTCGCCGTAGAAGGCCATGGCGGCGGCGAGATAGTCGGCCTCGCGCTGGGACTTCTTGGGCGACGCGACGGCCTTTCGCAGTGCTGCAAGACCGGCATCGAGCGCATCCTGGCGCGGCGGTGCCCATATCTGGGTCCATCGGCTCATGGCATAGCCCCACTGCGCCATGGCGCAATCGGGCTCGCGCTCTGCGATCGCGAGGAATTCCTTCGCCGCCTGCGCGTACCAGAACGAATGCAGCGCCGCGAGGGCGGCGTTGAACTCCTGTTGCGCGGCAGCGGAGCAGGAGACGGGGAAATTCACACCCTTGCCTCTGCCGGTCGCTTCCGCCGAAGAGCCGGCGGACCAAGTGCCTGCGACCAGCAACGCCAGCATTCCAAGAGCAATGCGGTGATTGCGCATGGTGAAGCCTCCCACATCGATGTTCTTGCGGCGGACAGAGAAGCCTATTGCCGATGCCGTTGCGGAGCAAGCGCGTCTCTTGCTCTGCTTGCTCTGGTATTGCTCACATCCGGGGCAGCCGTGCGATCATTTGAGCTCTGCATACCCCGATGTGCGGGCTTCCCGCTCGTATTGCAGCTGGACGGCATAGCTTTCCAGCTCTACCGGAACGATGTCCTGCAGCATCAGGCCGGCTCTGGCTTGCGCCCACTGATCGGATCGCGCGACGTTGCGAAGCGCGTTGCGCAGGCCGTCCTGCAATGCGGCAGGCGTCTCGACAGACGTCACGAAGGGAATCGAAGGGCTCGGTGGCGTCGCGGCCAGCACGCGCGTCATATCGCCGAGCTGTGGACGATGCCGGCAAAAGAACGCGTAGGTGACGCTGTCGACGCAGGTCGCGTCGGCTTCGCGGCGGGCCACGCGCTCGATGTTGCCGGGCTGGCTGTGCGTCTCGGCGATCGTGCCGAAGAAGCGCTCGCCCGGCACGATCTCGGCAATCGCACGCCGCGGCAGGTTCATGCCTGAATTGGAATGGCGGCTGTTGTAGACGAAGTTGCAGCCTCGAAGATCGCCCAGCTGCGAGAACGCGGACTCGCGATGAACGACGAACACGCCGGTATGCGTTGGGCCGACGCAGTGCTCGGCGGCATAGACGGGCGCGCCGAGCAACGCGGCCTGGCCGAGATAGACCGTCTGCAGCGGATACCCGCAAACCTGCGTCAGGAGCGTGTCGGGCTCGATACGTTCAGGCACCGGCGGGCGGGCGAAGTCGAGGCTCCTCGGCACGCCGTCGATGCCCAGTTGCTGCAGCTCGTGCCGGACGGCATCCCAGAATGCCGCATTGGCGGCTTGCATCTCGGGCAGATTGTACATGGGCAGGCTCACGCGCCTGCACGATTCCGCTTGCGGCTCTGGCATCCTCGGTTCCCTGAGCACGGCGCTGGTGTCGTTCAGCGCACTACGCTTGAATTCGAAACGGGTCGCCGCGAACACTATTACTTTTGGAGGGAAAGTGAATACCGCGTCCCGCCTCGTGGCGCCTCAGTGGCGGAATGTACCGCGAAAGCTCGTGTCCCCGAGCGCCGTCTGCGGGTGATGAGTCGCGACCATGGGCCAATAGACGGTTGGGTTCGTTCTGCCAAGACACCGGTCGGTTTCCCGTTGGGTTCGTTCTGCCAAGACGCTGGCAGCGCCCATTGGCTTCGTTCTGCCAAAACACCAGGGTCCCCGTTGGCTTCGTTCTGCCAGTACAAGGCGATCCCCGTTGGCTTCGTTCGGCCGAACAGTCGCCGCGTCCTCGGCCTCGGCAGAGGAAATGTACTGCGCAAGCTCGTGTCCCGGCCGAGCGCGCGCTTGCGCGCGAAGAGCCGGGACCCATGGGCCAATAGAGGGTTGGGTTCGTTCTGCCAAGACACCGGGCGGTTCGCCGTTGGCTTCGTTCTGCCAAGACATTGGGCGGTTGCCGTTGGGTTCGTTCTGCCAAGACGCTGGACGGTGCCCGTTGGGTTCGTTCTGCCGATGCACCGGGCGGTTCCTGGTGGGTTCGTTCTGCCAAGACACCGGCGGTGCCCGTTGGGTTCGTTTCGCCAAGACACAGGTGGTGCCCGTTGGGTTCGTTCTGCCAAGACACCGTCGATCCCCATGGCTTCGTTCAGCCAACTACCGCTGTGAAGTGTCATTCGCTCATGCGGGCCCGGTTCTTCGCGCGCAAGCGCGCGGGCGGCCGGGACATGAGGTAGCGCGCAGAATTGCGGTCGCGCACGCCGATGTCTCTCGGCGCGTTGTTCACTACACAGCTTTGAAGAATGCGCCTTTCATATCAAATCCTGTAATATTGTCAATCAGTTTTTGCGGTTGTGTCGGTAGCTTTTGGAGTTGTCCGGGTTAGGTAGCACACGAGTTGTCCGGTTTCATGAGCACCGGAATTTGCCCATTCTTCGCAACTCCGCCGGACGGGACGTTCGATCCTCAAGCGCTGGCGATGCTGAAACAGTCCTTCATCGAGATCGGGTTGCTCTACCACCGAGGTGTGGCCGTTAGCTACGCGAAACCCGCCGTGAATATGGGCTACATCGCAGTGTTTCTCGGGCCGGGCCATTCCGAGAAACTTGATGTCTCGCCGAAGGCTATGGCCGAGGGAATGGCGGTGCGTATCGATCGCGACGACAGCGTCACCACGACCTACATCATCGAGCCGCAGGAGTGACACCCGGCAGCCAACTGCGCCCTGTGTGCCGATGATATCAGGCCCGCTTGGAACGCCGATTCCTTCCTGCCTGCCCCCGTACGTACTCGCGCAGCGCCCGATTGATACGTGTTTGATAGCCCTCATCGGACGTTGTGTGGTTCTTGAACCAGGCGACCACATCAGCGTCGAGGCGTAGAGTCAGTTGCTGCTTGACGGGCCGGTAGAAAAGGCCACGTTTGGCGCCGGACCAGTCGAGAAGCTCCGGCGCGTCTGAGGTGTTGATGGCGTCGTCGGACAGGTCTGCAAGCGACTTTAGCTCCGCCAATTGCTCACGCGTCAAATGTCCAGAGGTCCCCTTTTTCATACGCTTTCCTTTCGTGCGCGGTGGCTTTCCGTGCGCTGATAATACGGCCCACCGGCTCGTCGCCATGGAACTCGGCTTCCGGCCAAGTGTGAATTACGAGCAGCAACACTGGCCCAACAAGCCCGATTGTATGCCAACGATCACCGTCCGGATGTGGGTCCGGCTTTGATGCGTGGAATGGGTCATCGAACACATGCACCGCCGTTTCGAACGGCAGGCCATGTTTGGCGCGGTTGGCTGCCGCTTTGTCCGGGTCCCACGTCCAGCGCAACGCCGCCCCACCCTGTAACTACAAATATGGCGTTACGCCCGCCTGAGGTCAAGGGCGAAAGGCGCATCTCGAACGGCGACTTACAGTAATGGCCGGTGATTCACCCAACCAGGTCCTGAAGCAGGCCCGCCGATGAGTGGCCAATCCCGTCGAGATGGGCTGCTCAGGAGATCCCGGACCACAAGGTCCTGCTCACGAACCGGTTCCCGCCGCTCAAGATCGGCATGTAGTTGACAGCGCACAAATTCCACGCCAGCGGAATGCGCTCTAGCAGCGCAACAATGCGACCGCGTTCATTCCCTGGATTTCCTGCACTGCCAAATCTGCCAGATCGCGCAACCGCGCGAGATCCGCTCCTTCCATGGAGCGCGGGCGCGTGTCGAAAACACACAAGGTCCCGACACAGGCGCCGTCATCGAGAATGAGTGGGCAGCCGGCATAGAACCTGATTCGAGGCTCGTTGAGCACCAGTGGATTGTCGGCAAATCGTGTGTCCAGGAATGTATCTGGAACGATCATCGGTTCACGATCGTAAACCACGTGCGCGCAGAATGCAGCGTCGCGCGATGTCTCCCTCAGATCGAGGCCGAAGCACGATTTGAACCATTGCCGATTTTCGTCGATCAAGCTGACAAGCGCGACCGGCGCATTGAAGAGCGCGGAGGCGAGACGAGTGATTCGATCGAACCTGTCTTCGCGCTCGGTGTCGAGGATTTGCAGCGCGCGAAGCGACGCCATGCGCCGCTTCTCGTCGGCAGGAATGGCGCCCCTGATCCACTGACAATTGGTGCGCAGCGCCCAGGCCCGGATCTTGGTTCGTGCATAGGCGTCGGAAAAGGGCTTGATCAGCCAGTCCGTGACGCCCGCCGCGGCACCGGAAACCTGGTCTTCCTCTCCGGCGACCATGACCACGGGCAGTTGCGCATCGTCGTCGTTTTCTTGCCGGCGGATCGCGCGGCAGGTCTCCAAGCCATCGATGAGAGGCAGTTCGTGCTCGAGCATCGCCAGCGACGGGCGCTCCGTATCGATCAGTGTTCGTGCCTCATCCTGGTCCGAGAAAAATACGGCTTGAATGCCCTCGGCTCGAATGGCTTCGCAAAGGGCTGCTGCCGTTTTCGTGTCCTCGATACCGAGAAGCACCGAGCACTCGGCCAGTGCCGGTTTGATCGTGGTCTCGGCCCGGAACCCTTCCGCGCGACGCTCGCGACCTTTTGATGTGGATGGTGTCACCTCCACGACCTGTCCTTCGGCCGCGGCGAAGACGTCCAATGATGATGAGCTGCCGTGCAAGCTTGTTCTGAAATTCGTGAGCAGGCGGTCGACTGCGTCGTCATCCCTGAGCGGATCGTGATGGGTCAAGGCGACCCTGTTCACCTTTGAATGCTCGCTCAGCTTCAGGACGTATTCGACTGAGCTGTGTCCCCAGCCGATCTTGGCCGGGTACTCTTCGGCGGTGTACTGCGCGTCGTGGATGAGAAGATCCGCGCGCTCGACGAACTCGGCATGTCGCAAATCCTGGCCGGTGATCTCCCCGTCGCCGGTAGCCAGCAGGCGCGAGTGGGGTTCGTGGTCACAGGCATACACCACCACTGCCTCGTCGGCCTCCAGCCGATAACCGAGCGTGAGCGCCGGATGATTTAGATAGCGGGTGGAAACTTTGATATCGTCGATGTCGAAGGTGCCCTCGACAAGGTCATGATAGCGAATCTTGGCTCCGCACGCATCGAGCGTCACGGGGAAATAGGTATACTGCATTTGTCCGGCCAGGGTTTCACGCAAGGATTGGCCGAGGCCCTTGGGCCCGTATATGTCCCATTCGCTCCCGGGCGCAAAGAGCGGATCAAAGAATGGGATGCCTTGGATGTGGTCCCAATGCGTATGACTGATCAGGATGTGGCCGCGCAAGCCTTCGACGCCGGCCGACATCAGATTCTGACCCAGCGAGTGTCCGCCGGTTCCGCAATCGAGAATAACAAGCGTTTCCCGTGCCGACCGGATCTCGACGCACGAGGTGTTGCCTCCGTAACGAGCCGTGCTCGGGCCGGGCTTGGCTATCGAGCCGCGAGTTCCCCAGAACCGTGCTCGCACGCAGCCTCCACTTACCTCGTTACATGAGGCCCCGGTAACCAACCGCGTGAGGTGAGACTGCACCGTTTCAGGTTCGTCGACAAGGGAGATGCCGACCGGCGAGAGATGCTGGTCCATGGCACGAGTAAGCGCAGCAGCACGACGCTCACAACGTTGCCGATCAACAGCGCGATCGGAAACGACAGCCCTGCCTTCCCGCTCAGCAATGGTGCTTGCACCTGCCCACTAGGCCCAGGCCCAATTCGGCCAGAGCTAGAATGCAGGTAGACGACCTGCGCGGCCGCAACTCGGAGGCAGCGATAAGGCTTCAGGTGAAACAGGGCGCAGCGTCGCCTCGCCGTGCAGGTGAACGCGACCGGGCGGTCGTGCGGCTTGCTTGAATATTGGGCAAGTCGGCTTTCCCGAGCGGGATATTTTCGCTGACTGGGAATTGTCAGGGATCAGCTAAATTTACCGATCGGGAAATTTCGGTTGATTTTCTATGGCGAGAGCCCTAAATTTCCCGATCGGTAAGTTACCATGATCAGGACCGTTTCCGACGTTGCCGCATTGGGACGCCTGGTCCGCGATACGCGGCGTGCCCTCAGCCTGACACAGCCCGACCTTGCGCTTTCTGCTGGCGTCGGCGTGCGCTTTCTCGTCGATATCGAGAGGGGGAAACCGACAGCACAGATTGGCAAAGTCATGCAGGTGCTGGCCGCCCTCGGTGTCGAGATGCGGCTTTCACTGCCCGACAGCGTCAAGGTGACCGATGCCTGATCGTAGTCTCGACGTTTGGCTCCAAGGGTGACGACTTGGAAAGGTCGCAGCCAAAGACGGTTGGTATAACTGGGCAGCGTACCCGTCAAAAGAAACGCAGGAACGCAACCAGCATCGCCGCGTAGAGCGCCAGGATCAGCAGCGTGCCGGCAATCTCCGCCGCACGTCGGTTCGAGCCCGTCGGCCGCAGCCACCACGTGAACCCGATGCTGGTCCATGGCACGAGCCAGTTCAGCAGCACCACGCTCACGACATTGCCGATGAACAACGCGATCGGAAACGACAGCCCCGCCTTCCCGCTCAGCAACGGCGTTTGCACCAGCGTTCCGAACAGGAAGACCACCGGATAGAGCATCAGCAGGACGAGCATGTTCTGCTTCCACGCCGCAGGCGGAGAGGTCTCGCCGGCTGCGAGCGGGAACCATTGCTCGAACCCGGTACGGACGATGCGGGCGTGAAACTCCTCGGTGAATATGTCGCCTTCCTTCAGCAGTCGTTGCCGTTCCGGCGAATCGAGCCAGGCCTGAAGGTTGGCCTCGGTATCGAAGCGCAGGATTGCGAGCCAGTCCTCCTGCACGCCCGGTATCGGCGGCTCGAACCGATAACCCTGGAATCCTCTCGCCCTGGCCTGCGCCGCGGCGATGCGCCGTTCCCATTTGCGGTAGGCGGCCTCCTGGCCGGGCTTGATCCGGGTCGAGATCACCACCGACACCGGAGCCGGCAGCACGCCCGATCCGCCGTCATTGACGACGTGAACATCGTCGCGACCCACCAGCATGGAAGCCGCATCATCCACGCGCTGCAGCCTGGTCTCGGAATTGAGCCAGGCGATCGCGGCTTGCGAATTCGAGAACCGCTGCAGGATCGCCCAATCGTCCTGCTGTGGCGGACTCGGCGGCAATACCTTCTGCTCGAGGAATCCGGGAAAGGTCGCGATCACCCTGCTGGTCTCGTCCTGCCAGCGGGCGAAGGCCTCCGTGCACTCGGGCCGCACCCGCGTCTGAGTGACCACGGTGACCGCTGCCTCACCGGAGATCGATGCGGCGCCGGCTGCAAGGTGCTCGTCGCTCATGATGCGAGCGCGAGCTTTGCGAAAATGCGGTCGGGCGTGAACGGCAAGCTCACGAAGCGCACGCCGGTCGCGTTGGCGATCGCGTTCGCGACCGCGGGTGCCACCGGATTTATCGCGCATTCGCCCTGCGATTTCGCCCCGAGCGGCCCGATCGTGTCGCAGGTATCGGCGAAGAAAACATCGGTGTGCGGAACATCGGCGATGGCCGGAATGCGATAATTGCGCAGCTGCGGGTTCACCATGGTCCCGCTGGCGTCGTAGACCATGTTCTCGGTGAGCGCCCAGCCGTAGCCCATTGCCACTGCGCCCTCGATCTGCCCCCGGCATTGCATCGGATTGATCAACCGGCCGATGTCGGCGGCATGAATGCTCTGCAGAATCTCGATTTCGCCGGTCATGCGATGGACCGCGAGCCGTACGCCCTGGACGTTGAAGGCGACCGTGCGCGGCGACAGGTAGGCGCGGCGCCTGGCTTCGAACCGATGCCGGTCCTCGACGCCCGCGGCATGCAGCTCCACCAGCGAGATGCGCGTGTTGCCGCTGATCACGCAGTCGTGCTCGAGACGCCAGTCGGTGCGATCGGTGCCGGTGTGCCGGCCGGCATATTCGAGAATGTTGTCACGCAAAGCCGCAGCGGTCAGCGCGACCGCCTGGCCGGCGACGACGGTGCCCGTGCTCGCGAACGTGCCGGTATCGTAGGGTGTCCGGTCGGTATCGGCATTGATGATGTCGATCTGATCGGCCGACGCGCCGAGAATGGTGGCGGCGATCTGACGATGCGCGGTCACGATGCCGTTGCCCATCTCGGTCGAGCCGACGGCGAGATGGTAACGGCCGTCAGGCAGGAGCTTCATCTCGCCCCCGGAGCGATGCTCGGTCGGCGGGCCGCATTCCAGCATCGCCAGCGCGATCCCGGTGCCCTCCGCCCACTCGGCCCCGTCGGGTTTCGGCGATCCGCCGCCGTTGGCCAGCTCCTTCTCGACCAGGTCGAGACACTCGTCGAGCCCGTAGCTGCCGAACCCGGCATCCGAAGGGTCTTTCCAGATCGATTCGATCCAGTCGCCGGGACGCACCATGTTCTTGCGGCGAATGGCGAAAGGATCCATGCCGATGAGCTGCGCCAATTCATCGATCGCGCACTCGATGGCGAAAGCCGTCTGCGAGGAGCCGTAGCCGCGGAAGCCGCCGCCCGGGATCATGTTGGTATAAACGGCGTATCCATCCGCTTTCTTGTTGGAACAGCGATAAGCCGCGAGCGGGGCGCCCAGCGCTGCGGCGAGGGTCTCGCTGGCGTGACCGCCATAGGCGCCGGTATTGGAGACCACGTGGAGCTCGAGCGCGGTCAGCGTTCCGTCGCGCCTGGCCCCGACCTTCACGCGCGTCGTCATCTGGTGGCGCGTCGTCGCACCGATGAACTGCTCTTCGCGCGTGAGCTCCCATTTCACCGGCCGACCGATCTTCAGCGTCGCGAGCACGCAGAGGTCTTCGGAAACCATCTCCTGCTTGCCGCCGAAGCCGCCGCCTACCCGCTCCGTGAACACATGCACGTTGCGCGGCAACAGGCCGAACAGATGGCAAAGCTTCTGATGAACGATGAACGGCGCCTGCGTGCTGGTCCTGACCTGCAGCCGGCCATCGTCGCCCCTCCACGCGATCGATCCGTGCGTTTCCAGGTGAACGTGCTGAACACGTGACGTCGAGTAGGTCTTCTCGTGGATGGCGTCGGCTTGCGCGAAGCCGGCTTCCACGCTGCCGACCTCGCCTTGAATGTCGACGTAGATGTTTCCTTTCGCCTCGCCGTCCTTGACGTGCAAGACTGGCGCCTCCGGGTCCATTGCGGCCACCGGATCGAAGACCGCGGGCAGCGGCTCATAGTCGACCTGGAGTGCGCGGCATCCCGCTTCGGCTGCGGCCTCGGTTTCAGCGACGACGGCGGCGACACGCTGGCCGACGAAACGCACGACATTGTCGAGGACGTAGGTGTCGTCGGGGTCGACCAGGTGATCCTCGTGCGTCGCCGTGCTGTAGAGGCGGCGCGGCACGTCTTCCCAGGTGAACACCTCGACGACGCCGGGCACCGCCATGGCGTGCGCGCGGCCGATTCGGAGGATCCGGGCATGAGCGTGAGGCGAGCGCAGCACCTTGAGGTGCAGGACGCCGCTCGATCGCGACATCCATTGTGTAGCGTGCATCGCCGGTCACGATCGCCGGCGCAAAAGGGTTACTCAGGCTCGCACCGCAGGCCCTTCCGGGAACGTCCGGCTCGACCGACCCCACGCCGCGGATCGCGTCCTTGATGGCGCGATAGCCCGTGCAACGGCACAGGTTGCCCTTGAGCGCGTGCGGCAGGTCCGCACGCTGGCTGGTCGTCCAGCGATGCAGCGGTCATGATCATGCCGGCGGTGCAGTAGCCGCACTGAAACCCCGGCGCGTCGAGAAAAGCCTTCTGCATGGGGTGGAGCACGCCGCCGTGAGCCAAACCGGCGATCGTCGTGATTTCGTGTCCCGATGCGCGGAAGGCCGGGACGAGGCAGGAATGCACCGGCGTGCGGTCGAGCCACACCGTGCAGGCGCCGCAATCGCCCGCGTCGCAGCCCTTCTTCACGCCGAAGAAGCCGCATTCCCGCAGGAATGTGCGCAGGCATTGGCCGGGCGCCGGCTCGGCGGAAAACAGCTTGCCGTCGATGGTAGGTCATGCCGGCACCTCCGGCGCCGCCAGCTCGGCGCGAATCTGCTCGGCAAAGTAATAAGTCAAATGTCGCTTATAGGGGGCGCTGCCGTGCACATCCTCGAAATAGCAATCGTCGGGAATGGACGCATCGATGGTGCGCCGCAGCTCGTCGGCCGACGGCGGACGCGTAAAATGAAGTGCGATCGGACGCACGGTCGCCGCGCTGACGGTGATCAGAAGGCCCTGGTCGGCGGCGCGCGTGCCTATGAGCAAGGCCGCCGATCGCCCGAGCCGGGTAAGCGAAGCGCGCCGAACGGCGAAGCGCTTGCAAAGCGCCTCGGCCGGGAGGTGGATGCTGCGAAGCAGCTCGCCCGGGCGCAGCACATTGGCATGATCGCCGGTGACGAAGTCGACGACACGCACCTGGCGTGGCGCGGCATCGCGCGGCCACAGCGTGAGCGTGCCCTCGAGCGCTGCTGTCAGCGAAATCATGGCGCCGGCGGGAAGCGACATGCAGATGTTGCCGCCCACCGTCGCTGCATTCCAGATCTTGAACGATGCCAGTAACGCATCGCAGCAGATGCGAAACAGCGGCACCGCGATCCACGCGGATGGCCCCTCGAACCGGCAGAGGTCCGCAAGACGGCAGGTCGCGGCAATCTCGAGGCCGGCGGACGACACCTGCAGCGCCGGCCAGCCGAGCGTTTCGAGGTCGACCAGCGTGTCGGTCGACAGTTGGGGCTCCGAGAACAACCAGGTGCCGCCGGCAAGCCAGGCGTAGCCGGCTTGCCATCGCTTGATCTCATCGGCCGAAGCCGGCCGCTTTACCTCGACGATCGTATTGAGATTCATCGTGCTGCTGCGAGCCGTGCCGCTCAGGGGAGATCGGCGAGCGTAGCCGGTCCCGAGCCTGCCGTGATCAAGGTCGGCCATTGCTTCGAGCCGAAAGAAACGCGGGGAGGCAGGAACGGGGTCATGCCGCGCTTGCCGGTTTCCGCGATGATCGCATCACGCGCATCGCCGCCCATAAGCTCGAAATCCATCAGGTAGTGATTCCCGAAGAAGGCCGAGCCCACCGGGCGATCGGCGATGATACGCGTCAACGCAGTCAGCATGTCGTCGGGAGTGGCGGTGAAGGAGATCGTCTCGAGCAGCATGAGGCGGCTGTTGATGGCCTCCGGCCCGAAATACTGGGCGAGAACGCTGAACAGGATATTGTTCTGCCTGGCGACATAGATGGTGTTGCTGGCAGCGTAGGCTCGATCCCAATCGCTGCCGAGCAGCTTCTTCCAGTCGCCGACGACGCCCATCCAGTGGGCCACCTGCGTCTGCGCCGCCCAGGAAATGTTCTTCTTCAAGAGCGGACCCTGCTTCTTTGCGAATTCCTGGAACGCGGCGGGCGCGATGGCGCCTTTCGCCACGCAGTCATCCATGAACGCGATGTTGTTCTGGAGGATCATGCGATTGTTCGCCCGCCAGTCGGCGGCCATCTCGATCGCGTCGAGGCCGTCCAATGCCGATTGCATGCGGCTGCGATAGGCGAGAACTGGTGCGCGCCAGGATCCGTCGCCCGGGCTTTCGAGATATGGCATGACAGCCACGGCCACCGCCATGGTGCTGTGGCCGACCGACTTGAGCACTTGATAGACCGGCGGCACCGACGGTGCGTCGAGCGGCGCCATTCCGGGGCGATAGAGAATCAAGCGGCCGCCAGCACCCGAGAACAGCGCCAGGATCACCGGATGCTTCGCCAGGATGTTTTGCTGAAAAATCCTGGCGGAGTTGTCATAAAGCTGGAACATCTCCGTGTTCAGCGCGAGAAATTCTCCCTCGCGATGTCTCCGGCACTCGCCGTCAGTGGCGCGACCGTCGTCTTCAAGTAAGAGGGCAGTTCCTGGGCCTGCGAGGCGGCCCCCAAGCCGAGCATCGAGCCGAGCATCGAGCCGAGCATCAAGCCGAGAATCGAGCGAAATCGACGCTGCCGCGAATAGTGCGCCAACGCGGCGCACCACCAATCGGGTGTATTGCAAGTGAGCCTCCATGCTCCAGCGCTTGCTCAGGATGCAGGTCACCCTGAGTCGCGCGATTTATGCAGCCTGCCAGCCGGTATCACAATACGCTCCTACTAGAATATCCAATTCAGCTGGCAAGCCAGTCTACAGCCGTTCAGATGGACAAGGTTTCGCGGCGACCGGCATTGGTATGCGGTCCCGCGCCATGGCACCGGGGTTCTCGGCGCGCCCGAGGCCCCGAAACCGCCCTGCAAGAAAGCGATTTTGCTCTGCAATCATAACATGGTTATCCGATTGCTACGGAACTGAAACAGCGGCAGCCATTTTATGTTCGAAGATGCCCCAGGGGGGCTCGGCCACATCGCACCGGGTGAAACAGATGCTACAATTCGACCGGCGCCGGCTGCTCTGCTCCATGGCTGCGACTGCTGCCGCCGCCATTTTTCCGCCGGCACTCGGGGCGGCGCCGGCGCACCCGATCCTCACCAGGCCGGTCCCCTCGAGCAACGAGGCGCTGCCGCTGATCGGGCTGGGCACCTGGATCACATTCAACGTCGGTGACGATACGATTGCGCGCGATGCCTGCGCCGAGGTGATGCGCGCCTTTTTCGACTTGGGCGGGCGGCTGATCAATTCGTCGCCGATGTACGGGTCGTCGCAGAAAGTGATCGGACACGGCCTGCGCAAGCTCGGAAATTCCGAATTGTTCTCGGCTGACAAAGTGTGGACCTCCGCCGGCAGCCGCGGGGCCGCTCAGATCGAAGCCTCGCGCCGGTTCTGGGGCGTGCCGCGCTTCGATCTGCTGCAAGTCCACAACCTGCTCGCCTGGGAGGAGCATCTGCGCACGCTCGCCGGGATGAAGGAGCAGGGCCAGCTTCGCTATGTCGGGATCACCACCTCGGAGGGCAGGCGTCACCGCGAGTTCGAGCAGGTCATGCGTACGCATCCACTCGATTTCGTGCAGGTGACCTACAATATCCTCGACCGCGAGGTCGAAGCCCGCATTCTCCCGCTGGCGCGCGAGCGGGGCATCGGCGTCATCGTCAACCGGCCGTTTCGCGAAGGCGAGTTGATCCGCAGGCTGGCGCGCCACCCGCTGCCCGGGTGGGCCGCGGAGATCGAGTGCGCGAATTGGGCGCAGTTCCTGCTCAAATTCATCGTCTCGCATCCCGCGGTGACCTGCGCCATACCGGCGACGAGCCGCGTCGATCATGTGCGCGAGAACATGGGCGCCGCCTACGGTGGGCTTCCCGATGCCGCAATGCGCGCGCGCATGGTCGCTCATGTCGAGAAGGTATGATGCCGGAATGGTGGACCTATTCGCTGTCCGACTTCCTGATGTTCTCGCCGCGCACCTATTACCGGCTGTTCGAGCTGTACAATGCCGCCATCTGGCCGGCTCAGGTCGCAGCCCTTGCGCTCGGCGCCGCCATCCTGGTTGCATTGCGCCGCGGCGGAGCCTGGGCCGGGCGTGCCGTTGCCGCCATCCTGGTGGCATGCTGGCTGTGGGTGGCGGGGGCCTATCTTTTCCTGCGCTATGACACCATCAATTGGGCCGGAAGCTATTTCGCCATCGGCTTTGCCTTCGAGGCACTGCTGGTGGCGTGGACCGGGCTCATTCGCAAGCAACTGCGGTTCCAGCCAGGCGCTCGCGCAATCAGCACCGCCGGGCTGTGCATCTTTCTGTTTGCGCTGGTCGTTCACCCCCTGCTCGCGCCGCTTCTGGGACGGCCATGGCTGCAGGCCGAGACCTTCGGCGTTGCACCCGATCCTACCGTTGTCGCCACGCTCGGGATCCTGGTTGCGGCCCGTCGGGCGCATTGGGGGCTTCTCATTATCCCCGTGCTCTGGTGCGCGCTCAGCGGCGCGACGTTGTGGGCCATGCAATCGCCCGAAGCTCCGCTGCTGCCCGCAGCCGCCGTCCTCGCCTTGCTGTTGACAGCGTCGAAAGCGCTCGCGCGCGGTCACGGCATCAGCAGCAACGAGCCCGATGATTTGCGATCCTCGATGTCGCGGTGAGCGGCTGCGGCATCGCGCAGCGGATAGGTGCGGCTGATCTTTATTTCCAGGATTCTGCGCTCGACGAGGTCGAACAGTTCCGCGGCGGCGGTGCGCATGGCTGCCGTGTCGGCGGTGAGGCTGCTCAGCGCCGGCCGGCACACCGACAGCGAGCCGCGCTTGGCCAGTTGCAGAAGATCGAGCGGCGGAGGGTGGCCCGACGCGTTGCCGTAGTTCACCAGCATCCCGAACGGCCGCACGCAACGCAGCGAGTCCATGAAGGTGTCCTTGCGTGCCGATCGCGGTGTGGCGAATGCGCGCTTCGCCGGGACCCGGAGGAGGAACGTCGACTTCCTCCCAATGCATCACTTCCGGGCCGCCATTGGCGTGAATGCGGATCGCCTTTGTCATGGTCGCACCGGTCGCGCCCTCCTCAGAAAATCCAAAGCGCGTGGGGCGCAAACTCCACATGGTAGAATTCGTGCTTGAGCGGCGCCGAGGTATAGGCGCGCACGGTCAGATCATCCTTCACGAACACGAGCTCCCAGCGCTCGCCGACATACATCTGGGTCTCGAGCGTCATGAGCATGCGGTTCTGGCCTGGCCCGCCGCCCAGCCGCACTTTTTCCGGCCGGATGATGCCGCTCGCCCTCTCTCCGGCTGCGGCGCGCGTGCGCGCAACGCCCTCGAGCCGCGTGCCGACCACCTCGATCGCCGCGTGCTGATCGGCGTTCTCGACCAAGGTGCCGTCGATCCGGTTGCTGCTGCCCATGAGCTCGGCGGCGAACAGCGTCGCCGGCTCATCGTAGATCTCGCCCGGTGTTCCTTCCTGCTCGATGCGGCCGTCATGGAGCAAAGCAATGCGGTCTGCGATCGCCATCGCCGCGACTTGATCTTGGGTGACCAGCAGCACGGAGAGGTCGAGCGAGGCGATGAGCTGGCGCAGCCACCCGCGTGCCCGATCACGCCACTTCGGCTCGAGATTGGACAAGGGCTCGTCGAGCAAAACGACGGGTGGCTGGTAGGCCAGCGCGCGCGCGAGCGCGACCCGCTGCTGCTGCTCCCTGGACAACTGGTGCGGATGCTGCTCGGCCAGCTCGGTGAGCCCGATCTGCGACAGCACGTCGTCGACACGCATCTTGATGCCGGCCGCGCCGACCCCGCGCAGTGCGAGGCCATAGGCGACGTTCTCGAATACGGAACGGTGCGGCCAGAGGGCGTAGGATTGGAACACGACGCCGAGCCCGCGCGCCTCGGCCGGCAGGTCGATGCTCCCAGCCGCATCGAACAGCATCGTTTCGCCGACGCGGATCGAACCGCGGTATGGCGTCTGCAAGCCGGCGACGGCGCGCAACAGCGTGCTCTTGCCGCTGGCCGAAGGACCGAGCACGGCGACGGCCTTGCCCGGCGGCACGCTGAGCGAGACGCCTTTGAGGATCTCGTTCTCTCCGTAGCGAAGCGCGAGATCGTCGACCCTCAGCCCAACTTGGGTTGGCTCAGCCATTTGGATGCACTCCGAGGCGCACGGCGATGCTGAAAGCAATGCTGAGGAGCACGATGTCGACCACCGACAGGGCGAATACGAGATCGGTTGCGCCGGCTTGCCAGAGCGACACCAGGAGCGAGCCGATCACCTCGCTTCCGGGAGCGAGCAGAAAGATGGCCGGGGAATATTCCCGCACGAAAATGAGAACAATGAGCAGCCAGGCCGTCAGCATGCCGGAGCGGATCAGAGGGATGGTGATATCGAGCCGCACACGCGTTGCGTTTGCACCGACGGTGCGGGCCGCCTCTTCGAGCACGGGCGCGATATTGCGGAGCGTGCCGGCGAGAAGCTGCACGCCGACTGCGAGCCAGACGATGGTATAGGCGAGCCAGATCGAAATCGGTGTCTGCGCGAGCGGGATGAGCGACTCCATGAGCAGGAACAGCAAAAGCAGCGCCAGCCCGGCGACGAGCCCCGGCATGACGCGCGATGCCGTCATCAGGGGACCGAGCGCGCCCGCTCGGCGCGATGGCCGGCCGCTGACGGCGAACGCCACGGCGGCATAGCAGGCCAGCGCAACGGCGCCGCCGACGAGACCGATGCCGAGCGTGTTGATCACGCTGCGCACGACATCAGGACGCTCGAGCAGACTGCGGTAATGATCGAGCGTGAACGCCAGCGGGAGAGCGAAGCCGTCGCCCCAGTTCCCCGCCAGCGAGCGCAAGATGATGCCGGCGAGCGGCACGATCAACACAATCAAGAGCCACAGCACGACAACGAGGAAGGCTGGCCAGCGCGCGATCCCGAGTCGGAGGGGGGCGGACGGCAGCGCGTTGCAGCGCGGACAGCCGGGGCGCCCCGCCTGGCGCAGCAGCATGGTCTGCACGATGAGGAGCGGCGTCGCAATCGCGAGCATCACCACGGCAACCACCGCCATGAGTTGAAAGGACGGCCCGCCGAGCTTGCCGGCAAGCGAGTAGAGATAAGTCGAGAGCACCAACGGGCCTTGCACATCGCCCGCCGCATTGCCGAGCACCAGCGGCAGCCCGAACAGCTCGAAGCCGAGCAGGAACACCAGCGTGCCGGCGGACAGGATCGCCGGCAGCACCATCGGCAGGCTCACATCGACCGCGACGTTCCAAGGACCGGCGCCGGCGGTGCGCGCCGCGTCCTCGATCTCGCCGTCGAGGGCGCGCAGCGCCACCGCCGTGAACAGGTAGACGTGCGGCACATGGATCAGCCCGGCGAGGACGATGAGCGAGGGCAGGGAATACACGCTCCAAGGCGCCACGCCGATCAGCTCCCGCACTGCGCGCGACAAGAATCCGAGCGGTGCCAGCGCCGCCACGTAACCGAAGGCGAGCACGAGCGCCGGGACGAACAGCGGAAACAGAGTGAGCGGCTCGAGCCAGGCGCGCCCGGGCAGGTCGGTGCGCGCCACCAGAAAGGCGAAGCCGGCGCCGAGCGGGACGGCAATCGCAGTCATGCCGCTGGCCAAGAGCATCGTGGTTCCCAAGGCGGTCCAAAAAGCCGGATCGCCAAAGACCAAACGATAGGCGCCGAGACCGAATTGCGCATTCGGTTGCAACAACGGCGCAGTCAGGAAGCTCTGATAGAGCACGATGGCCACAGGCACGAGCACCGCCGATGCGGCGAGGCCGGGCGTGGCGAGATAGCGATATGATTTGAACAACGCCAGCGCACGCTCGGCACCGTGGTGCCCCGCGGCTCGCGCGCGTTGTTGCAGTGGCGTCGCGCGGGCAAGCACGCCGTCGCGCGCCGCCAACGCGGATTGCTTAAGGGTCGCTCCCCCACGCCCGACCGATCGCACGATCGTTTCTCGATCGAACACCGGCGCCACCAGCACCGCCAACGCGGCGATACCGGAGGCGAGATGGCGATATGAGCTCAACGAAATCGCTCGGACGCGCTCGACGCCATGGTGCGCCGCGGGCCGCGCACGCTGCAGCAGAGGCGTCGCGCGGGCAAGCACGCCGTCGCGCGCTGCCGACGCGGATTGCTTCAGGATGGCTCCCCCACGCCCGACCGCACCCACAATCCTTTCGCGGTCGAACACCGGCGCCAGCAGCGCCGCCAACGCGGCGATACCGGAGGCGAGATGGCGATATGAGTTCAACGCCATCGCTCGGACGCGCTCGGCGCCATGGTGCGCCGCGGGCCGCGCACGCTGCAGCAGAGGCGTCGCGCGGGCAAGCACGCCGTCGCGCGCCGCCAGACACGGATCGCTTCAGGATCGCTGCCCCACGCCGCACGGAGCACACTAACGTTTTTCCGCCGAAGGAGGACACCGGTTCTCCAAGCGCCAACGAGAGCTTGTATCCCTGCACAAGCCGCGTCGATCAGCCAGCGAACCCGCCGCCGTCGAGGAAGGCCTGCTCCTCGGGCGTCGTGGCGCGGCTGAGCACGGCGTTGCGATGGGGAAATCGCCCGAAGCGGCGCACGATCGCGACGTGATCTATGGCGTACTTCGTGAACTCGTCGTCGCCATAGCCGCGGGCAAACTCGACGCATCGCTCCTGATCCGGCAGGTGCTCAGAATGCATGAACGGCAGCCACAAGAAGCGGCGATCGCCATGCGGGATGCGTTGATCGAAGCCACGTGCGATCGCACGTTCGGCCACCGAGCGAGCCATGGCGTCTGCCTCGTAGGTGCGGCGGTCGCCGCGGAACATGTTGCGCGGGAACTGGTCGAGCACGAGGGCGAGGGCGAGGGCGCCTTCCGGGGTCTCCTCCCATTGCGAAAGCTTGCCCGCCGCCGCGCTCTGCCAAAGGGAGAAGAAGCGCCTGGAAATCTCGCCGTCGAAAGCCGGGTCCTTCTTGAACCACTTGTCCGGTCCGGCGACGTGCCAGAACTCGAGCACGTCCTTGGGCGCGATGGTATCGATGCCGGCAACAGCCCGGTCGTCGATCATATCCGTACCTGTCCGGCATTGATGAGGTCGTAGAGCGCTGTATCGACGCGGACGAACGCTTTCTTCTGCGGATCGTTGAAGAAGATCGGTTCCGTGGTGCTGCCGGGTCGAAAGCCGTCGCTGACCAGCTCGATTTTCCTCTGCTTGAAGGTCGAGGTGATGTCGTTGTCTCGGCGAATGCGCAGGAACACCGGCCGGGCATATTCCGGCAATCGCCTTGCCAGATGGTCACGAAGGGAGGCCAGGTCGAGATTGTCCTCGGCGACGATTGCGGCCATGCCGGCGCGGCCATCACGCCCGGTCACCGGAACGCCGTAGACATTCGTTTCCAGAATGCCTCCGAATTGCCCGATCGCCTCCTCGACCTCGGTGGTCGACACGTTCTCGCCTTTCCAGCGGAACGTGTCGCCGATGCGATCAACGAAGTAGAAGTAGCCATCCTCGTCCTTGCGCATGAGATCGCCGGTGCGGAACCAAACGTCACCCTTCTCGAACACATCGCGCAGGATTTTCTTCTCGGTATCGGTTCAACTCGCATAGCCTTCGAATCGTGCACCCGGCTTGGAGGCGTCTTTCAGGATCTTGCCGATGACCTCGCCGGGCTCGTCCACGCCGCATTCGACGCAAGAGCCCTCGTGGTCGCGAAACGGCTGCTGCCGTTCAACATCGAAACGCACGATCTTGGTGGGGAACCGACCAGCGATGAACCATGGCAGCCTTCCGACAGCGCCTTGCTTGCCTTCGAAATTGAACAGCGAGACGTTGCCCTCGGTTGCGGCATAGAACTCGATGATCTGCGGGATCTGAAACCGCTGCTGGAATTGCGGCCAGACGTCGGGCCGCAACCCGTTTCCACAGGCCAGGCGCAGCCGATGCGAGCGCTCGTTCGGATGCGGCGGTGCATTGACGAGATAACGGCAAAGCTCGCCGATGTATTGAAAGCAGGTGCAGTCCCAACGCACCATGTCGTCCCAGAACTCGCCCGCGGAAAATTTCTCGCGAATGACCACCGAGCCGCCCCGGACCAGCAAGGCCCCCGTCGCGAGCAGGCCGCCGGCGGTGTGGTAGAGCGGCAGACAATCGTACATGCGATCGCTCGCACGCGTAGCCATGACTCCGGCAAAAGCGTGGGTCGCGAGCATCACACGATAATGATTGATATTGGCGGCCTTCGGCAGGCCGGTCGTGCCCGATGTGTAGATGTAAAGCGCGCGATCCTCAATGGTGAGCCTGCGGCGATCCGTGCCGGCAAGCGCGTCCCCGGCGATGCCATCGATCTCCCGGTCGATGCGCGGGAAATTGGCATCGGCATCGCCATGCAGCCAGATTTTGACATCCCCGGTGATGTGCGAGCGCGCCGACTCCAGGGGTTCGAACAGCTCAGCAGCGACGATGATGTGCTTGGGAGCGACCACGTTGATGCAATGAGCAAGCGCTGGCCCGCTCAGGTGCGTATCGAGGAGCGCAACCACCCCTCCCACGCTGGTCACGCCCACCCATATAGCCACGAACTCCGGCCGGCCCGGCATGAGCAGGCAGATCGTGTCGCCCTTGCGCAGGTCCTGCGACAGCGCCCAGCGGGCATAGCGGTTCGCTCGCCCCGCCAGCTCCCGATAGGTGAATTGCTCGCTCGTGGAAAGCAGCGCGGGCGCGTCGCCGTATTCTGCCGCCAGGTCCAGGATTACCTGCGGAAATACTCGGGTTGGATTCCTCGCAATCGGCGTCGTCATCTTGAGGGTGCGCAATGCGCCCCGAAGACACGTCACGTCTGCGGCGAGCCGTTCGATCAGTCCCATGCGAGATCCCGGTCCGTGCTGCCGCGAATCTCCCCCCGCCGGCGCAAGCATCGGGCACCAAGCGCAAGCTAGCAAGACCTGTATCGAACGAGGGTTACCGCGTCCTCACCACCCGTGCGGGACGAAGGGGCACGCGAAATCGCTTGCATCGCGGCGTCGCGGGCTGCGTCGCCAGCCCTCACCTCGCCTGCGAGGTCTGCTGGGTGTTCGCGTTGGCGGCTGGAGCGGGCTTCGGTGCAGGTTTCTGAGCGGCCGGCTTGGGCTTCGGCTTGGGTGCGGCCGCGCCACCGGTCGCGGTGATGGCTGCTGACGGTGGCGTGGCGACGGCGCCCGCCGACGGGGTTTAGGCTTGAGCTTCGGCTTCGGCTTGGGTGCCGCGGCATCCCCGGCCGTGGTCACGGCTGCTGACGGTGCCGTCGTGCCGGCGCCTGCCGACGGGAGATTGGGCTTAGGCTTGGGCTTCGGCTTGACTGTCGCCACATCGCCGGTTGCGGTGACGGCTGCGGAGGGCACCACTGCGCCGGCCGCTGCCGTCGAGGGCTTGGGCCTGAGCTTGGGCTTCGGCCTGGTTGCCGCCCCATCCCCGGTTGCGGCGATGGCTGCGGAGGGGGCCGTTGTGCCGGCCGCTGCCGGCTGGGCTTCGTGGCGGCCGTCTTTTCCTTGTCGAGCTTTGGTTTGGCCGCTGCCGAAACGGCGCCAGGGGCAGGGGGCTTGGTTCCGGTAAAGACCAGAACCGGTTGGCCCATTTGCAGGTCGTGCAGCAGCGGGGCACCTTTGTCCTTGGGCGGACGCAGGCTCGAAAGGAAGACCGCATAGGGCGAGTCCGGGGCCATGTGGCAGCCACCACGTCGTCCTCGTTCTCGGCGGCCGGACGCTTGCGATGACCGCCGCACATCTCGTCGCGCAGATTGGGCGGGGCGGCATCGACCGGCGGCACCATTCGACCGTGCCGAGCGGGGGCACAGCCAGGCCAGGCCATTGCTGCGTTGAAGCCGCGCTCCAGAAACTGGGCGGCCTTTGGCGCGCGCTGCCGAGGAGGTGCGCCCAGCACGACTGCGATCAGCCGCTTGCCGTCGCGGGTGGCGGAGGCAACGAGGTTGAAGCCGGAGGCGCAGATAAAGCCGGTCTTCATGCCGTCGGCCCCGGGGTAGCGGCCGATCAGCGTGTTGTAATTGCGCTGCACCGTCTGCCATGCGGATGCCGGGAAGTGCCAGTAGTAATCATATTCCGGCATTTCGCGGATGACGCGCGCGCCAGGATGGCGAGGTCGCGCGCCGAGGACATCTGGTCGTCGGCAGGCAAGCCGTTCGGATTGACGAAGGTCGATTGCGTCATGCCAAGGCGATGGCCGTGCTGATTCATCTGATCGGCGAAATTCTCGACCGAGCCGGCGACACCCTCCGCGAGCACCACCGCGATATCGTTGGCCGACTTCACCATCAGCATCTTGAGGGCATTGTCGACCGTGACCAGGGTGCCGGCCCGAAATCCCATCTTCACCGGCGCTTGCGCCGCGGCATTGGCCGATACCGTAAGCGGCGTGTCGAGCGTGAGCCGGCCTTCCTTGACCGCGCGCAGCGTGACATAGGCGGTCATCAGCTTGGTGACGGAGGCCGGATACCAGGGAAGCCTGCGTTTCGGCGACAGAGACCTTGCCGCTCTCGGCTTCGATGACGAGCAGCGCCTCCGCTGGCGCGCGGGGTCATGCTCGACCCGGTTGCGGCGCCGGCAAGCGCCGCCCACATCAGAGAGCGCCCAACGACGATCGCGTCGAAAACAGCACAATCCGTGGTCCGATCGTTTGCAAGGGCCTCGGAAACGCCTAAACAGGCAAGCAAGCCGTTGCGACGCCGAGCGAGATGTATAAGCCGGAACCCCCCGGGAACAGCCGCCCCGCCAAAGTACGTTTTTAATGATAAAGGAAAGCGTCCAAATATCGGCAGGGCGGAACGGCCGGTGTCGGGCGTTGCCGTTCAAAACACGGGTTGCCAGATGCTTCGAGGCTGGAATCGGACCCTAGTGACAGGAGCTTGGGTGACGCGTGCATCGTTGGGTTTGCGCATACCCCGTTCGGGCGGCTCGAAGGTGAGACCGTCGAGAGCTTGATCGTACGGGTTGCGAAGCGGGCGGTGGCCGATGCCGGGGTCGCCCCGTCTGACGTTGATGAGATCGTGCTCGGTCATTTCAACGCCGGCTTCTCGGCGCAGGATTTCACCGCCTCGCTGGTGCTGCAGGCGTCGCCCGACTTCCGCTTCAAGCGCGCAACCCGGGTCGAGAACGCCTGTGCCACCGGCTCGGCGGCCGTGCATCAGGGTGTGCGGGCGATCGCCGCGCAGTCGGCGCGCATCGTGCTCGTGGTCGGGGTCGAGCAGATGACCACCACACCCGCGGCCGAGATCGGGCGCAATCTGCTCAAGGCTTCCTATGTTCGCGAGGAGGCTGAGATCGACGGCGGCTTTGCCGGCATCTTCGGCAAGATCGCGGCTTATTTCCAGCGCTGGGGCGACCAGTCGGACGCGCTGGCGCGCATTGCCGCCAAGAACCATCGCAACGGCGTGGGCAATCCTTATGCGCAGATCCGCAAGGATCTCGGCTACGAGTTCTGCCGCACCGAGAGTGAAAAGAATCCGCGCGTCGCCGGCCCGCTCAAGCGCACGGACTGCTCACTGGTGTCCGACGGTGCCGCCGCAGTGGTGCTCGCCGATGTCGCGACCGCGCTTCGGCTCGGCAAGGCGGTGGCGTTCCGATCCGCCGAGCACGTGCAGGATTTTCTACCGATGTCGAGCGCGACTGCTCAAGCTCGAAGGCTGCGCGCAGGCCTGGAAGCAGGCGCTTGCCGGCGCCGGGATCGCGCTCACCGATCTCTCCTTGGTGGAGACCCACGACTGCTTCACGATCGCCGAGCTGATCGAGTACGAGGCGATGGGCCTGGTGCCGGAAGGGCAGGGCGCGCGCGCCGTCGCCGAGGGTTCACGGAGAAGACGGGACCGCTGCCGGTCAATCCGTCCGGCGGCCTCAAATCCAAGGGGCATCCCATCGGCGCGACTGGCGTCTCCATGCATGCGATCACCGCCATGCAGCTGACCGGCACTGCCGGCGACATGCAAGTGAACGACGCCAGCCTCGGCGGCATTTTCAACATGGGCGGCGCCGGCGTCGCCAACTATGTGAGCATCCTGGAGCGAATCAAGTAGCTCCCCTCCGTTTCCCGCGTCCGCTTGCGGCGGCCCGGGCTTACCCGGGTCGGCCCATTTTCAGTCGCAAGACGCTCGGCTCGACCGGTTAGGCCGGCTTGCCTGCTCCAGTCGTACCTTCGCGCTCTCGGCCGCCATGAACTGGCTCCTGGCGAGCTCGGCGAAATGGCCGCCGAGCCGCACCAGCTCGTCGAAGCTGCCGGTCTCGATGATGCGGCCGCCCTGAAAACCAGGATGCGGCTGGCGTTGCGGATGGTGGCGAGCCGATGCGCGATCACGAAGGTGGTGCGGCCCTTCATGACCTCGGCCAGCGCCGCCTGCACCTTGGCCTCGGTCAGCGCATCGAGCGCGCTGGTCGCCTCGTCGAGGATCAGGATCGGCGGATCCTTGAGCAGCGCCCGCGCGATCGACGAGCCGCTGGCGCTCGCCGCCCGAGAACAACCGTCCGCGCTCGCCGGCGCTGGTCTCGAAGCCTTGCGGGCTGGCGCTCGATCACGTCGAGGACCTGCGCGCGCTCGCAGGCCGCCCGCATCTCCTCCTCGGTCGCGTCGGGCTTGCCGACCCGCAGGTTCTCGGCGATCGAGCGGTTGAACAGCAGCACCTCCTGGAACACCACGCCGATATTGCGGCGCAGGCCCGTCAGCGTGAGCGCCGCGGATGTCCATGCCGTCGATCTTCACCGCGCCGGACTGCGGGTCGAAGACGCGGTGGAGCAGCGCCAGCGCCGTCGATTTGCCGGCGCCGGTGGCGCCGACCAGCGCGATGGTCTCGCCGGGCAGCGCGGTGAAGGTCAGATCGGCGACCGCCGGCCGCTTGCCGTCGTAGGAGAAGGAGACGTCCTTGAACTCGACCAGTCCGCGCAGGCGGCCGGGATCGACCGCGTCGGGCCGGTCGCGCACCGCCGGCTCGGTGTCGAGCACCTCGAAGAACTCCGCCACCCGCGGCGCGTCCATCACCATGCGGTTGGCGAAGTGCACCGCCTGCTCGAGCTTGCCGATCAGCAGCGTGGCAAAGCTCATGAACATGACGATCTCGCCGACTGTGGTGGTGCCGTGCACGTAGAAATAGACGCCGAGCACCAGGATCGCCAGCATGGTGAGCGTGGTCGCGGTGCGGGTGATCACCGTCGCCAGCGCCCACCAGGACAGCACCGGGATCTGGGCGCTCAGCACATCTGTCGCCCAGCTTGCGCATGCCGGAGACTTCCATCTCGATGCGGGCGAAGCTCTGCACCAGCGCGATGTTCCCCAGCGTATCGGTGGTGCGCTCGGCCACGTCGGTGTAGTAGTTCTCGACCTTGCTCTGCAGCTTCTCGCTCCGGCCGATGATCAACGCGATCAGCACCGCGAAGATGACGCACAGCACGATCAGCAGCAGGCCGTAGCGCCAGTTGACGAACAGCGTCACCGGCAGCAGCACGAGCAGCGAGACGAGACTGGCAAAGTGCTCGCGGAAGAACGCGAGCCACAGGCCCCACAGCGTGTTGGTGCCGGTCACCATCACCTTCACCAGCCGGCCGGAATGCGAGCCGGTGTAATAGCTCACCGGAAGCTGCAGCACATGCTCGAAGAACATGGTTCGCACCACCTGGTACTGGCGGTGCGAGAGCCGGTCGGCGTGCAGCGAGACCAGCGTGCTGGAGACGAATGATAAACAGGCCGAAGCCGACCCAGGCGCCAATCAGCACCATCAGGTCGGTGAAGGCCAATTCCGCGACG
>CAWHPT010000057.1:0-59627 GCA_963831225.1 uncultured Alphaproteobacteria bacterium
TCGCCAACGCCGAGCGCAGCTATACCGGGCAGTTCCTGGCGCCGGTGCTGCGACGCCGTCAGACGAGGCGCAAGCCGCGCACGGAAGCTGCCGAGTGGATACGGTTCCGAACCTCTCGTTTGGATCACACTCTCGGCAATGGCCGTTTCGATTTGGCGGCAGAGGCACCTTCACCAGCGCCTCGCCGTCGAGCACGATCTCCCGGCGACCCTGCAGGTGCAGGTCAGCCGCGCGCGCTGGCGCTCGGGCATGAACTCGGCGACCGTGACCGTCACGTCGAGCTGGTCGCCGATCTCGACCGGCGCGCGGAAATCGACTCAAACGACCCCGAACCAGCTCCGCGAAGCCTACCACGTCGGAAGACGCGATCGTCTTCGACAGAGTCTCGGTCATGCCGACCGAGAGGTCCTCGAAATCGAGGATGCGCAGCGACAGGATCATCGGCGCAGCGTAGCCCGGACCGAGCGCGGCGAAATCCACGGCGCCGCAAACGGCTCGTCGGAGCGCGGGTCGTGGTCCGCTCTGCAGGCAATTACGCCGCGGCGAGCTCCTTGTCCTTGGCCTCGGCGCGCTGCAGCGCCGGCCGTTGCGCGAGCCGGCCGCATAGGCGGTGAACTCCGGCCGCTCGGGGATCAGCTTGAACATCATGCCCCAGCGCAGACCGGAGCCGATCACCACGTCGGCGGCGGTGAACTGCTCGCCCATCAGGTAGGGGCCCGCCGGCGACCGCCTTGGCCAGACATCCATCACGGTGTCGAAGTCGCCGTAACCGAGCGTGCCGCGGCGCGGCTCCTCCTTGCGCGGGAAGGCGCGGTCGGTCATCGCCGGCTCGATGCAGCTCGGGCCGAAAAACAGCCATTTGAGATAGACGCCGCGGCGCGGGTCGCCGACCGGCACGTTGAGCCTGGCGCGCGGGAACTCGTCGGCCAGATAGGTGCAGATCGCGGCCGCCTCGGTGATGACGGCGTCGCCATGCCTCAGCGCCGGCACCTTGCCCATCGGATTGATGGCGAGGTAGTCCGGCTTCGCGGTTGTCGCCCTTGCTCAGGCTCAGCGGTGGATGTCATAAGGCTCGCCGACCTCCTCCAGCATCCAGCGCGCGATCGAGGAGCGCGAAGGCGCGGCGTGATAGAGCGTGAGCTTTGGCATGCAGAACTCCGATGTTGGACGGTTAATCTTTCGATGGGATCGTGTCGGTTCTGCGAAGGACGTCGAGATCGGCGGTGGGAGCTGCACGGAGCGCGGTCCCAGCCACCATCCTCCCGCTTCTCGGCGGGTTCCTGCGCGCAATGCCAAGCCCATCGAGCAGCGCGACTGAGCCATCCGGGACTGAGCCGGCGGCAAAATCGGCGCAATCCGGCGCGGTGGCGAAACCACGCCGACCTGTCACTTACTGCCCGTGCCGGGCAAGCTCCGTGTCGCTGAGCTTCCAATCCTGCCATAGCTCGATCGCTGCCAGCAGTGCGACAATCGCGCCGAGGACGAAGTGCCAGGATCTCAGCGCACCGGCCCCAGCGTAGCCGAAAATGAACGGGGAAGCGATCAGCCACATCCCGCACGCCATCTCCCCGGCTTCCTCCCAGCGTTGCAGATTGGCCAACTCCAGCGCAGCGAGCGCGATCACCAGGGCGCCGACGATGATGGCGTTCCACATCACCACCTGGTTATCCTGTTGACCGGCGAGCCATGGGGAAAGCCCGATCAGCACGCCGACCAGCATGGCCAGCCAGTCTTCCCAATTGCGGTGGATGTTGAAGAAAGAAATTCCTGCCATGACAAACCTCCTGTGTTCGAGGCCTGTGTCAGCGGCGCGGATGGGACACGCATACCGATCAACTGACAACGACCAGCCGGCCGCATCGGGACTCATGTCTGGCACAAGTGTAGCGAGTCGCCGTTCACGAGCAAAGAGGGTTTGTCGCGGTCCTGCACGATCCTTGGAGGTATTGCGCTGTTATTGCCTGGCGTTTTTCTAAAAATCGACAGACGGCGATGCACGATGCTTTTGCTCGAGCGCGGAGCGCCCAGCGAATTGGAATGCCAAGCGTCCGCCAGGAGTGCGCCGATTGCAGCTGCGCACATCCTGCGCCATTCTCACGCTTCGGCTCATGCAAAAGGAGACGCTGATGCAAAAGATGATAGCGCTGGCCACTATTCCAGCAGCACTGGCCGTAGGACACCTGTCGCCCGCCCCCGCCTCCGCCCAGGACGGCATGGAGAAGAAATCCTACAACTATTCAGCCTGGACACCCGGCATCTTCTCGGAAGCCGTCACCATCACGAATATGGGAAAGGGCAAGTTCATTTTCCTGGCCGGCGTCGGGGCGGAGGATGAGAACGGGCCGCGCGGTGCGATCCGCCACAAAGGCGATTTTCTAGCGCAGTGCGCCTACGCTTATGACAAGATCAAGCGCGCGCTGGCCGCGAACGGCTCGAGCCTCAAGGACGCCGTCAAGATGACGGTCTACGTCACCGACATGCGCTATCGCCTCGACTGGGCAAAGTGCTCGGGCGAAGCCTTCGCCGGGGCAACCGTGCCGGCGCAGACCCTGCTCGGCATCAGCCAGCTCGCCTTTCCGGAGATGATGTTGGAAATCGACGTCACCGCAGTCGCACGCGAGTAATTCGCTGACGGCGGCAGATGGTGCGGCCGCGTCCGATCCTGTGACAGACCGGCCTGAAGTGGACGCTGGCCGTGGCCGTGCTAGCGATGGTGACGAAAGCGCTGCCCCGGCGCGATCCGGGCAGCGCGATAGCTTCGCGGCAAAATCCATCCGTTCCAGCCATAGACGCCGCCCCATCCCAGACCCATCCGCGTACCGTAGCCGCACCAATACCAGCCGGACCCGGCCCACCCATAGCGATACCAGCAATAGGGCTTGCCCAAATGCATGAACTGGGCCGGCTCGACGAGTGCGAAAGCGGCGGGGTCAAGAGCAGTGGGTGCAGCAATCGGGGTTGCGCCGGCACGCCCGGCCACCCATGCCGCTAGCGCGATCAAGGCAGCGACTTGCGCAACACCTGATACGCACTTGGACATGCCTTTCCTCCCCAACGGTCTTGGGAACCATATCGAGTTTGGAGCGAAATTGCAGGCAAAACCATTTTCCAGCACATTCCCGGGACTCGCACATTGGGGAACGCTGGCAGATCAACGGGAGAGGCGCGCGACCGTTGGCCCCAACTCGCAAATCTGCGTCACCGGCACCGGCAATTCGCTTCCCTGCTCCTGCTCGTAACCGACGCGTGCGCAACGTTCCGTTTGCCGCACACATCTCGACTGCGATGCGTGTGAACGGATTGAGCACCGGGGGCTGCACCCAGGCGAAATCCGAGTTGCCGCAGGATTGACGCCACGACGAGAGTGCCTCCCGCCGCGCCTGGCTGTGGGCAGCCGCTTGTTCGTAGGAGCTCGTCAACAGCAACGCGCCGCCGACCCGCGCTTCCCATGACCTGCTTCCGCGCAACCAGTCGTTGGCGGCCGCGGTGTCCTCGGCAGCGGCTGGCAAAATCCTTGCTCGGTTCGCTCGATCACGCAGCGCTCGCCGGGCCGGCATCCGAGCAGCGTGAAGATCACCGGACGCGCGATCGGCACGCTTTCGAGCCGGCGCTTGGCCTCGCCGAAATCCCGGCAGGTCTCGAACACCTCGCGCAGCAGGTGGTCGGGCGGGGCGAACCGGATGCGCCACGTGCGCAGCGCATTGGCCGCGAGATCAAAGGGCCGCAGCCAAGGCTTGCGGGTGCGGCGCCAGAGCGGCGCCTGATTGATTGCGGCAGCGAACCGTCCCGGCGCCATCGCGGTCAAGGTTCCCGCATAACCCGGCCAGCGTCACGCTCAAGAATTCCCCTGCCGCTCCGCGCATGCGCGCGATCTCCATATGGCGGCCAAGGCCCGGGAACGGCCAATCGAGCGTACGCGCGAGCCAAGGCGCATCGTCTTCATCGCGGGCCACAGCGGTGCAGCCCCATTGGTATGAGCCATTGAGAAACCAGATCCCGGGAATGCCGAGCGCTGCCGCAATCGCCGCGATGTCCGCGACGTAGGGCGAGTGCGAGCGCTGGAGCCATCGGCGCGTGACGGCATCCAGAGCCGGAAGCAGCATCCGCAGTGCACGCCGGCAACCAGCCAGGCAATCGTCGCGCAGTGCGAGCGCCCGTGCACGCCCCTCGATGCGCCTGCCGGACCGGTCCGCCGTCGCGGACATCGACGATGGGAATGGTGACAAGGTCTGGTCATCGCGCCCGATTGATTACGATAGTTCCGGGCTTCGAGCCCAGGCATCGGTCGCCGCGCGAGCTGCCGCAGCGGGTGCGCTCGGTTCGCAATTGACCGTTGGCCGTTCGCGGGAAATTCGCTAAACTTTTGCGATGGCACAATTGGGATGGTGGAGGGGCAGAGTGGTCGAAGGCTACAGCGCGCGTGCTGAGCATTGTTGCGGTTGCTGCGATCGGAACTTCGGTGCAAGCTCAGGACGACTTTCCGATTGTCGGCACCTACACTGAGAATCGGATCTGCAAGGGCGACGGATCGGACAGCAACGTCGCGCGGGTGAAGATCACGGCTCGCAACATCGACTCGGCGTTCGGGCTCTGCACCATTCTCGACAGGAAGCGGGACGGCAACACCTTTGCCGTCCAGGTCGAGTGCAAAGGCCCCGGCGGAAGCCAGATGCTGGGCGATGTCAGCTTTACTTTGCGCGACGACAAGACCATCGACTTTTCGGATCAGGACAAGACTTACAAGGCCGTGCTCCACAAGTGCCCGGGTTGATGGCCGCAGCGCTCGTTCCTTGTTCGCAAAGCATCAACCGCTCGACGCCTTGCTCTGGCGGGCGCATTCTTGCACGATATCACGTCGGAGTGGATCGTCGTCACGGCGGCTCCGCTCGCCGGATTGGTGAGGACCAGCATGACCTATGAAAGCATGCTCGCCGAAACCGTCGCCTTTCGCGGCCACAACGGCGACCTGGGCGAAGCCTACTATGCCCGGCCGCTCGGGCGGCGGGCCGTGGCCCGGAGTGGTCTTGATCCATCATATGCCGGGCTGGGACGAATGGATCAAGGAGGCCACTCGCAAGCTCGCGCATCACGGCTTTGCGACCATCTCCCCTCACCTGTATTTTCGCGAAGGCCCCGGCAGCCCCGATGACGTCGGCGCGCGCACGCGCGCGGCCGGCGGAGTCCTGACGAGCAGGTCATGGGCGACGTCGCAGGATGCATGGAGTTCCTGCGCGCCCAGCCCTACGCCAACGGCAAGGTCGGTGTGATCGGCTTCTGCTCCGGAGGCCGTCACGCCTATCTCGCAGCCTGTAGTCTGTCCGCCATCGATGCGGTGGTCGATTGCTGGGGCGGCAATGTCATCGTCGACGACCCCAAGCTGCTTACATGCCAAGCGTCCGGTGGCGCCCATCGATCTTACGGACAGGATGCAGTGTCCGATCCTCGGCCTGTTCGGGAACGACGACGAGAACCCCAGACCGCGACCAGGTCAACCGCACCGAAGCAGTGCTCGAGAGACTCGGCAAGAACTACGAATTCCACCGCTACGACGGCGCCGGCCACGCCTTCTTCAATGCGGCGCGGCCCGCCTACCGGCCGGAGCAGGCGCTCGATGGCTGGAACAAGGTGTTTGCATTCTACCGAAAGCATCTCGCCACGCCGGCAGCGGCGCGTGCAGCGTAGGGGCGTGTCTTCAGTTGAGCAGGATCATAGCGGAAGCCAGGTGAACCCGGCGAGAGTTTCTGGCGAGTTTGTCGTAGCGCGTGGCGATGGCGCGAAAGTGCTCGAGTTTATTGAAGAAGCGCTCGACGAGGTTGCGTTTGCAGTAGAGCGAAGCCGCGCGCGCGTTGGTGCGAAGATTCCGGCCGCCCTTGCGGCCGAAGAAATCGAGCACGGCAGAGCGCTCATCGAGCGTCCGCACCCATAATGGCGGGTTGACGGAAAAGAACCGCTCGAGCCTGCATGGACCGAAGGAAGCGCCATGAACGTGATCGCGAAAACAAGGCTGGACATCGTTCCGCTCAGCAAGCATATCGGGGCCGAAATTCGCGGCTCGATCTGCGCAAAAGCCCGATGACGAGACCATCGAAGCGATCTACCAGGCTTGGCTCGACCACCTGGTGATCGTTTTTCCCGGCCAGAGCTTGTCGCAGGAGGACTTCATCCGCGTGACCGGATATTTCGGCGAGCTCGGCGAGTTCGGCCGGCCGCCGAAATATTTTCCCAAGGGCTATTCGAGCCTGCTGCCGGGAATCATGCTCATTTCCAACATCCGCGAGAACGGCGAGCCGATCGGCGCGCTGCCCGATGGCGAGATGATGTTCCATCACGACATGATCCATGCCGAGGTGCCGAGCAAGGCGACATTGCTCTATTCGGTCGAAATCCCTTCCGCCGGCGGCAACACGCTTTTTGCCAGCGGCTACGCCGCCTATGACACCCTCGATCCTGCGGTCCGCAGCAAGCTGGAAGGCCGCGAGCGCATGCACCACTACAATTACGGCTCGACCCAGAAAGGTGACGGCCGCGGCACGGCGGCATTCGGCGGAGTGCTCCCATCCGGTGTTTCGCACCCATGAGGATACCGGCCGCAAGGCGGTCTACGTCAACCGCTTGATGACGGTCGGCATCGTGGACATGCCGCAGGAGGAGAGCGAGCCGTTGCTCGAAGCGGTCTTCGATCATGCCGAGAAGCGGGAATTCGTCTACGAGCATGTCTGGCGCGTGGGCGATCTGCTGCTCTGGGACAACCGCTGCTCATCGCACGCGCGCACCGATTTCCCCTCGACCGAGCGCCGGCTGATGCTGCGCACGACGGTGAAAGGCACGGTACGACCATATTGAGTGTGCATTAGTCTGACGCTCGTGATCCCGTTTGCATTTGCAATGGAGCAAAATCCGCATAAGATTTTCGTCAGTGCCGTTACCGCCGGCCTTCACGGTATTTTCAATGCGCAGCGTGCGTCTGGCGTTCTTGTTGCTCGCGGCACTCACCGTGGCGGTGTTGCCCGCCGAGGCGGCGATTCTCATCACCATCGACAAGTCGGCGCAGCGCATGACGGTCGAGGTCGACGGCTCTCCGCGCTGGACCTGGCCGGTCTCGACCGGCCGCCGCGGCTACGACACCCCGAGCGGCAGCTACAAGGCGTTCCGGCTGGAGAAGGACCATTTCTCCAGGGAATGGGACGAAGCCCCGATGCCGCATTCGATTTTCTTTACCAAGCGAGGCCACGCCATCCACGGCAGCTACGAGACCAGGCGCCTGGGCAGGCCGGTCTCGCATGGTTGCGTGCGGCTGCATCCTGCCAACGCCGCCAAGCTCTATGCGCTGGTCGAGAGGCAAGGCGTCACCAGCGCCATCGTCGTGGTCACCGGCAGCGATTACAGATCGCCGTTGACGTGAGCCCGACGAAACCTTCGGTGGCGGTTCTACGCCTTGTCGAAAACCATCACCTTGGAGACGAAGGCCTTGACGTCCCGGATATGGGCCAGGCCGCAGGAACCCGCGATCGCGCCGAAGTCCTCTTCGAGATAGCTGCCGTAGTAGGGCTCGTGATAATTCTGCGGAAACAGCTCCAGCATGCCGTCGTAATCGGGCTGGTCGCCGAGTTGCAGTGAGTCGAGGACGACAAGCCGGCCACCCGGCTTCAATACCCGTGCGAATTCGCCGAAGACCGTGCGGCGCACCTTCGGCGGCAATTCATGGAACATGAAAATGCTGGTCACCGCATCCTGGCTTGCATCCCGAAACGGAATGGCTTCCCCATTCCCGACCAGCAGCCTGATCCAGCACCAGGACTTCAGGTGTCGCTTCGCCTCTGCGATGTAAGCCTCGGACATATCCAATCCGATCGCCGGCAGCCGCGGCCAGGCCTGCTTGCAACAATCGAGAAAGCGTCCGGTGCCGCAGCCGACATCGAGCAGCCTGCAGGCGGCGCTGATCGCGCCCAGCGAAAATCTCGTGCAACGGCACCAGCGCCTGCCGCCGGGTCGCGTTTGCGGTGCCGTTGAAGAGCACCTCGACCTGGGTGTCGTATCGCTGCGCCGAATCCGGCGTCATCCAGCCGCCGGACTGGAAATGAAAATTCTGCAGGTAGTAGCCGGGCCGCTTGCCACGCGTTGCCTCGCTGAGGATCTGTCGATGCTCGCCGCTCTCGCGGCGGCGATGAACGTCCGGCAGGTCCTCGAAGAACAGGCGGGAGCGGTTCAGCAGCGTGGGCCATGAGCCGTCATTGTCCGCCGGCAACGGATAGATTCCGGCCTCGACATTGGCGAGATCCTGCCGCAGCAGAGTGGCCATGTCCGCATAGAGACGCTTGCGGTCGGGTACCGGCGCATCGGTGTGGCTGCGAGGCCGTGCGCTCTGGCCGGCAGCCTCACGCACCGTTTCGGATAACCGCCGCATCACAAGGGCGTGTCCGACATACCAGGCAACCCGCGGCAGCTGGCGGGCGCCATAGGCGAAACGCGTGGAAAGGCGGGCAACGGGATGTGCCATGACGTGTCTGCCGAAGCTCGGAGCGCGTGCACTTCAGCTCATATGGGCGGCACCGGCCAACAGTTCCACCAGCACCGCCCGCCCGCCGCGCCGGTCGATGACAGATCCCACTCTCGGCGCTATCAGCCGTGGCGCGCGGCTGCGGCGTCATGAAGCGAGCTTGGCGGCGAGATCCTCCAGGTTCCCGGCCTCGATATCGACCTCGGTTGTGGGCGCGGCTTCACCGGTCCCGGGCCCGCGCTCGTTCGTTCGCGCGATATGCGCGGTACGCAATCCGCAACTGGCGGCGGCCAGAAGATCTCTGCTGTGCGCGGCCACCATCATGCATTCGCCGGGTGCCAGATCCAAGGCCGCGCAGGCCGCGAGATAGACCCGCGGCTTCGGCTTGTAATCGCCGGCGGTCTCCGCGCCCAGGATGGCATCCCAAGTAAAATTGTTGCGGCGGGCGAGATCGACCATGAGCGAGATGTTGCCGTTGGAAACCGGCGCGAGAAGATGGCGTTGCTTCAGCCGCGCAAGGCCAGGCGGCACGTCCGGCCAGGCATCGAGTCGATGCCAAGCCAGATTGAGATTGCGCGCTGCCTCCTCGGCCAGGCCCGAGATGCCGAAGCGCGGCAGAATGCGATCGAGGTTGCGACGGTGCAGCACGTCGAGCTTACAAAAATCGATACGGCCGGCGCGTACCTCTTCCATTGCGGGCTGGTACTGGTCGCGCCAGGCATCGGCAAAGGCCAGCCAATCCAGGCTATGGCCGAGCGGCTCGAGAATGATCTCAGCTTCACGCGCAATGGAGTTGCGCCAGTCGACCAGGGTGCCGAAGACGTCGAAGAACAGCGCCCTCGCCGCGACCGTCATCCGTTGCGACCCCGGGCTGGAAAGCCGTTACGAACCGGCCGGCTCCATGCCCCTCGACTTGAGCACGTCGGCGGCCGCCGGGCCGGTCAGCGCCTTGATCAAGGCTTTGGCGGCGTCGCTGTCCTTCGCGGCGGCGCCGAGACCAGCGGCATAGATCGTGTAGTTCTGAATCTCTGCCGGCAGCGGACCTACCAGCGTCACCTCCTTCACCGGCACGATCTCGCTGATCTGATGAATGCCGAGCTCGGCATCGCCTGCGACGATCGAGATCCGCGACATAGCCGCCTTTCTTGAGCTTGGCCTTGGGTTTGATCTGATCGGCGATGCCGAGCTTCTCGAGCAGGCCCGCGACGTAGATGCCGCTCGAGCCGCCGCTCGCCGGGTCGATATAGGCTACCGACTTGGCGGCAATGAGCGCACGCTTGAACGCCTCGACCGAGCCGATGTCGGGCACCGGCGCCCCGGCCTTGACCATGACGCCGACGCCGACGCGCGCAAGATTGGCGCGGCTGCCGTCGACCAGCTTGCCCTTGCCGGTGAGGTCATTGACGGCCGCGGGCGTGAGCACGGCGACGTCGAAAGCCTCGCCCCCTTCGATCCGATTCCTCAGCGCACCGACGGTGTCGTTCTCAACCGTCACCTTATGGCCGGTCTGCTTCTCGAATTCGGGCAGCACGGCAAGCAGCACCTGCTTGAACGCACCGGCGGTCAAAACTTTGATTTCCGCCGCGGCAACGCCGCGCGGTGCGCTCAGCGCGATGACTACGACGGCAAGCGTAAGCAATGCTGTTCTCATGTCGGCCTCCTCACTGTCTGGCATCATACAACAAGCCTGTTCGTGCGAAAGGGTTGCGCGCGACCCGCACTTATCGGAACGGTTCGCCGTTCAATGCCGGGAACATCGCTCTCGCCTGTCGATTATCTTGCCGGTCGGCACGCTCCAATCAAGCGCAAGCAGCAGGCCCTGGTTGGCCCTTTCCGCAAACGCGTGCTATAGCGCAACCCGGTTCCTCCGGACCACGGCTCGAACGAAACATGCTTAGGGTTATTTCTCGATTGCCTTGAAACGCACTTCTGAACGCATTTCGCTCCTGCTCGACCATGCCCGCGCAAATTCGTCCGCTGATCGAGATCGAGCCGCTGTTGCCGACCCGTGGCGCCTTGATCGGCATCGATCTCGGCACCAAGACGATTGGAATCGCGTCCAGCGATCCCGACCGGCGGCTTGCAACCGGCGTCGAAACGATCGTGCGAAAGAATTTTTCCAGCGATGCCGCCCGGCTCCTCGAGCTGGCCGATCAGCGCGGGGCCGCAGGTCTTGTTCTCGGGCTGCCACTCAACATGGACGGGAGCGAAGGCCGGCGCGCGCAATCGACGCGCGCCTTCGCCCGCAATCTGGCGCGCCTGACCGCGCTCCCGATCGGGCTTTGGGACGAGCGGTTATCGACCGCGGCGGTGGAACGCGAGCTGATCGCCGCCGACGTGACGCGCAGGCGGCGCGCCAATGTGATCGATCAGCATGCTGCCGTGTACATCCTGCAAGGTGCGCTCGATCGGCTCGCGCGCGGGACCATCTTTCCCGCTCGATAGAACACACGCAAAGGGGACCAGCACGGTGCCGGTCCCCGCTCGCCTCCGATCACGTGGCCTGAAGTGGCTAGCAGCGGTTCTGCGCGCGCTGACCCGGAATAGCACGGGTTTGGCGGGAGCCCGGTCCAGGGCCCCGGCTGCACGCCGAGCTCCCGATAGGAATAGGCCATGCCGCCGGTGTCGTAGCCGGCCGGGCCATCCCAGTAGCGCGGGCCGCCATAGCCCGGCGCATAGGCGTAGCCGCCATACGGAGCTGACATAGCCGCCATAGCTCGCGGGCCGCTCGATAAGAGGGGTCGACAATGACGGCTTGAGCCAGCGATGGTGCCGCCGCGGTGATGGCGAGCATTCCGGCAAGCCCGCAGGCGGCCGCTGCTGCTCGTGTCATGATGTTTGCCATTGATGTCGGCCTCCTTTTCGTGATTGACCGACGCCACGCAGGACCAACACGTCGCATCGCTCTCGGTTCCGGGTGTCGCAATGCCGGTGCGGAACTTCACCCTCACAAAAATGTGCGGAACTCTCGCGCGAGCCGGTGGGACTGATCCGCAATCGCGCCCGTCACCCCGCCGGCAATGCGCGCTGGAGCAGACGGCGGGCTTCGTCCCGGCCGATGTCGCTGGTTCCGAACATCCGGCCTTGGCGATCCTGCAGCCAAGCTCGTGCGAACAGGTCCGCGACTTCCGGCGTCCTGTCCCGCAATGCCGCAGCCGCGGCCAGCATGGCGATGCGCTCGACTGCGGGGCGCGCCTCGGCTTCTGCGTCGTTCGACGACAGTGCGGTTCGGATCAGGCTCTCGGCCATGCGCGACCCCGGCAGGTCGGCCGTCTCGCTCGCGAGTGCGCCGAGCACGTCTGGCGCGCCATCGCCCGTGCGGCTGAGCGCGCGCAGCACGTCGAGGCACATCACGTTACCGGAGCCTTCCCAGATGGCATTGACTGGTGCCTCGCGATAGAGCCGCGGCAGCAGGCTTTCCTCGACATAGCCGTTGCCGCCGAGACATTCCATCGCTTCGTGGGCGAAACCCGGCGCGGTCTTGCAAATCCAATACTTGACCGCCGGCGTGAGCAGGCGCGCACGAGCGGCCTCGTGCGGATCGGCCCCGGCGAGGTCGAAGGAACGAGCGAGCCGCATGACCAGCGCCGTCGCGGCTTCCACGATCAACGCCATGTCGGCGAGCACCGCCAGCATCATCGGGTGATCGGCGAGACGTTTCTGGAACACGGTGCGGTGGCGTGCGTGATGGATCGCCTGTGCGAGTGCCATGCGCATGATCGCCGCCGAGGCGATGGCGCAATCGAGCCGGGTGAGCTGCACCATATGGAGGATGGTGCGCACACCCCTGCCCTCCTCGCCGACGCGCCAGGCGAAGGCTTGCTCGAGCTCGACCTCCGAGGAGGCATTCGAGCGGTTGCCGAGCTTGTCCTTGAGCCGCTGGAAACGCAGCGCGTTCACCGAGCCCATCGGGGCGAAAACGCGGCATCAGGAAACAGGTCAGGCCGCCTGGCGCCTGCGCCAGCACCAGAAACGCGTCGCACATAGGCGCCGACATGAACCACTTGTGGCCGGTGATGGCGTAGCCCTCGCCGGCGCGCTCGGCATATGTCGTGTTGGTGCGCACATCGGTGCCGCCCTGCCTCTCGGTCATGCCCATTCCGAGCGTCATGCCGGCCTTCTGCCACCATGGGCAGAACCGGGAATCGTAGGAACGGGAGGCGATCTTGGGCATGAACTTGGCGGCGATCTGCGGCTCCTGCTGCAAGCGCGGCCACGGCGGCACGCGTCATGGTGATCGGGCACAGGTGCCCGGTCTCGACCTGCGCCGCCATGTAGAAGCGCGCGGCACGTGCGACTTGAGCCGGTGCCGTCCTTGGCGCTGCGCTCTCGTCCCAGGTCGAGGCATGCAGGCCCGCCGCAATGCTCTCGGCCATGAAATGGTGATAGGCGGGATGAAATGTTACGACGTCGCGGCGAAAGCCCCTGGCATCGAAGCGTTCGAGCTTGGGCGACATTCTCGTTCGCCTGGCGCGCCGAGATCGAACATGGCGGCGGTGCCCCAGCGCATTCCAAACGCCGATAGCGCCGCGGCATCGCCGGCGCCTCCGTTGGCCTCGACAGCGTCCTGAAGCGGCCGATCGCTGCAATAAAGGTCGACGTCCTGGTAAGGCGGCGACTGGTTGGCGGTTTCCGCGGCCCCGGAGCGCGATCTCGAACTGTCTTTCATGACATGTTGCGGGGCTGAGCGGCACGGCGAAGCGACTGACATTAGCCATGATCGGATCGCAGGACGCGAGCACAACAAAGCCGGTCACCGCTGAATTGATATCCGGTTTGATCGTCAATTCACCATTCGACCGTGGGAAAAATCCACAGCCGCGGCAATAGGTGAGCCGATCTGCCTTGCCGGAACCCGCTTCGGAGCCTATAGAACCGGCTTTGATGAACATCGCCCAAAAGTCATCCTTCGTCCTCGAGCCAGCGGCATTTGTTGGGGATCGAAGGGCTTTCGCGCGAGGAGATATTGGGCCTGCTCGACCTCGCCGAGCATTTCGTCGAGCTCAACCGTCAGATCGAGAAGAAGCAGGCCTCTCTGCGCGGCCGCACGCTGATCAACCTGTTCTTCGAAGCCTCGACCCGCACCCAAGCCTCGTTCGAGCTTGCCGGCAAGCGCCTGGGCGCCGACGTCATGAACATGTCGGTCGGGATCATCCTCCATGCGCAAGGGCGAGACGCTGATCGACACCGCGGTCACGCTCAATGCCATGCACCCCGACATCATCGTGGTGCGCCATCATGCCTCGGGCGCGGTCGAGTTGCTCGCCCGCAAGGTCGATTGCTCCGTGGTCAATGCCGGCGACGGCTCGCATGAGCATCCGACCCAGGCGCTGCTCGATGCGCTCACCATCCGCCGCAATAAAGGTCGCATCGAGCGCCTGATCGTCACCATCTGCGGGGACATTCTGCACTCGCGGGTTGCGCGATCCAACATCATCCTGCTCAATGCGCTCGGCGCTCGGGTTCGCGTGGTCGCGCCTTCGACCCTGCTGCCGCCCGGCATCGAGCGGTTCGGGGTCGAGGCGACACGCGACATGCGCGAGGGATTGCGCGACGCCGACATCGTCATGATGCTTCGTCTCCAGCGCGAACGCATGAACGGCTCGTTCGTGCCCTCGACGCAGGAATATTTCCACTATTTCGGTCTCGACCAGAAGAAGCTCGCCTACGCCAAGCCCGATGCACTGGTCATGCATCCCGGCCCGATGAACCGCGGCGTCGAAATCGATACCGCAGTGGCCGATGGCGCCCAGTCATTGATCCGCGAGCAGGTGGAAATGGGCGTTGCCGTGCGCATGGCCGTGCTCGAAGCATTGTCGCGGAATCTGCCGAATGCGTGAGATCGACCCCCTCGCGAGCTTCGTCACGTGGCGCCAGGGCGGTCTGGGATGATGTCCACTGAACGCCGCCCGATCCTGCTCGCCAGCGCGCGCATTGTCGATCCCTCGACCAATCTCGAGATTGATGGCGACCTGCTCATCGTCGACGGCGTGATTCGCGAAGCGAAACGTGGCATCGGCGCCGCCGGCGTGCCGGAGGGCACCGACGTCATCGACTGCCGGGGAAAGCTGATCGCTCCCGGGCTCATCGACATGCGCGCCTTCGTCGGCGAACCCGGCGCCGAATATCGCGAGACGATCGCATCGGCGAGCCAGGCAGCCGCCGCCGGCGGCGTCACCACCATCGTCTGTCAACCCGACACCTCACCGGTCATCGACGACCCTGCGATCGTAGACTTCGTCTTGCGTCGCGCGCGCGACACCTCGATCGTGCACGTGCATCCGATGGCAGCGCTGACCAAGGGCCTGCGCGGCGAGGAAATGGCGGAGATCGGACTGCTGAAGGCGGCCGGGGCAATCGCATTTACCGACGGCGCGAAGAGCGTCACCAATGCGCAAGTCATGCGACGCGCACTCACCTATGCGTGCGATTTCGATGCCCTCGTCGCCCATCACACCGAAGACCCCGACATCGTCGGCGAAGGCGTGATGAACGAAGGCGAATTCGCGGCACGGCTCGGATTGGCCGGCGTTCCGACGGCGGCCGAAACCATCATGCTCGAGCGCGACATGCGTCTGGTCGCACTCACGCAGAGCAGGTATCACGCGGCGTCCATCACCTGTGCCGAGTCCCTCGAAGTGCTGGCGCGCGCCAAGGAGCAAGGCCTCGCCGTCACCGCGTCGGCCTCGATCAACCATCTCACCCTCAACGAGATCGACGTCGGGCCGTACAGAACTTTTCTCAAGGTCAGCCCGCCGCTGCGGACCGAGAGCGATCGGGCGGCGCTGGTGGCCGCCCTCCGCGCCGGCCTGATCGATGTGGTGATGTCGGACCACAATCCGCAGGATGTCGAAGGCAAGCGCCTTCCTTTCTCCGAAGCGAGCCATGGTGCAATCGGGCTGGAAACAATGCTGATTGCCGGCCTGCGTCTCGTCCACTCGGGCGAGCTGCCGATCATGACCTTGCTCAGGGCGATGACGAGCGCACCGGCACAGCTGCTGCGCCTTCCCGGGTGGAACCCTGCGACCGGGAAGCGCAGCGGATGTGATCGTGCTCGATCTGGACGCGCCTTGGGTGCTCGATCCCGCCGAGCTCAAATCAAAATGCAAGAACACGCCGTTCGACGAGGCGCGGCTGCAAGGCCGCGTGGTCCGGACCATCGTTGCCGGTCGCACTGTGTTCGAGCACCTGTAGACGGATCCCGGGGCGCGGGCTGCCCGGGGCGATCCTCGCGCGCTGTGACACAATTTCTCACGCACGTGGAGCTGATATCATGCAATCTGGCGCCTCCGGGTTGTCGGAAGGCGCCATGCTCCAATCGATCAACTCTTCGATCCTGCCTGCTTACACAGCGGCACTGACGTTCGGCTACTTCTGCGGCTCGGTCCCGTTTGGGCTGATCCTGACGCGACTTGCGGGCACGGCTGACATCCGCTCCATCGGATCGGGAAATATCGGCGCGACCAATGTATTGCGGACAGGCCGCAAGGGACTCGCGCTGGCAACTCTCCTGGGCGACGCGCTCAAAGGCACCGCCGCGATCGCCCTGGTCTACTCCTACTATGGCCGCGACTATGAATACTTCGCTCACGAAATGGCGATGCCGGCGGCGCTCGGCGCCTTTCTCGGCCATCTTTTCCCGGTTTGGCTCGGCTTCAAGGGCGGCAAGGGCGTCGCAACCTATATCGGCATCCTTTTGGCGATGGCTTGGCCGGCGGCGATCGGCTTCTGTCTGATCTGGGGCGGGATTGCAACACTGACCCGCTATTCCTCGTTGGCCGCGCTCGTCGCCAGCGCCGCAACGCCTTTCACGCTGTGGATGCTGGGCCAGCCGCGGGAGGCGACGCTATTCGCAATCTTGACGGCGCTGCTGTGGATCATGCACCGCGACAATATTGCGCGGCTGCTAAGAGGAGCCGAGGGCAGGCTCGGCGAGCCGCCGGAAAAGTGAATGACGGATCGTGACATCATTTCTCTCACACGTTCCGGGCCGGGAGAACTGGACGCGCGGCGCACGAACGGCACGGCTAACGCAGGATAAGGGATGAGGATCAATGAATTTACGAGCCCTGTTGATCAATTCCGGCGCGCTCAGGCACCTGATTGCCGTCGGCGGCCTGGTCCTTTGGGTGTTTGTCAGCGCCGCGATCTATGCTTTCCTCGAGCGCCTTTTCCCGGGAGTGCTGCTCACGAACCAGCGCCCAGAGGAGGTCTCCGACACCGCACGGTCGGCTATGTGACGAACACCTGTTCCGCCCGGCTCGATCGCCGCCACGTGCTTGCTGGATAGACCCTGGATCATTTCGCGGTGCATGTGGATTGTGACCCCGCGCGCGATCAGCGATGCTCTCGCAGATTTCAGGTGGGGAATGTGACCCGAGAGATCGAAGGCGTTCGCCTGAGCGACGAGCAACGGCTCGATTGGCTGTGCCTCATTCGCAGCGATAATGTGGGCCCGCGCACTTTCCGTGCACTGGTCAATCATTATGGCAGCGCACGCGCTGCACTGGCGGCTCTGCCCGAGCTGGCACGCCGTGGTGGCGCAACCGGACCCGCCCGAATCTGTTCACGGGAAGAGGCCGAGCGCGAGCTCCATGCTGGAAAAGCTCTCGGTGTCACCCTGGTTGCTTTGGGCGAGCCGGATTACCCGCAACCGACTGCCGATGATCGATGACGCGCCTCCGCTGCTTGCGGTGCGCGGCAACATGGCGGCGCTCGCTTTGCCCATGCTTGCGATCGTGGGGTCGCGCAACAGCTCGGCGGCTGGCATTCGGTTTGCCGAGCGCCTGGCGCGTGATCTCGGCGAAGCGGGCTTTGCCATCGCCTCCGGCCTCGCCCGCGGCATTGATGCTGGCGCGCATCGGGCGAGCCTCGCAACCGGCACCATAGCCGTCCTTGCCGGGGGACATGAGCACATCTATCCGCCTGAGCATGTCGCCCTCGCCGACGCCATCATCACCACAGGTGCACTGGTCTCGGAACGGCCGCTCACCTGGGAGCCGCGCGCACGCGATTTTCCTCGACGGAACCGGCTGATCTCCGGCCTGGCGGTTGGGGTCGTCATCGTTGAGGCGGCAAAGCGCTCCGGCTCGCTCATCACGGCGCGCTTCGCGCTCGAACAGGGCCGCGAAGTGTTCGCCGTGCCCGGATCGCCGCTCGACCCGCGGGCGCAGGGCAGCAACGATCTGCTCAAGCAGGGTGCGACCCTGGTTACCGAAGCCGCCGACGTGATCACGGTCGTTCGTCCGATCCTGGGCGAACCTGGCAATCTGCAGGCTGATGAACCGGAAATTCCCTTACCAGCGGCGGAACCGGGGGCTGACGAGCGTTCGCGCATCATCACCTTGCTCGGGCCGACCCCGGTGCCGATCGATGATCTTGTCCGCCTCTCCGCGAGCTCGCCCGCCATCGTGCGAACCGTTCTGCTCGAGCTCGAGCTTGCCGGGCGGCTCGAGCGCCACGGCGGTGCGCTGGTGTCCCTGCGGTAATTTCGCCGGGTCGAGCCATCGGCATCCGGGACCCCGAACCCCGCTCGAGCGTCGCTCGAGCGGCGGCATGGCTCCCCGCCCATTCCTCCGACGGGCCAGCGCCACCGCCGTGGAATCCTGCCTCGAGCGGCATCATCCATTTTCCATGTTTCTTCGCATAAAAAACTGATGTTACTTAGTAAAACTCGCAAGAAACACGAAGTGAGTTGTATCCCTTCGGGGTCTCGCTTGGGACGCTCATTTGGCAAGCGCCGGCCCGGCCCGGTTTGACAGCAAGGGTTGACATCCCCATGTTTCGCCGCGACAACGGCGCCCTGCGCTGCCGCTTCCGGCCCCGGCCCGTTCTTCTAACCCATTGGATTTTCATGAATATCGTGGTCGTTGAATCTCCGGCCAAGGCCAAGACCATCAATAAATATCTTGGCGCCGGCTACGAGGTGCTGGCCTCCTTCGGCCATGTGCGCGACCTCCCCGCCAAGGACGGCTCGGTCGATCCCGAGCACGATTTTCGCATGATCTGGGAGGTCGACGACAAATCCCAGAAGCGCCTCAACGATATCGCCCGCGCCGTGAAGGGCGCGAGCAAGCTGATCCTGGCCACCGACCCCGACCGCGAGGGGGAGGCGATTTCCTGGCACGTGCTCGAAGTGCTCAAGCAAAAGAACGCGCTCAAGAAGCAGGCGGTGGAGCGCGTCGTGTTCAATGCCATCACCAAACAGGCGGTGCTCGACGCGATGAAGCACCCCCGCAAGATCGACGGAGCACTGGTCGACGCCTATCTTGCCCGCCGGGCACTCGATTATCTCGTCGGCTTCACGCTCTCGCCGGTGCTGTGGCGCAAGCTCCCGGGAGCGCGCTCCGCCGGCCGCGTGCAATCGGTGGCGCTGCGGCTCGTGTGCGACCGCGAGCTGGAAATCGAGAAGTTCGTGCCGCGCGAATACTGGTCGCTGGTGGCGACGCTCGCCACCCCGCGCGGAGAGGAATTCGAGGCGCGCCTGGTCGGCGCCGACGGCCGCAAAATCCAGCGGCTCGACATTGGCTCGGGTGCCGAGGCCGAAACCTTCAAGCAGGCGCTGGAGAGCGCGGCGTTCACCGTTGCCGCGGTCGAAGCCAAGCCAACGAGGCGCAATCCGCCCCCGCCGTTCACCACCTCGACGCTGCAACAGGAAGCGAGCCGCAAGCTCGGTTTCGCGCCCGCTCACACCATGCGGGTCGCGCAGCGGCTCTATGAAGGCATCGAGGTCGACGGGAGACACGGTCGGCCTGATCACCTATATGCGCACCGACGGTGTCCAAATCGCCGACGAAGCCATTACCGCTGCGCGCCGGGTGATCGGCTCGGATTACGGCACCCGCTACGTGCCCTCCTCCGCGCGCCGCTACCAGAGCAAAGCGAAGAACGCCCAGGAGGCGCACGAGGCGATCCGGCCGACCGATCTCGCCCGCCGACCCGAAGCAGACGAAAACGTTCCTCGATCCCGATCAGGCACGACTTTATGAATTGATCTGGCTGCGCACCATGGCGAGCCAGATGGAATTGGCCGAGCTCGAGCGCACCACCGCCGACATCACGGCGAAGGCCGGCGGCGGCCGAGGATCAGGCTCCCCGGAGGGGCTAGGGCCCCGCTACAAATCGATTGATCTGCGCGCCACCGGCACGGTGATCAAGTTCGACGGATTTCTCACCCTTTACCAGGAAGGCCAGGACGACGCGCTCGAAGAGGACGAGTTCCGCCGCCTGCCCGAAATGGGCGCGGGAGAGCGCCTCGCCAAACGCAAGATCGACTTCGAGCCAGCATTTCACCGAGCCGCCGCCGCGCTATTCGGAAGCGTCGCTGGTCAAGCGCATGGAGGAGCTCGGCATCGGCCGGCCTTCGACCTATGCCTCGATCCTGCAGGTGCTCAAGGACCGCGGCTATGTTCGCATCGAAAAGAAGCGGTTGTTACCCGAGGACAAGGGCCGGGTCCTGACCGCGTTCCTCGAAAGCTTTTTTGCCCGCTATGTCGAGTACGATTTCACCGCCGGGTTGGAAGAGCAGCTCGACCGCATCTCCAACAACGAGATGGCCTGGCGCGACCTGTTGCGGGATTTCTGGCGCGAGTTCACCGCCGCGGTCGGCGACATCAAGGAGCTGCGCGTCGCCCAGGTGATCGACGCGCTCGACGAGATGCTGGCGCCGCACCTCTTTGCGCCGCGGGAGGACGGCACCGATCCGCGCAAGTGCCCGAATTGCGAGACCGGCCGCCAGACTCTCAAGCTCGGGAAATTCGGCGGCTTCATCGGCTGCACCAATTACCCGGAATGCCGCTACACCCGCCAGCTGGCCCCAGGCAACGGCGCCGCGCCCGACGGCAACAAGAAGCTCGGCGAGGATCCGGTCACCGGCCTGGAAGTGACGCTGCGCACGGGTCGATTCGGTCCTTATCTGCAACTCGGCGAGCCGATCGAAGGCGAAAAGCCCAAGCGCGCCGGGCTGCCAAAAGGCCTATCTCCCGACGATATGGATCTCGATCGCGCGCTCGGGTTCCTTTCGCTTCCGCGCCAAGTCGGTAAGCATCCCGGCGACGGTGAGCCGATCGTGGCCGGGGTCGGCCGCTTCGGGCCTTATGTGCAGCACGGCAAGACTTACGCAAATCTCACGGCCGGCGACGACGTGCTCGCGGTCGGGCTCAACCGGGCAGTGACGCTGATCGAAGAGAAACGCGCGAAAGGGCCACGCAAGGGCCGCTTCGCCGCCGATCCCGGCCGTTCGCTAGGCGATCATCCCGACAAGGGCGGACCGATCGTTGTCAAGAGCGGCCGCTACGGGCCTTATGTGAGCCACGATGGGGTGAATGCCACGCTGCCCTCCGACGTGACACCGGAAGCCATTACGCTCGAACAAGCGATCGGACTGCTGGAGGCGCGAACCGCGCGCGGGCCCGGCAAGAAGCCGCCGCCTAAGCCTCGCGGCAATGCCCGCAAGGCTCCGGCAAAATCGCGAGTGGCAACCCCGAAACCTCCCGCTCCTGCACAGTTGAAGCGCGTGCGCAAGAGCAGGACCCGGTAGGCGCCGCCGGCCACCGGACCTCGGCAATCAGGGCACTGGGAACTGAACACTGCAAAGCGGACTTCTGATTGCTGACCATCGACTGTTCCAGCTGCTGACATGGCCAAAACTGCAATTCCGTCGAAGGACGATCTCGTCGCCTTCATCGGCCAACAACCGGGAAAAATCGGCACCCGCGAGATCGCGCGTGCCTTCGGCCTCAAGAATGCCGACCGCGCCGCGCTCAAGCACATGCTGCGCGAACTGACGGACGAAGGGCGGGTCGAGCGCCGCCGCAAGAAGCTCCATCATCCCGGGACATTGCCGCATGTCGTGCTGGCGGACATCACGGGACGCGACAGCGATGGGGAATTGATCGCGATCCCGACCGAATGGGACGAAACCGAGCAAGGTCCGCCGCCCAGAATTCGCCTCCGTATCCCCCGCCGCGCTCGGCCCGGCGAGGCTGCCGGGATCGGAGATCGGGCTTTGCTGCGGGTGGAGGAGAGCGGGGACAAACGCGATCCGATCCGGCACAGCGGGCGCATCATCAAGCTCGTCGACCGTGCCAGGCAGCGTGTGCTTGGTATTTTTCACGCCCTGCCCGGAGGCGGCGGGCGCCTGTTGCCGATCGACAAGAAGCAGCTTGGTCGCGAGCTTGCGATCCCGCCCGGCGCCGGTGCCGACGCCCAGGACGGCGACCTTGTGGCAGTCGAGCCAGCCCAGCGAAGGGGCGGTTTCGGTCTTGCAAGCGCGCGGGTGACGGAAAAGCTCGGCTCGCTCGCGACCGAGCGCGCGGTCAGCCTGATTGCCATTCATGCCCATGGGATCCCGCATGTCTTTCCAGCCGCTGCAATGGCAGAAGCGGAAGCCGCCAAGGCTGCGACGCTCGCGAACCGTGAGGACTGGCGCTCGCTGCCGCTGATCACCATCGACCCGGCTGACGCCAAGGATCATGACGATGCGGTGCATGCAATCGCGGACGCTGATCCGAAGAATCCGGGTGGCCATGTGATCAGCGTCGCAATCGCCGATGTGGCGCATTACGTGCGGCCGGGTTCCGCACTCGATCGCGAGGCGCTGGTGCGCGGAAACTCGGTCTATTTCCCCGATCGCGTCGTGCCGATGCTTCCGGAACGCATTTGCAACGACCTGTGCTCGCTTCGGCCCGGCGAAGATCGCGCTGCACTCGGCGTGCGCATCGTCATCGGCGCCGATGGCCGCAGGCGCATGCACAGCTTCCACCGGGTCATGATGCGTTCGGCGGCGAAGCTCGATTACCTGCAGGTGCAGGCTGCCGTCGACGGCTGGCCGGACACGGCCACCGGGCCGCTCCTGGGCTCGGTGCTGGAACCGCTTTACATGGCCTATCGGACGGTGAAGCGCGCTCGTGACGAACGCGCCCCGCTCGATCTCGATCTTCCGGAACGCAAGATCGTTCTCACCGCCCACAACACGGTCGACCGCGTGGTCACGCCGGAGCGCCGCGACGCTCACCGGCTGATCGAGGAATTCATGATCCTCGCCAATGTGGCGGCCGCAGAAACCTTGGAGCGGGCGCGAGTGCCGCTGATCTACCGGGTCCACGACGAGCCCGATCCAGTACGGGTCAATGCGCTGCGCGAGTTCCTGCGGAGCCTCGATATCTCGCTGCCGAAGGCCGGCGCGTTACAGGCTGCGCAGTTCAACCGCATCCTCGATCGGGTAAAGGGCCGCGACGTCGAAAAGCTGGTCAACGAAGTGGTATTGCGCACCCAGGCGCAAGCCGAATATGCTGCCGAGAATTATGGGCATTTCGGTCTCAACTTGCGCCGTTACGCGCACTTCACCTCGCCAATCCGCCGCTACGCCGACCTCATCGTGCACCGCGGGCTCATCCGCGCATTGAAGCTGGGGCGCCGACGGCTTGCCGGAACGCCAGGACGTTGCGGCGCTGAGCGAGGTCGGCGCCCAAATTTCTGCGGCCGAGCGCCGCGCCATGAAAGCGGAGCGCGAGACGTTCGACCGCCTGCTGGCCCATTTTCTCGCCGACCGGATCGGCGCGAGCTTCGAAGGCCGCATATCCGGCGTTACCCGCGCCGGGCTGTTCGTGAAGCTCGAGGACACCGGCGCCGACGGATTTATTCCCGCGCGCACGGTCGGCGAAGAATTTTTCCGCTATCACGAGGATCGGCACGCCCTTATCGGCGATCGCAGCGGCCGAGACTCACCGCCTCGGTGATCGCGTGACCGTGCGCCTCGTGGAAGCAGCGCCGGTGGCAGGGGCGCTGCGATTCGAGCTGCTATCCGAAGCTCGCCGTGACGGCACCCCTCCCCGGCGGCCCCATCGGCCCGCTTCTGCACGCGGCAGCGGCCGGCCGCGGCAGGCGCGAAAGCAGCGGCGATGAGTGCAGCGCAAGATGACTGAAGTCGACGCAGACCGCATCGAACGAATGAACCGCTTCGTCCGGCGGATGAACGAGGTCGAACGCAACCTCACGGCGGCTTACGTGCGGCCGAAGGACGCCGCGACCTTGATCTTGATCGACCGCTCTGGTCACTTGCCCAAAGTGTTGCTCGGCAAGCGCCATGGGCGCCACAAATTCATGCCGGGAAAATTCGTTTTTCCAGGCGGCCGGGTCGATCCTGTCGACAGGCTCATGCCGGTCGCCCGGCCGCTGCACCCGCATGCCGAAGCCAACCTGATGAAGCGGCTGGCGCGCGCCAGCGCCGCCAAGGCGCGGGCGTTCGCGCTCGCCGCCATTCGTGAAACCTTCGAAGAAACCGGCCTGCTGCTCGGCGTGCGCAGCAGCGAGGCCGCGAGGGTTCCGCAAGGGCCGTGGAGCGCCTTTGCCGAGGCAAGCATCCTGCCGGACCTGAGCGTGCTGCATTTTATCGGCCGTGCTGTCACGCCGCCCGGCCGGCCCAGACGGTTCGACGCACGCTTCTTCACCATGGATGCAGGCGCAATTGCCCATCGCGTCGAGGGCGTGACCGGCCCCGATGCCGAGCTGGTCGAGCTCGTCTGGATGCCGCTGGGCGATGCCAAACAGCTCGACATGCCGGCGGTCACCGCCGTCATGCTGGAAGAGCTCGACGCTCGGATTGCCGACGGTTTCGCTCACGAGCTGCCGGTCCCGTTCTACAGCATGCCGCGCGGGCGTTTCCGGCGCGAAATGCTGTGAGGCTGCCAGCCCGACTTTCCCAACTGGAGGGGGTCGCGCGGACAAAAGGCCCGTAAAATAGAGGTCGCGGGCAAAAGGTCTCCACTACATGGCGTGTTGTGGCGATCGGGCGAGTTGGCCTGCGGCAGTGATCCGTGGCGGAGGTTATGGGGGCAGGTTTGGTTGAGCTGCGCTACCAAGAGCTTCTGGTCGGTGTTCAATTCGGTGTAGCGGCTCAGGATCAGCGTGCGGCCAATCGTACGACACTCTCACCAGGCGCTGTCGAGGACGATAGGGTGTCCAAGCGCAACCGGCTGCGCGGTCGACGCGCAAGGGCGGAGAGGGCTTTGTCGTGAACGCAATGACATGTCGGTCGCGCAAGCGTGCCGAATGAGCCGGGCTTATACTGTAATCGCCTGAGGAGAATAGATTTTTCCTGTCAGCTCGGGCGGTTTTTCGACTGGAATGATCGCGTTTTCCGCCGGACCCTCGTTGCTTCGCGTGATTGATCTGAACGACGGCAAGCGCGTAGCCCGCATGGAGCGCCAGCGCAATGCGGGGCGATCGTGCCGCAAGGCAATGGGCCCCCGGATTTCGCTTTCGCGCCATCCGGGCTACGGAAACATAATTATAACAGCGCGTAGCCCGCATGGAGCGCCAGGGGCGAACGTGCCGCAAAGCAATGGTCCCCCGGATTTCGCTTCGCTTCATCCGGGCTACGGAAAGTCGAGCGAAGCCGGCAATGCAAGAGGCACGCGCCGACCGGCCCAGAGCGAGAACTGCTGGCTGCCAGGCGCTTTCCTTGACATTGACAGGCGAGGGATTAGGTTTCGCCGGAGTTGAACGATCGAGGTTCTGCCATGGCGAAGGCCACCACCATCAAAGTGAAGCTCGTTTCCAGCGCCGATACCGGGTTCTATTATGTGACGCGAAAGAATTCGCGCACGATGACCGATAAGCTCGTGAAGAGGAAATACGATCCTGTCGCCAAGAAGCACGTCGAATTCCGCGAATCCAAAATCAAGTAATCACACACATGCGGGACGGGCCTGCACGACAGGCGGGCCGCCGGTTTGGCGCCTCTCCCCAGCAATAATCTTGCAATGCCATGTAAAGGTGGCCGGTCGGGAGCGGCGTCATGAGGAGGCCACTCGTGCCACCCCCGAACCGGCCGAACCCCACGGACCCAGGAGATGCGGCGGACCTGAGCATTCCGTAGGGCTATCAACGAGATAGACTATGAGACGATGCCTCGCCGACCCGAGCCCCGGTGGCCCGCGGGCGGCTTTTCCAGCGCGTGACCCAAACTAGCGCAATCGCGCTGGAAATCAACAATCTCCCTGGTGAAAAGTGGCATCGAACCCGAGCAGCGTGAAGCATTAGGGTTGACTTGTGGCGCAACGGCACCAACGCGATTCCAGGCCCGGAAAGAGGGTCGATCATGGCGTTGGTTGGTATCATTTGCGCCCTTTCAATCTGACCCGAGAAAAAGACGGATCGTTTCGATGAACTTTCCTACCGAGATCGGCTTCGACAGATAGGCCTCGCAACCACCTTCGCGGATGCGCTCCTCATCTCCTTTCATCGCAAATGCCGTCACCGCGACGACCGGAATGGCCTTGAGCTCGGGATCTTCCTTGAGCCACTTGGTCACCTCGAGCCCGGACACTTCGGGCAGCTGAATGTCCATCAGGATCAAGTCCGGATGGTGCTTGCGGGCGAGGTCCAGAGCCTCGATGCCATTGCGAGTGCCGACGGTATGGTAGCCATGGGCCTCCAACAGATCGTGGAAGAGCTTCATGTTGAGCTCGTTGTCCTCCACGATCATAACGGTCTTCGACATCCCCGTCCTTCCGACAGTCCCGGCTGGAACCACAGCCCCCGCCCCTGCCAGACCGTAGGTTGCGTGTCAGCCAGCGCGCAGGCATCGCGTGACAACTACCAATGATATCCTACGAAAACGCAAACGTTGGTACGGCGCGGGGGTCGCCGACAGCCCGCACATTGCCCGGGATCACCCATTTTGCGCGGAACGCAATGCCCTACATCGAACCAGCAGAGGCGACGTCCATGGTCCGGCGGCTCAGCGCAAGGTTGAACGTATATCCGCCGAACAGGTCGACCATGGTGACGAATATAAGCAGCAAGGCTGCCTCCCACCGTTGTTCGCTGCCGATCAAGTGGGGTTTCCCAAAAACTGCGATCAGCACGACCATAAGCGGCACGAGAGACGCCATGCCGTCGACCACCCCCACGAATCGATTGATGGACGAAGGCAAGCTGAAGGGGATCGAGAGCAACTGAAAGGTCAGATAAATGGCAGCCAGCCACGCAATGTTAAATCCGAGCCGGTCGGGGGTGAACAGCCCGAGCGAGCCTTCCGTGTGCTTGAACGATCCGGCGAACCAAAAAAAGTAGACTTCCCAAGCCGCGAGCCCCAATGCAAAAAGGATGCTCATCCCGGCCACGGACACACCGCCTCTTCGCATGTGGTCGTCTCCCTCATCGGTGCCAAAGGCTGTCAGTAGCCGACATTTCGATCTTGCGCGAGCAGCTTGATCGTATTCTGCTATCATTCTTGATAGCCCATCCACGGTCGCTCAGCCGCGCCTTTCGACCACCGAATGCCGCCCCGGCTTGCTCGCTCAGCCACGAGCAGATCGATCCTGGCGAGGCGATCCGAGCGCGCGAAATTCTTGCCGGGGACCATTGGGAGCAAGACACGCCGTGATACTTTGTAAGAAGCATGGTGAATGGCGAATCAGAGCGCAGCAGCGGCAGCTGCGGGTTCTGCCGCGATTGCCGCCGTGGCGTGCCGGAGCGAGCCGGCCGCTGCTCCGGTTGTGGTTCACCGCGGCTCTTGCGCCACGCCGAGATCGACCGACTGTCGATCGCGCATGTCGATTGCGACGCTTTCTACGCGACCATCGAGAAGCGCGACGATCCTTCGCTCGCTGACAAGCCGGTAATAGTGGGTGGGCGACAGCGGGGTGTCGTTCTCACCGCCTGCTACGTCGCTCGAACCTATGGGGTGCGATCGGCGATGCCGATGTTCGAGGCACGGCGGCTTTGCCCTCATGCCAGCGTAGTGCGCCCCGACATGGAGAAATATGCCCGCGTCGCGCGCGCGGTACGTGCACTGATGTTCGAGCTGACGCCGCTGGTCGAGCCGGTATCGATAGACGAGGCCTTCATGGATCTATCGGGGACCTCTCGCCTGCATCGCATGAGTCCAGCCAAGGCGCTCGCCGGCTTCGCCGGAGAGGTCGAGGACAAGCTCGGCATCACCGTCTCGATCGGGCTGTCCTGCAATAAGTTCCTCGCCAAGATCGCTTCCGACCTCGAAAAGCCGCGCGGCTTTGCCGTGCTGGGTGGCTCCGAGGCGGCTGCCTTTCTGGCTACCAAGCCGGTGACGCTGATTTTCGGCGTCGGAAAGATTGCCCAGCAGCGGCTCGCACGCGACGGCTTGCATACTATCGGTGATCTACAGCGCGCGGGCGAACCCGCATTGACCCGCCGTTATGGCTCAGAAGGCGCGCGGCTCGCGCACCTCGCATACGGCATCGATCATCGGCCGGTAAGGGCCGAGCGCGAAGCCAAGAGCATATCGGCCGAGACCACCTTGGACCAGGACATCGCCGCCTTCCGACCGCTCGAGCTGCGGTTGTGGCGGCTATCCGAAAAGGTCTCCACTCGCCTGAAGGCAAGCGCACTGGCGGGGTCCACCGTCAGCCTCAAGCTCAAGACTGCCGATTTCCGGGTCCGCACGCGCGCGCAATCGCTCGGGCATCCGACCCAGCTTGCTTCCAGGATATTCGCCGCTGGGCGCGATCTGCTCGCGCGCGAAACCGACGGCACCATGTTCCGTCTGATCGGTATCGGGGTCTCGTCGCTCAGCGATGCCGACGGTGCCGATTTCGCGGATCTCATCGACCGCCGTGCCGCGGATGCCGAGCAGGCAATCGATCGGCTTCGGCGGAAGTTCGGGCAGGAGGCGGTGGTCAAGGGACTGGTGCTCGATGACGATGCAGACGATCCGGAAGACTGAGCCAAGCGAGCGACGAGGCGGTCGGCGGATGAGCCGCAGGTCACAAACGGTTCCAGATCGCCTGGTGCATTCCGCCGCGACGCACCCCGCCCGTGCGTGCCTTCACTTACACGGCTTGGTGTCGCGGATTTCGAGCGAGGTGAGCTCGCCGCTGATTGCGAAGTCGTTGTAGTCGAGCATCAACGCACGCGAAATGCCGTTCTCGTAGGCCTCGAACTTTATCGAATAGACCGGCGCCTGATCGCCGCCCTTGGCAGCCTTGTCGAAATAGCTGACCGTGAATGGCCAGCGCTTGAGAGAGGCGAGCGATGCCTTCCCGGCCGCCGCATCGGCGGGAACGCGCTCGTTCGATGCGATCAGCCGACCGATCACAGTGAGCGTATTGTAGACCTTCTGGCCTTTGTCCGAGCCGTCGTAGATCGGTACCTCCAAAAAGGTCTTGGCCTCGCGCGCCGCCTCGATGATGCGTCGCATATGATCGCTTGGAAAAGTGATGGCGGCATCGACATCGAACTTTTTTTCGACCGGCTTGGTAAGGCTGACCGCAACGTTGCCGGGGAGGCGCTCGGCATGGCCGTCGACCGAATCGATCATCGTCTGGTTGAGATAGTTCTGCGATCGGAAGGTGAACTTCTTCGCCGCCCCGTCTTCCCACGTGGTCGAGCGTAAATCGCTGAGCGTCACTTTCCCTTCGCCGTTGTCGAGCTCCGACACCTGTCGAAACTGCAGCGCGTAGCCATCACAGGCGCTGCCGGAGAAATCGTAGAGTATCCGACCACGCGCAGAGACCGCCGAGGAATTGCCACGCGATTGGGCGAGCTTGAGCTCATAGACGGCGCGATGGGATGCAAGCTCGCCGGCGGGCGTCATTGCCGCTGCGGGGCGCGGGCCGGCGGTGTCGAATGGTGACAGCGCCGCCAACAAAGCAGCAATACCGAAAGGCGCAAATCGAATGCCGCCGCTCCGCACCGGGCCAGCACCATCCGAGCCTGCCGTTCGCGCATGCGTGCGGTGCGACAGCAAGCCTCGAAATTGCACCAACAGCTTGCCCACAGTCACCATGGCAATCGCCTCCGCACGCCCATCGCGTGAATAAATAAGAATACTTCCCGGCTCATGCAACCCGCCTTGCATGCGAGCACCCGATCGGCGAAGACAGGGCACGAGGGGCGCAGCTCTGGCGCCCGGCGCACCGCGAGATAAGGAGACCATGATGGCCGGAACAGTGGAAAAGAAACTTTCGGAGCTCGGAATTGTGCTCCCCACGCCGGCTAGCCCGATCGCCAACTACATCCCTTTTACGCGCGTCGGGTTCCTGGAAGGTCCGAAGGTGATGAATGGCGCCTCCGACCTCATGGTGGCGGTGCTTGGAGACAAGGGCCGCCACGCCCGTTCGACGGTGGGTGTGGCGGTCCTTCCGGCCGACGCCGCAGTCGAGGTCGAGGGCATTTTCGAGACCGCCTGACAGCCGCAATGGCCGGCCTCGATTGGCTGATCGCGCGACCGGTGGCGCACCGGGGCTTGCACGATGCTCGAAACGGCATCGTCGAGAATACCCCATCGGCATTTGCCGCGGCCATGTCGGCGGGCTACGGCATCGAGTGCGACTTGCAGGTTTCGGCCGACGGCGAGGCCATGGTTTATCATGATCCGGCCCTCGGACGGCTGACCGAAGGCGATGCCCGGCTCGATACCATGACAGCCGCCGCCCTCAAACGCGTTGCCTTCAGAGCAACGAGCGAGCGCATGATCACACTCGGCGAATTGTGCGAGCTGGCGGCTGGACAAGCGACGCTCCTGATCGAGATGAAGAGCCGCTTCGAGGCCGATCGACGGCTGGTGACGCGCGCGGTTGCGGTGCTGTCGGGCTATCGCGGCCCGGCTGCCCTGATGTCTTTCGATCCCGCCCAGATCGCACGGCTGCGCGAGCAGGCTCCCGCGCTCCCGCGCGGAATAATTGCGGAAGCGAGCTACCGGCATCCCGAATGGGAGCAGCTGTCGGCGCGAGGCAAGCGCACGATGGCCGGTTTCACGCACGTGTTGCGCACGCGGCCGCAATTCATCGCCTATTCGATCGCCGACCTTCCGGCCGCGATCCCAATCGCTCGCGCGCAGGATTTTCGGACTGCCGCTGCTGGCCTGGACCGTCCGCAGCACCGGTGACAGGGAGAAGGCTTCGCGCTATGCCGACCAGATCATCTTCGAAGGATTTCGGCCATAAGATCGGCTTATCCGATTACGTGACTGCTATGGCGTCGATCGAGCTCACTCTGCGAATTGCCAATTCCATCGGCGATGTTTGCGCCGAAAGCTGGGATGCCTGCGCAAATCCGATGCGTTCGCTCCGGGCAACGGTGCTCGTGGGTCCGCTGTCTGCGCAGCAAGCTCATATGCGTCCACATCAGCCGAGCACTACAACCCTTTTCTTTCTCACGATTTCCTGTCTGCGCTCGAATTCTCGGACTCGGTCCGGCCTCGCGCCGGCTGGCAGCCGATGCACCTCCTGGCCGAGGATGCCAGGGCGCTCTGCTGGGCGCCGTGCCCTGCTACGTGAAATCCCATTCGCGCGGAGAATACGTTTTCGATCATGGCTGGGCGGAGGCGTATGAGCGCGCCGGCGGGAGCTATTATCCGAAGATCCAGGTGTCCGTGCCGTTCACCCCGGCCACCGGCTGCAGGCTTCTGGTGCCGCCCGGGCCACAGCACGCGGCCATTCGCGTCGCGCTCGCCGATGCACTCGTCGACGTCTGCCGGCGTTCCAACGCTTCCTCGGTCCACGTCACCTTTCCGACCGAACCGGAATGGCAGCTTCTCGGCGACCGCGGCTATCTCAAGCGCACTCACCAGCAGTTCCATTGGGAGAATGCCGGCTACGGCAGTTTCGACGAATTCCTTGCAGCGCTGGCCTCACGCAAACGCAAGATCATCCGTCGCGAGCGCGAGGACGCACTCTCGGCGGGCATCAGCGTGCATTGGCTGACCGGGTCGGATCTCACCGAAAACGTGTGGGACGCGTTCTTCGGCTTCTACATGGAGACTGGATCGCGGAAATGGGGACGCCCCTATCTCACGCGTACGTTCTATTCTCTCGTCGGCGAGAAAATGCGCGACCGCATCCTCCTGGTCATGGCCAAGCGCAACGGGCGCTTCATCGCCGGCGCCATCAACTTCATCGGTTCACACACCCTGTTCGGCCGCCATTGGGGCGCGATCGAGCACCACCCGTTCCTGCATTTCGAGCTCTGCTATTACCAGGCGATCCAATATGCCATCGAGCACAAGCTTGCGCGGGTCGAGGCGGGCGCCCAGGGGGAGCACAAGATTTCGCGCGGCTATCTGCCGATCACGACCTATTCGGCCCATTACATCGTCGACCCGGGCCTGCGCCGCGCAATCGACGAGTATCTCGAGCGCGAGCGCGCCTACGTTGCCGCTGCGGCCGAGGAGCTTGCGCAGACGGCCCCATTTCGCAAGGAATAACGAGTGGCACCTGTTGGTACGCAAGATCGAGACTGCACAGGCTGCGCAAGACTTGTCTGCCCAGTTGCTCAGCCGTCCGGAATGACCGGCGGCAGGAGATGCGAGGGCCATTCACATCGTGATAGGGCCTGACGATCAGACCCCCAAATGCGAAGACGCGGGAAATCGGAGCAGCCGGAATGAGATCAGGCTGGCTACGACTGGCAGCCGGCTGGGGTAGCGTCACCGCCTTCCTGCTGTTCGGCAGCGTGCTGCTCGCCGACCTCGATTCGCTCCTCAAGTCGGCGGCGCCGTTTATCTGGATACTCGGCGTGATTGTCTGGTGCTCCTTCGGCGTCATCGAGCATGCCGACCATCTCGCCGAACGCCTCGGCGAGCCGATCGGAACGCTAATTCTCACACTGTCGATCGTGCTGATCGAAGTCATCCTCATCGGCGCTGTCATGCTCGGCGACAAGGCAGCGCCCACGGTCGGCCGCGACGCGATGTTTTCGGTCATGATGATCATCCTGAACGGCATCGTCGGGCTCGGGCTCCTGATCGGCGGCTGGCGGCACCGCGAACAGTCCTACAATCTCCAAGGCGCGGCTGCCTATCTCGCGGTCATCATTCCCCTGACGGTGATTGCTCTCGTCCTGCCGAACCTCACCAGCTCAACGTCGGACGGTACACTGACCGCCTTCCAGGCGGTCACGTTCTCGATCTTCACTATCATCCTCTACGGCATCTTTCTGGCGATCCAGACCGGGCGGCATCGCAGTTTCTTTGTTCACGCGCAGCCATCGGTTGCCGAGGATGGCGCGGTCGCAGGCGCACATCACAACGAACCCGTCACTGCCCGCTTTATCGTCGGGCATACGCTGATGCTCGTTTTCAACATGCTGCCGATCGTGCTGTTGTCGAAATCGTTCGCCAAGCTCATCGACCATGGGATCATCGTTTTGAACGCGCCCGTCGTGCTGAGTGGCTTCCTGATCGCCCTGATCGTGTTCACGCCGGAGTCGTTCACCGCGCTGCGGGCAGCCTACGTCAATGATCTCCAGCGGGCGGTGAATTTGTGTCTCGGCGCGTTCGTCTCGACGATCGGCCTGACTCTTCCTGCCGTGTTGATGATTGGCCTCGTCACGGACCAGAAGGTGGTTTTGGGCGTCGAGCCGACGGGCATGGCGCTCATCGCCGTGACGTTGGTGCTGAGCACCCTGACATTCTCCGGACCACGCACGACGGTGCTCGAAGGCGCGGTGCATCTGCTTGTCTTCTTCGTCTATTTGGTCTTGATGTTCAGCCCGTGATCCTGCGCCTGCGACTTTTTTCAACAGGCCATAATCACACCGTTGCCCTCGTCGGCCCTCTTGACCTTTCGTCGCCTGCCTGCAATCGAACGGTGATTCGAAGGAGGCGCCGATGGTTGCCTATGATCCCAACAACATCTTTGCGAGGATCTTGCGCGGCGAATTACCCTGCCACAAGGTCTACGAAGACGAAAAGGCGTTCGCCTTTCTCGACATCATGCCGCGCGCGACCGGTCACACGCTGGTGCTGCCAAAGTCGCCCGCGCGCAATTTGCTCGACGTCTCCCCCGACGACCTCGCCCATCTCATCAAGGTTGCACAGAAGATCGCCAAGGCCAGCATTGGGGTGTTCGGCGCCGATGGCATCACCATCCAGCAATTCAATGAAAGCGCCGGCGGACAGGTGGTATTTCACCTTCACGTCCACGTCATCCCGCGCAAGGAGGGCGTCGCCATGAAACCGCCGGCCACGGTTAAAGAGACAGCGGAAGTGCTTGCAGGGCAGGCCGAAAGGCTCAAAGCGGCGCTTGCGGTTTGAAGTCTTGCTGCGCCTCACTGCGTGCGTTCGCTTTGATCGGAGCTCGTCGTGCCGCTCGCCGTCAGCGGCCAGCTGAGGGTTGCGCCGGCGACCAGCACGATCTCGCCGACCAGCACTCCCAGGAAGACCGATCTCCGCATCAACAGGAATGCCGCGAATGCCGCAGGCGATCGCGCCGAGCCGGACCGGGAGGGGCACAGCTGCGAGCGCGCCCGGCGGAAGAAGAACGATCTTGGCGATGACCCCGGCGAGCACGGCAGTCGCGACCGCGCGCGCCCACATGAACAATTCGGATTCCTCGTCGATCCCGCGGGCGGCGACGAGGCCGAGCATGCGCCAGATTTCATTGGGCAGGAAAGCCGACGAGCACCAGCAGCAGATAGGATTGGACTTCGGTCATCGCGACCACCTCGCGCCGGCGCGCATGCGATGAATGCAGTAGGCCGCCGAGCCCCCGATGATGCCGGTCCAGAGCAGATCGAGCCCGACCTGCCACCAGGCCAGCAGCGGCCCCGACTACGATGCCGAAGGCGAGCGCCAGCCAATCCGCCAGCAGACGGCAATTGCGCGCGGTCGAGATCAGAAAGGACATCGGCGTGAGAAAGAGAAGGCCCGCGCTCAACAGCGCCGGCAGCGAGGTTGCGAGGTAGTAGCCCACGAAGGTGCCGACATGCGCGGCCATCATGAAGCTCAGCCCGAGCCCATTCGCGAACGGGATGCGCGCTGCTCGCGGCAAGGCCGGCAACAGCCGGTGCGCTTCGATCCACATGCTCACCGCAGTGAAATGGGCCGGCAGGATGAGGGAACGAAGCGCGTGTGCCCGGCTGCTTGATCAGCGGAAGCAGAGAAACGACCATGGGAAGAAGGCGTGCGCTGCTCAGTGTCACCGCCAGCGCAGTCTCGACCGCGGTCGCACCGGCGCCGAGCGCCGAGACGAGAATGACTTGCGCGGGTCCCGCCCACACCAGCACGGTCGAGGCCACGACCCACCAGACGCTGAATCCGAAATCATGCGCCAGCGCAGCAAGCCCGACATAGGTCCCGATCAGGACGTACGCCAAGACCGACCACCACGCTGCCCGCATGCCGGCCAGGAACGAGGGGGCGGATCGCGCGTGCGATTGTGATCGGCTCGGGAGGCATCGGCTGCCGGTCACGCCGCCGGTGCCGGGGTGCGGCCGCGCGCGTTGCGCATTCTCACGCCAGTTCCCTTGTCCCGTCGCTTTCGATGATCGCGATGTAACGCGCGACCGATCGTCTGACCGCCTCCTTGCCGGCGCGCAAGACGACGCGATCGAAGAACGCGCCGTAGATCACGTCGAAGGAGAATGGCTCCAGCATCGAGCCGATTCGTGCCACCGCCGCGCCCGACAGGGGAACGAGATTGGGATAGCTGCGCATGAAACTGACGTAATTGCGATCCGGTATCGCCTGGACGATATCACCCGGCAGCAACGCACCGCGCCCCTCCCCGCCGCTCTCCCAATGCAGCACGGTGCCGCCTGCGAAATGGCCGCCGCAGCGAATGAGGGTCGCTCCGCTTGCAAGGGACAGCGTGTCGCCTTCCCATAATTTGATCGCCGGGTCCGGCCGCATGATCCATTGGCGGTCGGCAGCGTGCAGATAAATCGGCACGCCACCGAATGCGCGGCTCCATTCCACCATGCTGCTGTAATAGTGGGGGTGAGAGATTGCGATGGCGCTGAGGCCGCCGAGACCCTTCACGATCTCGATGGTGGCGCGGTCGATGAATGTGATGCAGTCCCAGAGGATGTTGCCGTCGGGAGCGCGAAGCAGGATCGCGCGCTGTCCGATGGCAAGCTTCGGCTCGGTGCCGATCCCGATCAGGCCGGGCTCGTGCTCGCGAAAACAGTTGAAATGCCGGTGCGCGAGCCGCTCCAGCGTGGTCCATCGCTGACCGCCGGGCGGAACGAATTGACGCTCATCCTGGCAGATCGGGCAGATGGGGGGCGGCTCTTCCGAGGGAGTGAACTGGCTCCCGCAGGTCTCGCAGATGAATGCTGGCATCGGATGGGCACCGGGACGTCGAGCTGATGCAACTTGTCCCGGAGCGCAACCTGACGCAAGAGGTCAGCCGCCGCCGCAACCGGTGCATGCGCTCGGCTGCCTCGGATCAAGCTGGCCACGCCGACGGTCCCGCCGGCTCTGTCCCACTTGGGCCGCTCACACCTTGACGAGCGGCACTTTCGGCACCGATCCGCGCGGAGATGGCGGTCCGCCGTCCCCCTTGGAACCGCCGGGGGGCTTGCGGCGAGGGCTGCGCCGCTTGGGCTTGGCCTCGGGTATCTTCTCCGGTTTCGGAGTTACCGGTCCGTCGAGATACTCGAAACCGAGCTTCTCGGCATCCGCGTCATCCCTCACCGTGATAACGCGCACGTGACCACCGGCCTTGAGCTTGCCGAACAGCACCTCGTCAGCGAGGGGCTTCTTTATGTTTTCCTGGATCAGGCGGGCCATCGGCCGCGCCCCCATCTGCTCGTCATAGCCGTTGAAGATCAGCCACTTGGTGGCCTCTTCCGAGAGCTCGATGGTGACGTCGCGATCCCCCAATTGGGCTTCGAGCTGGAGCACGAACTTTTCCACCACCTTCGCAATGATCTCAGGCGTGAGATGCGCAAAGGTAATGATGGCGTCCAGCCGATTGCGGAATTCAGGCGCAAACAGACGGGTTATCGCCTCCAGGTCGTCGCCTTCGCGCTTGATCCGGGTAAAGCCGTACGCTTGGCGGGCCAAGTCGGACGCGCCTGCGTTGGTTGTCATGATCAGGATCACATTGCGGAAGTCGACCTGCTTGCCGTTGTGGTCGGTGAGCTTGCCGTGGTCCATGATCTGCAGCAATACGTTGAACAGATCCGGATGCGCCTTCTCGATCTCGTCGAGCAGAAGAACGCAATGCGGATGCTGATCGACGCCATCTGTGAGCAGACCGCCCTGATCGAAGCCGACATAGCCAGGCGGGGCGCCGATCAGCCGCGACACGGTATGACGCTCCATGTATTCCGACATGTCGAAGCGGATCATCTCCACGCCGAGGGCGGTAGCGAGTTGCTTGGCCACCTCGGTCTTGCCGACGCCGGTAGGCCCCGAGAACAGGTAACATCCGATCGGCTTTTCAGGCTCCCGCAAACCGGCACGCGCCAGCTTGATCGACGCCGAAAGCGCAACAATCGCCTTATCCTGGCCATAGACGACCTGCTTGAGCGCCTGATCCAGGTGCTGCAGCACCGCGGCATCGTCCTTCGACACGGTCTTCGGCGGAATCCGCGCCATGGTGGCGATGGTGGTCTCGATCTCCTTGATGCCGATGGTCTTCTTGCGCCGGCTCTCGGGCAGGAGCATCTGCGCCGCGCCCGATTCGTCGATCACGTCGATGGCTTTGTCCGGAAGCTTGCGATCGTGGATATAGCGCGCGGACAATTCGACCGCGGCCTTGATCGCCTCGCTGGTGTATTTGAGCTTGTGATAGTCCTCGAAATACGGCTTGAGGCCCTTGAGGATCTCGATCGCGTCCGGCACCGTCGGCTCGTTGACGTCGATCTTCTGAAACCGGCGCACCAGCGCGCGGTCCTTCTCGAAGTACTGCCGGTACTCCTTGTAGGTGGTCGAGCCGATGCATCGCAATGTTCCCGATGCCAGCGCCGGTTTGAGCAAGTTGGAGGCATCCATCGCGCCGCCCGACGTTGCGCCGGCGCCGATGACGGTGTGGATCTCGTCGATGAACATGATGGCGCCGGGATAAGCCTCGAGCTCCTTGATCACCTGCTTGAGCCGCTCCTCGAAGTCGCCGCGATATCGGGTTCCGGCGAGCAAGGTCCCCATGTCGAGGGAGAACACAGTGGCGTTCTTGAGCACATCGGGGACTTCACCGTGCACGATTCGGCGCGCGAGACCCTCGGCGATCGCAGTCTTGCCGACGCCGGCATCTCCGACGAACAGCGGATTGTTCTTCTGCCGGCGGCACAACACCTGGATGGTGCGGTTGATCTCGGCTCCGCGCCCGATCAGCGGATCGATCCTTCCCTCGCGCGCTTTCTTGTTGAGGTTGATGCAATAAGCCTCGAGCGCATCGCCTTTTTTCTTCGCCTCGTCACCGCTCTTGGTATCGGTTTCCTCGTCGGAGCCGCGCACCGGACGGGCTTCAGACATGCCGGGCCGCTTGGCGATCCCGTGACTTATGTAGTTGACCGCGTCGTAACGCGTCATGTCCTGCTCTTGCAGGAAGTATGCGGCATGGCTTTCGCGCTCGGCGAAAATCGCCACCAGCACGTTGGCGCCCGTCACCTCCTCGCGGCCAGAGGACTGGACGTGGATCACGGCGCGTTGGATCACGCGCTGGAACCCGGCCGTCGGCTTCGAATCGTCGTTGCCGTCGCTGACCAGGTTCTCCAACTCGCTTTCGAGGTAGGCGGCAAGGCTCCGGCGCAGCTTGTCGAGCTCGACATTGCACGCCCGCATCACCGCGGCGGCGTCCTGATCGTCGAGCAACGCGAGCAAAAGGTGCTCGAGCGTGGCGTACTCGTGATGACGCTCATTGGCGAGCGCCAAGGCGCGATGCAGGGACTGTTCGAGGTTGCGCGAGAACGTTGGCATGTCAGGTCTCGTGATAACGAATAATGTGGGCCGGCGTTCCCGCTTTTCCCAGGTGGCTCTTGCTCATTTCTTTTCCATCACGCACTGCAGAGGATGCTGATGTTTGCGGGCAAAGTCCATAACCTGCGTCACTTTCGTCTCCGCTACCTCGTAGGTGAAGACGCCGCACTCCCCGATCCCGTGCTGGTGCACATGCATCATGATCCGGTGCGCGCTCTCGTGATCCTTGTTGAAGAAGCGCTCGAGCACGTGAACCACGAACTCCATCGGCGTGTAGTCGTCGTTCAAGAGCAGGACGCGATAGAGGCTGGGCCGCTTGGTCTGCGGCTTGGTCTTGGTGATGACCGCGGTGCCGGGTGCTCCGGGCGATCGGCGTTTGTTGTTGTTCTCATCCGCCAGCCGCGGCGGCTCCCGCAAACCCCCGATGCTTGCACCCGGTTGGATCGTCAGGCGGATGAAGGCTTGTTGGCTCATGGCTGCTTCACGGACGTGGCGTCCTGCTTACGGACGAAGGGAAGTCGGCGTTTCGGGCATCATAAGGATGGCGCCTGCATGATTCCAGAAGTGCGTTTTTCACTCCAAATTCGGCGTGGACGTTCGGATATCTCTGCAAATCGCCCCTTGTCCCGCTGCGTCCGCGCAAACGATCGCTACTCAAATGCGGACAAATCGCGGCGGTTTGCGCGAAAATTTGCGGATTCCCTCTACTAAAGTGTCGAGTTCGTACGAGATCCCTCCACCGCTTTCCTCGAGGCGGACGGTGTTTTCATGCTATTTGCGCGTTTTTTTCAGGATCGCAAGAGCGGTATTGCTCCTGGTCGGGCTCGGCGTCGCCATCGAGTTGCAGTTGGCGTGGCAGAGGCCCGTCCAGCCGCAAGGCGGCGAATATCAAGCCCTCTGGGCGCGCGTCATCGAACGGTGACGCCACGCCGACACGGAATTGCGCGAGACGGCGGTGATCCGCGCCATCGCCAAGACCTCGCGAACCCTGATCGCGATCGCAACTGCGTTCTGCAAAGCAAAGCCCGGCGTGAAACGCCGGGCATCATCAAAGACCCGGCAACGGCTAACTTTGTGGTCACAGCCTTCGTGGCCGGGATTCGAATGGCTTGTAGGCCTCCTTGGCCAAGTCGGCGTACAGCTCACCGAGCTTGGTTGCTTTCGCGACAAAGCCTTCGTAGGAACTCCTCGCGTAGTCGCTCTGTACCTCGAATGCCTTGTCCAATGACTTTGCACCAATCAGCCGCTCCGCCGTCGCCGTTCCCTGCTCGAAGACATTCCTGGAATAGTCCGCGACTTCAACCGCAATCGCCTGCATGCTCTTCGACAACGCGCCGAACGATTTGATCGTCGCATCCATATTGTCTTTCCCAAACCTTTGCATCTCGTCGATGTTGGTGACCATGTTTCGATCCTCTTGCGCTCTCGCCATCTGACTTGCTGGGCGCTGCAACAGCCCAGGTGTATATATTGCAGTGCACAAAAACGTCAATATGATTGCCGGGCCGCCGGAACTTCCCCATGAGGCCACTTAACGCTTTTGCAATCGCCGTGCGGTAATGCTCCTGCGACGGGGCCGCTTGCAGAGGATCGAGTGCTTCGATTGCCGGGAACGGGACGAGCGCCAAAAAGGCCGGAAAAATTCAGAAAACCGCCTTTTTTGACCCTTCCAATCTATTTTACCTCGGTAAGACAGGGGTGTCGGTGTTCCGCACGGAGCGCCTAAGGGGAACGAGGACGGGGGAACTACGATGCTGCGGATCCGGACCGGAGCCCTTCACGGGTTCCGATGGGGCATGCTCGGCTTTGTTGCTGCTGTTGTCGTGGGATCGGGCTTTGCGGCACAAGCAGCGCCTTACGCCGATATCGTGGTGGACGCCAATTCCGGCAACGTGCTGCATGCCACCACACCGGATGCCCGGCGGCACCCGGCCTCACTCACCAAGATCATGACGCTGTATCTGCTGTTCGAGCAGCTCGAGGCCGGCAAGCTCCAGCTCGACAGCCCACTCGAGGTCTCGGAGGAAGCCGCTGCTCAGATGCCGACCAAGCTCGGATTGCGGGCCAGCAGCACCATTCAAGTCGAGGATGCGATCAAGGGGATCGTGACGCGATCGGCAAACGACGCCTCGGTCGTTGTGGCGGAGGCGATCGCCGGCGACGAGGAAGAATTCGCCAGGCTGATGACGCGCAAGGCGCAGGCGCTCGGGATGACCCGTACCGTCTACAAGAACGCTTCCGGCCTTCCGGACGACGACCAGGTGACCACGGCGCGCGATCAATCCATCCTCGGGCGGGCCATTCGGGAGCGCTTTCCGAGCTACTACAAGTATTTTTCGACCCGCTCTTTCACCTTTCGCGGGCAGCGGATCGGCAACCACAACCGTCTTCTTGGAAGCGTCGAAGGCGTCGATGGTATCAAGACCGGCTTCATCCGCGCTTCCGGTTTCAATCTGGTGACCTCGGTGCAGCGGGGAGATCGCCACTTGGTTGCAGTCGTCATGGGCGGCAGCAGCGCCGCCAGCCGCGACGCAAAGATGCGCGAGCTGATCAGCGAGAAGATTGCCGCGGCCTCCACCAAGCGGACCGCCCCGCTGATCGCTGCTGTCGGCGGACAAGCCCAACGCGAAGGGCAAGGTCGAGGCGAAGGCCGAGCCGCGCTTCGCCGTTGCCAGCGCAACCAGCGTGCCTGTACGCTCGACACCGTCTGCGGCAGCGCCGACGCGATCGGAGCTCAAAGCTACCGCAGCCGCTGCCCAGCAGCGTGTCGCGACCGGCTCGACCGAGCCGATCCGCCCGGTGCTGGTGAAGACGCTTACGGTGAGGGCCGGCACGCAGACCGCATCGCTCGCTTCGGTGCAAGTTCCCGCGCTGGCCTTCGCGGAAACCAATCCTGCCCTGGCGACCGCGCCCATCTTCCCTCCCATTGCAGCGCCAGCCCCAGCGAACACGCAGCCGGCGCCGCGCGCGCCGCCCGCCGCCGCGGCTCCCGCTGCTGTCGCCGTCGTCGCGGCGAAAGGGGAACCGGCAACGCCGGATCAAGGCGGGCGTCCGCCCGGCGCGGACGCGCTCTCGTCGCGCGCCGCAGTCGTGGCGCTGCCTGCCTCTTCACCCGCCAGCAAACCCCAGGTGCGCAGCGGCTGGATGATACAAGTCGGAGCATTTCCGGCCGAAGAGGCGGCGAAGCAGCAATTGTCGAGCGTGCAGAGCAAGGCGTCCAAGATGCTGACGGGCTCCGATGCGTTCACCGAAAGCGTGGAGAGGTCCGGTACCACTTATTATCGCGCGCGCTTCGCCGGGCTCGACAAGGACAAGGCGGAAGCCGCCTGCAAATATCTCAAGCGCAACGACGTCGACTGCGTGGCCATCAAGAACTGACGTCGAGCGCTCAACAGGAGCCGCGTTGAAAAGGGAGCCGCCGAGAGTTGCGTCGAGTAAAGGAGCTCAGCGATGGCGGCGCAGAAGAACGTCCTTGGCTTCGTTGACGCGGGCCGCAAGATACGTCGATCCCCCCTGGTCGGGATGCAGTTTCTTCATGAGCGAGCGGTGGGCGCGCCCGATGTCATCGGCGCTCGCCCCCGCCTGAACGCCAAGGATCTGATAGGCCTCCTCTTCCGTCATTTTGCCGCTGCTCCACGCCGAGCGGCCCGCGCCCGTTGCCGCATCACCTTGCGCGTCTTCACGCCAGCGGGGCTCCCGGCGGTCGAGATACGCCATAATTAGCGCGCGGCTTTCCTCGTCGATGTCGGTCAGGAAGCCGGTGAGCGTTGCGACCTCCAGTGCGTCGAGCGACGTTGCCTTCGTGAGGACCGGCGAGGATGCGCCCGCGCATGGCACCGGTATCGTGATCGAGCTCCATCTCCACGAATGCGGCTCGTACCCGCGACACCTGTCCCGAGCTCTTGTGCGTGCGGGCGCCGAAGCCCGGGATGCTCCACGGCAGCCACCCGAGGAGACCCAGGCCGGTCAGACCAAGCGGAATGGCGACATCGAGGCGACCGCGCACCCCCAGCACGCCGGCAAGCGCCAGGGCACCGAGCCCTCCGCCGGTCTTCAGAACCACGGCCGCGGTTCGCGGTGGGACCCTTGTGAAGGCGTTCAGCGCCCACAGGACGAGCGCCAGGATCACCACACCGAAGATGAGGGTAGCCATAGCTATCTCATCTGCTCGAGCAGCCTGACCGCACCGGCTTGCCGTTGCGCGCCGAGATCGGCGAGCGCACGCATTCCGCCTGCCGCATAAGCAGCTGCCGCCCGCAACAGCTCCGCGAGCTGGTGAGCGGCGCCGGGATCGAACCGGCAGTAGGCCCCGCGCGTCAATCGGGCAATCTCGCGAAAAGCCTGCTCCGCGACCGGATCGTTGCCTTCCTGAAACATGAACGCCGGGACGCCGAGCAGGCCGAGCTCACCCGCAGAGTGACAAAGCCCGTCGAGCATCTCCTCCATCGCATCACCGACGAAGACGAGCGCCTGCACCTTGTTGGCTTGGGTTTCGCGTTTGGCATGGGCAATGACCTTGCCGATCTGGGTATGGCCGCCACGGCAATCGATCCGCTCCATGAGCGCAGCAAGCCGCTCGGCCTGCGACACCCAGGCAGAGGCGCGGCACTCCGAGAGCCCGCGGTAATACACCAGCTGGACATCGAGCCCGCCGATCGCGGCGGCTTCCCGAAACATGTCGGCCTGCAGCTGGCAGGCGGTGTCCCACAGGGCTGACGGCTCATCGTCGCATCGAGCGCGAAGATCAGGCGCCCACGGGGCCCCGTACGGCCCGACGGCGCCAGACCTTTCACCTGGTCCAGGAACGAATCGATCTCGGAGCGCGTCGAAGGCCGGCGCCGGCGCGCGATTGCGGTCGGCTTGGCGTCGGTGGCCGGTGGCTGCCGTCATTCGCCATGGAGATAGGGACTTCTATGGGTGCGGGAATCCCGCGCATGTATAAGGTGGCCATATTGGCCGTCCGGCGCAATGGCTGCGCGATCTAGTCCGGTGCCATGAATGGGGCGTCCGATGGCAATGCCGCGCTGCGCTCCATTTGCCGCGAGGCCGGAGCACCGGGTACAGGGGTCCTCATTCGCGCGCCTCGGTCCCTACGATCTCACAGGCTGGTTTCGATGGCCTGCTGTGGTTCGCGTCGGTTGACCCGGCGATCAACCGTTTCGAAATAGCCCGCCTCGATGACTGATCGATTGCGCATAGCGCGCACGATATCGGCCTTGCGCCGTATCATCACGTCCTGGCGGGCGGACAGCCGAGTGCATCGCACTGGTGCCGACCATGGGGGCGCTGCATGCCGGACATATTGCTCTGGTGCGCAAGGCGAAACGGCGCGCGCGTCGGGTGGTCGTCTCGATCTTCGTCAACCCGGCGCAGTTTGCGCCGCACGAAGATTTCGCCAGCTATCCCAGAAAACCGGAAACCGACCTCACGCTGCTCGCCGCCGCGGGGATCGACCTCGTCTGGGCGCCGCCGGTCTCGGTCATGTATCCGGCGGAATTCGCAACGCGGATCATACCGGCAGGGCCGGCCACGGCCGGGCTCGAAGACAAGTTTCGTCCGCATTTCTTCTCGGGCGTGGCGACCGTGGTCGGCAAGCTCTTGATCCAGTGCACGCCCGACTTCGCCATGTTCGGAGAGAAGGACTATCAGCAGCTCAAGGTGGTCACGCGATTGGCGGCGGACCTCGATCTTCCGGTCAAGATCATCGGCGTGGCGACGGTACGCGAGAAGGACGGCCTCGCCTTGTCTTCTCGCAACGCCTATCTGTCGGCGGCGGACCGGGCGGCGGCGCCCGCGCTGCATCGCGTGCTCGAGGATTGCGCCGGCAGGATCGCGCACGGACAGGGGATCGCGCAGCGTGCTCGAGGGCGGCGCGCGCCGCCATCGAGCGAGCCGGCTTCACCCTCGATTATCTCGAAGCGCGCAATGCCGAGACGTTGCAGCCGATCGCTTCGCATCGCAGACGGTCCGGTCAGGCTCCTGGTGGCGGGGCGCCTCAACCAGACCCGGTTGATCGACAATATCGCGGTCCGAGAGCAATTCGACTCAAGCCGTCACGGCCTTTCTCCAGACGGCGATGCGCTCGTGACAATGCTGGCGCCTTCACAGCAGGCCGAGCTCTGCGGAGTTCGCGCCGCAGCTCCTCCGGCATGTTCTTGGCGCCCGGCGCGGCGCGGTCGAGGTCGCGCGGACAATCCTTGGCCTCGAGATAGCGCCAGCCTTGGAATGCCCGCCAAGGTCGCGGCTCGACCAGCGATGAGCTTCGGCTCCAGCACCAGATGGCAGCGGCCCACCCCCGCCTTGTCCACGAATGGGCGCACATCGATCAGCAACTGCCGGCACATGATCTCGCCGCGGATCACCCAGTAGAGCGAGCCGCCGTCACACAATTCGTTCGCCCGTTTTGGGACCATGCGCGTGCGATGCATGTGCTCGCGGGAAAGGCCGCGCTTGCGCCGGTCCTTCGAGCTTTTTTCGTATCCAAGTGTCGAGCTCGCTGACGGAGTCGCAACCGACGCAGAGCTTGATGAGATGAAGGGCCACGTTGGCGATACGCCGAATGGAGCGTGTGGCAAATAATGAGCGAACGTGTGCACCGGCCATTGGCGCCGCAACCTGATCGTCCCCAGACGACGTCGCTGTCGTGGGCTGGAGGCATCTGGCCTATCGGGCCGGACTGGCAGGCTGACGCGCCTGCGCGCCCGGCGCGGGCTTGCGCGGGGAGGCGGCAGGATCGATCGTCCCGGTCGTGTCGGGGGACGATTGCCGCGGCGCGGCCGGCTCCGCAGTCATGATGTTGACCGGCGGGATCGAGCTCGATGACGGGAAAATACAGATCGTTCGCCGGCCTGGCACCCGCTGTCGTTGGGACGGCTGCGAGTGCAGGATCGATGATCACCGCGGTGCGATTGCCTGCGGCCGTCCAGGCCGCCATTCGGCTCTTGATGTTCATTTCGAATGGCCGCTGCGCCAGATTGGCAGTCACCCGGCTGCTGTCGTGCAGCAAAGCCAGCGCAGGGCAACGATGAGGCGTACAGTTGTCGCGGACGGCGAGCACATGAGCGACGATGCCGAAACGGTCGGCCTCGACGGCACCGGCGCAATGGTGCGGACACCTTCTCGGAGCCGAGGCCGCCACGCCCGGCAAGATCGCGGGCGGAAGCCAGGAGCGCCAACTGGGCGGCAACATAAGAGACGGCGGCGGCAGTCGCCTCTGGACTGGCGAACAGAGCTTTCTCGCAAGGCTCCGCTATTGCCGCTCCCACGGTTGCATCAAGGCAGGCCAGCGCCGAGCCGGGCACGAGGGTGCGCGTCGCGAGCTCGAAGGAACGCGCGTCCAGCGCGAGGCGCTCTGCCGCCAGATCGCGGCGGGACAGATGATCGAGGGTCCAGCCTGCCGCCAACGCGAGGATCAGCAACAGGCCGACCCGGATCATCGGTCCGGTTCTGGCGTCATCGTCGTCGCGGATGAATGCAAGGGCGCAAACAACGACGAGCAGCGCAGCAATGATGGCTGCGAGCCACAGCGGCAACGACAGAGCCGATTCCAAGACTGGTCCCGATCCCCCACGCGATCGACCACGGCCACCACCCCGACAGTATGGCTCAGGGAAGCGCCAGTGACCATACCCTCCAAGGTGACATCATCATGCGAACGGCAGAGCCAATCACATTCATTCGCGATTCGCTCTAAGATTCTGTTTACGTTGCATGATTCCACTCGTGAAATGCGCAGGCTTCGGGATCATGCCGTGGCCGGGCTGGGACCGCGTCACAGGGCTTTTCCACCCGCCACAGACGCCGATCGGATCGCACGCCAGATGATCTGCGCAGGCAATCGCCTGTCGTTGGGCTCGCCTTGCCCGGATTCAAGAATATTCGAGCTGGCTTTCCCTGACCACGCGCTCGAACGCTTCGTTCGGATTCTTGATACGGTACTGGTAGTCAGCTCCGTCCGACGGAAGCAGCTTGACGACCTGATAAGTGCTGTTGGCGGTCATATGGCCGATCGGGCGGGAGGTGAAATAGACGGATCTGACCAATGCGAAACTTGTGTTCCCTCAACGCGATTCTCCTGAACTCGAACGACACGGACTTTCTCCTTGCTGATCGCCATTGCCCCGATCCGGCGGCAATATAACAGCCAAATCCCAAAATGCCTCAAAAAAAGCGCTTTTCGTTCCACTCCCGAGGTTTCCGCAAGCAAAAGTGTTTTCGGCAACGACTACAATGTCTTACAAAGGGATGTTCGAAGGAGACGACGTACGGCCAGACGTCATAGCGGGCATGCTGTGCGGGAGGTGCGGTCGAATTTCCTCTGCGCTATTGTGAGCAACTGGACAGGTGAAATCTCGAGGCGGATTTGCCCGGGTCGGTGCCGCAGTTTGCGGTCGGCCTTACGGAACACAATCGTGCCGCCTTCCTGGCCTAACCGGCTTGCAGGAAGCCGGCGGGAGGGGGAGACCCACATGCGTTTCTTTTTCGGACTGATCATCGGTATTCTGCTCACCGTGGGCGGCGCCTATGTCGCAGACTCCATGTCGTCGCGAGCCGTGGATTCCAAGCCGATGGTGAACTGGGACGTGGTCGCCAAGAATCTGGACAGCGTGACGACGATGGCGCGCGAAGGCTGGAAGAGGATCGTCGGTTGAGCGCGGCGAGCGGCTGCCAAGGTCCAGGGACTCCGACCAAGAGCGCAATCCGGATGGGTCGACCGGCGGCTCAGAAGCCAATCCAGGTCGGTAAACGCGCTGCAGCTCGATAGGCACAGGACGAGGGTTTCACCCTCGTCCTGGTTTCACATCTTGCGACAGCAGTGAACCGTTCGCTCAGGCGCGGACTTCCTGCCGCTGGAAGATCAGATAGCCGATGACGAAGATCAGGATCGATGGCGGCGATCAGGCCCGACGATCGGCGGCCAGGCGATCATCAGGCTCTGGCCTAGCGGCAGCGGCGCGCCCGGAACCGCACCTTGCAATTGATGCATATAGAGCGGGCCCGAGCGAGCGCGTCGACGGATTGAGGATCGGCAGCAGCACCTCGCTGAACAGCGTGCTCGGCGACAGCCGCGACAGGTACTGCGCCGCCAGGATCAGCGTCTCCTCGTTGCTGGGAGGAAACGCCAACACGATCGCCGGCGCCAGGAACGGCCAGATGAACGTCAGGAACAGCCACAAGCCGAGCGTGACCAGCGCCGCGGTCGCCGCCGAGCGGAAGACGATCGAGAACAGCATCGCGAGCGCCAGCCACACGCCGGCATAGGCGATGGTCACGAGCAGGAAGATGAAGGCGCGCGCCATCTCCTCGGCGCTCGGCGGGACGCCGAGCAGCAGCAAGCCCAAGCCGATGACCAGCAGCCACAGCGCGACCAGGCTGATCGACAAGCGTCAGAGAGCCCGGCCAGGAATTTCCCGAACAGCAGCGCGTCGCGATAGATCGGCTGCGACAGGATGCGCGACAGCGTGCGGCGGTTGTGCTCGCCGTTGATGGCGTCGAAGCCGAGCCCGATCGCCACCAGCGGCACCAGGATGCTCAGGAACGACACGAAGGTGACGGCAGCGGCTCGCGCGCGGTCGTGAACAGCCGCAGGAACAGGAACGGATCCTCCGCCGTCACGTCCTTGATCTGCTGGATCGCGCCATAGAGCGCCGACGATCGCGAACAGCACGACCAGCCACTCCAGCACCCGCATGCGCACGCTGGTCAGATGGTCGTGCAGCTCCTTGAGCATCACGACCCCGAGGCCGTGCAGGGCCGAGCCTTCACGCCGCATGGCGGGCTCCCTCGCTGGCCGCATTCTGGAAATAGCGGGTGTAGATCGCCTCGAGGCTCGGCTCCTCGACCGACAGCCGCAGCAGCGCGCCCGCCGGCGTCGACCACGGCGGCGGCCGCTTCCGGCCGCACGTCGCGGTCGGCGAAAAGCCGCAAGCGGTTCGGCCCCGCCGTCTCGACCTTGCTGCACCCCGGGGACGCGCCGCGAGCCGTTCGGCCAGCCCCTGCCCTTCGGCCTCGACCTCGACGTGGAAGCCGCCGCCGAGCACCTGGCGGCCGAGCTCGGGCACGGTGCCGATCAGCGCGATGTTGCCCTCGTTGAACAGCGCCACGCGGTCGCAAACGCTCTGCACCCGCTCGAGCAGGTGCGAGGAAAGCAGCACGCTGACGCCGCGCTGCTTGAGGTCGCGGATGATCTCGAGCAGCTCGAGCGTCGCCTGCGGATCGAGGCCGGAGGTCGGCTCGTCGAGGATCGCGATCTGCGCGTCCTTCATCAGGATTTCGGCAAGCCCGAGCCGCTGGCGCATGCCGCGCGAGAAGGTCCCGACCGGCTTGTCGACCACATCGGCAAGTCCGACATGCGCGAGCGAAGCTCCGATCTTCTGCTCGCGCTCCTCGCGACTCGAGCCCGATCAGCCGCGCGGTGTAGCGCAGATTGTCGGCGGCGCGTCAGGTTGTCGTAGAAGCCGACCTGGTCGGGCAGATAGCCGACCCGGCGCTTGACCTGCAGCGGCTCGCGCACCGGATCGTAGCCGAGCACGCGGGCCTGTCCGCCGGAAATGTCGGTCAGCCCGAGCAGCATCAGGATGGTGGTGGTCTTGCCGGCGCCGTTCGGACCGAGCAGGCCGAAAATCTCGCCGCGCGCCACCGCGAACGAGATGCCCTTGACGACGGCAGTGCCGTTGTAGCGCTTGGTGAGGTCTTGCGCCTCGATGACGTTATCGCTCATCGCCGGCCGAACCTTGCGACTGCGCCGACCAGCACCAGCAGCGCGATGCCGATGATGCCGACGCCGATGATGCCCCACAGGGTGGAGGTCTGCACCGCGACGCGGAAGGTCTGCGAGGCGACTCTCGCCGCGCGCGCGACGCCCGCACGGTGGTGACGTAGTCGCCGGCAATGGCCTTGGCGGTCGGCGTGATCAGCGCCTGCACTTCCTTGTTCTCGTTGGGCGCGATGCGGTCGACCGTCTTCGGCTCGAAGTTCGACCTTCCAGCCGGTCGGGGCGGAACCGGACAGCTCGACCTGTTCCGCCGGCGCCGTGCCCGAGTTGGTGAGCGACGACCGGGATCGAGGTTTCCGTGCCGGCCGAAGCGCGCGCGCTCAGCAGGCCTTCGCGGCCGGCTGATGTCGATCTTGGGCTGGCCGGTGATGTCGAGGACGAGCTCGGTCGTGGCGGTGGCGTCGTCGGCCGACACTTTCGCCGCGACCTTGTACTTGCCGGCCGCGACCGTGTTCGGCGGCCGCACCTTGAGCTTGACGTCCTTGGACTGGCCGGGATCGAGCGGAAGCGCGTTGAGCTCCTGGCTGCCGTATTGCTCGGTGAAGGTGGCCTCGAAATTCTGCGGCGCCGGTCGCCGACAGGCTCACCACGACCTTCTTGCGGCTGTCGTTCTTGATGCCGAGCTGGAACTCGAAGGTCGACTTCGACGTGCCGCGCAACTCCGGCAGCTGCGGATTGAGCGTGAGCTTGGCCGGCAGGTCGGTCGCGAGCGTCACTGCGATCGGCAAGCGAGGCATTGGTGCCCGGCCCTTGCGCGTTGACGGTCAGGTTGGTGGTGCCGACGGGGGCTTCCTTCGGGCACCTCGAGGCGCAGCTCGAGCGGCACGCTGGCGTTGGTCGCAGGCAGCGCCGCCGCGACCGGCTGGCCGCCGCCGATCAGCGTCACCGTCCAGCCGGACGGCACGCCGGCGACCGAGAGCGCAAGCCGCTCCGGCGGCAAGCCCATAGTTTTGCAGCTTGAGATTGATGGTGGAGCTGGTCCCGGGACGGACCGTGACCGCCGGATAGTCCGTCAGCAGAAACAGCCCTTTGACGTCGTTTTTCGCATCTTGTGCCGTTGCTGCAGCGCAAAACGCGGCAAGAGCGCGAAAGCACAGCCGAAGACAGGGCGACAACACGATATCGCATGATGAAACTCCAAGACGGTAAAGCAGGTGGTCCCGCTGTTGAATTGACCCCTCCCGGCGGCACCGAAAGGATTTGGGGTGCTACAGGATTGTCGCTATTTCTTTCGTTCCCGGGTGGGAATCAATAGACCTCTCGATATTTTTTGGCAACGATGCCACAGCCACCCGGTCCTCCGCAGCCTTCGTCAGGACCTTAGGTTAGCGGCTGTTGTCGGCGCACGCGAGAGCCCCTTCATACTCGCAGAACCGTCGGCCAGTCCACCTCATCCTCCGCCAGCACCCAGGGCTCCTCGAGCGCGCTGACCCGCCATTCCTCCCAGGCCGGCAGCGCCATCACCGCGTCCATATAGGCTGCGCGCCACCGGACCGATCTCGACCCCATAGGTGTGAAAGCGCGAAACGACCGGCGCATACATGGCATCGGCGGCACCGAATGCGCCGAACAGGAAGGCGCCGTCCGCGCCGAAGCGCGTGCGGCAATCTGCCCACATCGCCTCGATGCGCCGGACATTCGACTGCACCGCAGGCGGCAGGTCGCGCGGCCTGACCGGCCGCCACATGTTCATCGGCAGATGTCGGCGCAGCGGAACGAAACCCGCGTGCATCTCGCAAGCGATGGCGCGCGCGTGGGCGCGCGCCTGCGCGTCGCTCGGGCCACAATCGGGCCGAGGGATGCTTCTCGGCGAGATATTCCAGGATGGCGAGCGATTCCCACACCTGCACATTGCCATCTACGAGAGCGGGCACCTTGCCGGTGCCCGAAACCCTGCTCACCCGCTCCTTGAAGTCCTCGGCATCGAGGGAGATCACCTCCTCCTCGAACGCAATGCCGGCCGCCTTCATGGCGATCCATGGCCGCAACGACCATGACGAATAGTTCTTGTTGCCGATGATCAGCTTGAGCGTCATTGCCCGCTCACGGCGCGGAGCCGCTGTCCGGCGTTTCGAGCGGACCGCCGGCGGCCTTCCAGGCGCCGAACCCTCCGGCGATATGGGCAACGGGACTGAGACCCATACGCTGCGCAGTCGCCGTGGCCAGCGCCGAGCGCTGGCCGGCCAGCACAGAAGAATACGAAGCGCTTATCTGCGGCGAACACCGCCTTGTGATACTTGCTTTCGGGGTCGATCCAGAATTCGAGCATTCCGCGCGGGCAATGGAAGGCGCCGGGCACGCGCCCTTCGCGAGTCGAGCTCGCGGATGTCCCGCAGATCGACGAATACGACGTCCTGCCGGCCATGCAGCGCGACCGCCTGCGCGACGGTCAACGTCTCGATCTCCCGCTCGGCGGCCGCGACCAGCGCCTCCACGTGAACGGCAATGTTTTGCGGCATCGGCCCGCTCCAACGACCGGGCGATGTGGTCAGAGAGGGGAACGGCGGTCAAGCCCCGTACCGACGCGGTGCCCGTTATGTGATGCCCAGGACCACAGCCACAATCGCCACCACCACAATGGCAGCCGTCGCCACGAGCGCCGTGATCGTCGTGGCACACCAGCGCAGCAACCGCTCCCGTCCGGCACGAATACAATTCGTGCGGGGCAATGTCACAGGTATCGCTGGTCGGATCTGGACCGGCATCCGACAATCTCCAATCTCGTCCAACCCGCCAACAGCAGGCTTGCTGCGTGCCTGGCACGATTCGCATGCTGGTCGTCCTCCGTAGACGATTCGGTTGATACCGTCAGCAAGGTCCAGGATCTTGCACGGATATTGCAGTGCTGATTTCAGTTCGGTCCCGGAAATAACGCCGAGCTTCGGCCCGTGAGCCAATAGACCGCCAAGCCGACCCATTCGCGCACGGCCGTATCCGTTCGCTGCAAGCCACCGCTCACCGCCTGGAACGAACCCAACAGGTCTGCCCGTCCACTCGTGCGCCAATCCACCGGGTAGGGCTCGATGGCGAAGCTCACCTTGCGAAAAACGCCGACGGCCCGCGGCATGTGATAGGCGGTCGTCACCAGCAGCCAGCGCTCGCCCGGCATCGCTTGTGCGATCCTCTTCGAGAACTCGGCGTTCTCGATGGTGTTGCGCGAGCGGTCCTCGACGAGGATGCGCTCGCGGGCAATGTCGAAGCTCGCGAACAATCGAAGCGCGATCTCGGCCTCGGCGGTCTCGTCCTGCGTCAGCGCGCCGCTGCCGCCGGTGAACAGAATGCGGGCGGCAGGGTAACGCTGTGCCAAAACGACGGCGACGGTCATGCGCTCGGCGGATTCGTTGAGCGCGACCTCGTTGCGAGCCGCCGATACATCGGGAGAGATTGCACCGCCGAGCACGATGATTCCATCGGGCGCTCCGCGCCCGGGATCCCAGGGCGGGAAGCGTTCCTCGAGCGGGAGCATGAGTGCGTTGCCGATCGGCGAAAGGCCAAGGACCGCCAGCGTGACGAGGCTCGCGAACGCCAATCGCTGCCCGGCGCGATAAAAACGGGTCGCAAGCAGCACAAGGCCGAGAAGCCCGATCGAGATGACGAGATTGGATGGAACGGCGAAGAATCCGAGGGTCTTGGACAACACGAAGAACATATTATCAGGCCGTCATGATGCGCAGGCGTTCGTCGCACCGGCGCAGTGCCGGCGCATGTTCATCCCGATGGTGGAGGTGGCGAAGCTGTTTGCGTGACCGCGCAGGCCGGCCTGACAGCGGAAAGCATCAGTCCCATTTCGGCGAACCGGAATAGGCATAGTCGACGATGCGTCCGTCGCGACCTGCCAGGCGGGCAATCTCCGACATCTCGGCGTCTGAGAGCTCGAAATCGAAGATCGCCAGATTTTCCTCCAACCTTTCGGGCCGGCTGGTCCGGGGAATGACGACAATGGCTTGCTGGACCAGGAAGCGCAGGCTTACCTGAGCTGCGGTCTTGCCATGAGCCTTGCCGATTCGGGCCAGCACTCTGTCGTTGCTCACGCCGCCCCGCGCGATCGGGCTGTAAGCAACGATCGCCATGCCCAAACGCCGACAGGCGGCGATCACTTTCGATTGATCGAGCAACGGGTGCACCTCGATCTGATTGCAGACGATCGGTGCGTCGGCGAGCCTCACCGCCTCTTCGACCAGAGCGACAGTGAAATTCGACACTCCGATATGGCGCGCCAGCCCCATGCGCCTGACCTCGCAGAGCGCGGGGATCGTCTCGCTCAGCGGGATGCGTGGGTTCGGCCAGTGCAGGAGCAGAAGATCAACTTGCGAAAGGCGAAGCCGCAGCAGGCTCTCCTTGGCTGACCGCTCGAACTCGCGCGGCGCAAAGTGCGACGGCCAGATCTTCGTGGTGATGAATACCTCGTTGCGCCCGATGCCGCTGCCGCGCAGCCCCTCGCCGACCTCGCGCTCGTTGTCATACATCTCCGCCGTGTCGACGTGGCGATAGCCGAGCTGCAAGGCACGTTCAACCAACCGGGCGCAGGTTCGGCCGCGCAGGTCCCAGGTGCCGAGACCGACCAATGGGATGGCGGCGCCATGAGCCTGAGCCACTCGTGCTTCGTCCGGTGAAATCATCGCTTCGCCTCTCGCGACGTCAGTCGTCCCATTTCGATAGCCGGAATTCTTGCCCCGTTGGCTTCGACGACATTCATGACATTTCTCCGGGCTCCGAGGCGAGAGTTGCTGCACCACCCTACATCGGCGCCGATCTCATGCGAGGCCGAACCAGAGCGTGGCGATGCCGAGGAAAGCCAGGAACCCGACCACGTCGGTGATCGTGGTCACGAACGGACCGGATGAGACCGCCGGATCGACCCCGAGCCGCATCAGCAGCAACGGCACCAGGATTTCGCCGAGTGCCGCCGCAGTGAGCACCGTCATCATGGCCAGGGCGATGACGAACCCCAGATCGGGGATCCGGAACCAGACGCTGGCGACCAGCCCCATGATCACCGCAAAGCAAAGACCATTGAGCACACCGACCATGAGCTCGCGCCGGACGATGCGCCAGGCGTTGGCGCTCGACAGCTCGCGGGTCGCGAGCGCGCGCACGGCGACCGTCATGGTTTGCGTGCCGGCATTGCCGCCCATGCTGGCCACGATCGGCATCAGCACCGCCAGTGCCACCATTTTCGCAAGCGCGTTCTCGAAGTGGCTGATCACCCACGCGGAGAGCAACGCGGTGAAGGAATTCGCGAACAGCCAGGGAAAGCGGCCTTTGGCGATGCTCCAGACCGAATCCGACAATTCCTCCTCGCGGCCGACACCACCGAGCGCCTTTATGTCCTCCTCCGCTTCCTCCTCGATCACGTCGACGATATCGTCGAAGGTGATGACGCCGACAAGCCTGTCGTTCTCGTCGATGACCGGCGCGGAAACGAGGTCATAGCGCTCGAACAGTCGGGCCACGTCTTCCTGATCGTCGGTGACGCGCACCGGACGCAACTCCTCCTCGACCAGCTCCGGGATCGGCACCGGACGCTTGGTGCGCAGGAGACGATCCAGCGCCACCGCACCCTTGAGCCGGCGGTCCTGATCGGTGACGTAGAGCTCCCAGAAACGATCCGGCAGATCGGCTGTCTCACGCATATAGTCGATGGTCTGACCGACCGTCCACGCTGGCGGGACCGCGATGTAGTCGGTCTGCATGCGCCGTCCCGCCGAATTTTCGGGATAGAGCAGGCTGCGTTCCAGCGCCACCCGCTCGCTGGCCGGAAGCTGCTCCAGGATCTCGATCTGCTCGTCCTTCGGCAGATCTTCCAGGATCGTCACTGCGTCATCGGAATCGAGCTCGCGGACACCTTCGGCCACGGTCTCCGTCGGCAGCTCCTCGAGGATCTCCTCGCGAACGGTGTCGTCGACCTCGGTCAGCGCGGAAAAATCGAAATCATGCCCCATCAGCTCGACGAGGCGAGGGCGGAGCGCGGGATCGAGCGCCTCGATCAGATCTCCGACATCGGCTTGGTGCAGGTCGCCGACCAGCTCGCGCAAAGCTCCGGCATCGGCGGCTGCGATCGCCTCGGCAACACTCTCGACGTATTCCGCGCGAATCGCCCCGTCCTCCTCGCGCAACGCAACGGGAGGCGGTTCTGCGGTCGTGCCTCTTGTCTCGATCATGCCGAGCCCTGCCGTATGGTCCGCGCCATGCTCGCTCGACCTCTTCTCCATCGGCGCCAAGTTGTTCGTGGCGCAATTGTGCTGTTTATGAGCCTCAACGTGTGGAGCGCAGCGCTCGGCAATGTCGGCGCGCGGCTCGAGCCGACGGTTGGCAAGTGGCGCGTATCACTGCGGCGTATGCGAATCCAGGCGAAATTCCCGTGACGGTTCCACGACACCGTGTCGCCTCCGTCACAGGACCCGATTAATCGCTCCCGTCCCCGGCCGTTAAGCGGTCATTAAATTGCCTGCCCCTAGTGTTCGAGTAGAGTGAGGGATCTCACCATTCGCCCGGGCGTATATCCGGGATTCATCGCGACAGTCGGGGGGCTGAATTCGGGGGCATGCGAAGCATATTCGCCGCATATTCGATGCTGGCGATCCTGATCGGCATGGGGACGGCGGGTGCCGCCGGTTGCCCCGCGGGCACGCTCGGGGTCAGTCGCACCATCGTGGTCGATCCGAGCGAGCACATTCGCCTCGGCAGCATGCAGTACGGCGAATCGCTGCCGCTCAGGGATCGGGAAGTGGTGCTCACCTTCGATGATGGCCCGCTGCCGCCCTATACCAACCGCATTCTCGATACGCTGGCGTCCGAATGCGTGAAGGCCACCTTCTTCATGGTAGGGCGAATGGTGCGTGCCTATCCGTCGCTGGTGGAGCGCATCCATAGCGATGGACACACCGTCGCGAACCACAGCCAGAATCATCCCTTCACTTTCAACAAAATGACCGTGGATCAGGCCGCCCGCGAGATCGAGGACGGCTTCGCGTCGTTGCGCAGCGTGCTCGGCGATCGCCGCGCAGTCGCCCCTTTCTTTCGCATTCCCGGTCTGCTGCGCCAGAGCTCGGTCGAGCAATATCTCGCCGCGCACGGCTACATGACATGGAGCGTGGACTTCTCCGCTGACGACTGGACCCGCATCAACAGCCAGGAGATCGTGCGACGCGCCATCGAGCGCATCGAGTCGCACCGCAAAGGCATTCTGCTGCTGCACGACATCCAGCCCGCGACCGCACTTGCGCTTCCCGAGCTGCTGCGGGAGCTCGAGGTCCGCGGGTACAAGATCGTTCATGTGGTCCCGGCGACCGCTGATCGGCCAAAGACGGTGACCGAGCCCGAGCAATGGGCGGTTCGTCGAATGCCGGAGCAGAAGCTGTGGCCGCGCACGCTGGTCACGTCCGTGAACGGCGCCGCGCCGGTCCTGCTGGCGCCGAGCCCGGCCAATTTCGGTATCCAGAATTTCGGCACTCCGGTCATCAGGGTGGCGCTGGCACAGACCTTCGAGCGGCAGATCGTGCGCGACGACGCGATGCCGTTGCCGACGGCCGTCATCTGGCCGAGCCCGATGGCTTATTCGGGGTCCGCCGAGACCGAAGCCCTGCCGGTGCCCGGCGCGCAGCATTTCAAGTATTCACGCTCGTTCGGGATCGCAGCCCAGGAGAAACCCAGGCTCGTGTCGAAAAAGCCCGCCGTCACCGCCGGCGCAAAACCGCCCCTGCCGCTCGGCATATTCTCGTTGGGCGTGAACCGAGCGCCTTGGGTGGGCCACCAATTCCCGATCGCGCGTCCGCCGAGCAACATAGCCGTGCCGCGTCCGCCGGGACAGTCGTCAGCGCGGCCGCCTAACTTACATTCCGCGCAGGCGCGCTGAGCTGCTCCCTCCGGTGTCGCGGTAGGGACGCTCGTTGCACGAGCGCCCCCCGCCCAGATCCGTACTGCGGCTTTCCCGCATACGGCTCCCACCTCGGGTGTGTAACGGCAAAGCAGTCGCTCGGCCAAGGATGAAGGATGAGCGGCTTGGGGACCCAGGCATCCATCAGCTGCGTCATCCGTGCCCACGTCATCCGATCCTTCTGGCTGCGACGCCGCAGCGCACGCCGCCAGAGGTCGGTGACATGATGCCGGAATACCTCGAGTGCCCGACCGTTGGTCGGCACTGCGTGGTAATTGAAGTAGCCGCGGATAACCCGTCCCAGCCACTTCCCCTGCTCGGGGATCGGCTGGTGCATGCGCCGTCGCAGCTTCTGCTTGATCTCCTGGAGCTTCGCTCGCATGCGGTCCGCTCGGGTTTTCCGCTGTAGCTGGAATTTCCCCGAACGGGTTGTGCCGCAGATGAAGGTGAAGCCCAGGAAGTTGAAGGTCTCCGGCTTGCCGAGCCCACGTCGCTTGCGGCGTTCCGCAGCAAAGCGTCCGAACTCGATCAACCGGGTCTTCTCGGGATGCAGCGACAACGCAAACTTCCCCAACCGCTCGCGCATCTCGTCCAGGAAGCACTGGGCGTCGGCATGGTGCGACGCAGCCAAAAGAAACGATCTCAACTGGGCTCGGATGAATAAGCTGATTGACGACTGGCTCCCGAAACCGCGTATTCTCCATCCCTGGCCCGAGAAGCGCTTCGCCGTTACACACCCGAGGTGGGAGCCGTATGCGGGAAAGCTGCACGTACGGAACTGTGCGAGGGGCGCGAGGTAACTCGCGTCCCTACCGCGACCGGCGCGAGTTCATCACGTGCTCGGCGGCGCGGCGGCGGCGTGGCCGCTCGCGGCGCGCGCGCAGCAGCCAGGAAAGTTGCCGACTATCGGAATCCTTGGCTCGGGCACACCCGCGACCCAGGGCCAATGGTACGCGGGCTTCGTGCGGCGGCTGCGCGAACTCGGCTGGACCGAGGGCGGAAACGTCAGCATCGAGTATCGGTGGGCAGAGGGACGTGACGAACGCTTCGCCGAGATCGCGGCCGAGTTCGTCCGGCTCAAAGTCGATATGATCGTCACGTCGGGAAACTCAGCAGTCGTCGCGGCCAAGCAGGCGACATCGGTCATCCCGATCGTCTTCGCGGTTGCTGGTGACCCGGTTGGCACCGGCCTCGTCGCCAGCCTTGCACGACCCGGCCGCAACGTCACCGGGCTGTCTGGCCAGCAACCGACACCACTGGCAAGCGACTGGAACTGTTGCGCGAGGTTCTGCCAAAGCTGCGCCGGCTGGCGGTGTTGGCCAATGTCGGCAGTTCCTATGCCGTGCTGGAAATGCGGGAGGTTGAGGCAATGGCACGCGCACTCGGCCTCGATCGCTCACGCTTGAAATCCGGAGCGCCGAGGAAATCGCACCGTCTTCGAGTCGCTCAAAGGCCGCGTGAAGCACTCTATGTTGTTACCGACACGCTGGTAAACGTCAGCGGGTTCGAATCAACTCCGTGGCGCTCGCGCGCGCAACTGGCGACGATGCTACGGTTTTCGCGAGTACGTCGAAGCCGGCGGTCTGATGTCCTATGGAGCAAACTATGCGGACCTTTGGCGGCGAGCCGCCGTCTACGTCGACAGGATTCTTACGCGGCGCGAAGCCGGCCGACATCCCGGTCGAGCAGCCGACCAAATTCGATCTGGTCATCAACCTGAAAACCGCCAAAGCGCTCGGCCTCACAGTGCCGCCGACGCTGCTCGCCCGCGCCGACGAGGTGATCGAATGAGTGCGCCAGCCGCAAGCTGGTGCGATCCAGCCGGTGCAAGTCCGGCCCAAGTAAGGAGTAGCGTCCGCTTGGTAGCGAGTGTTGCGTGGCCATTGGCGACAGCGGTTGCGAAGCGTACACAGCGATTGCATGGGGTGTGGGATTGAGCCTCGAAAGAGGGACCCGCTGCTCAGATAACCGATCACCTCAAGCCAGCCGGCTGCTGCGCGTGCCACCGATAGGCCACGACTGCAGCTGACCGCCCAGAAGCGTGATGAACTCAGCGCCGCCTCATGGGTCGCTCCAGCTCGAGGACTACCTCTGAAGCTCAGCATAGCACGTTCCGGTTCGGCGGAGGGGGAGGCCGCTGGAGTGCGATGGGGCTCAAGCGCCCCGATGGGCGCGTAACCATTGACTATTAACCGCTAGCCGTGCGCCCCCCCTTGGGTGCTCTGCCCTTGAAACCATGCGCCCGGCGCTTTGACGAAAAGATGTGGTGGTGCGGTCGAGAGGACTCGAACCTCCACGGGTCGCCCCGCTAGCACCTCAAGCTAGTGCGTCTACCAATTCCGCCACGACCGCAGGTGGGATGAACGCGGGCCGCAGGGACCCGCGTCGAGACGACGGCGCTCGATGTAACAAATCAGCCTCCCGCGGAACAAGGGCTGCGGGCGGTTCCTAAGCGGTTCCTATCGGCCCAACTGGGCGGGGAAGCTGCAATCTCCACAGCACGCGTCGGCTGCCGAGGGGTGCTTTTCCCGGGGTCATCACTATCATCAGGCAGTGGTCAACGCGCGCAATGATCTCATAGCCGGGCTTGCTCCACCTCGGGATCGACACCGGTCGAATGGCGCGAGAGCGAGCGCCTGGTCGCCTACGAGGATGCCGTCTCGTGCATGCAGGCGCGCGCCGTGGCGATCTCGGAAGGCAGCGCGCCGACTGGTCTGGCTGCTGGAGCATCCGCCGATCTATACCACCGGCACCAGCGCCAAGCCGCCGCACCTGATCGAGGCGCGATTTCCGGTCCATCGCAGCGGGCGCGGCGGCCAGTTCACCTATCATGGCCCGGGCCAGCGCATCG
>CAWHPT010000058.1:0-47981 GCA_963831225.1 uncultured Alphaproteobacteria bacterium
CTTCCACACGAATGGAGTTGTCCGGCTAAGCGATATGCCGGCCGAATGGTCTCGCCAGCGCCTGATGCTTGGCTTCAACACGTAATCGTCGCTCATTCGAACCGCGTCTCTGCTTGAGAACGGTCTCCGTTGCCGGGAAACCGGATTTCAAGGCCAGAGACAACTCGGCCGAAATCTCCTCCACGCCGGAATTGGTCTCTGCAGAGACCACAGCACCGACGGCAGAGCCCGCCAGTTCGGGGCCTTTTGGCGCAAAGCGGGAAATTCCCAAGTTCGAGAGAGTGCGTGGTGGGCCCGGGAGGACTCGAACCTCCAACCAGACCGTTATGAGCGGTCGGCTCTGACCATTGAGCTACGGGCCCGGTGCGCAGGCGTCAGCGTCCCCATACAACGCCCGGCCGCAAGCGGCAACGCGCGCCGATTTCTCTTCTCTCACTCGGGCGGACTCGCGTTGCGTGCCGCCGTCCCCGAATGCAAGTTTCGGGACACGGTTGCATGGCGGAATCCGGCGTCGAGGGAGCAAGCGCCATGACCCGGCACGGCTTTTGGTCGCCGGTTACCGGCAACTCAGCTATGCATGGCCGGCGAATCACGCCAGAAGCGTTGACGGTCATACTTCGATCACTCGGCCCTGGCTTGCTCGTGCGCCGACAAGGCTGACGCGAGACGGTGAAGGGAAATGCTGCCTGACTTGCGGTTCGTGATCGGCGCTGTGCTGGCGACCACCATGCTCGGGGTGCTCTCGATCGGTGTTTTCACGACCGTCAAGCTCGGACCGCAGAACAGGGCCGGGCCGCTGGAGTCCTCACGCCATCTCGGTTTCGACGACCGGGCGGATTGGAATCAATTCTACGATTCCGAAGCCGGGCGGCGCTTCGAAGAGTTGGCATTCAAGGCCGACGCCGCCGACGTCGTGGCGAGACGTTCTGCCGACGAGCCGCTGCGGGTCACGTCGCCTGTTGCGGCCGCCGGTGCCGCGCCCGAAGACAAAGCCGAGGCGACGCGCGTCACGGCGCAAGATCTCCCGGTCCAGCACCTGTCCGATCGCCCAGCCGAGCTGTCCCCGCCACTGCCCGCTGCTGATGCCCCGGCCGAACGCGAGCCGCGCCCAACAGCCGCAGTGGCAGGGCCCCGGCAGATTGCAGCCGAGAGCGAAGCGCGCGAGGCCGATCAGGTCGTCCCCCACTTGCGGGGGAGGATTTGGGATGGAGCCTCGGGCAGCGTACCTCCAGAGCTTGCGACGGCAGCCGTCGCTCCCGCTCCCCTGCTGGAATCCACGATCGCAAGCACCGCTCCGGCGCATTCGCCCCCGCCCGATCTCACGCCAGCGTCACCTTCGGCAGTGCCGGCAGCGGCGCAGATCAAGGCCGCATCGTCTGCCGCCGACGAGCCGAGCGAAACCGCCGCGCTCGCCCCTGCGCCGGCTGCTGCCGCCGGCACGCCGCACTGGCAGGACGAGCCGCTGTTCATGATCGAGGACGACACGCAAAGCGACTCGACGGCCGACGGCCTGGCGAGCGCGTCGGCGAGCGGCAGCGTCGCCGGCAACGGTCAGGAACCGCCGCCGTCAGTAAAGGCCCCGGCCGCGAAGCGGATCGTCCCCCGCGCGCGCAAGCTGGCCTCGGCGGCGCGGACGGTCGTTCGCGCCCCCGCGCCGGTCCGCGGCCGCGCCACCCCGCCGCGCCGTCGCGTGGCCGCACCTCGACGCTCGGCGCCGCGACCCCAGCTCGATCAGCAATTCTCCGGAGAGTCATATTACCCGGACTATTACGCACCGCCGCAGCGCGCCCCGCGCCGGCCGGCGCGGCGTCAACGGCAAGACGACCCGTTCGGGCAATCCTTCGGTCCACCAGCGGGCGCCTATGGCGGCTGACCGCTACAGCCGGAACAGCTTCCTGGCATTGCCGCTCGCGATCTTGACCTTGTCCTCATCGCACAGCGGCACGGTGTCCATCCACTCCACCGCCGGCTTGTTGGACACGAACGGCCAGTCCACCGCGAACAGCACGCGGTCGATACCCATCTCCATCACGCAGCACAACAGCGCAGGGTTGGAGAAGTTGCCGCTGGTCGTGACGTAGAAGTGGCTGCAGAAGACGTCGCGAAAGCTCAACGTCTTGGCGCCCGGGCGGGCGAGCGCGTGGTCGATGCGCCAGACCAGGAACGGCAGCGTCTCGCCGAGGTGGCCGAGGATGATCTTGAGCCGGGGATAGGCGTCGAACACTCCGCTGAGCGCGAGCCTGATCGCAAGGGTGGCCGTCTCCACGGTGTAACCCCAGCCGGCGCGCGCCACCATCGGAAAGTCCTTGGCATAATCGTCGTAATAGGCGTTCATCACCGCCGCCATCGGCAATGACGGGTGCAGGTAGATCGGAACGTCGAGCGCCTGTGCACGCTCGAAAATCGGCCAGAACCGCTTGTCGTCCAGGAACACCCCGTTGGCGAGCCCGTGGATCATGGGGCCCTTGAAGCCTAGCTTGGTCGTGCGCTCGAGCTCCTCGGCGGCGGCTTTCGGATCGCTGGTCGGCAGCGCCGCGAACGCCTGAAACCGCTTCGGGTTCGCGCTCACGACCGCGTTGAGACGGTCATTGACTCGCCGGGTGACCTCGACCGCGTCCGCACCGGAGAGCTTCTGCGCCGAGGGAGCACCGTGCGACAGGATCTGCATGTCGATGCCGGCCTCGTCCATCTCCTTCAAGCGCAATTCGCCGAGATCGTAGAGGCGCTCGAGCATCCTGGGATCGCGCACGCCCTCGACACCAGGAAACGTGTCGGCGAATTCCTTGTCCCAATAGTGCTCCTCGAGCGCAATGACTGCACAGCTCGGCTTCTTCAGCATGACGCGCTTTTCCCCTGCTCGGCGGCCGGATGACGCTTCTAGCAACCGCACGAGAGCCTGTCACGAACCCGCCGTCGCAGGCTCTCGACCTCCGCTTCGCCCCGCGCAGGTCGCAACCCTGCTTTGCCGTGTGACCTCGGCTGGATTCCTGGCTCACGCGCTATTATGGCGACAGTGGCATGGGGGCAAATCGAAGGGTAAACCATGGCCCATCTCTTCGACAGGCAATTCATCGAACGTGCCAATACGGTGCTGCTGCTCGGCATTGTGGGTGGAGGGATTGCGGCCTGTGCCATCGCCGCAATGGTCTACGACATCCTCCATTGGTTCGAGGCATGGTGACATGCGACGAAGGCGCTCCAGCACGTAGCGTGGGCACGGCGCTTGGTACCCTCGACGCGTGGGCAAGACCGTTGCGGCGCCGTGCCCACGTGTCGCGGCTCGGCAACGGTTTTGCCCACCCTCCTTCTTTCTCCGGGCCAACTGCATGACTGGCGTGGGGTGGCGATTCGATGGATATTCGGATCGAGCGTTCATGTTGAGTCGGAGTCCGTGACAACACCGTTGAACGAGGGTCTGACATGACGATGAATTCGGGCGACATCAACGAGCTCCAGCGCACGCTCACTGCGTCGATTCGCGAGCATTGGGTTCTGTTCCTGGTCGAAGGCATCGTGCTCGTGGTGCTCGGTATTCTGGCCATCGTGGTTCCGGTGATCGCAACGCTTGCCGTGGCAATCTTTCTCGGCTGGCTTTTTCTGATCAGCGGCATCGTGGGTCTGGTCACCACCTTCATGGCACGAAAAATGCCGGGATTTTGGTGGGCGCTGCTTTCAGCAGTGCTCGCCATCGCCGCCGGCCTCGTGTTGCTGGCTTGGCCGGTCAGCGGCGCCGTGTCGCTCACGCTGCTGCTGATCGTGTTCTTCACGATCGAAGGCGTCCTCACGATCATGTATGCGATCGAGCACAAGCGCGAGCTTTCGGGACGATGGGGCTGGATGCTGGCGAGCGGCGTCATCGATCTCGTTCTGGCGGCCATGATCCTCGCCGGGCTGCCCGGCACCGCCGCCTGGGCGTTGGGGTTGCTGGTTGGAATCAACATGCTGTTCGGCGGCACCTCGATGATCGCAATGGCGTTGCATGCCCGCAGCGCCGGCGCGGACACGACGACCGTACCCAAGGCCGCTTGAGATCCTCGGGTCCGCGCTTCGCGCGCGGCCCAAGGACAGGCTTCGCGTAACGAAAAAGCGGCGCCCGGTTGGGAAGGCCGGTGGTGCTCAAGAAACCATGTGCCTTTGCACGAATGCACCGACCCGCTCGACGGCTCGTCGTGCCTCCGGCACCAATCGCGCGAACAATTGCCAGACGTGCGGCATGCGCGGCCAGATCTCGATCTCGACGGAGCAGCCTGCGATGCGGAGCTTGTCGGCCATGCGTACGGCATCGTCGCGCAGGATCTCGTCGCTGCCGACCTGAATGAGCGCAGGCGGCAGGCCCGCCACGTCCCCGTAAAGCGGTGACGCGTAGGGATTTTTCGGGTCGGCGCCCGCCAGATAGAGGCGTGCAAAGGCCGTCGCTTGCGGCGGCGCTCAACATCGGATCGACGTCGGCGTTGATCCGGAACGACTCCCCGGTCAGCGCCAGGTCGGTCCATGGCGAGAAGCGCGACGGCGGCGGCGGGCAGCGCCACGCTCTCGTCGCGAAGCCGCAACAGCGTCGCGAACACGAGTCCGCCGCCGGCGGAGTCCCCCATGACGGCAACGCGCGAAGGCGCCGCACCTTCGCTCAGCAGCCAGCGATAGGCGCGTGTCGCATCCTCCAGCGCCGCCGGGAACGGGTGCTCCGGTGCAAGCCGGTAACCGATGCACAATACCCGCGCAGACGTCGCAGCAGCGATGCGCCAGAGGAAGTCACGATAGTGCGATGGCGATCCGTAAACATAGCCACCACCATGAAGATAGAGAATGTGACGGTCGGGGTGGGAAGCAAGTGCCGCAACCCGAACAGATCGCACGCCGCCGGCATCGAGCCGAGCGGTAATCGTTCCTTTCGGCGGCCCCGGAATGAACGGTTTGATCCTTTCGAGGCGCTGGCGGATTGCTTCGATCTTCGGTTCGGGAGTAGCACGGCCTTTCACCAAGCGCAGTCCCAGACGCAAGAGCTCAGCCCGCAGACTCATTGCAACCAGGACTCCGACGACCCGAGCCAGGATGATCGTTTCCCGCCGGCCGGGCAAGGTGGTCACAGGAGCGCGTCTTACCGTCGTTGCTCCGGATTTCGCTGGCGCCGCATCCGGGCTACGCTTGCTCCGCGGTCTTGTGGCCCGGATGGAGCAAAGCGCCACCCGGGATCGCCGCACGAAGGGGGCGTCCGGATGGAGCTTGGCCTCGACGGAAAAGTCGCGCTGGTCACGGGAGCGAGCCGCGGCATCGGCCGCGGCATCGCACGGGCGCTTGCCGGGGAAGGCTGCGATCTCCTGCTGACGGGACGCGACGAAGCGGCGCTGACCGAGGTCGCGACGTCGATCACGAGCAAGGGACGCATGGCCGCCGTTTGCGCACTCGACCTGCGCGATCCCACCGCACCCAGGCGGCTGGTCGAGGCCGCCGCTCGCGAGCTCGGCGGCCTCGACATTCTCGTCAACAATGCCGGCACCACCAAGCGCGGAGATTTCTTCACGCTGACCGATGCCGACTGGGAGGACGGCTACGCGCTGAAATTGTTCGCGCATGTGCGGCTCGCGCGTGCCGCCTGGCCGCTCCTGAAGGAGCGCCGCGGCTCGCTCGTTGCCATCGGTGGCACCAGCGGGCGCAAGCCGGAACAGCAATTCACCATCGGCAGCTCGGTCAACGCCGCCGTCGCTGCCTTCACCAAGTGCCTCGCCGACCTCGGCAAGGAGGACGGCGTGCAGGTCAACTGCATCCATCCGAGCCTGGTCGAGACCGAGCGGCAATGGCGGCGCATCCGCGCCGAAGCGGAACGCAGCGGCGATCCGGAGACGAAGGTGCGCGAGCGGCTCTGCCGCGAGACCGGCATCACGCGGTTCGGCACCGTCGAGGACGTCGCCGATCTCGTGACCTTCGTCGTGTCGTCGCGCGCGACCTGGCTGCATGGCGCAACGATCGATCTCGACGGCGGCGAGATCCCGGTGTTGTGACATGGATCGAGTGGATAGACACCAGCCGACAAATTTGCACCCTCGTTTCCGCAACTGGGTTCGGTGGTTACTGGTTTCCGGCTCTCGCGCCCGGACGACGTCCGGGGCGCTCGGCCGGAATGACACCGATCGTGACGGCGAACTGCGTGTGAGAATCACCCGTCGGTGTCATTCCCGCGCATGCATGCCCTTGCGCAAGCGACGCTTGCGCGGGGACGACGGCTCAGCAAACGGAGCGCCCGCACTTCGAATGCTTCGTGCGTAGGCCGCATGAACATCCTCCTCACGCCCGCACGCATCGGATCGGTCGAGATCCCCAATCGCATCGTGATGCCGGCGATGACCACGCGCACCGCGGACGAAGACGGCACCGTCACCGAGGACACCATCGCCTACTACCTGGCGCGGGCGCGCGGCGGCGTCGGCCTGATCACGGTCGAGATGGCGTCGCCGGAAAAAGCCGGCAGGCATCGCCGCCGCGAGATCGGCATCCATGACAATCGCTTTCTGCCGGGGCTCACCCGCCTCGTTGAAGTGATCCACCGCGCCGGATCGAAGGCATCGATCCAGCTCGGCCACGGCGGCGGACATACCCGGCGCGACATCTGCGGCGAGACGCCGGTCGCACCATCGGCGATCCCGCATCCGGTCTACGAGACGACGTTCGAGATCATCGTGCCGGAGGCGATGACGCAGGCGCGCATCGACGGCACGATCGCCGCCCATGCCGCGGCCGCGGTGCGCGCGCGCAGCGCCGGCTTCGACTGCGTCGAGATTCACGCCGCCCATGGTTACCTGATCTCGCAATTTCACGCGCCGTTCGAGAACCGGCGCACCGACAAATATGGCGGCAGCCTGGAGAACCGCGCCCGCTTCGGCCTCGAGGTGCTGCGCGCGGTCAAGGCGGCGGTGCCGGGAATGCCAGTGATCTATCGGCTCTCGGTCGAGGACTTCTTCCCCGGTGGATTGCGTTATAGCGAGGGCGAGCAGATCGCGATCTGGGCGGCGGCGGCGGGCGCGTATGCCCTCCACGTCACCGCCGGCCACTACCGTTCGCTGCCATCCGCACAGATCGTGCTGCCGCCGATGGCATTTCCCGATGCGACCTTTCTCGAATTCGCAGCCGGCGTCAAAAAGGCCAGTACGGTTCCAGTGATCGCGGTCGGCCGGCTCGGCGATCCCGCGACTGCAACAGAGGCGGTCGCGGCCGGCAAGACGGATTTCATCGCGCTCGGCCGCACCCTGATCGCCGACCCGCAATGGGTCGAGAAGCTGCGCCGCAACGAGCCGGTGCGCCGGTGCCTCGCCTGCAACACCTGCATCGACGAGATGCGCGGCGGCGCCCGCATCGGCTGCGTGGTCAACGGCGCCGCCGGCCGCGAAACGATGTTCGCCGATGCGCGACCGCCGGGCGGCGAGCGCATCGCCGTCATCGGGGCCGGCCCTGCCGGCCTGACCTATGCTTCACTCGTCGCGAACGGAAACGAGGTCACCGTGTTCGAGAAGGCCGCACGCGCCGGCGGCGCATTCCGCCAGGCCGGCAAGGCGCCCTGTTCCAGGAGGTGGAGGCCAGCGAGGCAAGCTTTCAGCGCTACGTCGACGATCTCGTTGCTCTGTGCATTGGTCACGGCGTCACGTTCCGCTTCGCCACTGCGGTCACGTCATCGGAGCAGCTCGCCCCGTTCGAGCGCATCGTGATCGCGAGCGGCGCTTGCTATCGGTTCGGCCTCGGACCGATCGCAACGCGGGCTCTGGATCGGGGCGTCGGCCGCTGGCCCGGCTTCTCGCGGGTTTTCTCGACGCCGATGTTTCGCGACTGGTTCTACTACCGGGCACGCCGGGGGACTGGCGAGCGCTTGCGGCGCTTGGCAAATGAGAAGCAGGCGGTCGTGGTCATCGGCGATGCCGTCCGGGCCGGCAAGAGCAAGCCGGCGATCGCGAGCGCGTTCGAGGCGGCGCTGCTCGGGAAGGCGGGTTAGGCGCTTCGCGCCGTAACCCGCCGCCGCTCGTCGAGGATTGGCGGTCGGGCGGCATCGGACGCCTAACCGTCGAGGCCGTCGCTGATTTCGCTATTCAGTTGCACGTCGCCCGCGAGCGCTTTGAATGCTTTGAGGTTTGTCCCGTTAGCTTTGTTTTGTCCGTTTTGGCGTTTTGGCCAAAATGCCTATGGCCGACACCCTGGCCCGGAATGATATGCCCGCGCATCGAGTGGTTTTTCTCCGGGGCCGTAAAAACCGGGACAGCATTGAAATCTGTATCAAGCCTCTGTTCCTGCCTGACGTTCGTTGTCCAAAACGAGTGTCCCAGACCGTCCCAGCCGACGCAGGCTCAAGGGGCGCGCGTGCGGCATCAGGATACCGACCCGGCACGGTTGATGCAGTCTTGATGCAGTCGTTGATGCGCAATGATGGAGAGTACGAAAATTCATAACACATTACGTAATAAAGTCAATAAAAATCTTCACAAAAACTTACAAAAATGTTTCGCAGCGTGTAACCGCAAGACGACCAGGACGCCCCGCAAGCGGGAGAGCGAGCCACGTGCACGACGTCGTTTCGGAGCGTACCGATGCGCTCGATGGTGCATTCGATGTGATCCCCCGGCAGACAATAGCGGCTCGCAGGAACGAGTCCGGGAAGCGCCTGCCACTTGCCGCCGAGCTCCGGATCGGTCGACCACGCCGTTCCGGCGGGCGTGCCGGTGATGACGACCATCCCCGGGCGCAAGGTGAAGCTGGTGGAAAAGAAGTGGATGAGCTCGGCACATGTCCAGATCATCTCGGCGGTCGTGCTCGATTGCCGCAGATCGCCGTTGATGCGCGTTGCGAGCGCGAGATTCTGCGGATCGGCGATTTCGTCGGCCGTGACGATGCATGGCCCCAGCGGGGCGCTGGTGTCGAACGATTTTCCCCTGCCGAGATCGTACCAGACGGTTCCCTCCGGCGAGGTCCGGACCTGCCGGTCGCGGGCAGTCACGTCGTTGACGATCGTATAGCCGAAAACGTGGTCGAGCGCCGACGCGGCCGGGATATGTCTTCCCGGCCGGCCGATCACCACGGCCAGCTCGGTCTCGCAGTCGAGCTTTTGAGTCAAGGCGGGATCATAGATGATCGGTTCGCCGGGGCCGACGACGCTGTCGGCGGTCTTGACGAAGAACTCCGGCTCCTTGCCGCTGATCGGCGTGTTGGCCTTCTCCTTGTTGTGATCCCGGTAATTGCTGCCGCTGCACAGCAAGGTCGACGGCCGCATCGGCGCAGTCAGCGTAACCCGTGCCAGGGGAACCCGGGCGGCTGCAGGCGCATCGGCGATCAGTCGATCGGCCGCGCGTCGACCGGCCTCTCCGGATTGTATGAAGGCGGTCGCGCTGGCGTAAGCGGCGCGATCCTGACCGTTCGTGCGTTTCGGGTCGATGACATGATCGTCCACGAGGAAGCCGAGCCGATCCTCGCCGCCATGCCGAAAAGTCACCAGACGCATGATTTTCTCCTTGCGATGACGAACCTCGAGCTTGCGAAGCGGCGATCAGGCCGCTTCGTCCTCCCACGAGATCAGCCGGCGCCGCAGCCGCAGCATGAGCAGGTCGAGCACGAATCCCGTCGCCAGCATGACGAGGATGTAGACGAAGACCGTCGGCGTCTGGAAGAATCGCTGTGCGAACATCAAGGCACCGCCCACGCCCCCACCTCCGGCGATCATCTCGGCAGTGAACGCGATGATCAACGCGACCGGCATGGTCACACGCACGCCGCTGAAGATGTAGGGCTGGGCGGCGGGCAAGATGATGCGATAGAGAAGCTTGCGCTCGGGTGTGCCCATCGCCTCGGCCGACCAGATCACGGTCCGGCTGACCGCCATGGCACCATGATGCGTCGCGACGATCATCGGAAAGACGCAGGTGAAGGCGACGAGCAGGATTTTCGAGAGATTATCGATGCCGAACCAGAGAATGAATATCGGGACGAACGCGATTTTCGGCGCCGGAAAGCCGAGTGAGACCAGCGGGTCGATCGCCCAGTTCGCCCATTTCGACCGCGCCATCAACAGACCGGCAAGCACGCCGAAGAACACCGCCAGCGCCAGGCCGGCGAACGCACGGTAGAGGCTGACCAGCAGCGGGCCGATGATCTCGCCCTCGAGCAGCAGCACCCAGAACTGATCCAGCACCGTGGTGACCGTCGGCAGGAACAGCGGCCGGATCAGACCGGTGCGGGCGACCAGGTCCCACGCCAGGAGCACGAGCAGCAGCGGATAGGAATAGCGCAGGCCCGCCCAGATCGCGGCGAGCGGTTCGCGCCGCGTTTCGATTCGCTCAGCCATTCGCGTGCGCCGCGTGAATGAAATCGTGCCAGCGCAGGAAGTGATTCATCGCCGCCAGCAATGCCCGGTCGGCGGCATATGCCACAATGACGACGGCCAATAGCCCGCCGAACATGTGCGCATAGGCGCCGTTTTCCCCGTACAGGAAGATGAGCTTTCCGATGCCGACCTTGGCGGCGATCATCTCCGCCGAGATGGTGAGCACGAAGCAAAAGCCGAGCGCGATGCGTATACCCGTGAAGATCGAAAGCAGCGCACCCGGCAGGAGAATGCGCCACAGGATCAGGTGATGGGGCGTTCCCATCGCGCGCGCGCTCCACACGATGACGGACGGCACCGATTTCACGCCGTGATAGGTGCTGACGATTACCGGCAACAAGCAGGCGAGGACGACCGAGAGAATATTGGTGACGTCGCCGATTCCGAACCACAGGATGAAAAGAGGTATCAGCGCAGACTTGGGCAAGGAATAAGTCGTGGCGACGAGCGGCCCGAAGAACTCATCGGCCCGACGCGAGGTGGCCATGGCGAGCCCGAGAGCTACGCCGATGACCGAGCCGATCGCGAGCCCGCCGAGTGCGCGATAGATCGAGACCAGAAGATTGACGGCGATCTCTCCGTTGCGGGTCATGTCCCACAAGGCTCTCACGGTTGCGTCGACCGACGGCAGAAAGGCACGGTCGACCAGATCGAGCTGCACCGACGAGCTGCCAGACGAGCAGGAAAATCGCGATGGGAAGGTAGCGCCAGGCGGTACGCAGCACCGCCGATCCGGAACCGGTCCACGGCCGCGCACGCGCTTCGGCGGAAACGGCCATTACGCGCTCTTCCCGGCGACCTGACGGCGAACAGCGAGCCAGACTTCATTGCGCAGGTGATTGTAGTCGTCATTGAGAACCGTAACCTCGCGCTCGCCGGTTCGATCTATTGCAATCTTGAACTCCTGCACGATCTGGCCGGGCCGCTGCGACATCACGAGCACCCGCTCCGACAAATAGACGGCCTCGTTGACGTCGTGGGTGACCATGACCACGGTCTTGCGCGTCGCCTGCCATAGGCGCAGCAGCTCGTCCTGCATGACCTCGCGAGTTTGCGCGTCGAGTGCGCCGAACGGCTCGTCGAGCAACAGGATCTTGGGATCGTAGGCGAGCGTGCGTGCGATCGCGACCCGCTGCTTCATGCCTCCCGACAGTTCACGAGGGAAGCGGTGCTCGAAGCCCTGCAGCCCGATCGTGCGGACCAGCCGCTGGACGGTGTCGTCGCGCTGCTTGCGCGGCACCCCGGTCATTTCGAGGCCGTAGCGGATGTTCTGCACGACCGTCAGCCAGGGAAACAGCGCGTATTCCTGGAAGACCACGCCACGGTCGACTCCGGGGCCGGTCACCGCCCTGCCGTCGACCTCGATGACCCCGTCATCCGCCGCGATGAAGCCGCCGAGAATGTAGAGCAGCGTACTTTTCCCGCACCCGGAGGGCCCGACAATGCTGACGAACTCGCCCTCCGCAACGTCGATGCTCAATTCGACAAGGGCCGGGACGTCGCCGTCCCGGGCCCGATAGCACTTATTCAGATTCTTGACGCATATGCTGATCATGCCGAGCAGGGATACGGCAGATACGATGTATTGAGGTGCTCCGACACTTTCACCGGCCGATCGATCAAGCCCTCGGCATGCATGGCATCGATCGGCGTCTGGATGGTCGTCACTCCCACGCAGCCGTTGCGGTCACGGTAGTAGTCACGCTCCGTCATGAAGTAGGAATCCAGCACGTCCGCGGGCGATTTGGTGAACTCGGCGGTGATCTCGACAGCCTTCTTGCGATTGGCCGGATCATAGAACCAGTGCAGTCCCCGCACATAGTCGGCCAGGAAGGACTTCACGGCTTCCGGATTCTTCTTCAGGAATTCGTTTGTGACCACCTGGAAGATCACCGAATAGGGGCCGAAAGCATCGCCCCCGGTGAAAAGGGCGCGCAGGTCGCCTTTGCGGATCTCGGTGTTCATGAAAGGCAAGATCAAGATGCCGCAGTCGATGCGCTTCTCCCGGATGGCGGCGGCCTGATTGGGGAACGCCACCTCGACGATGTTCAGGTCCCGGCGCGGGTCGATCCCATCCTTCTTGAGCTTGACGCGCAGCGCGAGATCGACGGCGGAGCCGAACGCATTGATGCCGACCTTCTTGCCTTTCAACGCCTGGGTCGAGGTGATGGGTGAATCCGCGAGCACGAAAAACGTATTCTGCGCGTAGCCGGCCCGGCCGTCCTGATAATTGTCGGAAACGATGGACATGCCGCCCGGAACGATGTTCCTCAGCACCGAGGTGGCGAACACGGCAAATGAAAGGGTCGCCATGTCGGCCTGGCCGGCAGCCAGCAGCGTTCCGGCCTCCGGGGTGCCGCGGGTGAATGTCATGTCGACCGTGTACTCCTTGCCGTAGCCCTTGAGCACGTTCTTCTGCATCCAGTCGAGATAGATGACGGTCTCCATCTCGTTGGGGCCGATGCCTCCTCCGGTGGCGTAGCGGATCGTCGTCGGCGCCGCGCCTGCGAGGCGGACGAACGGAGCGCAGACCCCAGTCACCACGGCGGTCGTGCCGGCGGCGACCAGCGTGCGGCGTGTGAGCACGGCGTGCTTGCCTGTCATGTGTCTCTCCCTTTGCAACCGTATTGGTTCAAGTCTTCGTCGGAGCCGCGGCCACACCCTCGATCTCGATCAGCATTCCCGGATGAGCGAGGGTCGGGACCCCGATCAGGGACCGCGCGGGCGGATCGTCATTGCCGAAGTAGCGGGCGGAGATTTCGTTGAGGATATTCTGGTTGTCCATCTCGGTCGTGAAGATCGTCAGCTTCATGATGTCTTTCATCTGCGCGCCGGCCGCATCGAGAATTTGCTTGATGTGGACGAAAGTGCGTTCGGTCTGCTCGCGGAAATCTCCTGCCAGCCATTGCCGCTCGTCGTCCGGGTCGTGCGGATGCTTGTGATAGGTCGGAACAGTACAGCAGCCGGAGAAGAAAATCAGGCGGCCGCCCTCGACCGAATAGGCGGCCGAGAACGGGCTCTTGTACTCCGGCCGCATCGCGACGTGGTGAATAGGCTCGATCTTCATGGGTTCACTCCTGCCCCTCGCAACGAGCATCGGTCAAAACAAGGACGTTGATAAGAACGCAAACTCGAATATGTTTGTTGCCAAATCCGATCTAATGATCCGGCGCGCAGGATGCACAATCCTTTCGACATGCTGGTCTTCGCCAAGGTGGTCGAACTGCAGAGCTTTTCGCTGACGGCGCGCAGGCTCGACATCTCGCGCTCCGCCGCGAGCAAGCATGTCAGTCGCCTGGAGCAGGCGCTCGGCGCCCGCCTCCTCAATCGCACGACCCGCAAGCTCAGCCTCACCGAGCCGGGCCACGCGGCTTACGCGCATTGTGCACGAATCGCAGCAGAAGTGGAAGCAAGCGAGTTGTCGGTGCAGCGCTTTCTGAGCCGCCCCAAGGGGCTTCTGCGCGTGAGCGCGCCGGGGGCTTTCGGGCGGTTGCACCTGGTGCCGATCCTGCCCGAATACCTCGGACGTCATCCCGACGTCTCGATCGATCTCGTGCTCAGCGACCGGCTGGTCGACCTGGTGGAGGATCGCTTCGACATCGCGATCCAGTCCTCACCACTCGTCCGGGCCAACCTCATTCGCCGGGATCTGGTGGCGATCGACTGGCTGATCTGTGCAGCACCAAGCTACTTGAAGCGGTTTGCGGCACCGGATTCTCCCGAGGAGATCCGCAACCACAATTGCATTTTCTACGCATCGACCGCCGTTCGCGGCGACGAATGGACAATGTCCCGCAAGAACGAGACGAAGATCGTCACTGTCAGTGGCAACTTCCGCGCCAACAACAGCGAGGCTGTTCGCGACGCAGCGGTCCGCGGGCTCGGCCTCGCGCTCCTGCCCACCTTCGCGATCGCGCCGGAGATCGAGTCGGGCGAGCTCGTGAAGGTCCTGCCGGACTGGACGCCGCATGGCACGTTCGGCACCAGTCTCACCGCCTACTTCATCGCCGATCGCCAGCTTACTCCCAAGATCCGCACCTTGGTCGATTTCCTCGCCGAGCAATTCGGCGGCTCGAGAAGCAAGGCGCGCCGGCCGGCTCGATGAGCGGCCTCGCCGAGGTGTCGCATGGGCGAAGAAAAGGACTGGAGAAATGGAACGCAAAAGCCTGTTTCCCGAAGCATTGCCGAAACGGATCGTCGGCGGCCACGTGCTCTATTCGCCGGTGGTGACTGTGGTTGCAGGGAAATTGATCTTCGTGTCCGGCCTGCTTGCGCGCAACCGGAACGGCGAGATTGTCGGCAAGGGAAACATGGGAAGCCGGAATCCGCCAAGTCGGCGAGAATCTGAAAGCAGCGCTGGTGGCAGCCGGCGCAACGCTGGAGGATCTCGTCCGCACCCAGACCTTCACCACCGACATCGACGAATTCTTCAAGCATGTCGACGTTCGAATGGAATTCTTCGGCGCGGCGTTGCCCACCAGCACGACCGTCGAGGTGCGGCGGCTCTCACACCCGGATTTTCTCGTCGAGATCGAGGCGATCGCGGTTACCGAAGTTTAGAACGCGCTCCAGTGAGCAAATCCGCGACGGTCATGGCGACGATCTTGGTCGCGGCGCGCAAATCGTCGAGGCGCAGGTTTTCGTTGGCGTTGTGCGCGTTCGCTTCCAGGATCGAGCGCGGCCCGGCGCCGTACAGCACGACCGGAATCCCCGCTGCCGCGTAATGGCGGGCATCGGTATAAAGCGGCACGCCGGTCGGAAGAACATCGACACCCAGAATCTGCCTGGCATGACGCGCAATTGCCGCCGCGATCCGATCCGTGCCCGGCAGCGGCGTCAGCGGCGCGGCCAGAAGCAGGCGGGTGACGTCGATCTTGATTTCCGGCACGAGACTTCGCGCACGCCGCAATCAGCGCGCGCAACTCGGATTCCACCTGCGAAGGGCTCTCTTCCGGGATGATGCGGCGATCGATCCGGAACACGACCTGGTCGGGCACCACATTGGTGTTGATGCCGCCCTTGATCAGCCCCACGTTCAGCGTCGGCGAAGCGATGCCCGGGCTGTGCGAGCGTATGCGCGCGAGGCCGGCGCGATGCGCATAAAGCGCGGTGAGAATCGCGTTCGCCGCTTCCAGGGCGTCCGACACCGGTCTGCGGCATGGCGGCGTGCGCCTGCTTGCCGGTGACCGTCACTTCCAGGTGCAGGCAGCCGTTGTGAGCGGTGACGACCGCATAGGAAAAGCCGGCGGCGATCGCTGCGTCGGGCCTGGTCAGGCCCGCATCGAGCAGCCATTTCGGGCCGACAATCCCTCCCGCCTCCTCGTCATAGGTGAAATGCAGCTCGAGCGTGCCGGCAAGCTCGCTGCCCTGCGCTGCCGCTGCCTCGAGCGCCAGCAGCGTCCAGGTGTAGGTGGCGAAATCCGACTTCGACACCGCGACGCCGCGTCCATACATGACCGGGCCATGCCGGCCGTCCTCGACCGCGGCGCCGTAGGGATCCACACGCCATCCGAGTCCGGGCGGCACCACGTCGCCATGGGCGTTGAGCGCAATCACCGGGCCGTCGCCGAAACGGTGGCGAACGATGAGATTGGTCGCGCTCTTCATGCCGGCAGCTTCGACCAGCGCCTGCGGCACGACGTGCGCTTCCACCTCGAGGCCGAGCTGTGTCCAGCAGCTCCCGCGTGCGTTGCGCATGCGCGGCGCAATCGCCGGGCGGATTGTCGCTCGGCACCTTCACCAATTCGGCCAGGAAACGGGTCTGGCGCGCGAAATCGCGGTCGACGAAGTCGCTGATCGTTTGCGCAAGCGTCATGATGTCTCCCCGGTCCCGCTCTTGCAACGCTGGCTCGACGCCATGCGCTGTTGCCATCTTGCGTCGTCCGCCGAGCACGAAACATGCAGTACTGCGTTGGGCATCGGCTCTTGCATCCCGCGGCGACGCGTCCGTCACGCGCTGCCAGCCGCTGCCTGGTCCAGGACACAACCCCGCCGAAGAAAGGGCATGCAGTCGTGGAATCCGTGCTCACGGAGTGGCTGAGCCTGATCATTCGATGGCTGCACGTCGTTGCCGCCATCGCCTGGATCGGCAGCTCATTCTACTTCATCCATCTCGATCTCAGTCTCAAGCGCCGGGCCGGACTGCCCGAGGGCGTGCAGGGCGACGCCTGGCAGGTGCACGGCGGCGGGTTCTACCACATGGTGAAGTATCTGGTCGCGCCGGCCCGCATGCCCGACGAGCTGACCTGGTTCAAGTGGGAAGCCTATACCACCTGGCTGTCCGGCTTTGCGCTGCTGGTGATCGTCTATTATCTCGGCGCCGAGCTTTACCTGATCGACAAGTCGGTGCTCGATCTCACGGCGCCGATGGCGGCAGCCGTCGCGTTCGGCAGCCTTCTCCTCGCCTGGCTGGTCTATGAGGCGTTGTGCCGCTCGCCGCTCGGCCGCCACGAGATCGCGCTCGCGCTCATCGGCTACGTGTTCCTGGTCGGCTTGACCTATGCCTTCACCCATGTGTTCAGCGGCCGCGGTGCCTTCACGCAGATCGGCGCGCTGGTCGGCACCATCATGGTGGCGAACGTCTTCATCATCGTCATTCCGAACCAGAAGAAGACCGTGGCGGCCATGCTCGCGGGCAAGGAGCCCGATCCGGTCATGGGGCGCCGAGGCCAAGCAGCGCTCGGTTCACAACAACTACCTCACGCTGCCGGTCGTCTTCCTGATGATCGCCAATCACTACCCCCTGATGTTCGCCACCCGGTTCAACTGGCTGATCGTTGCGATCGTGCTCGCGATCGGCCCCGTCATTCGCCATTTCTTCAATTCACGGCACGAAGGCAAGGGCAGTCCGTGGTGGACCTGGGCGGTCGCGGCCGCGGGCATGGTGGCGGTGGCGTGGCTCTCGGGGGCGGGACCAAGGGAGACGGCAAGCGGGACGCGCGCGCACAAGCTGGACGTCAAGGCGGCGCAGGACGCCGTCCTCTCCCGCTGCAGCATGTGCCATATGAACGAGCCGGTCTGGCCCGGTGTTCACGGGGCGCCGAAGGGCGTGGTGCTCGACAGTCCGGAAAGCATCAGCCGTCATGCCCGACTGATCGAGATTCAAGCCGTGCGCTCGGACGCGATGCCGCCGGGCAACATCACGCAGATGACCCCGCAGGAGCGCCAGACCCTTGCCGCGTGGCTCGCCGCCGGCGCGCCTTTGAAGTAGAATCCTATGGGGCGGCGGGTGGCCAAGAGGTTAGGATTGGTTTTCCAGACCATCCAACCTCGGAGGATCAAATGTCGAAGCTCGATCACACTGACACACCCGCCTCTGGTGAGTATGCCACGGTTCACCTGGTGTTTGAACTGAGCAAGGCGAAGTGGAAGCTCGGCGTGATGCTGCCGGGCTCGCAGAAGATGAGCCGCTACACGATCGCTGGAGGCGACCTGACGGCGCTGGCAGCGCGCTTGGCGGACGTGCGCGAGCGAAGGCTGCGGCAGCGGCAAGCCGGTGCGTATCCTGTCGTGCTACGAGGCCGGGCTCGACGGGCACTGGCTGCACCGCTGGCTGACGGAGCAAGGGGTGATCAATCACGAGATCGATCCGTCCAGCATCGAGGTGAACCGGCGCGCGCGGCGCGCCAAGACCGATCGGATCGACCTGGAGAAGCTGATGCGGGCGTTCCTCGCCTATCTGCGGGGCGAGCCGCGGGTCTGCAGCATGGTGCACGTGCCGACGGTGGAGGACGAGGACCGCAAGCGGCGCGACGCGCGAGCGCGAGCGCCTGCTCAAGGAACGCACCGCTCACACCAATCGCATCAAGGGGCTGTTGCATCGGCACAGGGCATCCGCGATGCCATGCCGCTGAAGCCGGGCTTCATCGCCAGCCTCGAGAAGTCTGCGCACCGGCGACGGACGAGCGCTGCCGCCGCGGCTCAAGGAGGAGATCGTGCGCGAGCACGAGCGGCTGTGCCTGGTCGGCAAGCAGATCGAGGCGCTCGAGGCCAAGAGCAAGGCCGAGCTGCGGGCCGCCGCAGCCCGGCTCGGCCGAGGCCAAGATCATGCAGCTCATCGACCTCAAGAGCATCGGTCCGGTCGGCGGGCAGGAGCTGGTCAACGAGGTGTTCTACCGCTCGTTCGACAATCGCCGCCAGGTCGGCAGCTATTTCGGGCTCGCCGGCACGCCCTACGACAGCGGCGAGAGCCGACGCGAACAGGGCATCAGCAAAGCCGGCAACCGGCGCGCCCGCAGGCTCGCGATCGAGCTCGCCTGGCTGTGGCTGCGGCATCAGCCCGACAGCGAACTGAGCCGCTGGTTCCGCGCAGCGGGTGGGCGACGTCAAGGGACGCATCCGGCGCATCACCATCGTGGCGATGGCGCGCAAGCTCATGGTGGCGCTGTGGCGCTATCTCACCACCGGCGTGGTGCCCACCGGCGCCGTGCTGCGTCCGAGCTTCTGAACGGCCGCGCGCAATGACGGCCGACGTGACCCAGGACAGACGTGTGACCGTCCCACCCTAGGGTCTATAACGCCCGCTTTCGTAGATGGGTCCCGTCTTTTCTGGGCCTTGCTTTCACCCGTGCATGAAAGATTAGGGTACCGGGTTCTCGCACCCGACCGGATACAAGGTGATGCGGTGCTTCCGCATTCGTCATTCACGGCCCAGTCCAGGATCACGTCTCGCCGTTCATCGCGCGACCTCTTCGTCCCGACCATCCAGCCTCGCGCCGTGCTCGCCGCCGTCAAGGCGTGGCCTGGCACAAGCGGAGCTTGCGGCCCCCGCGCAGCGACGGCCAGCCTTGACCGCGGCTGCGCGCGGCGCTCCCGCAGGATCGCGGTCGGGACGAAGAAACGGCTCTCGGTCGAACAAAGAAACTGACAAGGAAGGAAGCAAGTCAAGCAAGAAAGCAAGGAGGAGTTCGCGGCAAATGCTACCTCTTGACTGATCCAGCCCCATACAAGGGCGGGTAACGAGCGTGGCAGTCGATACGGGGATCATGTCGCGCCGTGACTTGAGCCCCCCAGTCTACCGCAAAAAGATCAATGAGCGAGTCACACGCTGATGTCCGAAAAGTGAGCGAAGTGGCAGACGGACGTTAGCGCAGGAATAAGCGAAATAGCACCTGAGCAATTCACTGATCCCAGATCAATTTGGAAGCAAATAGGCAGTGATGTCCGCTTTGGGTCAATCGCGTCATTTCGCGGAACGCGGCAACCAAATCATCTACGACGACGTAAAGGGATTCGGCATTCGCATCACACCAAACGCGCGTGCCTTCGGGGTTGCTTATCGACGTAGGACGGACGGGAGGACTGGCGACGGGAGGACTGGCGACTGAACGACAGCGACGGCACGCTTGGCCGGCAAATTATCGCAGACGGCGCGACGATGTCGCGGCTAAGCCTTCGGTGGCACGAACATGTAGCCGACGCCGCGCACGGTGCGGATGGCGTCGGGGTGTGTCGGATCGGGCTCGATCTTGCGGCGAAGCCGAGTGATGCGCAGGTCGATGGCGCGGTCGAACGCCTCCATCTCGCGATGCGCAGTCACCTCCAGGAGCCAGTCGCGCTGCAGCGGCCGATTAGGATTTTCGGCGAACACCTTGAGCAGGTCGAATTCGCTCGCCGTTAGTGCTTCTTCGCTGCCGTCGGCCGGATCACCAGCACGCGCTTTTCGAGATCGAGCACGCGGCGGCCCATGCGTACGCGCGGTCCTGCGGTCACGATCGTCCCGGTCGCGCGCCGGAGAACGCTTTTCACCCGCGCCAGCAGCTCGCGCGGCTCGAACGGCTTGGCGATGTAGTCGTCCGCGCCGGTTTCCAGTCCGACCACGCGGTCGACCGTGTCGGAGGCGGCAGTGACCATGATGATGCCGATGCGGGCACTCCTCTCGCGCAGCCACCGCGCCAGAGCGAATCCGTCTTCTCCCGGCAATCCGATATCGAGCAGCACGAGCGTCGGCAGCTCTCGCTCCACGAGCTTGCGCAGCGCTGCGCCTCGATCGACCCCGCTGACGCGGAAGTTCTGCCGTGTCAGATAATCCACCAGCAGCTGGCGCTGCGTGGTCTCGTCTTCGACCACCACGATGTGCGGCCGGTCATCCATCCTGTCTGAACCTTTTCGACGACTGCGCGCGAGCAAGACAGGGGAACCGAACCTTTTGAGAAGCCGATCGCCAGCCGCGCGCGTGCCGCCAGCGAACCCTACCATGGACCGTCGGGCGTGTCAGGCGACAAACCCTGAGTGACAAACGTAAATCGCCGTGCGCACCCGCTCCGGGCGCGCGAGAGTCATCCCGCGGCGGCCGAGCGAGGGCCCGGGCGCGCTTGCGCAGTCGATACGAACGATACAAAGCGGGCGCACTACGACACACGGACGATACACCGGTTGACCAAGATGGCGGGTTCGGAGAGCCTTCAGATGTCTATTGATTGTCCGCCGACACACCGCCTGACGTCAGCATCGCCGCCGGAGGTCGTACCGGCGGGCCCGACGGGAGGGGCGATATCGTCCTGGTTGCGCGGCCTTCTCGTTGCCGTAGCTCTCGTCGGGACTACGCCGGCGGCCTGGAGCGGCGATATCCGGGTGGGTTTCATCAATCCCACCGGCCCTCCCGAATTTTGGCTTCTTGTCTCCTCGACCATGCGAGCCGCGGCGGCGCAACTCGGGATCAACGTTGACGAGCGTTATTCCGATCGCTCATTCGACAAGGCGATCGCACTCGCGCGAGACTTTCTCAGCGAACGGCCGCCGCTAGACTATCTGATCGCTACCAATGACGTTGGCGTCGGCGGCGAGATCATCAAGCTAGCTGATGCCGCCGGCGTGCCGGTAATCCTGCTGAACAACGATGTCGATGAGAAGCAATGGGCAGAGTACGGCGAGCCACGCACGAAATACCGGCGTTGGCTCGGCAGCATCGTGCCCGACCATGAGGGTGGCGGCTATGGGATCGCCGAGGCGATTCTCATCGAGGCGGTGCGAATCAAGAAGAATCGCCCCCTCAAGGTCGTCGGGCTGGCCGGTGAGATCGACACGCCGGCCAGCAATGGCCGCGTCCGCGGCCTGAAGCGGGCCGTCGGCGTGATGCGCCAGCTCTTAGGCCCAGGTTCTGTGGAACTGATCGATGTAGGTAATCTGGACTGGAGCGAGAAAGGTGCGGAAACGTGGGTGCGCGAGTTCGTCCGAAAAGGCCGGCCCATCGACGTGCTGTGGGCGGCCAACGATCCAATGGCGTTGGGCGCGATCACCGCGTTGCGCGAGGCCGGATACACGCCTGGCGTCAACGTGGTGGTGGGCGGGCTGAACTGGAGCCAAGCAGGGGTCGAGCGGGTGCTAAAGGGCGAGATGATTGTGACGCATGGCGGTCACTTCCTCGTAGGGGCCTGGGCGATGGTCGTTCTCCGCGACCACCACGATGGCCGTGACTTCGCGGAGGAGGAGGTGCGCTTGCAATTCCCCATGGGCGCGTTCGATTTGCCGGTCGCGCGGCGCTTCTCCGAGATCGGCAAGGTCGATTGGCGCAAGGTAGACTTCTCGCGGTTCAGCAAGATACGCAACCGGGAGGTCATGCGGTACAACTTTACGCCCGATGCCGTGCTGAGCCGCCTCCCGTCTCCCCAGTGAAGGGGAACACATGGGTTACCCTCCAACAACCATCAACGGGTTTCGTCGGAACAAGGTGGCGCTCACAATTCTGTTGGGGCTTGCGCTCATCGGCTTGTTCGCTGTCACGCAAAGCGGCGTCGCTATTCTGGCGATCGCCAGATTTGGCGCAAGCTTCAACCAGATTGCCGAAACGAATTTGCCCGCCTTGATCGCCGCTTCGCGCTTATCCGAGCTGAGCCAGACGCTGTCCGCTACGGCACCGGAGATTGCGCTTGCCGACACACAGGTGCGGCGGCAAGCGGTCGCCGATCAATTGGATGACCGCGCGACGACGCTTGCCCGTACGGTGGCGGGCCTCGACCAAGCCGCGGCGGATCATGAGCAGGTGTCGAATATTAAGCGTGAATTGGACACTTTGGTCGCCAATCTGAAAGGCTTGGACGAGTTCGTGCGCCAGCGCATCGAAGCCAACAACGTGGTCGAGGGGGTCATGGCCCGCCTGCCCAGCCTCGCTGCGCGCGGGCGAAAGATTGCCGACGAGGCGATCATGGGTGAGCGAGACCGCGAGCAGCGCTCCAACTCGACCATATCGGCGCCTGACCGGACGCGCTTGGTCGAGTGGTCGGCGGCGGGTCTAGAATGCATTACGCTCATGCTGGCCACGCAGGCCGTGCGCAACAATTCGCGGATCGAGCGGGTCAATTCCAGCCTAAGAACGCTGGTCAAAGGCATGGAGAACGTGCGGGCACAATTGCCGCAAGCCCTGCAGTCCAAAATCGGCGGCATGCACGACGAAATCGCGCAGTTTGGACTTGGGCCTGCGAACCTCCCCGAGGCCCGGCGCCTCCAGATCGAAGCCGATACTGCCATCCAGACGGCGCTGCGGCTCATTCAGCAGACCAGCACTGCGTTCGTGACCTCGGTTTCCGCGATCTCGAGCGCCACCCAGCGGGACATCGGCAGGCGGTCCGCGTACTTCAACGAAACGGTTTGGTACTTCACCTTGCTGAGCATCGCCACGTCACTCCTATGCTTGGCCGCCGGGACCGTCATTTTCGTGTACGTGCGACACGCGGTGATTACCCGTCTGAAGCTTCTGCAGCGATACATGCGGGCGCAGGTCGAGGGACGGCCCGCAGCGATCTCAACCGTCGGGGAGGACGAAATCACCGAGATGGCGAGGGCCACGCAGTTCTTCGTCACAGAGCTGAAGACGCGGGAGCAGGCGCTTGCCGCGGCCAAGGAGGCGGCCGAGACCGCGCGCGATGCGGCTGAACGGGCGCGGGCCGAGGCCGCGGCGGCGCGGGCTGACGTCGAGGGCACGCGCGAAGTGCTGCAGACCGTGCTCGACAATATGAGCGATGGTATCGTCCTATTCGACAAGGACCTCCGCTTGAGGTTCATCAACAACCAGCTCGTGAAGTTCCAGCGATACACGCCCGACGTGGCCCGCCCCGGCGTGTCGGTCTACGACCTCCTACGCTTCCAGGCTAAGCGCGGCGATTTCGGTCCGCCCGACGATCTCGCGGGAATCGTTCAGGAGTGGGCTGCGCGGGTGCTCAAGCCAGCAGGCAATCGCTACGAGCGGCGCACGGCAAGCGGTCGCCATGTCGAGTTCATTTATAAGCCGCTGGCCGACGGCGGCCTGCTCGGCTCATGCCGCGACATCACCGAGCTGAAGGAGCGCGAGGAGGCGCTGGCCGCGGCCAAGGAGGCGGCCGAGGCCGCGCGCGATGCGGCTGAATGGGCGCGCGCCGAGGCCGAGGCAGCCAATCAGGCGAAGTCGACATTCCTCGCCACCATGAGCCACGAGATCCGCACGCCGATGAACGGCGTGCTCGGCATGATGGAGGTGCTGGAGCACCAGGGTCTCGACGAGGAGCAGCGCCGCACGCGTCTGCGACCATGCGCGACTCGGCGCAGGCGCTGCTGCGCATCATCGACGACCTGCTCGACTTCTCGAAGATCGAGGCCGGACGGCTGGAGCTGGAGGACACGGCGTTCTCGCTGTCCGGCCTGATCGACGGCGTCGGTGGACACGTTCCGGCCGCAGGCGGCGGCCAAGGGGCTCGCGCTCGACGCCGCGATCGAGGCCGGCTCGAACGACGCGCTGGTCGGCGATCCGACGCGGGTGCGGCAGATCCTGTTCAATCTGCTCGGCAACGCGCTCAAGTTCACCGAGCGCGGCGGCGTGCAGGTGCGCGCCGGCACCGTGCCGCTCGGCGGCGGGCGCACGCGCGTCGACGCTCGCGGTCACCGACACCGGCATCGGGCTCGAGCGACGAGCAGCGCGCCCGGCTGTTCCAGCCGTTCGCGCAGGCCGACAGGTCGACCACGCGGCGCTTCGGCGGCACCGGGCTTGGCCTCTCGATCGTGCGCCGGCTGGCCGAGCTGATGGACGGCGAGGTCGCGATCGAGAGCGCGCCGGGCGCCGGCTCGACCTTCACGGTGACGCTTGACGCTTGAAGGCGGCGCCGGCGGACTCGCCGCTCGCCGACGCTGCTGCGGCCGGTGCCGCCAGCAACGTCGCTGACCGGCAGCCGCGCGCGAGCGAGCGGCCCGCGCGTGCTGGTGGTCGACGATCATCCGGTGAACCGCGAGGTGCTGGTGCGCCAGCTCGACCTGCTCGGGATCGCCGCCGACAGCGTCGACGACGGCGTCGAGGCGCTGGAGGCCTGGGCGCGCCGGCCGCTACACCGCGGTGCTCGCCGACATCCACATGCCGCGCATGGACGGCTACGAGCTGACCGGCGGCTCCGCGAGGCCGAGGCCGACGGCGGCGACAGCGCGCGCACGCCGATCGTCGCGGTCACCGCCAACGCGATGAAGGGCGAGGAGGAGCGCTGCATCGCCGCCGGCATGGACGCCTATCTGGTCAAGCCGGTGAGCATCGAGCGGCTGCGCGCGACGCTGGAGCGCTGGCTGCCGATCGGCGACGAGAGCAGCAGCCGGCGGCCCGGCGGACGCGGCGAAGCCGCCGCGCGATCGACCGCGGCGTGCTGGCGGGCTGGCTCGGCGACGACCGCGCCGCGATCGACTTCGCTGCTGGAGAAATTCCGCGACACCGCGGTGGAAACGCAACGCGAGATCGACCGCGCCTCGCGCGCCGGCAATCTCGCGGCGCTGGCGGCCGCCGCGCACAAGCTCAAAGGCGCGGCGCAGGCGGTCGGCGCGAAAGGCGTCGGCGCCGCCGCCGCCGCGCTGGAGCAGGCCGGCAAGGCCGGCGACCGCGCCGCTGCCGCGAGGGCTCGGCCCGCTCGCGGTGCAACTGCGTCGCGCGCTCGTGGAATTGAAGAGCCATGCGGAGCGACGCGTTCCGAGTGAGCCGGTGAAAAGGCCATCCGCCTCGCGAGCATTTTCCAGCCGGCGACATCAAGAGCGATCCCTATTTTATTGAGGCGGAGATTGCCGCCATTGAAGAAGCGATGTGGGACACTTTTCCCTGCGCGCAACGCAGCCCCTCTACAATTTCGCATGACATCGCGTGCTTTGCGGTTATCCAGCAGCCTATTGAGGCGACACGTCATGGTGCGTTGCTTTGAGCGTGCGCCAAGCGGTATTGGACGCGGATGCGTCCAATCGAGGGTGTCGTAATCCGAGGCCGTCAGTACGCTGCGATACAAACGATACCAAATCGGTCGCAAGCCGACATCGGCACGATACGCAAGGGAGTTATGGTGGCTGAGCTACCGCAGGTGCGGTGAGCTCAACAGATCGGACAGGAGGATTCGATATGCGCAAGATCAGTTTGTTCGCCGCCGCCACCGTTTTGATCCTGGCTGGGCCTCGGGAGGATGGGTTGCCTCGACCACTCACGCGCGAGTTGAAGCTGCGGTAGCAGCCGGTGGCATCTACCCATCACAAATCACGATGAACGCACACGATATGCCTGCTGAGGGATTGCCGACTATACCTTCGTGTTCAATTGAACGGCATTTTTCGCGGGCGGTGGTTGCATGGGTTATTTCGATCCTTGCAGGACAAGCCCTCTGCGCAAGAATGATCAGGCGGCCGAAATATCCCTGTTCCCTGCGCGGTCCGCTTGACTTGCCGCCGCATCTAAGCGGACTTCAGTTCTGGCGCGAGATGCCACGGAGGCACCCCCATGCCCCTGATTCCCGACACCGCCGCCTTCCAGAAGAGGCTCGCCGCCCTTCCGCTCGCAACCTACCAGGCCGGCGAGACCGTGCTCACCGCCGGCTCGACGACCGGCCGGCTGCTGATCCTCAAGGAGGGCGCGGTCGCAGTCGTCAAGGAGGGCGTCGAGATCGCCAAGGTGACGGAGCCCGGCGCCGTGTTCGGCGAACTCTCCGTGCTGCTGGATCAGCCGCACACGGCGGACGTGCGTGCGCTGGAAACCTCGCAGTTTCACGTCGCCGACGCGGCCGCCCTGCTCAGCGCAAGACCCGATCGCGCTCCTTTACGTTGCGGCGGTCCTGGCACAGCGTCTCGACGGCGCCAATCGGGCCCTCATCGAGCTGAAGCGCCAGCTTCAGGCCGGCCAGCCGCGCAGCGTGATCGGCAAGACGGTCGAGAAGATCGAAGGACTGCTGGGCGCCAGCGGTGCCAGTCTTGTCTATGCCGGCTATCCCTATGACCCGTTCGCGCCCGACGCGCCGAAGAACTGAGACCTGTGAAGCCGTAACAGCGGTCGAGCGCCCTTTTGAAACTCGGTGATCACCCGCGCTTTCGCCCGATGAGCTGAAAATCCGGTGCGACGGGCTCGATCTGAATGCCAAGCGTGAGTAGTGGGAGACACGACGACATGAACTTTCGCTGACAAATAGCATGGCCACGATGGTTGAAGATTTAATCGACCGGGTCATGGTCGACCCCAGGCTCAATGCCGATCCGCGGGTAGACGAGGCGCATCACAGAGTGCCGCCGGCAGGGTTCAAGTATCTGGTGACCGAGATGCTGTGCTGGGCGGCCGGTGGGCCGCTGACCTGAGCGCGCTCTTCCTGGGGTCAGTGGCGTTAGGTCTCGGGTGCATACCTGTCTGTACCGAAAATCAGATTTTGCAATAATGGGTGCCATCCGGCTAAGTGAAGGGACAAAGTCTGCGGAGCAGATTTATGACGACGATCGGGCAGGTGTTCATTCCACTCAATCGCGAGCATGATGGCACGGTTCCGAAAAAAGGGCGGACCGAGCGCATTTCGAGACCCTGCTCATGCCACTTGCGGCGTGGCAGCCGTTCGAACAGCGGCTTGCTGACCGCTTGTCCGAGTTGTCGGACGGAGTGATCGACCGCGACGAGACATTCCGGTTCGAAGCCGCGCACGTCAATGCCATGATTGCCGTGGTCGAGGCGGAAGCAGTCCCGCCACGCCCGAGCTGCGTGACTGGCTCACATCGCTTGCGGACTTCGCACGTCGCGCCGCCGATCGTCACGTGGGTGTCGTCTTCGTCATTTCTTGAGCGCCTGGACCCACTGGCGTCAGGGTAGCTACCAGGGGCTTGCCCCCCGGATGGAGCCGCAGCTCCTGCCGGGAGGCATGATTTGTGATCTCAGCCAAAGGCCTATCGCCGCGCGATTGCCGAGTTCGAAGCTCTGGTATCGCGGCTCTTAGCCGAGCGGCGGGCTGACGGGATCGGCCGAGGGGAGCTTCTCTCGATGCTGCTTACAGCGCGTGATCCCGAGACCGGAGAAGGCATGAGCGACAAACAGCTGCGCGACGAGATAATCCTCACGATCTTCCTTGCCGGGCACGAGACCACCGCCACCGCGCTGAGTTGGTGCTGGTATCTGCTCGCGCAACACCCGGAGGCAGAGCGCGGCGGCACCGACGAGCGGGACAGAGTGCTCGGGGCGCGCATGCCGAACTTTAGCGCGAGCACCTTGGCATCTCGAGGTCGATGATGAGTTCGAATTTACTGCCAATCATCCGCGACCTCCACTCTTTCTTCTTCAGCGCTGATAGGGGACACGCCGAGAATGACGACGCGGAGTGGGAGCATTGCGTAGAAGGTTAGTGGTCAAGGTTGCAGAGCTGCACCGCGGCGGCCGACCATTTCTGCACCACGATCTCGGTACAAGTCGTCGACGGGCAGCTATCACCTGGCAGAGGCTTTGCTCGCGGGAACGCTGTTTACCCTTTTTTAACTATGCGCTGGCCTAGCCCGCCGTGATTGGGCACAAATGCTGTGCTCGGGCGTTTCTAGGTCGCCGCAGCAGCGCAGTGCGCGACGTGGCGGGTCGGGGGGTCTCATGATGGTCGCGACCGCGATCTACAAAGGCTTGGGCCTGAAATTTGGCACGGTGTTAATCGCCGCATTCGCGACGAGCGTGATCGACACGCTGCCTGCCGTCGCCGGATCCGAGCGTCTCGCCCATGTTCTGGTATCCAAGGCTACGCCGCCACACGGATGGGTCGAGTTCTGTGCGCGGCAACCCGGCGAGTGCGCCGGCACCACGCGGGCACCGCGCGACCTTGTTCTCTTACGGCGGGAAGCCTGGATGACCCTGGGCCGTGTCAACAAATGGGTTAACGAGACGATCAAACCACTTACCGATCTTGAACATTGGGGCGTCGTCGAGCACTGGTCCTATCCTGATGACGGTTATGGTGACTGCGAGGACTACGTGCTGCTCAAGCGGCGGATGCTGATCCAGTCGGGCTGGCCGCGCGAGGCGGTACTCGTAACGGTGGTGCGCAATAAGAAAGACGAAGGTCATGCCGTGCTGACGGTAGCCACCAACAAGGGCGACTACATCCTTGACAATGTAACCGATAACATTCTGCTCTGGTCGGAGACCGGCTACAGCTTCGTCAAGCGCCAATCGCAGTCCAATCCCAACGAGTGGGTCTCGCTGGACGGTCCGCAGCCGGTGATCGCCACGGCGTCACGCTGAACACGTGGGAGTCTTGGGCCTTGTCACGTCCCTATCTTGAGGCTTCCTGGTGGAAAAGGCCACAGATGAGGCAGCTATGCCGCGAAACAAGGGCCGGCCTATGTGGTTCCTCCTGCGAATGACATTCTGGCTGGGCATCGTCCTAGTCTGTCTGCCGAACGTCAGCTCGCAACCCGTGCCTAAGTCGCAGGTCAGTGCGAGCGAAGCCCTCCGAGCGGCCAAGGTCGCCGTAGCAGACATCCAGCATTTCTGCGAGCGGCAGCGGGAAGCATGCGTCGTCGGATCGCAGGCCAGCGTCACGATCGGCCAGCGCGCGCAAGCCGGCGCCAAGATGCTCTATGAATTTCTCAACAAGCAATTCGGATCCGACGGGTCCGGACCCTTGCGAACCACGGGGTTCGTTCCAGTCCCGCGCGCAAGGCCGTCGCAGCACACATTGCAGCCAGCTGATCTCGTCCTCCCGTGGAGGGGCCCGCAGCCGACCGACACTCCGCGCGTGGCGACGCCAAGTTGACGAACCCGATCACCGGCAAGCCATCTGCCGCGAGTGTGCGCGGTGCGGCCATGCCGCCGCGCTGCCGAGGATAGTCTTGAGGACTCGGGTCAATCGCGTCGGTGTACGCGATGTCCGTGAGGTCCGGTTTACCCTCAATTGCTGCCGAGCTTTTGCGGTGCCCCGAACTGACGCGATGTGCCAGAAGCCGAAGTCACGCGGACGACAAGTACGAACACTACTCATAGTCCGCGCTTGGTGATCGGAGCCTTTAGATCATCGGCGGCTGTTCGGCTGTGGCCTCCCCGCCGAACTTGGCGTTGAGGAAAAACTTCACGCTGCTCCCGGGCAGGAGGACCTCGTCCTTCTTGAACGATGCGTGATTGCGCACGTCGTCGTTGAGCAGATTCGTGCCGATGATCCCCCCGGCAATTTCGCTGATCCCGTGGTGCAGCGGATTGAGCTTCGTGCGGTAAGAAAGCTCGGCCTTGAGCAGGTTGTAACCGGCCGTCGGCGTTTCGTTCTCGGCGATGTCGTTTTGCGAGAACGCATGAAGCAGGCCAATTCGCGTGAACCAGTTGTTGTCGCGCCAGAACAATCCCCCGCCGACGCGCTGCGGAGGAATGCGCGGCACGTTCGATCCGTCGGTGAAGGTCGCCCGCACGATATCGTATTGGCCGTCGACGCCCCACATCCCGCTCCACAGCGGAGCTACGTCGAACTGCGCCTGCTATCTCGCCGCCCCGGAAGATAGCATCGCGCTGCGACCAGACGGCCTGGTCGAGCTCGGTGCCGGCACCGGCCGGCGTGCAACTTGCGAAATCGCCGTCGCAGGTCTCCCCGGTGAGCCGCCTGAAGATGAAGCCGTTGAACCGGGTGTAATAGGCGGTAGCTTCGAACCGCAGCGGTCCCTGCGCGCGTCTGATGCCGGCCTCGACGGACTTGGCGACCTCGATCTTGAGATTGGGATTTCCTATATCGAAAGTTCCAGTGGCCTCGTGGACACCCCTCGATAACAGCTCCGGAGCCCGCGGCGCACGCTCCACGTATTGCGCCGTCACGCTTGCGACGAGACCCCATGGCAGTCGCTGCAGGAACCCGACAGCGCCGCTGATGGGCGTGAAGTTAAGATCGCGTTCAATCGCGACCAGAGGGTCGACCAACAACTCGGGAAACGATCCCTTCACATTGGCCTGCTCGACGCGGCCGGCGACCTGCATTCTGAGCGATTCGCTGAACTTGAGATTCGTTGAAGATGAATGCCGCGGCGGTGGTCGTGCGGTTGGGGTCGAACAGCCCGCCTTCGAAGCCGGGGGCCGTGAGATCGACATTGCTGGCCTGCACTCCGAGCGCGGTGGTGAGGGCGGCGAAGCGCAGGTTGAACGGCGCGAGCTGGACTTCGGCGCGCGCTTCCTGCGACTTGTTGGTGAAGGTCTGCTGGACGCCATCAAAGCCGTTCTCGAAGGCAAGCTCGTCATGCTTGTAGTCGCTCGCGCCGAGCCAGAACCGGATCGCGTCGATGGCGGTGGCCTGCGGCCGAAACTCGCCTTTGCTGGTCACCTTGGTCTGGTTCAAGTCGATGCGCGTGCCGGTCTCCGCCGACTCGATGCCCGGAATGCGATAGAGGCTGGCGAAACGGGTGACCGCGATGCCGACAAAGCCCCCGTCGAACAGATACGATCCGCCCACGGATTGACCGTTGGTTCGAAGCGAGGAGTTCGGCTGCCGTGCCGTCGACGAACGGCGCGGGATCGGGCGGGAACAGATACGGGATAGCTTGGGATGCGGTAGTCCTCCGCGCGGCGGCCGAAGGCGTCTGCATGGAACGCGAAATTGTCCTTGCCGGCATCGAGCAGCACCGCACCTTCGAGACCCTTGTCGACGGTGGTCGCGGCGCCTTTCGTGTCGAGGCTCCACCCGCCCGGCGGAATCCAGGCTGGGAATGCGGTTGTTGTCCACGTTGACGACGCCGCCGATCGCCTGCGATCCCCATCGCAGCGTCGCCGGTCCGCGGATCACCTCGATCTGGCCGGCGACCAGCGGATCGGTGGTCACGCCGTGGTCCTCGCCGATGTCGGAGACGTCGCCGGTGGCGATGCCGTTCTCCTGAATGCGGACACGAAAATTGTCCTGGCCGCGGATGATCGGGCGGCTGGCGCCGGGCGCGAAGGTCGAGCTGGTAATGCCCGGTTTCGCGAACATGACGTCGCCGATATTTTGACCGGCGCTGCGCTGAATCTCCCCGGCGGAGAGCACGGTGACGGTCGCGAACTGATCGGTGACGATCGGGAAGCGTTCCCACCAACTGGGGTGGCTCCGTGACAGCCGGAGGGGGCGGCGCGACAGCCGGCCGATGGCCGGCGCCCTCACCGGCGCCCGGGCCGGTGAGGGCGCTGGTCTCGTCACCGGGTCCCGCCTGCGCGGTGCGGCCGGAGCTGGACCAGCCGCGCGAGGAGGCGTCCGCCGACGATCGGGCTCGGCGCGGTGACCGTCACCTCGGGCAGCGCAGTGCCTTGGCCGGTGGTCGTTTGCGAGCGGGCATCTCCGCCGAGCCAATAAAGCGGCAGCAATGCCAAACTGCTCAGTAGAAGCAAACGGACGTTTCGGACGCCCATTTCAGCCTCCCGAATAATTCTGCAAGCGCACTCAAGCTTTGGCTTCGCCAACGCTCGTTCGTTCGCACGGCGGGATACCGCGCACCTGGATCGGCAACCGCGTGCGCGAGTGCGACAGCGGTGCAGCCAACAACGGATCGATGTCAGGCGACGGGAGGTGCGCGAGCTTGAGAAAGGACGTGCCGCCGTTGCGCTATGTGGGATTTCATAACCGGTCGCAGTCCGGGCGGGGTTGATGCGCTGCGGCAAAGGGAGACGAGGCGGCTCGGCGGTCTGCGAGCAGCCGAGGAGATTCCCGATTGCGTAAATGGCGCAATACTGGTCCTCGTGATCATGCGACTCGCGATCGACAGGCGTCTGCGCCTGCCCGGCGGTCGAAGTTTCGATGGCGGTCGAAGGTTTCGTTTCTCCGGAGATGTCCCTGCGATGGATGTGACCGAAGGACAGGACGAGCTGCAACGCCAGCGCCGACAACGCCAGCGATACTCCCCATTTCGAATGCGACCGGAACCAACGCATGGCTGCATCACGCCTGCCGCACCGAGGGGCGGGAGCCCCTCGCGTGCTTGTTACATTATAACATTCTGAACTGGGCGTATGGATTGCTGGCTGCGTGACTGAGATTTTTCTCGACTGTTGCAAAAATTCATCAGTGCAGGCGGAGCCGTTGTGCAAGCCTGCCGATGCGCTCCGAGTACAGACGCGGGTAGTGCCAGAAGCGGTCATTGCGATCCGCGCTTCCAAGCTCGCACTCATCCTCTCATTTTGCACACAGCTGCACCCGCCAATCACCCCGCACAATCTACAGCGCGCTCATTTGCACCAACCTGCTCATCCTCCCGAACGGAAAAAATATCTCTCCACCCCTCGAGCCCTCACGTCGTCTGCACCGGCGACGTGCTCAAATCTCCATAGCCCTCTTGCCGCACCGCTTCCCTGCGGCACCGCCCGTCCACTACCTCCGACGCGATTTCGTGCCTTGCGCTTTTCGGCCGCCGGCCGCTGGAGTGTGGTTAGAACCTCGTGACCGGCGGCCGAAAACGGCGTGCTTGTGTTTCAGCATGCCTGCAAACTCGGCTTCGAGGGCATCATCTCTAAGCGCAAGGATTCGCGCTATGTGTCGGGCCGTTCGCCGCACTTGTTCAAGTTGAAGAATTCGGGATGCGCGGCCGTGAAGCGGAGGCTAAAGAGGAGTGGGGACGCTAATTTCGGGTCTGGGCGGACTGATCGGAGTGGACGTGCGGCCTGACTGGCGACCGCACATCAACAAAGCCGTGGCTGGGATCGCAGCCGAGGGGGCGCGCGTGGGGCCTTCCTGACGAGCGCTCAATTGAATATGAAGGAGTAGTCGACAAACTCCTCAGCCGGCAGATTCTCTGCATTCATCGTTATTTGTGAAGGATTGATCCCCTCAACGCCAACCGGAGCTGCAACACGGGCGTGAGTGGTCGTGGCAACCCATCCCGCGGCGCCAGCCAGGATCAAAGCGGCGGCAACGGCAAACAACCTGATCTTGTGCATCTGGATTCTCCCTCTCCGTACCTGTTCAGCTCGACCGTTCATGCAGTACCATTCCAGTGGTGAGAAACTGGCACCGCCGTCGCGTCCGCGATGTGATAGCCATCACATAAAGACGGTTTAGGCCGCTGATGCGGCGCAGAAGTGTGAGGTCGCACACTTGAACTACGGAACGGAGCAAGGGAACATGCGCATGCCTCTAATTCCCGATACTGCCGAGTTAGAGAGGAAGCTCGCCAGCCTCCCACTCGCAACCTACCAGGCAGGCGACACCGTGATTGCCGCGGCCTCGACGACTGGCCGGCTGCTGATCCTTAAGGAAGGAGCGGTCGAAGTCGTGAAGGAAGGCGTCGAGATTGCAAAGGTAACGGAACCAGGTGCCGTGTTCGGCGAACTCTCCGTGCTGTTGGATCAGCCGCACACCGCGGATGTACGTGCGCTGGAAGCCTCGCAATTTCACGTGGCCGATGCGGGCACGCTACTCAGAATAGAGCCGTTCGCACTGTTTTACGTAGCAACCGTCCTGGCACGGCGTCTCGACGACGCCAATCAGGCCCTCATTGAACTGAAGCGCCAGGTTCAAACGGGTGAGCCGCGTAGCGTGATCGGAAAAACGGTCGAGAGGATGGAAGGACTGCTGGGCGCCAGCGGCGCGAATCTCGCCTATGCAGGCTATCCATATGACCCGTTCGCGCCCGACGCATCGAAGAGCTGAGATATCATAAGTCGACCGGCCGCTGCCAAACGAGGTGATCGAATAGCCAGCAAGCAAAAGCACAAACGGCCACAGCGCCTTGGCGATTTTGCCGAAGCCGAAATTTGCGACAATCAGGGATTACCCTGAATTTGGTGCTCGACCGTCTCGCGGCGTTGATGCATCTTCTCCGGATGCTCATCGAGCCGGCGCACCGCCTCCAGAATATGCTCATGCTCCCATCGGGTGATCCGTCGCTGGCCGCTCGTGCAGCTGTGCTTGATGGCGCAACTCTGGGGTGAGCCATTCCAACAGAGAACGTATCGGCGATAACGTGGTCACAGCTCCAGCTCATGAATTGTACGGTTGGCTACGCGGAGGCGCCCGCTAAGCTCGCGACCGAGGCTCGCCAGGAGTTTGATGGCGACAGCGGGGGACTTGTTAGCAAGCGCTGCGAAATCATCTTTGTTGAGCGAATAACAAATGAGATCATCGTCGGCGATGACGGTCGCGGACCGCGGCCCCTCATCGAGCAATGCAAGCTCGCCAAATATGGTCCCAGGTCCGAAGGTTGCCAGCCGAATCCCGCCACCGCTAGGCAGTCGCAAATAAGCGCTCGCTCTGCCCTTGGTGATCATCAGAAGACTTTGGCCAGGGTCGCCTTCGTGGAAAACAACGCTGCCCTTTGTTTTCTCCTCTCTGACCAGCCGCGGCACGATGGTCGCGATCTGAAACTCGCTGAAATTTATCAGTACGCCAACTTCACTCAACGGCAGCTCTGTGCCTTCAAAAATGGCGCGGTCGCTCAACAATTCGTTTTCGCCTTGTTCAATCGCACGGTCGGAATCTGCGAACACTCGGCCAGGAGGGATTGAGTCCAGGATTTGGAAGTCCCGAAGCCTGATCATAGGCACGCTCTCGCTGCCAAGGACCAGGAATAGCGTTTTCTGCCTTGCTGCAAGCATCGCATTGAGCTCAAGGAGTGCTCGCGCGCCGGTGCTATCGATCTCGTTGACGCGCCTGAAGTTAAGAATCACGAACGTGGTTTCCTGCATCAAAGCGTGGTCAATTTCTTGCGCGAGGTTTTCGCCGGTGCCGAAGAACAGCGCACCTTGCAACTCCATCACCAAAATGGTCTCGCCTCGTTGAGCGAGAAGAGCGAGGTCGTCGGCCGTCCGAAATCGGCGTGAGCGCGTCGCTCCGCAGCGATACGATCGTCGCACGACCGAGCGGCTCATGCTCATGACGAAAAGGACGACCGCAATCGCAATTCCGATAAATACCGCCAACACGATGTCAAGCGTGACGGATATGGTCGCAACCAGAAGGATAACGCTGAGATCAAGCAACGCGTTACGGCGGATCGAGGCGCTTCCAGCCGCAAGCCCTCGCACAAGACGCAGTGACCAGACGTCAAGATGCTGGATGGCAACAACCATGATGACGGCGGAGAGTGTGACGCGTGGCATCAAGGCGGCAATTGGAAACAAAACCGTGCACACGACCAAGATCGTGGCAGCATGGAAAAAGACAGCGACCAGGGTCCGACCGCCAAAACTACGATTTGCAACGCTAGGTCCGATGTTAAGCCCACTTGTGATGCCCCCGAAGCACGCGGCAACGACATTTCCAGCCCCCAACCGCTGCAGTAATTTGTCGCCATCAGCAGTGCGCTCGCTGAGCGGAGTCACCAGCTTGGCGCAAAGCAATGCGTCCATTGATGCGACGACGGCCAGGGCCAGTGCACCGGCAACGATCGTTGGAACAATGGCACGCATGTCGTCGACGCGTGCGAGGTCAGAGAAATAGGGAAGTGTAGTGAGCCCGATCGCGGGAAGGGGCTCGCTGCCGATCACCAGTCCAAGATGCGCCTCAAGACCAACGGACTTGAGGAGGTAGTAAAGCCCCGTACCGACTGCGATGCCAGTGACGACAGGTGGGACACGCCCCGGCAGTTTGCGTGCGTGCCATGTCACAAGAAAAGTAATGGCTGCAATCAGTACGTTCAAGGGTTTGATGGCAGCTACATGGTGCAGGAGCTGCGTGAAGGGGACATTGTGGTCGAAACCACACACATTCCCGAGTTGCACTAGAAACAGGAGTATGGCGGCTGTGTTCTGGAAGCCCGCCATGACAGGCTGCGGAGCGAACTTGATCAGCGAACCCAATCTGATCAGACCGAACAGAGCTTCAAAAACTCCGCCCAAGAGAATGATCGAAAATGTAATGGCGAGGATGAGTGAGGTTCCCCCGGACTTGATGGCCGGGATCTCCGAATGCACCAACCCATAGATGAGCAGCCCAAGAAAGAACGTGCTGGTAATGCGCGGGGCGTAGACAGTGGTTGACCTGTCTCCCAACAGCACACAGACAATCGCAACAATAACCGCCGTGTAAAGACCGGCCAAGGCGCCGCTGGCGAAGTAACTCTCGTCGAGCGCGACGAAGGCGAACATTCCGTAGCCCATGGCCAACGGAGTGGCCACTACCGCGGAGACAATCCCGCCGACGATGTCACCCCGCAGATTGGAAAGCCAAGCGGCCATTATGGCATAATTGAAGGTCCAGGCCAGAACGCCGGGCTTCAACCCCGAACCCAATTCTCTAGATTGCGATAATCACGAGTTTCGAACCAGGCCGCAAGAGAGCGGTATACCGACGATGCGCTCGCGATCGGTGCGTGCGGTCGCCTATGACTTCGCCTATCACTATCCCGACAGAACATGTATCCAGATTGCGGGCGGATCAGTCAGTCCGGCGCCGAGATGTGCCCTGCAATCAGTGAGCGGCTGATGTCGCCTTCGGATCAATCGCGTCATTTCGCGGGGACGGTGGGCACGTCTGCTTCAACCCCTGATCAGCAGACGTATTCGACGCCGATCTGCTCTTTCGGGTAGTGCCCGACTCGGACATCGGCCAGGTCTTGAAATTGGTCGGCCGCATCATCGGTGGGTCCGCCGGTTCGCGCTCTAAAGAAAACCGACCGGCGCAGACGCCGAAAAGAACATGATCCAAACAGTCGCGACGAAGCGTTCCGATCAGTCGTTCAGCGTATGCAATCTGCCACGCGGTCCTCAGCATCGGATCATGTACTTGGAGACTGTCGACTCGGCGATTTCGAACCCAAGCTTCAGTAATTCACCATGGATGCGTGGGGCGCCCCACAACGGGTTCTCCTTGCTCATCCGTTGGATCAGGTGCGCAGCTCACGCTCGATCCTGGGTCTCCCTGCCCGACCTTGCGATTTCCAGCGCCAATAGGTCTTAAACCCTGCGCGATTCAACCGAGGATACTATCCGGTGCGCGTGGCATAAGCAGGCTCGGCCAACGTCGGGTCATCCATACTAGCAGAGCCCGGTCACCACTCCGCAGCCGGAGACGTTGCGGTGTACGCCTCAGGACGATGTTCTCGACTTCAAGCCTGCACAAAGTGATGTTGTGCATGTGAACTCTCCTCTCCGTACCTGTTCAGCTCACCGCAACTGCGGTCGCACAGCCACCATAACTCCCGTCCGTATTGTGCTGATGTCGCTTGCGGGCGATTTGGTATCGTTTGTATCGCAGCGTACTGAGGGCCTTCGACCGTAACGCTTTGGGGAGTCGCTTCCAGCGTCCTTACCGTTCCGAACTGGGGCACCATGAGGCTCGTTTCAATAAGGCTGGCCAACTCGCGTGCAGAAGTGCCCAAGTGCTTTTCTTCAATGTGCGGCATGAACCGAATACGGGATCGGCTCAAGTCGCCCTGGTATCGGCAATTGCGGGCTGGGCTCTTACGTGCTGGGCGGCACGAACATATATCCGACGCCACGCACGGTGCGGATGGCGTCGGGGTGCGTCGGATCTGGCTCGATCTTGCGGCGTAATCGAGTAATGCGCAGGTCGATGGCGCGGTCGAACGCCTCCATTTCGCGATGCGAAGTCACCTCCAGGAGCCAGTCGCGCTGCAGCGGCCGATTGGGATTTTCGGCGAATATCTTAAGCAGGTCGAATTCGCTCGCCGTTAGTGCCTCCTCGCTGCCATCGATCGGATCGACCAGAACGCGCTTTTCGAGATCGAGCACGCGGCGGCCCATGCGTACGCGCGGTCCTGCAGTCACGATCGCCCCAGTCGCACGCCGGAGAACGCTTTTCACCCGCGCCAACAGCTCGCGCGGCTCGAACGGCTTGGCGATGTAGTCGTCCGCGCCCGTTTCCAGTCCCACGACGCGATCGACCGTATCCGCGGCGGCAGTGACCATGACGATGCCGATGCGGGCGCTCCTCTCACGCAGCCACCGCGCCAAGGCGAATCCGTCTTCCCCGGGCAATCCGATATCGAGGAGCACCAGCGTCGGCAGCTCTCGCTCCACGAGCTTGCGCAGCGCTGCGCCTCGATCAACACCGCTTACGCGGAAGTTCTGCCGTGTCAGATAATCGACCAGCAGCTGACGCTGTGTGGTCTCGTCTTCCACCACCACGATGTGCGGACGGTCATCCATTCCGTGTGAACCCCGCCGGCGACTGCGCGCGACCGAGACGTGGGACCGAGCCGGTTGAAACCCGATCGCCAGCCGTACGCGACACCAACACCCTAACATAGATTGTCAAACATGTCAGAGAGATAAACTTGGTTTGCAAAAGACAAAACGGCGTGCGCAGCCTTTCTCCGGCGCGCAGAATTATGTCACAGCGGCGTCACGGGCCCGAGCGCAGTTGCACAATTCCGCGAAACAAACGATCCAAAACCTGGGCGCTGCGACACACGGGCCGAAACGCCGGTTGGAGCAAAATTTGTGGGGCTTCGGAGACCTTCAGATGTGCATTGATCCTGCGCCCACACGCCACCCGACGTCAGCCTCGCCTGGGGGGTGGTACCGGCCGGTCTGACGAGAGGGGCAATATCGCCCTGGCTGTCCGGCCTTCGTTGCCGCAGCACTGGCCGGGACCACGTCGGCCGCCTGGGGTGGCGATATCCGGGTGGGATTCATCAACCCGACGGGGCCCTCCGAATTCTGGCGCCTTGTCTCGGCCACGAGGCGGGCCGCAGCGGCGAAACTCGGGATTACTGTTGACGAGCGCCCAAGCGAGCGTTCAGTCGAGAAGGCAATCGCAATCCCCCAACAATTTCTCAGCGAACGCCCGCTGCCGGACTACCTGATCGCCACCAATGACGTTGGCGCCGGCGGCGAGATCATCAAGCTGGCCGATGACGCCGGCGTACCGTTGATCCTGTTAAACAACGATCTCGACGAGAAGCAATGGCCGGAATACGGCGAGCCGCCCGCTAAATATCGGCACTGGCTCGGCAGTATGGTGCCCGACCACGAGGGCGGCGGCTACGGGATAGCCGAGGCGCTCATCGTCGAGGCGGTGCGGATCAAGAAGAACCGCCCTCTAAAGCTTCTCGCGCTCGCCGGAGAGGTGGATACGCCGGCCAGCAATGATCGCATGCGAGGCTTACAGCGCGCCGTCGCCGTAATGCGCAAGCTGTTGGGCCCAATTCCGTGGAGCTAATCGATGTAGCCCACCTCCGATTGGAGCGAGAAGAGCGCAGAAACGTGGGTGCGGGGGTTCGCCCAAAAGGGCCTGCGTATCGACGCGCTGTGGGCCGCCAACGACCCAATGGCTCTTGGTGCGATCACTGCTCTGCGCGAGGCCGGCTACAAGCCCGCTGTCGACGTAAACAAGTGGTACTTACCATTTCTCTGGGACTTGCCCTCATTGCCCTGTTCGCGATCACGCAAACCGGGGCGTCGGCATTCTCGCCGTCACCCGATTTGGGGCAAGCTTCCACCAGATTGCCGACAGGAATTTGCCGGTCTTGATCGCCGCCTCGCAACTATCCGAGCTGAGCCAGGCTGTGGTGGCAAATGCGCCCGAAATTGCGCTTGCCGACACGCACATCAGCCGACAAGCCATGGCCGATCAATTAAATGACCGGGTGACAGCGCTCGCCCGAGCGTCGCGGCTCTCGACCCAGCCGGGGCCGATCACTATCTGGTGGCGGACATGCAACGCCAATTGGACGTTGTTGTTGCCAATCTGAAAGGCTTCGACGAGTTGGTGCGTGAGCGCACCGATGCCAACAACGCTGACGCAATAATGGCCCGCCTGCCCAGCCTCGCTGCACGCGTGAGGATGGTTGCACGACCGCGTCGCCCTCGAATCGCTGTTAAGGAGATTCGGTCAAACGGCGATCGAGACCGAACGTGAGATCGACGTTGCCGCCCGCACCAATCACCTTGCGGTCTTGGCAGCAGCCGCGCACAAGCTGAAGGGTGCGGCACAGGTCGTTGGCGCGACCGGCGTCGTCGACGTTGCCGCCGCGCCTCGAGTAGTCGGGCAAGGCGGGCGATCGCGCACGCAGCCGCGAGCTTCTCGGTCCGCTGGCCGACCGGACCGAGCGGTCGTGTCGATCCGGCCTCCCCCATAATTCGCCGAACGCGGTGGTGCACCGCGTCAGAATATCACCACCTGCCAAAGGTGCCAAGCGTCTACCGGCACCGGCACGGCATGGAGCAGGAGAGGACGGGCACCAGGTCGGACCCGATGCAGTAGACCATCAAGGTGAGATTCCCGACCGGCGTTGTCACCGGCAGCCAAACCATGTCGCGCTGCATCAATGTCCAAGGCGGTCGCGGCAGGTCTCGCCGACTTCCGTTGCCTAGTCTGAGACCCGGCCCTCGCATGTAGTGACGCTCGGGCCGGTAGGGATCGAACAGGGCTCTGCCAAGATTGCAGAACAGGTCGGTGACCTCGGCAGCCAAGCCCTGCGCCGCGGGCGCGCTTGCATACGATCGCTCTGAGTTTCTTGCCGCGTTCATGACACGCTCCGGCCTGGTTCTTTTCCCTTCGACAGCGCACCACGCTAGGCACATTCGGTATCGTCGCGATGTCGCTTGTCAGCAATTTGGTATCGTTCGTATCGCCGCGCGCCTAACGTGTCTGGCGCCCCGCGAGATGGCTGCGATCAAACTCCAGCAGTTTCCGGTCTAGTGAAATGACGATTGCGATGTCACGGTCGAGGCCATCAGTATGCTGCGATACAAACGATACCAAATCGGTTGCAGGCGACATCGGCACGATACGCAGGGGAGTTATGGTGGCTGAGCTACCGCAGGTGCGGTGAGGCTCGAACAGATACGGATGGGAGGAAACATATGCGCAAGATCGGTTTGCTCGCGATTGCCGCTTTGATGCTGGCCGGCGTCGCAGGATGGGTTACCTCGACTACTCACGCGCGAGTCGAAGCTCCGATAGCAGCCGGTGGCATCGATCCATCGCAAATCTCGATCAACGCACGGGATCTGCCTATCGAGGAGTTTGTCGACTATTCGTTCGTGTTCAATTAAATCCCTCTCAAGGACAATCTCTCCCACGCAGGAATGACCAGGGCATACCGGTGTACGGCGTGCCCTGCTTGCGCCATACCGGATCGAACGGACGGCCGCACCGCGACACAACTTTTTTGTTATGTCGCCGGGCAGCCGGAGCGGCCACCAACCCCCGACTTTGCGGAGAGATTGATCGGCTCGAGGATATTGGGTGGACATCGCCGGCGGCGCGCGCTGGCGGCTTGGCCTGATCACCGACAATCTTGGCGACCATCAGGAGGATACGCGAAGCGCCGCGATCCATAGACGATCTCGTCAACTCGTGCTTCGAGCCGAACTCGTGCTTCGAGCGCCTCAACTCGTGCCTCTAGGGAGGGCGCGGCGAGAGCATTGAAGACTGGGCTCTGGATAGCTACGTACAGTGGAGACCCCACGATCTTGGCCCTGGGCAACTTCGGCAGTGGTCTCGCGCTCATGGGTGTCCGAGTTCATGGTGCTTCGGACATCCCGTTTCGTGTTCGCTTTGCCGATCAAGCGTGTCGTCGCTGTCGTCCAGTCGCCAGTCTTCCCGTCCGTCTTACGTCGATAAGCAAGCACGAAGGCACGCTGATAGTTTGCGGTGATGCGAATGCCAAATCCCTTTACAGTCGTCGTAGATGAGTCGGTTGCCGCGTTCAGGAGTCGGCAGGCTCTTGCGATCGTATTCGTCGACCAAATCGCGCCGCGAAATGCCGCTAAGTCATTTTGAAAGTCGGCACTAGGATTTTGTGATTGCACGAAGGGAAATACCCTTTTGAAAAAAAGCGCAGGGGAATCAGTGTGGGCGGGCGAACTCACACATCGCAGCAAGCAGCATCTCCGGCGGGTGTTGCATGCAACTTGCGTAACACCAGCGCGAAAATCTGCCACTTGGCGCCTCGCTCACCGGCTCAACACGTTGATCCACGGCGCTCGATTTCGCCAAGTGCGTGACGCAATTGCACCGCGAGCGGCCCTAGCAGGTCGCCACAGCGTGCGCGGTCGCCGGCTTTGCCCGCTTGCTCCAGCGCGGCGGCGGCGGCACCAACGCCAGTCGCACCAACCACCTGCGCGGCGCCCTTTAGCTTGTGCGCGGTCGCGGCCAATTTGGCAAAATCGCCAGCGCGCGAGGCAACGTCCATCTCCCGCTCTGCCTCAATCGCTGTTTCGCGAAATTTCGCCAACAGCGAATCAATGGCAGCGCGGTCCTCACCGAGCCAAGCTGCCAAGCACGTTCCGGTCGATTGCCGCGGTGGGCTCCCTTCGAATCTGGCCGGTCGCCGACGCTGCTCTCCTCTTGGATGGACAGCCAGCGTTCCAGGGTCGCGCGCAGACGCTCGATGCTCACCGGCTTCAACAGATAGGCGTCCATGCCGGATGCCAGGCAGCGCTCTTCCTCGCCCTTTATGGCGTTAGCAGTGACCGCAACGATCGGCGTGCGGGCGGCGCCCCGATCGGCTTCGGCGGCGCGTAGCCGCCGCGCTAACTCATGGCCGTCCATGTGCGGCATGTGGATGTCGGCGAGCACGGCGGCGTAGCGGCCAGGCGCCCATGCCTCCAGCGCGTCGACGCCGTTCTCTGCGGTATCGGCGGCGATCCCCAGCAGCTTGAGCTGCAGCATCAGCACCTCGCGGTTCACGGGATGATCTTCGACCACCAGGACGCGTGGGCTCACGCCTGGCCGCGTGCCGACCCTCGCCGAAAATCTGGCAACAGGCCCGAGCAGCGTCTTGAGCGGCGAGTCCGCCGGCGCCGCATGAAGCGTCAACGTCACGGTGAAGGTGGACCCGGCAGCCGGGCGCGCTCTCGACGGCGACATCACCGCCCATGGCCTGCGCCAGCCGCTGGACGATGGAAAGGCCAAGCCCGGTCCCTCCGAATTGCCGCGTGGTCGAGCTATCGGCCTGTACGAACGGTTGGAACAGGCGAGTGAGTTGCTGTGCGCCCAGCCCAATGCCGGTGTCGGTCACGACGAGCGTTGCGCGGGTGCTCCCGCCCCCGAGCGGCAAGGTGCCGGCGCGCACCCGCACGCCGCCGTGGTCTGTGAATTTAATGGCATTGCTTAACAAGTTGAACAGAATTTGCCGTACCCGTGTCGGATCCCCGACCAAAGCGTCCTGCGAGCCGGCATCGATTTCAGCATCGAGCGTGAGATCTTTGGCGAGACCCTGCGAGCCGGAATGTATCTAGTACCCCTTCGACCAGGCCGCTCAGCGAGAAAGCTGTAGCCTCGAGTTCCAGCCGTCCGGCCTCGATCTTGGAGAAGTCGAGCACGTCGTCGATGATGTGCAGCAGGGCCTTGCCCGAGTCCCGTATGGTCGACGACGATGCGTCGCTGCGCCGCGATTGAGCCCCTGCCGCTCGAGCACGTCGAGCATGCCGAGCACGCCATTCATCGGCGTGCGGATTTCGTGACTCATGGTGGCAAGGAACGTCGATTTTGCCTGATTGGCGCCGGCGGCCTCCGCGCGTGCCCGCTCAGCCGAGTCGCGGGCGAGTTCGGCGGCTGCCCTAGCCGTGGCCTCTTCTTCGAACAGCCGCACGTTCTCGATCGCGATGGCAGCCTGGTCGGCGAAGGTCGTCACCAGCTCGATCTGCTTGTTGGTAAATGGCCGCACCTCGGAGCGTGTCAATGCAAGAACGCCAATTGGGACGCCCTCGCGTAACATCGGAACCCCGAGGATGGTGCGAAAGCCACCTAGCCTCTGCGCCTCCGTCCAGGTGTAGTCCGGGTCAGCCAGCACATCGGGGATGTGAATAATCTTGCCCTCGAGCAATGCTCGCCCGTGAAGCGTCCCGCGTTCTGGCTCAACCGGAACATCCCTGACATACGTCCATGAACTCGGGAGAGAAACCATAAGCCTCTGCGCGAAAAAACTTGCCCCCGATCTGTCGGGTAATGGTGGATTGATCGGCTTCACACAGTCGTGCGGCCGATTCGACCAGGGTCTGCAGCACCGTCTTGAGATCGAAGGTCGAGCGGCTGATGACTTTCAGCACGTCGGCAGTCGCGGTCTGCTGCTGCAGCGATTGGCGCAGTTCGTTGAGCAGGCGGGTGTTCTCGATGGCGATCACAGCTTGGTTGGCGAAGTTCTGGACCAGCTCGATCTGCTTGTCGGTGAACGGACGAATCTCCTTACGATAGATGGCAGATGGCCCCGACGAACTCGTCCTCCTTGAGCATGGGCACGAGAGCCAATGTTTGGATGCCGGCGACTTCGACTGCGGTAACAGTCAATGGATGGCCGTCGAGATACGTCTGATCTTCTCGCAGGTCAGCTATCTGAAGCGGCTTTCGGGATTGAGCAACGCGGCCCATAGGGGCTGTGCGGCCCACTCGTGGCGCTCCGCCACAGCTCCACGTATGCCGCCGGCAGCGCACCGTAGAATGCAGCGTTGCGGAAGCTGATCTCCTTCTCTGAGCCACATCGCGCCGTAACTGGCTTCGCAGAGCCGCGTCGCGTTTGCCAGCATGGCCTGGAACACCGGCTCCAGCTCTCCCAGCGAACTGGAGATGACCTGTAAAACCTCGGAGATCGCCGTCTGCTGCTCCAGCGCTTCGGAAAGCTCGCGGGTGAGCACTGCAATGGTTTTTATTTCGCCATCTGTGCCGCGCGGCTTACGCGAGCTTCGCGGCGCTGACCGCGGTCGCCGCTGCCCGGATGCTGATGTCCGCTTTTTACGGCGCGTGACCATGACTGCACGAGCCTCAGGCGACCTGAATCGGAAGATCAATTGCACCAGCAACAGCCTCGTGAAAGTGGAGCAGCTACCATACTTGGATTTCGGCTAGCGTGGCCAGGCACCGCTCGTGCATACGTGTGAAAAAGACGACTCACTTGGCGCTTGACAAGCGGCATCCATGCCGGCATCGCGACATCGGCATGGGCGAACTGCGGCAGCTTGGCCGGCAGCTCTTCCATGTTCTTGATGTCGTTGTCGTTCAGGTCCTTCTGGGTGATCAGCGTCGGCGGCACGATGACGTTCTTGCCCGGATCCTCGCCGGCAAGCAGCATGCGCCAGCGCGCGCACCGAGACCTGGCCGACGACGGCCGGGTTGGTGGCGGCGGTTGCGGCCCAGGCGCTGCCCGGCTCGCGCATCGCGGCGATGTCCGAGGTGGAGATGTCGGCCGAATAGATCTTGATGCGCGACGACAGGCCGGCTTCGTCGACGGCGATCTTCACGCCCTTGGCGAACTCGTCATAGGGCGCGAACATCACGGTGATGTCCGGGTTGGCCGACAGCACCGAACGCGCCTGGTTGGCGACCGAGTTGGCGATCGGGTTGTCGAGCGTGCCGAACATCGCCGCTTCGTTGATGCCCGGATACTTCTTCTTGAACTCCTTCCAGGTCTCGTCGCGGCGGTCGAGCGGCGCGATGCCGGCGACATAGACGTAGCCGGCCTTCCAGCTCTCGCCATTGTCCTTGATCGCCTGCTCGAGCGCGAGGCGCGCGAGGTCGCGGTCGGACTGCTCGATCTGCGGGATCTTGTCGTTCTCGACGTTGACGTCGAAGGCGACGACCTTGATGCCGGCGTCGACCGCGCGCTGGGCGGCTTCCTTCATCGATTCCGTCAGGCCGTGCTGGATGATGATGCCTTGCACGCCAAGCGCGATCGCCTGGTCGACCATGTCGGCCTGGAGCGCGGCGTCCTGGCGGCTGTCGAGCACGCGCAGGTCGACGCCGAGCGCCTTGGCCTGGCTTTCCACGCCGGACAGATAGGCCTGGAAGAAGTCGCCGCGTCGAGAGATAGCGCACCAGCGCGATCTTGACGTTGCCGGGCTTGTCGAACGGCGCCGGCAAGCCCTCGGCACCGGCGGTCACCCCGAATGCCGCTGCCCCAAGAAAACCGAGAGCAAACTTGCCAAAGTCTCTGCGTGTAGTCTTCATAAATAGCTCCTGTCTTGGGTTGAGGTTGATGACGCCTCGGTGGCGTCTGGCGCCAGAACTAAACTCCGCTTAGATGTGACTGCCAATCCATCGCACCGCGCAGGAAGAACGGAATTTCGAGCCGCGTGATTGCTCCTGCGCGGTGGAGGCTGTCCTGCAACAGATCGAAATACTCATGCCGCGATCGCCGCGAAAAATAGCCGCTCAATTGAACACGAACGAATAGTCGACGAACTCCTCCGTAGGCAGATCCCGTGCGTTCATTGTGATTTGCGATAGGTCTATCCCCCCGCCTCCTACCGGAGCTTCGAATCGCGCGTGAGTGGTGGAGGCAACCCATCCTCCGACCCCAGCCAGGATCAAAACCACGGCAACGGCGAACAAAGTGATCTTGCGCATGTGAATTCTCCTCTCCGTACCTGTTCAGCTCACCGCAACTGCGGTCGCACAGCCACCATAACTTCCGTCCGTATTGTGCAGATGTCGCTTGCGGGCGATTTGGTATCGTTTGTATCGCAGCGTACTGAGGGTGTCCCTACTCAAAACTCCAAATCGCGGAGAAAACCTAGAGATTTTTGCGCCGCCATACCGTCGTGGGCATGATCACGATTCTTTCGAGCCTGGTTTCCCTGCTCTTGCTCCCTGCTCGAAAATATATCCTTGGGGTGTCAGTTCACCTTGAAGAACGTAGGTGAGGATTTTGCAATCGAACATCTAGCATTGTCAGGACCTGAGCGCCTTGCGCGGGTGCTGGGCGCGATTGCATCGAGTGGATTGGTCGCCGATCGAAACGAGCTTTCAGGCCGGAATGGGCGCGCCTGTATCGTCACGGTGGGAGGTTAGGCGGCGCGGCGTTCGTAGCGATGATGCAGTCCTCCGACCTCGGGGAACGCGATGGTCTTGCCCGCAGCAGGTCGGTGCTCCAAATACGATGACAGCACACCGCGCAGGTGGCACTCGTCGAAGGTGATGACGTGATTGAGCCATGCTCATCTGGCGGATCAGTTGCCGGATCTCTGTGCTCGTCTTCGGCCGACCAATCTGGCGCGATCTTGATCGCCACCGCCAATAGAGGCCGGAAGCCCTGCTATGCCACTGGACCACGGTTGCCGGCTTCACCAGCACCATCGCGTGCAAGGCTCGCGGCCAGATCCGATATAGCCACACCCATAGCAGCCGGTCTGCGCAGAAGAGCCGAAGCCGACCTGAGCGTTGCCGCCGCAGGACGGCTACTTGATGCCGAAGCGCGACAACCTCAAGTTCCAGGGAGGCGCGACTACGAACCCGGAAGGAGAGCTGGAAACCGGGGCCAAAAGTATCGTGATCATGCCCACGACGGTATGGCGGCGACGCAAAAATCTCTATGCTTCTCCGTGATTCGGAGTTCTGAGTAGGGACAGCGGGCGCTGCTTCGCATCATCGATGATATCCTCGACTTCTCGAAGATCGAGGCCGGACGGGTCGAGCTCGAGGCCACACCGTTCTCGCTGAGCGGCCTGGTCGAGGGCGCGCGGGACACATTCCGCCCGCAGGTACTCGGCAAAGGTCTCACGCTCGATATCGAAATCGATGCCGGCTCGCAGGACGCTTTGCGTTGGAGATCCGACCCGGGTACGGCAAATCCTGTTCAACCTCTT
>CAWHPT010000059.1:0-53785 GCA_963831225.1 uncultured Alphaproteobacteria bacterium
TGGCGACCGCCGCCTGCTGGGCATTCGCCGGCGCCGAAACCAAGGCCAGGAATACGCCCGACGAGCGCGGCGAAACCGATCATGGCCACGGTGGCGGATACAGACTTGCTTGAGGTTCATGTTTGCTCTCCCTAAGATCCCGAGCTTGCCGCCCGTTGTTGGACGTAATCCTACACCAAACGCGGCCCGTCGCCAGAGCGTCCAGCCAGTTGCGGCCATGGCGCACGACCTGGCGTTTCTAATGACCGGTGATGGCACACAGCTGCCTACGGCGTATGCGACGGCTTGTCCGCAGCTGGCGAAAGCTGACGCAATGGAGCAGGTCTGGCAGCCAGCAGTCACGACCATGCGTGGCGATCAGCTCAGCGCGCAGGGATCCAACCTCACGCAAAGTGCGCTAAAAAGAAGAAAGTCACCGTCCGCGACGGCTGGTATTACGGCTTGATCCCGAGCCGCCGCAGCCCGTCGAGGGCGTAGGCATAGTTCTGGTCGATATCGAGCGCTTTCCTGTAGTCCGCGATGGCACGTTGCCGCTGGCCCATGCTGGCGAGCAGGCTGGCGCGGTTGGCCCAGCCGAACTTGTTGCGCGGGTCGGTGCGGATGACCTCGTCGTAGTCGGCCAGCGCCAGCTCGCGCTTCTTCAGCTCTGCGTACGCCGCGCCCGGTTGTTGTAGGCCATCGAATACTTGGGGTCGGCCCGGATCGCGGCCGAGTATGCGCGCACTGCGTCCTCGTGCCGGCCCTCCTGGGCCATGATCCGGCCGGTCTCGAACTGTGGCTCGGCGTAGTCAGGTTTCTTGGCCACCGCGGTCTTGAAGTCGTCCAGCGCCGGGGTGAAGTTGGGCGGCCGCGCGCAGGGGCCGCCGAGCGCGTAGTCCTTGGTGGCGCATGCTGTGGCTGCTGCGACGTTCCTCAATGCTGGCAAGCGTCCTCCTCGCATGTGCCCTCCCGCGCAGAAGATACGCCCGCGGGTTGTCGGGCGTAAGAGCTCGACAGCCTTGTCGAAGTCTGCCCAGGCCGGGTCGTATGCTGCCTTCTGCAGGTGAACGCTGCCGCGCAGAATGAAAGCTGCCGGGTCGTTGCTGCCGTGCTCGCCGATGGCCGCATTGAGATCGCGCAACGCCTGATCGGGCCAGCTCGTCGCGCATGTCGTGGATCGCCGCGCGATTGTAATGGGGCTGCCAATTGTGGCCACTCGATGCTATGGCCCGCGTGTAGTCCGCCATAGCCAGATCGAACTGCCGGTTCTGATGAGGCGTGACCGCGCCCATTGTAGTCTGCCGGATCCCTGCTGCCGCCCTGGATCAGCTCGGTGAAATCGGCGATGGCGCCGGCGTAGTCGCTCTTCGCGAGATGGGCATTCGCACGTGCGCGAACTGCGGCAGCGCGAACGCCGAGGGCGCGGGCGTGCTTTTGGTCGATCTCGAGCGCCTTGTCGGCGTCGGCCAGCGCCTCCGACAGCTTGCCCTGTCTGCGAAGCACGTCAGCCCTGTTGGCGAGGAAGTCCGCGTCCTTCGGGTCGATACGAATGGCTTCGCTGAAGTCCCGCAGCGCGTTCGGCAGGTCGTTGTGGCGGAGGTACAACACGCCCCGGTTATTGTAGGCCACGTCGTGATTTGGATTGAGCTTGATCGCTTCCGAATAATCGGCGATCGCCGGCTCGACCTCGATTGTCATTGTGCCTCATCCGGCCGCGGCCGAAGTAGGCCCTCGCAAGCTCGGCGCCCGCGAGGTTGCCGAGCTTGACGAGGCGATCACAGGCCTCGCCACGCAGCTTCACATCCGCGGACGAACCCATGCACAGCTGCTTGTCCGCACTAGAATTTTTCTCCTCCTCGATGCGCTTGACATCAGCCTGAATGGTAGTGCGAACGTTGAGGGCGCGAGCATGCTTTTGGTCGATCTCGATCGCCTTGTTGGCGTCGGCCAGCGCCTCCGACAGCTTGCCCTGTCGCCGAAGCACGTCGGCCCGGTTGGCGAGGGCGAGCGCGAACTTCGGCTCGATACGAATGGCTTCGTTGAAATCCCGCAGCGCGTTCGGCAGATCGTTCTTGTCGAGATACGCCGCGCCCCGGTTATTGTAGGCCCAGCGACGGCTCGGATCGAGCTTCAGCACTTCCGAATAATCGGCGATCGCCGCGTCGAACTGATCGGCGTCATACCTCATCCGGCCGCGGCCGAAGTAGGCGTTTGCAAGCTCGGCGCCCGCGAGACTGCCGAGCCTGATGAGGCGATCACAGGCTTCGCCGCGCCGCTTCAGATCCGCGGAGGAACTCCATGCAGAGCTGATGGTCTGCACCGGCTTGCGCCGTTTTTGCATTCTCCTCCTCGATGCGCTTGGCATCAGCCTGAATGGCGGCGCGAACGCTGACGGCGCGGGCGTGCTTTTGGTCGATCTCGATCGCCTTGTTGGCGTCGGCCAGCGCCTCCGACAGCTTGCCCTGTCTGCGAAGCACGTCGGCCCGGTTGGCGAGGAAGTCCGCGTCCTTCCGATCGATACGAATGGCTTCGCTGAAGTCCCGCAGCGCGTTCGGCAGGTCGTTTTTGCGGAGGTACAACACGCCCCGGTTATTGTAGGCCACGTCGTGATTTGGATTGAGCTTGATCGCTTCCGAATAATCGGCGATCGCCGGCTCGACCTGATTGTCATTGTGCCTCATCCGGCCGCGGCCGAAGTAGGCCCTTGCAAGCTCGGCGCCCGCCAGGTTACCGAGCTTGACGAGGCGATCACAGGCCTCGCCGCGCTGCCTGAGTTCCGCGGATGCATTCATGCACAGCTGATGGTCTGCGCTCGTTTGCGGCGCTCCCGGCGGTGGTGCGGGCTTCGACCACTGAGCGGCAGGCGGGGGGCCGTCGCCGGGAACCAGCAGCAAGACGAGGGCCGTGAGCGACAGAGCTTGCGGCCCGATGAACCACGCGCGGCGATACCAGGCGTCATAGTTCCAGAATGCCTGGTGGAGTCCTAGAAGTTTGCCCAATAGCCTCATAGCGCGTATTCCCTGGCTGCGCGGGCCGTTCTGCGATCCGCCGTCGGGTGCCTGCCTATTGCTGCGCGGCGACCGCGGCCTCGATATCGGCAGTCTCGATGCGCTTCAGGTCGGCGGCGGGATCGCGGCTGATGCGCACCGCTTGTGCCTCGCGGGCGGCCTCGAGAATGGTCCGCATCGAGCGGGCGTTGCCCCAGGAGTTGGACTTGCGATTGCCCTCGATCCACGGCTTCAACTTTGCCACTGCATCCTCCGGCATCTCGTAACCCGTCGTGCTGGCCATCACGCCCATGATCGCAATCAGCTCCTCGGTGGCATAGGCTGGGAAATCGATGGTCTTGGTGAAGCGGCTCTGGAGCCCGGGATTGGACGCGATGAACCGGCGCATCTCGTTCGGGTAACCGGCCGCGATGACGATGATCCGATCACGGTTGTCCTCCATGAACTTCAGCAGCGTATCGATGGCTTCCTTGCCGAAGTCTCCGGAGCTGCGCTCCGCGCCCGCAAGCGAATAGGCTTCGTCGATGAACAGGATTCCATCGAGCGCCGACTTGCAGACGTCGAGCGTCTTGGGCGCGGTCTGGCCGATATATCCTGCCACCAGACCCGACCGGTCGACCTCGACAATGTGGCCTTTGCGCAGGACGTTGAGCGAGCGGTAGATGTCGCCGAGGACGCGCGCGACGACGGTCTTGCCGACACCGGGTGGGCCGGTGAAAACCATGTGGCGGCTGATCGGGGCGACCGGCAATCCCTGCTCGCGCCTTTTCTTCTCGACCTCGAGGCTGGCAAGCAGCTTGTTCACCTCGTCCTTGACCGACCCGAGCCCGATCATGGCCTGCAGATCGTCGAGGGCCTGATCGGCAGTCCGCTCCGGCTGCACTTTCGGCGCCACCGACAATTGGCGCCCGGAAGTGTAGGCGGCACCTTCTCGCACGTGGCCGATCTTGCCTTCGAAATCGGCGAGCGCGATGTGCCTCAGGTCGGCCGACGGGTCGCCGCTGATCCGCATCGCTTGTGCGTCTCGAGCGTGCTCGAGGAGAGTGCGCATCTCGCGAGCGTTGCCCCAGTTCTCGCGCTTCCTGTTGCTCTCGATCCAGGGCTTGAGCTTGGTCTCCAGGTCGTCCGGCACGATGTATCCGCTTTGCACCGCCATCAAACGCAGAATGTGGATCAGCTCTTCGGGCTCATATGGCGGGAAATCGATCGTCCTGGTGAAGCGGCTTTCGAGGCCGGGGTTGGCTGCAATGAACTTGCGCATCTCGTTTGGATAGCCGGCCACGATGACGATGATCCGCTCGCGGTTGTCCTCCATGAATTTCAGCAGGGTGTCGATCGCTTCTTTGCCGAAGTCCCCGCTCGTGGAGCCGCCTGAGGCGAGCGCATAGGCCTCGTCGATGAAGAGGATTCCATCAAGCGCCGACTTGCACACGTCGAGCGTCTTGGCCGCAGTCTGGCCGATATAGCCGGCGACCAGGCCGCTCCGATCGACCTCCACGACGTGGCCCTTGCGCAGGACATTGAGCGATCGGTAGATATCCCCGAGCGCGCGGGCGATCACCGTCTTGCCGACACCCGGGGGGCCCGTGAAGACCATGTGCCGGCTGGTCGGCGCCACCGGCAGCCCCTGGTCGCGGCGCTTTTTCTCGATCTCGAGCCCGGCGAGCAGCTTGTTGACCTCGTCTTTCACCTGCCCCAAGCCGACCATGGCCTCGAGGTCGTCGAGGGCCTGATCGGCGGTTCGTTGCTGCGGAACCGCGGAGCGGGTCGAGAGTCGGCGCCCGGGGGTGTAAGTGGCGCCGGCGGGAACGAGACCGAGGGCCTCCGGGCCGGTCGCCAGACGAATCACGATGTAAGTGAGCGCCGCGCCCGCGCCGAGAACGAGGAGCGCTGTGACGATTTTCAGTGCCAGCGCCCCACCGGTGGCACTACCGAAAAGCGCTGCCGGACCGACGCTCGGGCTCAAGAGCCAGGCGCTGATCACGGTCGCTATGACCGATACCATCACAAATGCAAGCATCGGGCGCTTTGCCATCAAATCTTTCATGAGCTTGGCACTTGTGATCAGCAGGGGTTCTTGGGGGTCCACACCACGTTGATCGGTGAGGCTCCGTCGAGCGTACCGACATACCGGCCGGGGCTCAACCAGACGGTGAGGCCGCGGGCCGAACCCTCAACGGAAAGAACGCCTTTTCCAGTCGGATAGGGGGCAGGGAAGGGAACGGCGACGCGGCGTGGAGAATCGGTCACGCGGATGGATGGGGAGAGGTAGTCTCCGGACCGGATGCGGATCGATCCGGGCACCGAGCCTGGCTCCGCGACGACAGTCACGAACGCGAGCGGTGTCTTGCATTGCCGCGCCTCTTCAGCAGCGGCGCCGGACGCTTTGGAATCCAACGACAGAACCGCATCTTCGAGCTGGTTCGTGGCGACCGCCGCGAGGCTGAGCGCAGCAGCCTCCCCGAAATCGACCCTCTGGATGGCGCCGATCAACAAGGCGCTGGTGATGAGGCCGCCCGCTGTCGCAATCAGCACAGGACCGAACCCGCCACGGCGCGTCGACACCGCATCCGAACGCGAAGCCTCGGCTCGACTCACTGTAGCGGACTGGGTTGCGTCACTCATATGCGAACCCCATCCTCAGGGGCCATTGCCCAGGATCTGCCAAAAGCTACGGCACTTGGGCGAGAGGACATCGCGGGTTTCGCGCCAGCTACGGGAGACCAGATCGGGTCTCCCATCTGCAATGCACCCCGGAGCAAAGCGCTGCTGGTGAATGTGAGTGCTGTGCAAGCTAAACGAATGATCCATAGACGGAAAGCATCCGAGAAATTCCAAGGTTAACACAAATCATCGGGCTCGGAACGATTGCCGCGTGCCGTCGAGCGAGCTTTTCAAGGTGATGTGCCAAGCCAGCGTCAATCTGGGGGTAATTATTTCAGCCTATGGTCTTGAATGTGCCTTGTTCGTGGTTGATCTCGTTCGATTGCAAGGGCTTGCGTTCTGCAGGGGGTGGGGGAATGGTCGTCCGCACAGCTGGTGCCGTGGTGACGCTGCTGATCGGGCTTGTTGGCCCCAGCGGTCAAAGTCTGGCGCAGTACTACCCTCCTCAACAAGCATATCCGCCGCCGCAGGCTTATCCTCCTCCGCAAGGCTATCCGCCTTACCGTCCGCTTCCGCCGGTCGAAGCCGAGGAGGACGATGCGCTACCGTACGATCCGCCAACGGTGCAAGGCCGTCCGCTTCCGCCACCGGCCGATGTCGGACAACCGGTCGACCAGCCGCCGCCTGCCGGCTATCGATATGGGCGCAGAGCGCCGGTTTATCCGGAGCAGGCTGAGCTTCCGCCGGCAACTGCGCCCGGCCCGCGCGACTTGCCTTCCGGTTACCATCGCGACGCGCCGCCCGGCTATCGTGACGCCCCGCAGGGCTATCGCGATGCGCCGCCAAGCTATCGTGAAGCTCCGCAAGGCTATCGTGACGCTCCCCAGGGCTACCGCGATGCTCCACCCGGGTATCGTGATGGGCCACCGGGCTACGAGCCTGCCGCTGCCGGCACGCGTCCCTACTATCCTGGAATGGCGCCTCCGCCCGGTGCCGTTCCGGTCCAGCCGGACGGGTTGCGCCCGCCCATGCCTATTGGTCCCGGCCAAATCGGTTCAAATCCAGGTGCCTATGGTCCGCCCGCTGCTGGGGCTGTCCCCGGGCAGGTTGACCCAGGCGCCACCGGATCGCTGCGACCCGGCGAAACGCGGTTCGCAGCGTTGCCTCCCGAGGTAAGGCCCGAGACCGGCCCGATGAAGGAATTGGCGCCGCAGTTCCGCCGGACCTTGGTCGATTACCGGACCAAGGAGCCCGTCGGCACGATCATCATCGACACCGCAAATACCCATCTCTACTTGATGCTGCCCAACGGCAAGGCGATGCGTTACGGCATCGGCGTCGGCCGCGAGGGCTTCACATGGGCGGGAGCGGAAAAGGTGTCGAAGATGGCGGAGTGGCCGGACTGGAATCCGCCGACCGAGATGATCGAGCGCCAACCCTATCTGCCGCGCTTCATGGCCGGAGGTGATGGCAACCCGCTCGGTGCGCGCGCCCTTTACCTCGGCAAGACGCTCTATCGTATCCACGGCACCAATCAGCCGTCGACCATTGGGTCGTTCGTGTCCTCGGGCTGCATCCGGCTGACCAATGACGACATCGCGGACCTCTACACCCGGGTCAAGGTCGGTACCCGCGTGGTGGTGCTGCCCGGCCGGCCGCCGGCAACGGCAACGGCAATGCCGGGAGCGCCGCCGTCAGGGCGGCCCATGGGAACGCCCAATGCTCCGCCGGTTACGATGGCACCGCCGAGCCTGCCGCCAGCTCCGATCATTCAGCGGTGAGCGGCTTCTCGCGTGCCGTCGGGAGTTGCTCGCGGCTTCGCTGAGATAATGCGAACAGTGATCATACGGCTTGTCACTCCAGCACGCGGACCGGCTTGCCATCGAGGAAGCCGCGGATAGCCTCGATCACGCCGCCGAAATAAGCGCGGTAGTTCTGCATCGCCACATAGCCGAGATGCGGCGTGAGCACGACATTGTCCATCTTGCGCAGCGGATGATCGGTCGGCAGCGGCTCGACGTCGAACACATCGAGGCCGGCGCCGGCGATCTTCTGCTCGCCGCAATGCGGCAAGCATCGCCGCCTCGTCGATGATCGGGCCGCGCGAGGTGTTGATCAGAAAGGCTGAAGGCTTCATCAGCCCGATCTCCTTGACGCCGACGAGGCCGCGCGAGCGCGGCGACAGGACCAGATGAATGGTCACTAGATCGGCCTGGCGGAACAGCTCTTCCTTGCTGACGTATCCGACCCCGGCCGCTTCACACTGTTCCGGCGTGAGGTTTTGGCTCCAGGCAATGACCTTCATTCCGAACGCTTTGGCAATGCCGGCGGTGCGAGTGCCGAGCTTGCCAAGTCCGAGAACGCCGAGCGTCAAGCCGTCGAGATCGAGCCCGATGGTGGACTGCCACGGCTGGCCCGCCTTCATCCGCGCATTCTCGTAGCCGATGCGCCGGGTCAACTCGAGCATCAGGCCAATCGCGATCCCTGCGGTCGGATTGCCCGCCGAGGGAGTGCCGCAGACGACGACGCCCCGTTCCTTGGCCGCCGCGACGTCGATCGACGCGTTGCGAAGGCCGGTGGTGACGAGGAGCTTCACGTCCGGCAGCTTCTCGATGACGGCGCGCGGGAAGGCCGTGCGCTCGCGCATGGCGCAGATGATGCCGAAGCCCTGCAGTGCCTCGACCACGCTGTCCGGGCCGCCGAGGTGCTCGTTGAAGACCTTGATGTCGAGGTCGCCCGCAACCTTCGACCAGTCGGTGACTTCGAGAGCGACGTTCTGATAGTCGTCGAGGATCGCGCAACGATAGCGAGACATGGCAAATTTCCGGGTTGGCCAGAGGAGGCGGGGCGGGAAGAAGCAGCCCTCTTCAGCCCTATAGCACGAGCGGATGCGCCGGGCCGCAAACTGCCGATGCAATCGGCACCGAAGGATGTCCCGACCAAGCCCCGTGCGCGGACAGCGCCGACCAAACGATCCGCGGCGTCATCCGAGCCTTTGGTTTTGGAGGTATTCGATCAACGCGCGGGTTGGTAGGTCTCAGCCTTGGACCTGAAGCCCGATCAAGGTCGGCACCGAATTGAGGGCGGCCGGCGCCGGGTCATGCTTGGCGTGCCATTTGGGGCCGGGACCGCGCATGTAGTGCAGTTCGGGCCGATATGGGTCGAGCAGGCTGTTCGCCAAATCATGGAACAAGTCCACGAGCTCAGCAGCCATGCCCCTCCGTTGTCGGTGGCCGGCAAATGCGCGAACTGCCATTCTGCCCATGACACTTCTCCGGTCTTCTTGCCTTATTCCGGTTCCATTTTTTGGCGTCGCATGCGTTGCGTGCGACAGGATGCCGATTGTCATCCCAAATTTGTTAAAAGGCAGTAGGAATTCTCTTGCAATTTCAAGTTTGTCGCCACGAGTGGCTAAATTGGTACAGTTAGGGTTAACGCCGATGCAATCAAGTCACAGTGTTGTGCCGCCGCTGTGACGAGCAGAGCACGAGGGCCTCAGAGGTCGATGCTGGATTACTCGTCTGGCCGGTAGCTACGGCAAGCTCGCAGCTCCGGATGCGACTGGGGAGCGACTTGCCGTTGCCGGCCTGGTTCGCTACATGAGCAGCGAATTCCCCCAATCCGGCGCTGAGCCAAGCTTGCGCAGCTTGCGTAGACTTGGATGCGTGCGCCCAGACGCGAGGGCAAATGGCCCGTCAATTCATCTATCACATGCAAGGACTCTCGAAGACTTATCCGGGTAATCGGAAGGTCTTGGAGAACATCAACCTGTCATTCTACCCCGACGCCAAGATCGGTGTGCTCGGCGTCAACGGCTCCGGCAAGTCGACGCTGTTGCGCATCATGGCTGGGCTCGACAAGGAATTCATCGGGGAGGGTTGGGTCGCGGAGGGCGCCCGCGTCGGCTACCTCGAGCAGGAGCCGCACCTCGATACCTCCAAGCGCGTGCGCGAGAACGTGATGCAAGGAGTGGCGCCGCAGAAGGCGGTCCTCGACCGCTACAACGAGCTCGCGATGAACTACTCCGACGAGACCGCGGACGAGATGACCCGACTTCAGGACGAGATCGAGGCGAAAGGGCTGTGGGATCTCGATTCCAAGGTCGACCAGGCCATGGACGCGCTACGCTGCCCGCCCGACGATGCCGATGTGTCTACGCTTTCGGGCGGCGAGAAGCGACGGTCGCGCTTTGCCGGCTTCTGCTCGCACAGCCCGAGCTTGCTTCTGCTCGATGAGCCGACCAACCATCTCGACGCCGAGTCCGTGCACTGGCTCGAAGGGCATCTGCGCAATTATCCCGGCGCAATCCTGATCGTCACCCACGACCGCTACTTTCTCGACAACGTCACCGGTTGGATTTTGGAGCTCGATCGCGGCCGCGGCATTCCCTACGAGGGAAACTATTCGGCGTGGCTGACGCAAAAGCGGAGGCGGCTGGAGCAGGAGGGCCGTGAGGAAGAGGCTCGCCAGCGCACGCTGGCGCGCGAGCAGGAATGGATAGCCGGCCAGCCCGCGCGCGCGGCAGGCGAAATCGAAGGCGCGCTATCAGCGCTACGAGGAACTTGGTCAAGCAGGCCTCGGAAAAGAGCACTCAGACCGCGCAGATCATCATCCCGGTGGCGGAGCGGCTGGGTCAGAACGTCGTCGACTTCGAAGGCCTCAAAAAGGCGTACGGCGACAATCTTCTGATCGACGAGCTCACGTTCAAGCTGCCGCCCGGCGGCATCGTCGGGGTGATCGGCCCGAACGGCGCGGGCAAGACCACGCTATTCCGCATGATCACCGGCCAGGAGAACGCCGGACGCCGGCAACATCAAGATCGGCGAGTCCGTGCATTTGGGCTATGTCGACCAATCGCGCGACGCGCTCGACGCCGAAAAGAACGTCTGGGAGGAAATCTCCGGCGGCATGGACATGATCCTGCTCGGCAAGCGCGAGATGAATTCGCGCGCCTATTGCTCCAATTTCAATTTCAAGGGTGGCGATCAGCAGAAGAAGGTCGGCCAGCTCTCGGGTGGCGAGAGAAACCGGGTGCATCTCGCCAAGATGCTCAAGTCCGGCGCCAATGTGCTCCTGCTCGACGAGCCCACGAACGATCTCGACGTCGACACGCTACGCGCGCTCGAGGAGGCGCTGGAGGATTTCGCCGGCTGCGCCGTCATCATCAGCCACGACCGCTGGTTCCTCGACCGCATCGCGACCCACATTCTGGCGTTCGAAGGTGACAGTCACGTGGAATGGTTCGAGGGCAACTTCCAGGATTACGAGCAAGACAAGATGCGCCGCCTGGGAACCGATTCCAGCATTCCGCACCGGATCAAGTACAAGAAATTTTCGCGCTGATGGGCGAGCGACTGGAGCGCGCATCAATACCTCAAGTTCGAGGACGAGCGCACCCGGCCGCCACGCGACCTGCTGGCGCAAGTCCCATTGCAGTCGCCACAGCGCGTGTTCGATCTGGGCTGCGGCCCCGGCAACTCGACCGAGCTTCTCATCGCTCGATTTCCGCGGGCCAGCGTGGTCGGACTGGATTCCTCGCGCGACATGCTGCGGCAGGCACGCGAGCGGCTGCCCGGTTGCGCCTTCGTGGAGGCCGATCTGGCCGCCTGGATGCCGCCGGAGCGCACCGACCTGTTGTTCGCAAATGCGGTCTTTCAATGGGTGTCCGGGCATCCCGCCGTGTTGCAGCGTCTGCTTGCGGGACTGCCGGACGGCGGCGTGCTGGCGCTGCAAATGCCGGACAATACCAACGAGCCTGCGCTCGCTATCATGCGCGAAGTCGCAAGCAGCGGGCCGTGGGCGACACGCCTCGCGTCGGCGGCGGCCGCCCGCGATGATCTGCCGAGCCCGGCCGGCTACTACGATCTGTTGCGGCCTCTGTGTCATCGCCTCGACATCTGGCACACGATCTACAACCATGTGATGGCCGGGCCGCAAGGCCGTGGTGGAATGGTTTCACGGGTCCGCGCTGCGGCCGTTCCTGTCGCCGCTCGATGAGGAGATGCGCAAGGGCTTCGTCGCCGACTTCAGCGAGCGGGTGGCGCGCGCTTATCCGCCGCGCTTCGACGGCCGCGTGTTGCTGCGCTTTCCCCGACTGTTCATCGTGGCGATAGGGCCGATCGCGCGCATCGATGGCGCAGTCTCGAACTGGCATGTCAACTGATGCAGTCGGCGCCGAACGCCGCGCTCTTCTCGCTTGCCTTCACCCGCACCTTGGTCGCGATCGGGCCGGTATCGCCCACGTCATCGTTGTAGTGCACCTCGTCTCCGCGTTTGAGGTCGTCGAAGTCGCCGGACAGGACCGCATTGCGGTGGAAATAGAGCAGACCGCCTTCCTTGGTGAGGAGGAATCCGAAATCCTGCTCCGGCGTGACCTCGGCGATCTGGCCGAGCGACTGGTTTTCGGCATCGTGTGCCACGCCCTGGGCGTGATCGTCGCGCTGCTCCTTGAGGTCCAGAAGCTGCCGCTCGGCGATGCGGAACGCTTCGTTGATCGCATTCTGCAAATCCGGGTGCTGATACTTTCGCAAGAGGTGCTCGGGCTCGTGGCTGACCACGAGGTCGGTACGGCCGGGAATGCCGAGCTCGATTCGCACAACCGGAGGAATGGTCCCGGTGAGGTCCTTGGCACGCTGATCGATGCGCACCCGGCACGAGATCAGGCGGTCGTAGATCCGTTCGAGATCGGCCACGCGGGCTCGGATCTCCTGCTCGGCCCATTCGGAGCTGGCAATGTTGTGAAAAGCGATTTCGAGCGGCACCTGCAGCATCGACGGCTCCATACCTTCGGCGCTTTTTGCGTCTGTTATCAACGCTGGGCAGGGGGAATTCGTTGCAGGAAGATTCGAAGAGGGTCATCGGAAATGGGGCTTTCGCGCTGGTTTGCAGCTGCTTGTTCGGGAACCTTGATCGCGGCCTGCACCGCAACGGGCACATTCGCGGCGGATCCCGCGTTCCAAAAATGGCTGGAAGGGCTCTGGCCGCAGGCGCAAAGCTTGGGGGTCTCGCGCAGGACCTTCGATGCTGCAACGCGCGGAGTCGAGCCTGATCTCACTCTTCCCGATCTCGATCTGCCGGGCCGGGAAGGTGTGCCTCCCCGCGGCCAGGCCGAGTTCGTTCAGACCCCGGCCGACTACGTCAAGGAGGCCAGTATTGCAAGCCTCGCCGGGCGGGCGAAGGGGCTGGCCGCCGAGCACGCTCGCACCCTTGCCGCGATCGAGCAGAAATTCGGTGTGCCGCCCAATGTGCTGCTCGCGATCTGGGGCCGCGAGACGGCGTTCGGCGGTTACAAGCTGCCCAAGCACGGCATCACCGTGCTCGCCACGCAGGCTTATTACGGTCGGCGCAAGGACATGTTCCTGCAGGAGCTGCTCTACGCGCTCAAAATGCTCGATGACGGCCACGTCAAGCTCGCCGATATGCGGAGCTCCTGGGGTGGCGCCATGGGTCTCACCCAGTTCCTGCCCTCGGAGTTCTACAAGCTCGCCGTCGATTTCGACGGCGATGGCAAGAAGGATATCTGGGGCTCGGTGCCCGATGCGCTCGCGTCAGCGGCGCAGCAACTGGTGAGCAAGGGCTGGCAGCGTGGAACGCGCTGGGCCTACGAGGTGCGCGCACCGCAGAACATCGATTGCACGGTCGGGATTCCCGAGGTCACGCGACCGGTCGGCGAATGGCTCGAGCAGGGATTTTCTCTTGCCTATGGACGCAAGCCCTCGCAAGCCGAGCTTTCCGAGCCGGCTTCTCTGCTGCTCCCGGAGGGAACCTATGGCCCCGCCTTCCTCACCCTCAAGAACTATTACGTGATCAAGGATTACAATTTCTCCGATCTCTACGTGCTGTTCGTCGGTCATCTGAGCGAGCGCATCCAGGATCCGCGGCCGTTCGAGACGCCGTGGAGCAAGAACACGCAATTGCGCACTGCCCAAGTCGAGATGATGCAGCGTACGCTCACCAAGCTCGGGCTTTACAAGGATAAGATCGACGGAAAGGCTGGCATGCTCACGCGGGCCGCGCTCGGCGCCTATCAGAAGACGCAACGGCTCAAGGTCGATTGCTGGCCGACCGCCGCGGTGCTCGACGACATGCAAAGAAGAGCCGCGAGGAATTGAATCCTCCTCACGGCCAAGATCCTCGCGCCCGAGTTGGCTGAGCCAACTTGGGTGTGGAGCGATCAAATCGCCTGCCGGCATTCGCGCCGCAGGAGACGTCACGCCTTGCTGCCGAGGCTTCGATCAGTAGCCCGGACACACCTGCACCGGCTGACCGGTATAGCCGACGACGCGGCCCCAACTGTCATAGACCGGCTCTGACGCCCAGTAACAGCCGGGTCCGTTCACCGGCTGGCCATAACCTTGATACACCACATAACCCTGCGGCCGCGAAGCCAGCGCGCCGGCAATGAGGGCGCCGCCCACGATGCCGGCTGCAATGCCAGGGCCCCAGCCCCATCCGCCCCGGCCGCGCCAGCGGGCGGACGCGTCGGTAGCAGAAGCGGCCAGCGAGACCGCAATCGTCGCACCCGCAAGTACCATGATGAGTGTCTTCTTCATGCCAGTCCTCCTTGAAGCATGCGCCGGCCGGGCATGGGAAAGCAGCGATGTCGCATTGCCCCCAGATGACGGCCAGCCCCCAGTCGAACTATTCTTATTCCCATGCAGTTTGTCGGAATTTGGGTCGAAAGATACCTGTCCCCACGGAATGCCTTCGTGTCACGCCTCCGTGTCAGCACGAACGTAATCGGCTCAAGTTGCCGCCATCGGTTGCCCGGCGCGCCCGCGCCGGGGCCTTGCTCGGAAATGGGACCCGACATGCGTCTACGGGCAGACCGCCACCGGCCGGCCTCTCCATCCGATCGCATTGCCGAAACGATCGTAGACCCGAATGGGCCATAGCCCCCCGTTGAGCCGCGCCGATGATCCTGGTTAATTTGTCGGAATTTGGGTGACGCTGCCGGGTATTGCGCCGCTTGCTCGCGAGTGTTCGTTGTAGCCGTTGTAGCGCCGTTAACCAACAGGAGGTCAAAATGGGCAATCCTTTTGTGCACGTCGAGCTGATGTCGACTGACGTTGACAAGGCCAAATCGTTCTACGGGAATCTGTTCGATTGGAAGCTCGAAGACATGCCAATGGGCCAGACCACATATACGATGCTCAAGGTCGGAGAAGGGACCGGCGGCGGCTTGATGAAAAACCCCATGCCCGGCGCACCCTCGTCTTGGGTGGCCTATGTGTTGGTCGAGGATGTGAAAGCCGCAACCAACAAAGCCAAGTCCCTCGGCGCGACCATCGTGAAAGACGTGAGTGAGGTGGCGGGGATGGGCTCGTTCAGCATCATCACCGATCCGGCCGGCGCGATGCTCGGTCTTTGGCAGAGCAAAAAGGGCTGACCTCCTTCGCGAGGGCTGAGCCGATCGCAGTCGGGGAGAGGTGGCGCGCGCGTAGCAAACGGCGACGCAGCGATCCCGACTTAGTTGAACTTGAGGCCGGCCGCTTTGACGAGAGCGATGTTGATCTCGATCTCTTTCTTGATCAGCGCGTCGAACTCGGCCGGGCTGAGCGGCATCGGCTCGATCCCCTGCGGTGCGAATTTATCCTTCACCGCCGGCAGTTGCAGAACTTTCTCCATCTCCTGGCGCAATCGCTCGACGATGTCAGGCGGAGTCTTCGCTGGCACGAACATCCCCATCCAGTAGTTGTAGTCGGAGTTGGCAAAGCCCGCTTCGAGCGTCGTCGGCACATCCGGGAGCGCCGAGCTCCGCTTCGGCGTGCTCACTGCCAGTGGAAGCAGCTTGCCCTCGCGCACGAATGCCAGCGCCGAGGAGATCCCCATGCAGGCGAAATCGACTCGCCCGCTCATGACTTCGGTCAAAGCTTCCGGGCCGCCTCTGAACGGGACATGGACGGCGGCGAATCCCGCACTGACGCGAAACCGTTCCGCCGCCCAATGGGTGGCGCTCCCGACACCGGCGGAGGCGTAGCTGATCGAACCGCTTTTGGCGGCGCTGACCAGATCTGCGAGCGTCTTGATGCCCTTCGCTGGCGAGATCACCGTTACGTTCGGTACGGTGCCGAACGGAATGACCGCGGAAAAGTCACGCGCCGGATCGTAGGGGACGTTCGGATATGCGGCCGGGGCGGCAGAATGCGCTGACGCGTTGATCAAGATCGAGTAGCCGTCGGGCTCGGCCTTGGCGACGGCCGCGGAGCCGATCGTTCCGCCCGCCCCGCCGCGGTTCTCGACCACGATCGTCTGGCCGAGCCGGCCCGACAGGGGATCGAGCACGATGCGTCCAACGATATCGATGGTGCTGCCGGCCGTGAATGGAATCATCGCGCGAATGGGGCGAGTGGGCCAGGGCTGGGCCGCTGCCGGTCGCGGCAGCGCCGACGCCATGAGGGCGGTCCCGGCAAAATTCAGGATTTGGCGGCGCGTGGCCATGTCGTCGTTCCTCAGGGGTCAGTGGCAACCGGAGCTCTTCGGTGATGTAGCATATCCTTTGTCCGCTGACGCTGTGCGATCCGGTTATTCGTGCAGCTGGCACGACCGCGGGGTTTGAACTTTCATTGCCGGCTCTGCCGTCGGATACTTTATCTCGATGATCGGTTATCCTTCGATTCGAGGCGGACAGCGCTTCGTCGAAAGGGTCGAGCAGGACCAAGGGTCTCTCGGTTCGATTGCGCGCGCAATCGAACACGCTCAGGCGAGATTTGGGTTGCGAACAGGCATGATTGAAACTCCCGGGTCGTCTCGATCACCTCGCAGTCTGGCAAAAGTATTGAAGCTGATGGAGGCGGGGCCATGGCTCCGGCTGATGCGGAGCGCGCCGGCCTCGCGAACCAAGAAAAAGCCGGCGGAGCTGGTCTACGGGCTCGACGATGTCCCGCCGCCTCTGACCATCGCGTTCGTGGGCTTTCAACATGTGAGCCTGGTGAGAATCCAGCTTATTTATCCGCTGTTCGTCATCCAACTGGCCGCGCTGCCGACAGCCGCATCGGTGAACTTGCTCAGCCTTGCCCTCTTCGCGCTGGGCGTGGCTGCGATCCTCCAGTCATTGCCGAGAGGACCGGTCGGAAGCGGCTTTCTTTGCCCGTCGTGCCATACCGGAATTTTCCTCGAGCCCTCGCTGGCCGCCCTGAAGCTCGGAGGCCTGCCGCTCGTGTTCGGCATGACGATCTTTGCCGGGACGATCCAGTCCGCCTTGGCGCCGGTATTGCGCCGGCTCAGACCACTGTTGCCGCCCGAGATCGGCGGACTGGTTGTGTTCTTCGTCGGTACCAGCGTTGCGGCGATCGGCTGCCGTTACCTGATCGGTGTCGATGCCAGGGAGCCGGTCGGCAGCAATTATTGGCTGGTGGGAGCCGTCACCCTGATGACGACCGTCGGCCTGAACGTGTGGGGCAAGGGTCAGGCACGCCTGCTGTGTGCGATGATCGGGATAATGACGGGCTATGTTGCAGCGATTGCCGCAGGGCTGTTGCCCGCCGAAGCGCTCAACGATCTCGCCGAGTTGCCGCTGCTTGCGATGCCGCACCTTCACCACCCCGGCTGGTCGTTCTCGCCGGCGATGATCCCGCCGTTCGCCATCGCAGCGCTCGCCATAACTCTCAAGGGCATCGGGGACATCACGGCCTGTCAACGGCTCAACGATGCCGCATGGGTGAGGCCCGACATGGGCTCGATCAGCCGGGGCGCACTCGCCAGCGGGCTCGCAAACATGTTTGCCGGCCTGGTCGGTTCCCTCGGACTCACACCGTCGACCGCCAGCATCGGCCTCCAGGTAGCGACGGCAGTGAGCAGCCGGGTGATCGGATTTGCCGTGGGCGGCTTCTTGTTGGTGCTTTCGTTCATGCCGGCGGTCACGGGAACGCTCATTCTGATGCCACGGCCAGTCATGGGGGCCGCGTTGCTGTTCTCGGCATGCTTCGTTCTGATCAGCGGTCTGCAAGCGATCACGTCGCGCATGCTCGACGCGCGACGCACAATCGTCATCGGGCTCGCCATCGCGAGCGCAATTTCGGCGGAGATCGTCCCCGGCTTTGCCTCCGACATGCCGGCGGCGATCGAGCCGATCGTGAGCTCATCGATCGTGCTGGGCACTATCGCTGCCTTGCTCCTGAACGGGCTGTTCCGCTTGGGCCAGCGCCAGCGTGTGACGCTCGAGCTCGATCCGGTTGCCCCGGATACGGCCGCGCAGGTGGATCAGTTCTTTGAAGCTTCCGGCCGGCTCTGGGGTGCGCGCCGCGACGTGATGGTCCGCGTTGCGTTCGGGATCAATCAGGCGATCGAGACCATTCGAGAGCACTGCGACCCGCAGGGACCGGTCGCGGTCGAGGCGCATTTCGACGAGTTCAACCTCGATGTGAAGATCACCTATCGGGGCGCGCCGCTCGAGCTCCCGGACCAGCGGCCCTCCGATCGCGACATCATGGAAACCGAATCCGGCTATCTCCGGCTGGCCGGGTTCATGCTTCGGCGCAACGCCGACCGCGTCCGCACGTCGGTCAAGGACGGTGCGAGCGTGCTCGAGTTTCATTTCGAGCATTGAGCCTGCCCTGAACCGACAACAGGCGCGCCGCTCTTCAATCTGGCGCGGGTTTCGCCTTACGCGGGTTGCGGCAGCGGCACCTCGTGCACTTTCATCGCCAAGGACACGGACGTGTTTGATCGCTGAGCCGCGCAAGGCGCAACTCCCCGATGGGCTGCACATGCTTCAGAAGAACCGGTTCGCGGGTCGCGGCAGGCCGAGATTTTCCCTCAGGGTCTTGCCTTCGTATTCGCGCCTGAACAACCCGCGCCGCTGCAATTCCGGGACAACGCGATCGACGAAATCGTCGAGCCCGCCGGGAAGGTATGGGAATTGAACAGTGAAGCCATCGCAGGCCTCGGTGAGCATCCATTCCTCCATTTGGTCGGCGATGGTGGCGGCCGTGCCGATCATGGCGAGGCCGGAATGCCCGCCGAGGCGCTGTGCGAGCTGACGCACAGTCAGGTTCTCGCGCTTGGCGAGGTCGATCGCCCGCTGCCGGCCGCTCTTGCTGGCGTTGCTCTCGGGTATGTCGGGCAGCGGCGCGTCCGGATCGAAACCGGAGGCATCGTGGCCGAGCGCGATGGACAACGAGGCAATGCCATTGGCGTAATCGACCAGGCTGTCGAGCCGCGCGCGTTTCTCGCGCGCCTCCTCGACCGTGTCCCCCACCACGACGAAGCAGGCCGGCAGAATTTTCATGTGATCGGGTGAGCGCCCGGCCTGTTCCATCCGGCCTTTCACGTCGGCGTAGAACTGGCGTCCGGCCGCGAGAGTGCCCTGGGCCGTGAACACCGCTTCTGCCGTCTCGGCGGCGAGCTGGCGGCCGGCGTCGGAGGCGCCGGCCTGGACGATCACCGGCCAGCCCTGCACCGGCCGCGCTATGTTGAGCGGCCCGCGCACGGAGAGGTGCTTGCCCTTGTGGTCGAGCACATGCAGCTTGGCCGGATCGAAGTAAATCCCGTTCTCGACATCGCGGATGAAGGCGTCATCAGCCCAGCTGTCCCACAGACCAGTCACGACGTCGTAGAATTCGCGCGCGCGCCGGTAGCGCTCGCCGTGCTCGACGTGCTCGGTGAGCCCGAAATTCAGGGCGGCATCGGGATTGGAGGTGGTGACGATGTTCCAGCCGGCGCGGCCGCCGCTGATATGATCGAGCGAGGCGAAACGCCGTGCCACATGGTAGGGCGCATCGAAGGTGGTCGAGCCGGTGGCGACCAGACCGAGATGCTCGGTGACGCCCGCCAAGGCGGAAAGCAGCGTGAACGGCTCGAACGAGGTCACCGTGTGGCTGCGCTTGAGCGCTGCCATCGGCATGTTCAGCACGGCCATATGGTCGGCCATGAAGAAGGCGTCGAATTTTCCATCCTCCAGCTTTTGCGCGAAGCGCTTGATATGCGCGAAGTTGAAATTCGCATCGGGGAATGCGCCGGGATAGCGCCAGGCACCGGTGTGGATGCTGGCCGGGCGCATGAATGCGCCGAGCTTGAGTTGACGCGAGTTCGGCATTTGACAGTCCCTGACGTCGCTTACGTCCCTATCAGCGACGCTCCTGCTATATAGACGCAGCAGTTCATAGTGAAGGAGGAGCACGGTCGTTGGCGCGACACCCGGGCAATGCTAGTTTAGATGCCGTGACCGCGCTGCCGAAGCAGAAGATGACCGTGGACGAGTACTTGGCCTGGGCGCAAGGCCGGCCAGGACGGTTCGAGCTCTATGCCGGTGTCGTCTATGCCATGACGCCGGAACGGGCGGGGCACGCCCAAGTGAAATTCGCCGTGCAGACTGCACTGGTAGCGGGTATTCGACGGGCAGGTGTTCCCTGCCATATGCTCCCCGACGGGATGACGGTGCGAATCGATCAGGACACGGCGCACGAGCCGGACGCGCTGGTCTACTGCGGTCAGGCATTGCCGGCCTCTGCCGTCGAAGTGCCGAACCCGGTGATCGTGGTCGAGGTGCTCTCGCCGTCGACGCGGCACGTCGACGCTTCGGCCAAGCTTGCAGGCTATTTCCGCACTTCGAGCGTGCAGCATTATCTCATCGTCGACCCGGACAAGCGGCTCACCATCCATCATGCTCGCGGCGAGGGCGATGCCATCGTTACCCGGATCGTCAGCGACGGTGGAATTCGGCTCGACCCTCCGGGGATCGAGCTCAATGGCGAAGAGCTCTTTTCGACATGAGCGTGGGGGATCGTGGTGAACCTTCGAAGAGCGTCGGGTCGATCATCAACGACCTCGCGCGCCAGCTCAAGGTCAGCTTCGACCGTCAGGCCTATTCGCTGGGTCTTACGCGCCCGCAGTGGCAGCTGTTGCTGCATCTGCACAGGCACGAGGGAATGACGCAGACCCAATTGGCGGCGGCGCTCGAGTTGAGCGTTCCGACGGTCGGCAATCTGGTGCACCGCCTCGTTGCGCGCGGCTGGATCGAAATTCGGATCGATCCTGCACACCGGCTCAACAAGTATCTTTACCTGCTGCCGACGGCGCATCCGGCGCTTCGTGAAGTGCACCAGCTTGCTAATAAGGTCGACATGCAATCGATGCGGGGAATGCATGCAGAGGATATCGCGCAACTGGTCGCGCTGCTCACCCGCATGAAGCGCAATCTCAGCGCGATACGAAAGCGCGATGCGGCCGCAGCGCCCGCGGCGCTCGTCCGGCGGTCGCCGACGCCGCCGAGCGATCGCAACAATCTCGTCGCTGCCCGGCCGGTCAGGCGCAAAGCTCGAAAATCGGGAAGTTGAAACCGCCTGCGCTCGGGCTCCAAGTGAGGCGTACGCGCGCTCCGATGCGTACTGCGGGCGGCTCGCAGCCCACGACGTTGCTCATCAGCCGCACCCGCTCGTCCAGCTCGACGGTCGCTACGATGTACGGTTCGCGCCCGCGGAACGCGGGCGGCGCGCGATGCGTCACGGTGAACGCGTATATATGACCGGTACCCATGACCTCGCGCCATTCGATCGTCTTGCGCCCGGTATAGATGCTCACGGGCCGCGGGTAGTGCTGGAATTTCCGCGCCACGGTGCAGTACTGCATCAGCAGTCGCCGCTCGCGCGCGGCATCCCAGAACGGACGCGTGAAGCTGGTCGGCTCCGGAGCCGGCCGCAGCCACGCGTCTGCCGTCATGTCGTTCGTCATGCTGCGCCCTCGAGAATCATCACCGCGCTCACGCCCCAATTGCGGATGTATGGAATTGAGCCGATACCCGTGACCATCGCATTGCGGGGGTACGCGACCTGCCGCGGGCCTGCCTCTCCGCGCAGCTGGCGCACGGCTTCGACGAAGTTGAGCCCGCCGCCGGCAATGCCGGCCTGCCCGCACGAAATTTGTCCGCCGCCGGTGTTGATGGGCAGCGTGCCGCGATACGAGATGTCGGTGTCGAGCAGAAATTGTCGGCCGCCGCCGGGCCGGCAGAACCCGAGCGCTTCGAGCTGCAGCAGGATCGCGATCAGGAAGTCGTCATACGGCTGCAGCATCGCAATGTCGGCGGCGCCGAGTTCGCTCTGCCGCAGCGCCTTCTCGCCAGCCACAGCATGGCCGCAGCGGGTGATGTCGGGCACTGGATTTGCGATGTCGTGATTGGTCCGCTCGCCGAAGCCCAGGATGCGCACGGCGCGCGCGGCCAGGGCGCCGGCATGCCGCCGCGAGGTGACGAGCACGGCATTGGCGCCGTCGCAGCTCATGACGCAGTCGAGCAGGTTGATCGGCGTCGAAATCTGGCGCGCAGCCAGGTACTCTTCGGCCGTCAATGGCTTGCGCAGCTTGGCACAAGCGTTTTCGTTCAGCAGCGCATGCTCGCGTTGCGTGACGGCGAGCTTGGCGAGCGCATCCTGCACTGGGCCGTATTGCGCTTCGTAGCGTGACGAAAGCAAGCCGAATACGCCGGGCGGTCCCATGAGACCGACCGGATCCTGCCATTCCGGCCGATATCCACGTGGATCCGAACGATTCACCGTGGATGCGGCATCGGCCGCTATAACGACGGCACGCCGGCAGGCACCGGCGCGGACCGCGAGCGCGGCGCGGGCCACCCCGCTGATGAAGGATGCGCCGCCCAGATCCATCCCCTGGCAGAAATCGAGCTCAAGCCCGAGCGCATCGGCCAAGTAAGCTGACCAGAAGGGATTTCCTGCCTCGGTCGTCGACGCGCAGACGACGAGCCCGTCGATGGCGCCGTTGTCGAGCGCGGTCGACTCCAACAGATGCGCATGCGCATCGCCGGCGAGGTCGAAGACGCTCCGCCCGCTCGCGATCGTGCAGGGGGTCTCGGCGAAGCCGACGATGAGCGGTTCGTCCTGATCCAAGACGGCGCCTCCGGGGGTCAGTAAAAGCTTGTTAGACCGCTAAATTAGCGTACTAAACCCCAATAGGAGTTCCCCCGGCTCTGCCGGGGCGGCACAAAAAGTTTGACATATCCGGCGGTCGACACCGCCGATCCATCGACGAAACTCCGAATTGTGAGCGGCCAAGCACACGAAGAGGAGTTCCATCGATGGGTGACGATGAAAGCTTAAGTCACAGCAAATGGGAGTGCAAATACCACGTTGTTTTTATTCCGAAGTGCCGCAGGAAGACCTTGTATGTAGAGCTGCGTCGGCATCTGGGAGATGTATTCCGGAAATTGGCCGAGCAAAAAGGAAAGCAAGATCGAGGAAGGTCATCTTCTGCCGGATCACGTGCACATGTTGATCTCGATCCCCCCCAAGCACGCAGTGTCGCAGGTGATCGGATTTATCAAGGGAAAGAGCGCGATCCACTTGGCTCGTGTATACGGGGAGAAGAAGCGAAACTTCGTAGGCCAACACTTCTGGGCGAGGGGATATTTCGTATCCACAGTAGGACGGGACACAGAGGTAATACGCGAGTACATCAAGAAGCAGGAAGCGGAGGACAAGCGTCTGGAGCAGATGAATTTGTGGCGCTGAGGAGCCACCTTCAGGTGGCCCTAACGATCGGGGCCGCGTCAGCGGCCCCAACAGCCGCTTCGAGCGGCTCACTTCTACAGGGCCGCGTCAGCGACCCAACAGCCGCTTTGAGCGGCTCCTAAAATAAAGCCCCCGGCTCTGCCGGGGGATACTTACTATTCAGGGGAGGAAACGCGCCGTCAAGGGAGGCGCGCGCTCGGAGAGAGCAGGCGATGGATTCGCAGCCCTGGAAGCCGGACTCTGCCAGGCGGTCGGCCGCCGCAAGGTCGTGGAGGATCGCGTTGCACCGTCGCTGGTCGAACGGCTGGCCGCGACGCTCGAATGCGAATCCCCTGCGCCACACGCGGGTCAGGCACTGCCGCCGGGCTGGCACACGATCTTCTGTTTGCAGGCGCCGGCCCGGGCCGAGCCTCGGCGATGACGGGCTGCCGCAGCATTACGATCTCATTCCGCGGGTTTCCATTCAGCGAAGCCTGTTCGGTGGTGCGCGCCTCGAATTCCATCGGCCGCTCGTAATCGGAGAGCCGGTTCGGTGCGAGAGCGATCTCTCCGGATGTCAAGGTGCGCTCGACGGCCACCGCGCACCTCCGCGATAGCGACGTTGCGTCATCGGTTCTTTGGAGCCCGGGGCTGGCACTGGTCGAGGAACAGGACATCATCCACATGGAGCCGATCGGTGGCGGCACGGAGAAAGTCGGCAGCCCGTGCGAGGCCAGGCCGGCGCCGACGTGGCAGCGTACGATCACGCCCGACGCGCTGACGCTGTTCCGCTTTTCGGCACTGACGTTCAACAGCCACCGGATTCCACTACGACGCGCCGTATGCGAAGTGGCGTCGAAAAGCTTCCGGGGCTGGTGGTGCAAGGCAAGCTGATCGCGTTAGAATTGCTCGAAACCGTGCGTCGCGCGGCGCCCGGGGCCGAGCTCACGCAGTACGCGTACCGCTCGTCACGACCGCTGTACGCCGGCGCTCGCTGCACTCTCGCCGTCCAGCTCGGTTCGACCGGCAGCGACGCGCGGTTGTGGGCCGAGGACGACGCCGGGATCGTGGTGCAGACCGCTTCGCTTACATTCGCCAACCCGATTTGCGGAGGACCGCGAAAGGAGGACTGATGCGCCGGATCCGCTCACGATGCTGCTCGTGCTGTGCACGCTCGCGGAAATCTCACAGGCCCGGATTGCGCAGGCACAAGACGCCTATCCGAGCCGGCCGATCAGGCTGGTCGTGCCCTATCCGGCCGGCGGGACGGCGGATGCGATGGCACGCGCGCTCGGGCAGGAAATCACGGCGGCCTGGGGACAGCCGGTCGTGGTGGAGAATTGCCCCGGTGCCGGCACGATCGTCGGTGCCGAGCACGCGGCGCGTTCTGCCCCCGACGGGCTATACGCTGCTGTTCACGACGGATTTGACCCTCACGATCAATCCGTAGCGCTGCACAAAGCGGCTGTCATATGACCCGCAAAAGGACTTCGTCGCCGATCACGCTGTTGATCGGTATTCAGGACCTCGTGCTGGTCGTGCATCCGTCGGTGCCGGCGACGACGCTCGAAGAGTTCATCGCTCTTGCGAAGTGCGAAGCCCGGGTATGCTCAACTACGGGTCGTTCGGCAACGGCAGCCAGCCGCATCTCGCCATGGAGATGCTCAGGCAGCTTGCGGGCATCTCGCTCGTTCACGTGCCGAGCAAGGGTATCGCGCAGGTTCTGACCGATCTCCTGACCGGCACCGTGCAAGTGGCGTTCGTCGGCGTGTCCGCCGCGGGGTTGATCCGCGACGCCAAGGTACGTGGCCTCGCGATGGGCGGCCAGCAACGCTCGCCGCTCTTCGGCGACGTGCCGACGGTTACCGAGAAGGGCTTTGCGCAGATGTACGCGCGGGCATGGTGGGGCATCGTTGCACCGGCCGGCACGCCTCGCGGCATCATCGACAAGCTCAATCAAGGCCTCAACCGCGTCATCAAGGACACGCAGTTCCAGGAAAAGCGCATGCTGCCGCAGGGGCTCGAGCCGGTCGGCAACAGCCCCGATGCTTTCGCCGAGCTGATTTCGAGAGGACACTAAGCGGTGGGCGAAAGTGATCGAGCTGGCCAACGTCGAGCCGCAATAGAGCGCCGACCGGCGAGGGGCGGATGAAGCTGTTGTCCGGGTTTACGGTGCTCGATCTGGGAACCTTCATCACGGCCCCGTACGCTGCGATGCTGCTGGCAGAGCTCGGAGCCGACGTGATCAAGGTCGAGCGTCCGGACGGCGGCGATCCGTTTCGCTGGTTCGCCGGCGGCCTGTCGAGCCCGCACTTCCAGGCGCACAATCGGCACAAGCGCAGCGTCGCGCTCGATTGTACGACACCGCGCGGCCTCGAGCTGCTTCATTCGCTGGTCCAGCGTGCCGACGCGCTGGTCATCAACGTCCGCCCGGGCGTCGAGAAACACGACGTGCCGTTCGCACCCGAGCGCCGCTTGAGCGAGCTCGACGAGGATCGCAGGCCCGCCACCTGGACCTGTTCTATGACCTCGCCCACCCGGCTGCCGGCAATGTCCGCTCCGTGCATCGTGCCATCCGCTGCGACGGAAGCCGGGAGATCGATTTTCGTCCGCCGCCGGTGCTGGGCGAGCACACGCGAGAGGTGCTCTCCGGCCTCGGTCTGTCGGATGATGAGTTGCGCAGCCTGGCCGATGAGGGCGTCGTCAAGATGCAGACGTGATCGGAGACGCCATGGACTTCGAGCTGGGTGGCGAGCTGCGGATGCTCGGCGACTCGATCCGCAGGGCGATGGATCGGTTGGCCACGCCGCAATACGTGCGCCACCTCGACCGGGAGGCGGCATATCCCTACGAGCTGTACGAAGCCTGGATCGAGCTGGGCCTGCTGCGCATGCCGTTTCCGGAGGAGCATGGCGGGCTCGGCGGCAGCGTGCTCGACATGGCCATCATCGCCGAGGAGCTCGCGCGCAAGAGCTTCGATTTCTTCACCGCCTACGGCGCGAGCGTATTCTGCGGCTTGAATCTCCTGCGCAACGGCACGCCGGAGCAGTGCGCGCGCCACCTGCCGAAGCTGCTCGCCGGCGAAATCCGCATGTGCGTGTCGATGTCGGAACCCGACGCCGGCTCGGATACCGGCGCGATGCGCAGCACGGCGCGGCGCGATGGCGAGGGCTGGCGCATCAACGGGCAGAAGCTTTGGTCCACCGGTGCCGGCGCCCGCGACACCCTGATCAACGTCTACGTCAAGACCGACACCACGGCACATTACCGCGACGGCATGTCGTTGTTTTTGGTCGAGAACGACGCACCCGGGGTAGAGCTGCGCAAGCTCGATATGCTGGGCCGGCGCTGCGTCGGAACCTACGAGATTTCTTCAACGACGTCGAGGTGAGCCACGATCGCCTGGTAGGGGGCGCCAATCGGGGATTCCATTGCCTGCTCTCGGGCCTGCAGATCGAGCGTGTCACCACCGCCGCCGGCTATTGCGGCGCGGCCCAGGCGGCGCTCGACCTTGCCGTCGACTACGCGAAGACCCGCAAGCAGTTCGGACGGCCGATCGGGTCGTTCCAGGCGATCGCGCACATGCTGGCCGACCTGCAGACCGAGGTCGATGCCGGCCGGTTGCTGATGCTGCGCGCGGCCTGGGCGGCGACGCGGGGCGGCGACGCGCTGCGTGAAATCTCGATGGCCAAGCTGTTTGCCTCGGAGACCTACGTCAAGGTGGCAAATGCAGGCATGCAGGTGCTCGGCGCCTACGGTTACAACATGGAGCTGGACATGCAGCGCCACTTCCGCGATGCGCGTGCCGCGACGATCGCCGCGGGCACCTCGCAGATTCAGCGCAACCTGATCGCTGGCCGCATGGGACTCAAGGTGCAATAATAAGTAGGGCGGAAAGGAAGCAGACCATGGTCAAGCTCCTGGAACGCATCAGCATCGACCCTGCGGTGTGCGGCGGAAAGCCGTGCATAAGAGGAACCCGAATATGGGTGTCGCTCGTCCTTGATTTGCTAGCTAGCGGCATGTCAGAGGCCGACTTACGAGCCGAATATCCCCAACTCATCCGTGACGATATTCTTGCTGCGATCGCCTACGGCGCCGAGGTTGCGCGCGAGCGGGTGATTCCTGTTCCGGGGGAACCGGCTGTGTGAGGATTAAGGTCGATGAGAATATCGGCAAGAGCGGGGTCGCCCTTTTGCGGGAGAATGGCCACGACGTGCTCACGGTTCGCGACCAGCAACTGGCTGGCGCTGCCGACGAACTCGTGTTCCAAGCTTGCAAGGCAGAAGGGCGGACCCTGATTACCTTGGATCGGGATTTTGGGCAGGTGCCGCGTTTTCCTCCGGATCAAACTGCAGGTATTGTCATTCTAGAACTTGGCGGCCCCGGTTCTCTCGACCTCCTTCATGATCGTTTGCGCGATTTTCTCGCAATTGCTGCAACGCGCTCGGTCAACGGTGAACTGTGGATTGTCGAGCCTCGTCGTGTGAGAGTGCACTTGAAAAGCGACGAGATGTGAAGGACGTGTAGCAATCGCTATTGCTTGCGGAATGGATGCGGAGCTTGGCAGCAGGATTCACTCGCGCCGATCCCGTCCGCCTCTGCACCCACTCGCCGATCGGCGCAATCGCAGCGTCAACTTCGGGAAATATCCCCAACCCAAATCGGATAGACGTGTTGCATGCCTGATCCGACGAACGCAGTTGCGTCCACTCCTGCGATCCGGTAGTGCGCACCAGTCGTAAGGTGTGGTCCATCGACCGCTATCCCCGCCGTACAGCTTCCCAGATGCCTGCGCATGCGCCGCCGGAGCGCTGGCCGCGCCACGTGCCTGCACCGACATTGCTCGACATGCTGCCCTGGCCATCAGCCTGCTGGCTGCCGGCCGAAACGCTGACCCAGACGTTGCCGTTGGGTGCGACGCGTCCCTGGAAATTGGCTGGACCGACATCGTCACCCACGACGTTGCCGTTGACGATCCGTACGCCAAATCGGTATTCCGGGTCGCAGGCTCCGCTTTGGGTGCTGATGGCGACGATCCAATTGCCATCATAGGGGCTGCCGGCAACCGCAGGGCCTTCAACAGTCGGCTCGACTGCGCCGCGCCTGCTCGGCCTTTGACCTCGCCGGGAGCGATCAATAGGCCCGGCGTCGATCTCGTCTCGCTGCCAGACGGTGCCCCGGTCGAACCAGATGAACGTGCCGTCCTCGGAAACAGTGGCACCTTGATTCCAGCTCTGAACCCAAATGCGACCTACGCGATCGAACCAGCCACGGGAAGGTTCGCCTGCTTCGTTGCGCAGGTTCATTTCCCAGCCATTCTGCGTGATGAACGCCGGCTGGCCTTCCGCCCTGCACATCTGCACGCATCGATATTGCCCGGTCAGATCCACGCCTTGCGCCGATGCCTGGCTAGTGGTGAGCGCAACTGCTGCGGCAAGCATGCTCAGGAACGGTTTCATCGCACTCTCCTGGTGAACGCCCGAGCGCGAGCACGTCGCGCGCCCGGATTGATATTCGCATTATGCCAGTGCGGAGCTCACAGCGTCCGATTGCTCTCCTTGACCGCCTCGGCATCCACGTAGACTTGATTGCCCAACTGCCGGAATTTCTCCGACATCTGCGCCATGCCCTGCTCCTTGTCGTTCAACGTGGCGGCATAATCCCGCACGTCCTGCGTGATCTTCATCGAGCAGAATTTCGGTCCGCACATCGAGCAGAAATGCGCGACCTTGTGCGCGTCCTTCGGCAAGGTCTCGTCGTGGTACTCGCGCGCCGTGTCGGGATCGAGCGAAAGATTGAACTGGTCGATCCAGCGGAAATCGAAACGCGCGCGCGAGAGCGCGTCGTCGCGGATTTGCGCGGCCGGATGGCCTTTGGCCAGATCCGAGGCGTGCGCGGCGATCTTGTAGGCAATGACGCCTTCCTTGACGTCGTCGCGGTCGGGCAACCCGAGATGCTCCTTGGGCGTCACGTAGCAGAGCATGGCGGTGCCGAACCAGCCGATCATGGCCGCACCGATCGCCGAGGTGATGTGGTCGTAGCCGGGTGCGATGTCGGTGGTGAGCGGGCCCAGGGTATAGAACGGCGCCTCGCCGCACTCCTTGAGTTGCTTCTCCACATTGACCTTGATCTTGTGCATCGGCACGTGACCGGGACCCTCGATCATCACCTGGCAGCCCTTGTCCCAGGCCACCTTGGTGAGCTCGCCGAGGGTTTCGAGCTCCGCGAATTGTGCGCGGTCGTTGGCGTCCGCGATCGAGCCCGGGCGCAGCCCGTCGCCGAGCGAAAACGACACGTCGTATCTGCGCATGATGTCGCAGATCTCGTCGAAGCGCTCGTAGAGAAAGCTCTCCTTGTGCCGCGATAGGCACCACTTCGCCATGATAGAGCCGCCGCGCGAGACGATGCCGGTCACGCGGTTGGCGGTGAGATGGATGTAGCCGAGCCGCACACCGGCATGGATGGTGAAATAGTCGACGCCCTGCTCGCATTGCTCGATCAGCGTGTCCTTGTAGCACTCCCAGTCGAGCTTGACGGGATCGCCGTCGACCTTCTCCAGCGCCTGGTAGATCGGCACCGTGCCGATCGGGATCGGCGCGTTGCGGATGATCCATTCGCGCGTGTTGTGGATGTTGCGGCCGGTCGAGAGATCCATCACGGTGTCGGCGCCCCAGCGGATCGCCCACACCATCTTCTCCACTTCTTCCTCGACCGAGGAGGTCACGGCGGAGTTGCCGATATTGGCGTTGATCTTGGTGAGGAAGTTCCTCCCGATGATCATCGGCTCCAGCTCGGCATGGTTGATGTTGGAGGGAATGATGGCCCGCCCGCGCGCGACTTCCGAGCGCACGAATTCCGGGGTCACGAAGGCCGGAACGCTGGCGCCGAAGCTCTCGCCGTCGGCGAGCGCTGCCTGCGCGCGTTCCAGTTGCTGCTTGCGGCCGAGATTTTCACGCTCGGCGATATAAACCATTTCCTTGGTGATGACGCCGGCGCGGGCCCACTCGAGCTGGGTGATCCCCCTCCCGTCCCTCCCCCGCTTGCGGGGGAGGGAAGGGTGGGAGCCGCGCGCAACGGCCGGTGAACGGTCGGAAAGGCGCGGGCGAGGTGCTTGCCGGAGACGTTGCCGTTATCGACCGGCTGGATCGGCCGCCCCTGATACTCCTCGACGCCGCCGCGCTCGCGCACCCAGGCGGTGCGGGCGCGGGAAAGCCCCTGCTCGACGTCGATGGTCGCGTCGGGATCGGTATAGGGCCCGGTGGTGTCGTAGACCGGCACCGGCGGCTCGCCGGCTGCTTCGGAGAGCACGATCTCGCGCACCGGGACGCGCAGATCGGGGTCGGCATCGGGCCTTGAATAGACCTTGCGCGACGAGGGCAACGTGCCGGTGGTGACTTTTGGCGTTGCCAGGTTGGGGTCATGGATGTTCATGTTTTCGCTCCCGGTTGGAGGATATCAGCGGAAATAGCCGAAGAAGCAGAGCAGGGCCCCGATGGCGAGCCACATGGCCGCGGCCACGGTCAGGCGCGCCGGGCGCGCCATGAACCAGCGGCCCATTCTCTCCGATTGCTGCGGCACCACGATGCGCAGCGCGCCGCCGATCGCCGCGAGCCAGCCGAGCAGCGTGATGATGATCCGCCAATCCGCTGCCCACACATTGTGCGCGAGCACGACCGCCAAGCCGGCGGTCATGGTCAAGAGGCCGGAGAGATAGATCAGCGCATGGCTGCGCAGGAATTCTTCGGCGAGCTTGCGATACACGGCCGCGTTCACCATCAGGCCGATCCCGACGGCGAGGAAGACCGGCCCGATGAGCTTCGCGAGGAAGACCGAGGTTGGCATGGGAAAAACTGTCCTGTCCCTTCGCCGGCATGACCCGGATCAGGTTCAAAGGGTTTCCGCGGCACCACACGGGGTCGGCGAACTCTCAGCTCCCTTGACCGGAGCTCCCCTCGGAACAGCCTGTAATGTAGGCCCGCCGGCGGAGGTGTCAACGATGCAACCGAGTTGTCGCGCTTGCGTAGCAGCTTCTCACATCGCGCGAGGCGTCAGCAAAACGCCGGCTCCGCAATCGCGAAGCCGGCGCCTTTCTCGGAGAAGCATTCGGCAGCGAGTGCGCGCCACTCAGTATACGTTGCCGGTCCTGCCCGCATGCCGGCCGCCGCTCATCGGCAGCACGACCACCTTGGCGCCGACCTGGACGCGATTGTAGAGATCGACCACGTCTTCGTTGACCATGCGGATGCAGCCCGAGGACACGCGACCGCCGATGGTGGAGGGCGCGTTGGTGCCGTGGATGCGGTAGATCGAGCCGCTGAGATACATGGCGCGCGCGCCGAGCGGATTGGTCGGGCCGCCGGCGACGAAGCGCGGCAGATAGGGCTGGCGCGCGATCATCTCCGGAGGCGGCGTCCAGTCCGGCCACTCGGCCTTGCGCTCGACCGTCTTCACGCCCGACCAGGTGAAGCCTTCGCGGCCGACGCCGATGCCGTAGCGAACCGCCTTGCCGCCGCCGAGCACGAAGTAGAGATAGGTGTTGGGCGTATCGATCACGATCGTGCCGGGCGCCTCGCTGCCGCGATAGCTCACGACCTGGCGGCGCAGATCCGACCGCACGTCGCTGCCGTCTTCGTAGGGATTGGCATAGGCCGGCGTCTGCACCTGCGGCCGATGCGGCCCGAACAGCGCCTCGAACGGATTGGCTGATGCAGCAGTGGAAACGGCGCTCGCGGCCACAAGCGCGGCGGCAGCGACGGTCTTCAATCGGAAATAACTGTTCATGACGCACCCCCTGGTTGATCATTGGTCGGCGGAAGGGGCGTCGTGGTTCAAATCGACGAGGAAAATAAGCCATCGATGCCCGGGCGCAAGGCGATCTTGTTCGGGCAAATGGCTGTTATTGTGAATTTTTTCACATGCTGCGCGGGAATGGCCAGCACGCAAGTCCGCCGGATTGCCAACATTACTTCCGCGCGGCATGCCAGCCGACGACGGCTTCGCCGGCGGCATCGGTCGAGGCGAAATAGGGCTTGAGGTCGAGCAGCGGAGTATCGTCGAGGCAGTCGAGGCCGACGACCGAGAGCTTGGTGCCATCGACGCCTATGAGCCGGACGACGCTCATCGCGATCGGATTGGGCCGTGCCGGCGAGCGCAGCGCAAAGGTGCCGCGCCCGATGCCGTAATGCCGGCGGGACCTGCACGCACCAGGTCGCGCCGCGATTTGTCCATCCAGTAGAGCACGACCAGATGGCTGCAGGTCTGCACCCCCTCCAGCGCCGGCGCCCAGCGCGCGTCGATCTCGATGGTGCAGACGGCGTCGGATTCACGCGCGTTCTTCGGGCAATCCTCGCGCCGGGTCCAAGGCGTGCGGATGCGGCCAATGAAATAAAGCGACGCGTCGAACGCATCGGGCAATTCGACCGTGATTTCGCCCGGGCGAATGCCGGCCGGGTCTTGCATCAAGATTGCTCCGATCGAGCGTCGGGCCAGGGCAGTCGCCGCGCAGAAGGCATCGCAACAGTCTCCATATCTGTTCGGGCGGGCGCATATTCTTTACGCGAACCGCTCGGCGTTCGCGGATCACTGCTCCTGATGGTACGCGATCACGTCCGTTACCCCCACCCCGCTTGCGGGTCCGCTTGCAGGAGAAGGGATTGAGTTGGGGGTTCCGTCCTTCCCACGCCCTTGATCAGTAGCGTCTTAACGGTATAAAGATATCTTTATATCATTGCTGGAAAGCGGCAAGTCTGGACGAAACTGGGAACGGCGCCCACCTCATGCCCAACGCTGCCCACCTCCAATTCGAGGCGCTGAACGGCGCGCTGAAGGCGGCCGGCGAAGCCTCGCGATTGCGGATTCTCGCTTTGCTGGGGGAGGCCGAGCTTACCGTATCGGATCTCACTGAAATTCTGCGCCAGTCGCAGCCACGTATTTCCCGCCACTTGCGGCTCTTGGCCGAAGCCGGGTTGGTCGAACGCTTCCGTGAAGGATCGTGGGCATTCTTCCGCCTCGGGGAGCGGGGCGGGCCGGCCGAGTTGGCGCGCGAGCTCATTGCCCGCCTCGATCCGCAGGATGCAACGCTCACCCGTGATCGGGAACGGCTCGCCGCCGTGCGGGCGCAACGTGCCATCGCAGCCCAAGCTTACTTTCGTCGCCATGCCGCTCAATGGGACCGCATCCGCGAGCTGCATGTCGCCGACGCGGCGGTCGAGGATGCGATCTCCGCGGCGCTGGCGGCGGCGCCGATGCGCTCACTGCTCGATCTCGGCACCGGCACCGGCCGCATGCTCGAGCTGTTCGGGCCGCAGATCGAGCGCGGCCTCGGTCTCGATCTGTCGCTCGATATGCTGGCGCTGGCGCGCGCACGGCTCGATCGTGTCGGGCTCAAGCATTGCAGTGTGCGTCAGGGGGACATCTACGACCTGGCGCTGCCGAGGGACTGCTTCGACGTCGTCATCATTCATCAGGTGCTGCACTTTCTCGACGACGGCGGGCGCGCGATCGCCGAGGCGGCGCGGGTGCTGCGGCCCGCTGGGCGTTTGCTGGTGGTCGATTTTGCTCCGCATGATCTCGAGTTTTTGCGCGACGAGCACGCCCACCGCCGCCTCGGCTTCGCGCCCGAGACGGTGATGCAGTGGATGAGGGCTGCCGGGCTCGAGGTCCTGCTGCAGAGAAGCCTGGCTCCCGAGCCGGCTTCCGACGACAGGATCGCGGTCGCGCTCTGGCTCAGCCGCGATCCTCGCGTCCTGCTCGCCGCCCCGCCTTCCGCGCGAGAGGTAGCCTGATGAGCAGCGAGCCGCGCGCCAGCCGTTTCGTCCACCCCGGCCAGTCTGCAGGCGATGGCCGCCGCATCCGCGTCTCGTTCGAGTTCTTCCCGCCGAAGACCGAGGAGATGGAAAGGACTTTGTGGGAATCGATCACCAGGCTGGCGCCGCTTGCTCCGAATTTCGTCTCGGTCACGTATGGGGCGGGGGGGTCGACCCGCGAGCGCACCCATTCGACCATCAAGCGTATCCTGGCGGAGACCGCGCTCGCACCGGCGGCGCATCTGACCTGCGTCGCCGCGAGCTGCGAGGAGATCGACGGGGTGATCCGCAATTATTGCGCCTCCGGCGTGCACCACATCGTGGCGCTGCGCGGGGATCCCGTCAGCGGCATCGGCGAGCGCTATGCGCCGCATCCCGGGGGCTACCGCAATGGCGCCGACCTGGTCGCCGGCATCAAGCGCCTCGCCGACGTCGAAGTGTCGGTATCGGCCTATCCGGAAAAGCATCCGGACAGCCCGACGGTGCAAGCGGATATCGACATGCTGGCCGCCAAGGTCGATGCCGGTGCCGCGCGCGCGATCACCCAGTTTTTTTTCGAGAACGACCTTTATTTCCGCTACCTCGACCGCGTGCGTGCACGCGGGATCGGCGTTCCCATCGTGCCGGGCATACTGCCGGTGCAGAACTTCAAGCAGACCAGGAGCTTCGCCGCCCGCTGCGGCGCTTGCGTCCCGGATTGGCTGGCGCGGCGTTTCGAGGGTCTCGATGAGGATGCCGCCACCCGCAAGCTCATTGCCGCCGCAGTTGCCGCCGAGCAGGTGCTCGATCTCGTCGACCGCGGAGTGACCGACTTCCATTTCTACACCATGAACCGCGCCGACCTGGTCTACGCGATCTGCCACTTGCTGGGGCTGCGGCCGAGCCGCGCGAGTGGCGAGCCCACTCTCGACGATCGCGGGGACTCTCGTCGTCCGATGAGGGGCGGGTTGCAGTGAGGGGTGTCGGATGACGGAAATCTCGTTGCTCCGATCCGCCTCGACGCCAACGCTGCGCCGCGCCGCCAGTGAGCGCATCCTCGTGCTCGACGGGGCCATGGGCACCATGATCCAGGCGCTCGGGCTCGACGAGGAGGGCTATCGCGGCGCCCGTTTCGACGCCTGGAACCGCGAGGTGCGCGGCAACAACGATCTGCTCATTCTCAGCCAGCCCGCGCAAATCCGCGACATTCATCTCGCCTATTTTCGCGCCGGCGCCGATATCGTCTCGACCAACACGTTCTCCTCGACCCGCATCGCGCAGGCCGACTATGGCATGTCGGGCATCGCCTATGAGTTGAACCTGGAAGGCGCCAGGCTCGCGCGCGCCGCAGCCGAGGTCGCGCAAGCCGAAGACGGCCGGCCGCGCTTCGTCGCCGGCGCGCTCGGGCCGACCAATCGCACCGCCTCGATCTCGCCCGATGTCGCCAATCCCGGCCTGCGCGCGGTCACCTTCGACGAACTGCGCAGTGCCTATGCCGAGCAGGCCAAAGGGCTGGTGGAAGGCGGTGCCGACCTCCTGCTGATCGAGACCATCTTCGATACGCTCAACGCGAAGGCGGCGATCGCTGCCATCGCCGAGGTCAACGAAGCGCACGGCGCCTGCGTGCCGGTGATGATTTCCGGCACCATCACCGACCGTTCCGGACGCCTGCTTTCCGGCCAGACCCCCGCGGCGTTCTGGAATTCGGTGCGTCACGCATCGCCGTTCTCGATCGGGCTCAACTGCGCGCTCGGGGCGCAGGAGATGCGTGCGCATATCGCCGAGATCGCCCGCATCGCCGACACCTTCGTCTGCGCCTATCCCAATGCCGGCCTGCCCAACGAGCTCGGATACTACGACGAGAGCCCGCAGCTACATGGCCTCGCTGCTCGGCGAGTTCGCGCAAGCCGGGCTGGTGAACATCGTCGGCGGCTGCTGCGGCACCACGCCCGAGCACATCCACGCCATTGCTCGCGCGGTCGAGGGCAAGCCGCCGCGGCAAGTTCCTGAAATCCCGCGCCGGTTGCGGCTTTCCGGATTAGAAGACTTCGCGCTCACGCCGGAGATTCCGTTCGTCAATGTGGGCGAGCGCACCAATGTGACCGGCTCCGCCAAGTTCCGCAATCTGATCACCGCGGGCGACTATGCGGGAGCTCTCGCCATCGCCCGCGACCAGGTCGAGAACGGCGCGCAAATCATCGACGTGAACATGGACGAGGGGCTGCTCGACTCCGAGCAGGCGATGAGCACCTTTCTGAACCTGGTCGCTGCCGAGCCCGACATCGCGCGCGTGCCGGTGATGGTGGATTCTTCGAAATTCTCCGTGATCGAAGCAGGCCTCAAGTGCCTGCAGGGCAAGCCGGTGGTGAACTCGATCTCGCTCAAGGAAGGCGAGGCGGCTTTCATCGCGCATGCCAGGACCGTGCGCAGCTATGGCGCCGCCGTCGTGGTGATGGCTTTCGACGAGCAGGGCCAGGCCGACACGCTCGAGCGCAAGTGCGCGATAACCAGGCGCGCCTACGATCTCCTGGTCGGCAAGGCCGGGTTCCCGCCCGAGGACATCATTTTCGATCCCAACATCTTCGCGGTGGCGACCGGGATGGAGGAGCACAACGGCTACGGGGTCGACTTCATCGAGGCGGCGCGCTGGATCCGGGCCAATCTTGCGCACGTGCACATCTCCGGCGGCGTCTCCAATCTCTCGTTCTCGTTTCGCGGCAACGAGCCGGTGCGCGAAGCCATGCATTCGGTCTTTCTCTATCACGCCATCAAGGCCGGCATGGACATGGGCATCGTCAATGCCGGCCAGCTGGCGGTCTACGACGACCTCGACGCCGAGTTGCGCGAAGCCTGCGAGGACGTGGTGCTCAACCGACGCCCGGACGCCGCCGAGCGGCTGCTCGCGCTGGCGCAACGCTACCGCGGGCAGGGCAAGGAGAGAAGGGAGGCCGACCTCGGCTGGCGCGAACGGCCGGTCGACGAGCGGCTCTCGCACGCGCTGGTGCACGGCATCACCGATTTCATCGAGCATGATGTCGAGCAGGCGCGACGCAGCGCCGAACGACCGCTGCACGTGATCGAAGGGCCACTCATGGACGGGATGAACGTGGTCGGGGATCAGTTCGGCTCGGGGAAGATGTTCCTGCCGCAGGTGGTGAAATCGGCGCGCGTGATGAAGCAGGCGGTCGCCTACCTGATGCCGTTCATGGAGCAGGAGAAGAAGGACAAGGGAATCGAGACGAGGAGCTCGAACGGCAAGATCGTCATGGCGACGGTCAAGGGCGACGTGCACGACATCGGCAAGAACATCGTCGGCGTCGTGCTCCAGTGCAACAATTACGAGATCATCGACCTCGGCGTCATGGTGCCGGCGGCGAAGATCCTGGAGACGGCGCAGCGGGAGCAGGCCGACATCATCGGCTTGTCCGGCCTCATCACCCCCTCGCTCGACGAAATGTGCCACGTCGCGGCCGAGATGGAACGCCACGGCCTCGAACTGCCGCTCCTGATCGGCGGCGCCACCACGAGCCGCGTGCATACGGCGGTGAAGATCCACCCGCACTACCGGCGCGGGCAGGCGGTCTATGTCACGGACGCGAGCCGCGCCGTCGGCGTCGCCGCCAACCTGATGTCGGCGCAAGCGCGCTCCGGCTACGTTGCCGGCATCCGCGAGGAGTATGCGCGCATCGCCGCGGCGCATGCCCGCGGCGATGCCACCAAGCAGCGGCTGCCGCTTGCTGCTGCGCGGGCAAATGCACTCGAGCTGGACTGGTCGGAAAATTACCGTCCGCCGCGGCCGAGCTTTCTCGGAGCCCGTGTGCTCGAAAATTATCCGCTTGCCGAGCTTCGTGACTACATCGACTGGTCGCCATTCTTCGCCACCTGGGAGCTGTCCGGAAAATTTCCCGCGATCCTCGACGACGCCAAATACGGAGCGGCGGCGCGCAGCCTGCTCGAGGATGCGCAGGCGATGCTCGATCGTATCGTGTCCGAGAGCTGGTTGCGTGCCAGCGCCGTGCTCGGGTTCTGGCCGGCCAATGCCGATGGCGACGATATCCTGGTCTACGGCGACGACGCGCGCACTGCGTCGACGGCGGTGCTGCACACATTGCGTCAGCAACTCGGCCGCCGCGAAGGGCGCGCCAATGTCGCGCTCGCCGACTTCATCGCTCCGCGTGACAGCGGCATCGCCGATTTTATCGGTGCCTTCATCGTCACCGCGGGCATCGGCGAGGACGCGATCGCCGAGCGCTTCAAGGGGGCGCACGACGACTACTCCGCGATCATGATCAAGGCGCTCGCCGACCGGCTCGCCGAAGCGTTCGCGGAATGCCTGCACCGTCGCGTGCGCCGCGAATTCTGGCGCTATGCTCCGGACGAGGCGCTCAGTAGCGCCGACCTGATTGGCGAAAAATATCGCGGCATCCGCCCGGCGCCCGGTTATCCCGCGCAGCCCGATCACAGCGAGAAGGCAACCCTCTTCGCGCTGCTCGATGGCGAGCAACGGATCGGCGTCAAGCTCACAGAGAGTTTTGCGATGTGGCCGGGTGCAGCGGTCTGCGGGCTCTATTTCAGCCATCCCGACAGCCACTATTTTGGTGTCGGCAGGATCGAGCGCGATCAGGTCGAGGATTATGCCGTGCGCAAGGACTGGACCGTCATCGAAGCGGAAAAGTGGCTGGCTCCGGTGCTCAACTACGAGCCCCTGGCGGCGCCGAGGGCGGCGGCAGAATAGCCTCGTTTGCCTTGCGCGTTTTCCCAAATGCAACATCGGAGAGGTCGCCCTCTCCGATGTTCGATTTGTGTGGGATGCTCAGGGATCTCGGATTATGGCGCCTTGGATACTCGAACTCAGAACGCACCCAGCAGCACGGCTCCGACGAACGCGAAGACCGCGCATACCACCAGCACATTGAGCCTCAAGGCAAGGTCCACGTCATATGCTCCCCGACAGTTGAAGTTGGCAGGAGCTTAACAGAGTTTGCGTGTGTTCCAAAACGACAAACGTATTGCACTGCGAAAGAAGGCTGGCGCGCCCGCGCAATGGACTGCGCCGAAATACCATCGCGATGATATTACAAAGCTAATCGAATATTTTGAGGGGTCTTGATCGCAGGCGAGCGATGCTTACGGCTGTTTGGATTCTGGTTTGCCGATACCGGGGCGATCAGGCTGTGCCATTGAACTTCGCGAAATATTCCGTGCCGATTCATATGGTTAATTGACGCGAAAGCGTTGCCTGAGCGGCCTTGATCGTTGTGATCGTCAGTTGGTGGTATCCGGCACCCGGGAAATGCATCCAGCTGCACCGCAGAACGAATCGCTCGCTTGCCGGTCTCTTGGCGTTCTTAACCATGTTGCGAGGCGTGGACCAGGGCGCGACCGCATCCGCCCAGCGTCCGCCGGTGCTTGAAGAATAGTTAATCAACTTCGACGCATTCTGCACGTCATGGAGTTGGGACGCTTTGTTCTCATCGGATTTGTTCATCTCGGCGTGTTCGCGCTCGCGGGTTGCGGCATCGGAAATTTTTTTGCCGAGCGCGAACCGTGGCGGCTCGAAGCCGAAGTGCAATGCATCGATGCCGGCACGGTCAAGGAGGGCGCAGGCATTGTTCGCGTCAAGGCGATCCGCGGTCCCGGCATGTGCGGGGCCGATTATCCGCTGAGGGTCTCTGCTCTGGGCGAGAGCATGCCGCTCGGCTATGCCGGCGAGGTGCGCGCGCTGCCGGGCGGCCACCCCCGTGCTTCGTTGCGCGAGCTGCCGCTTGGTTCTATCCGGCATCCACAAGTGACCGGCTCGGTCGCCTCGGTCGCAGTGAAGCCGGCGGCGACGCTCGCCTGCCCCATGGTGTCGGAGCTCGAACGCTGGATCGCCGGCTCGGTGCAGCCGGCGGCGATGCGCTGGTTCGCCGTGCCGGTCGCCGAGATCAAGCAGATCTCGGCCTACTCCTGTCGGGGCATGAACGGCAATCCGCGCGCGCGCATCTCCGAGCACGCCTTCGGCAATGCCCTCGACATCGCATCTTTCACGCTCGCCGACGGCCGCATCGTCACTGTGAAAAACGGTTGGAATGGCCTTCCCGAGGAGCAGGGCTTTCTGCGCGACATTCAGGGAGCGGCTTGCGACCAGTTCAATACCGTCCTGGCGCCGGGCTCGAACGTGTTCCACTACGATCACATTCATATCGACTTGATGCGACGGCGCAGCGGTGATCGCGCCTGCAACCCCGGCCCCGTTGCGGGCGAGGAGATCGCGGCGCGCGCGGGAGCGAGGTACGCCAGGCGGGGAGGCGAGCCCTTCGCCACCGGAGCGCTCGCCGGCCGGTGGGCGCCGCCGAAGCGGCCGCACGCCCAAGGTGAGCGGCGCGAGCGGGCTTTGCCCGTGGCCGAGCCGGGTGACGACGGCGAGGATGACGACTGAGCGCCGACCACCTTCGTTCAGGTAATTGATGCATCACGGCAATCCACGCCGGGCGCGCTGTGGGCGGGGGCCGGAAGTGGGAGCGCCGGCGCTGGCAAGAGCCGGCGCCTGGATAGGCGGTCAGCGCCGCGGCTGCCGTTGCGGACGCGGGCGACACCTCTTAAAATGCCGGTTCGGACCAACCATATATCCCGATGATCCAACTGGCTCCCTTGGGAGGAAATCGCATGCTTCGATCTGGCTTTCGTCCGCTGCTCGCGCTGTGCGCGATCGTGGCGACCATGTCGTTGGCGTTGACCGCTGCCGATGCTCGTGCCGGCCGCGGCGGCAGCTTTGGAAGTCGCGGGTCGCAGACCTACTCGACGCCGCCCTCGACGGCGACTTCGCCGACGGCACGGCCGATGGAGCGCAGCATGACACAGCCGGGCCAGCCCGGAAGCGCCGTTGCCCAGCGTCCGGCGACGCCGACGTCTCCGGTCGGCGGCTTGATGAACCGGCCGGGCTTCATGGGCGGACTTTTCGCCGGGTTCCTGGGTGCCGGCCTGCTCGGCATGCTGTTCGGTCATGGCCTCACCGGTGGTCTGGGCGGCATGGCCTCGATGCTCGGCCTCATGCTGCAAATCGGCATCGTCGTGATCGTGGGTTATCTGCTGTGGACCTGGTGGCAGCGCAGGAGCCAGCCGGCCGTCGCAAGTGGGCCGTCGTTGCGCGACTACAATCCCGGCAGCCGCGGCCGCGCAATTCGGGTTCGGCGGCGGCAGCGGTGCTGCGCCGGCCGGGCGAGCATCCGGCACCGATGAGGTCGGGCTCACTCCCGACGACTTCAATGCGTTCGAGCGCATCCTCGACGAGGTGCAGACCGCCTATGGCGGCGAGGACCTCGGGCGCTTGCGGGCGCGCTCCACACCCGAGATGGTTTCATACTTCTCGGAGGAGATGGCAGCGAATGCCAGCACCGGCGTGATCAACCGGATCTCCGACGTGAAGCTGCTGCAGGGTGACCTCGCCGAAGCCTGGCGCGAGGGCGACACCGACTACGCAACCGTGGCCATGCGCTATTCGCTCAACGATCAGACGGTGGAGCGCGACAGCGGCCGCGTCGTGCAAGGCGGCCCCGAGGAGGCCACGGAGGTTTGGACCTTCATGCGGGCGCGCGGCGGGAATTGGCTGGTATCGGCGATCCAGCAGACCTGAGCGGTCCATCGCCGCAACGAAAGACGCGCAACGAGATGGCCGGGCTTGTCCCGGCCATTTTTTGTGCGCGGAGCTACCCGGCGCCGCCGCCGATGACCGCCAGCACCGCTGGATCCCTTTGCGCAACCCGTGCCTGGATCCACGAGGCGACCCCTCGATAGGCATGCAGGAACACCTCGTTATGGCGTTCCCAGCTCGTGAAGCGAAGGTCGTCGGGAAGCTCCGGCCTGATCAGAATATCTGTCTCGCTCAGCGGCAGGTCGGGACGCCGGTGTGCGAGCATGCTGAGCACCAACACCTGCAGGATGCTGGGCACCTTCGGCAGCCGTCTACGAGAAAATGGATTGAGCGCCGATGCCATCAGCTGGAGTGGGCCTGGAATGGAATCGTAGTCGACGCTGTATGTCGTCGGGGCGTCGACGCTGAGAGCCACGACGACGTTGGGTCCTGTTTTCAACCGCTTCATCGGCACCAGGGGAATGTTGTCCATGAGGCCGCCATCGACCAGCATCTCGCCTTCGCGCGTGAAGAATGGCGGCAGCAGGCCAGGCACCGAGCCCGAGGCACGCACCGCTTGCCAGACAAGTCCGCGGCGATGGACCTTGACGCTGTTGTCGCTGAGATTGCTGGATACTGCGAAGTACGGCCGCCACAGGTCTTCCAGGTGAACGTCGCGGTATTCGGCCTGGAGCGCCCGATCGAACACCTTATGGTCGAGGAGCCCGTAGCGGGGCAGCGTAGGACGGCGGAATGCCCTGCTCTTCACGAAGATATTGTGCGTTCCCTCGTCCACCCGTTCGGGCCCCACGCCATAGGCGAGCGCAGCCGTCATTGCCGCTCCCACGCTGGTCCCGCCCAGGATGTCGAACTCCGCGCCCGCTTCACAGAATGCTTTGTAGGCGCCGAGGTGGGCACTTCCGAGCGCTCCTCCGCCTCCGGCAATGAAACCAACTGCCCGACCCGACAGAAACCGAAACAGTCGCGCAACGTCGGCAGCGTCCTGCAATGTGACGTGATGGTGCATGAACACGTCGCGTTGCCGGAGCCAGGAGCTCGTGCCCGACGTTACGTCCACGCGTGCAGGGTGAACGACGACCAGACGACGGGCCGAATGCGGATGGACGGAAAAGGCAAGCTGCTCGGAAGGATTGAGCTCTGTGGCAGCCCCGGCGGTGGCGACGAGCAGGACGGCATCGGCTTGGCGGATACACTTTTTGGTCCACTCGGTGAGTGACTGGTCGGCGACGTAGATGACGAAATCGAAATCGACCTCGAGCGCGTTCAACCAGCTCGAAGATGGCGGGGTCATCGGGATGGCCTCGCGGAAATCGCTGCGTAATCTCGCTTCCCGTAAGCACCAGCGAGCGGCTGACGGAACCGAACACCTTGCGCAGCGAATCGGTGAATGCCGGGGTGGAGCGGCCGTCACCCGCTGGAATGATCGCCAGCGTGCGCACGATCGTCGAAATCCTTCGCGACGTGAGCGACGCTGTCGGCGAGCCGGCGTGCCAGTGAATGGATGAGGGCATCGCGAATGCCCGGCGAGGAATCGCTGATGCGCTGGAAATGCTCACGCGTGAACGCGAGAACGCTCGAATCGCGTAACGCCACCACCGTTGCGGTGCGGGCGAGCCCGGCGAAGAATCCAATCTCTCCGATCGGCTGGCCCTGGGCGATCTCGGCGACCGGTTCGACTGTGCCCTTCGTGTGGACGGTAAACCGGCCCGAAAGCACGAAGTAGAAGGAATCCGACGGGTCTCCCTGCCGTACCAGGATCCCGCCGCGGGGGACCGCGAGCTGCTCGGCTCCCTTGGCCAGCGCTTCCAGCTGCTCCAATCCCATTCGCTCGAGCGCAGGAACAGCGGACAGGAGATTGGCTGCCGTCTGGGCGGAGGTCATGCCGATGATCCCGAGCTTGACCGCGGGTCACTCCGGCTTGCCATAGCCACCTGCGGTCGGCGTCTGGATGATCACCGCTTCGCCCGCTTCGATCACGGTGGCATCGGCGCCCGCGAGCCGTTCCATGCGTCCGTCGTTGCGCCTCACCCAGTTTTCGCCGATCTGACCGGCTTCGCCGCCGGCCATGCCGAATGGGCGGACGCGGCGGTGGCCCGACAAGATCGTGCAGTCCATCTTCTCCAGAAAGCGGATGGTGCGCCGAACCCCGTCGCCGGCGCTCCATTTGCCGCGCCCGCCGGAGCCCTTGCGGATGTGGAAATCCTCCAGCACCACCGGAAACCGGAATTCGAGCACCTCCGGATCGGTCAGCCGCGTGTTGGTCATATGGGTGTGGACGGCATCGGTGCCGGGAAACCCGGGCCCGGCCGGCGAGCCGGAGCAGATCGTCTCGTAGTACTGGTACTTGGCGTTGCCGAAATTCAGGTTGTTCATGGTGCCCTGCGCCGCCGCCATGGCGCCGAGCGCGCCGAACAGGCAATCCGTCACCGCCTGCGACGTCTCCACGTTGCCGGCGACCACGGCGGCGGGATATTCCGGCGACAGCATCGACCTTTTCGGGATGATGATGTTGATCGGGCGCAGGCAGCCGGCGTTCATCGGGATGTCGTCGTCGACCATGACGCGGAAGACATAGAGCACCGCCGCGCGCGTCACCGGCTCGGGCGCATTGAAATTGGTGTCCTGCTGCGGCGAGGTGCCGGTGAAGTCGACGGTCGCCTCCCGCTTCGCCTTGTCGACGGTGATCTTCACCCTGATCCAGGTGCCCTGGTCCATCTCGTACTCGAACGAGGCATCGTGAATGCGATCGATGACGCGCCGCACGCTCTCGGCGGCATTGTCCTGAACGTGCTGCATGTAGGCCTCGACGACCGGCAGCGTGAACTGCTCGAGCATCTTGCGCAGCTCCTGCACTCCCTTCTCGTTTGCCGCGACCTGCGCCTTGATGTCGTTGACGTTCTGCAGCGGATTGCGCGCGGGATGCTTGCCGCCCGAGAGCAACTGGTGGAGCGCCTGCTCGCGAAAGCGGCCGCGGTCCACGAGCTTGAAGTTGTCGATATAGACGCCCTCCTCCTCGATCGTGCGCGCATTGGGGGACATCGAGCCTGGTGAGATGCCGCCGACGTCGGCGTGATGGCCGCGGCTCGCCACCCAGAACAGGATCTCACGCCCGTCTTCGTCGAACACCGGCGTGCATACGGTTATGTCGGGGAGGTGCGTGCCGCCATTGTAAGGTGCATTGATCACATAGACGTCGCCGGCGGCGATCCGGCCCCTGTTCTCGCGGATGACGGTCTCGACCGCGCGATCCATGGAGCCGAGATGAACCGGCATGTGCGGGGCATTGGCAACCAGCGTGCTGTCGGCGGCGAACACTGCGCAGGAGAAGTCGAGCCGCTCCTTGATGTTGACCGAATACGCGGTGTTCTGCAGCGAGACCCCCATCTGCTCGGCGATCGACATGAACAGGTTGTTGAAGACTTCGAGCATCACCGGATCGGCCTCGGTGCCGATCGCGCTTTGCCGCTTCGAGCAAGACGATGCGCTCGAGCAGGAGGTGGTTCTTGACGGTGATCTCGGCCTGCCAGCCGTCCTCGACCACGACGGTCTGATGCGGCTCGATGACGATCGCGGGCCCCGGCACTTCGTGGCCGGGGGAAAGCTGCTCGCGGATGTAGACTGCCGCCTCGTGCCATTTGCCGCCGGAATAGAAACGGGCGTGTCGGGTCGGGTCGGCGAGCGCGGCGCCGGTGGTCGGCAATACCGGCTCGGTGAATTTTGCACCGCCGCCGATCGCCTCGACCGAAACCGCCTCGATCACCAGTTCCTTGGTCTCGTCGACGAATCCGAAGCGTGACTTGTGCGCGGCCTCGAACGCGGATTTCATTTGCGCCAACGAGGCGCTCGGGTGCGACGTGTGGTGCGGAAGCTCGCTGCCCGCAGCGATCGTTTCCTTCTCCGCGTTTGCACGGGCGGAAGATGCCCCCAAAGCGAGGCCGCCGCTCTCGCTTGTCGAGCCGACCGTGAACGCCGGCACCACCAGCGCGGTGTCGGTCCCGGCATAGCGAATATGCGCGCGCACGTGCACGATGATGTCGCGCGTGGCGACACCTTGGCCGGCCACTTCGTCTCTGGCCTCGTCGGCGAGGCGTCCGCCGGTGGCCGTGAGCGAGGTGAGCGCATCTTCTCCCAAGCTCTCCTCGATCGCTTGCTGGCGCGTCGCGCGGATATCGGCAAGGCCCATGCCGTAAGCCGACAGCAGCGACGAGAACGGATGGATCAGCACCTTGGTCATGCCCAGCGCGTCGGCAACCAGACAGGCGTGCTGGCCGCCGGCGCCGCCGAAGCAGTTGAGCGCATAGCGCGTCACGTCGTACCCGCGTTGCACCGAGATTTTCTTGATCGCGTTCGCCATGTTCTCCACCGCGATCTTGATGAAGCCGTCGGCGACGTCCTCGGCGGAGCGGCCGTCAGCCGATCTCCCGGGCAAGCTCGGAGAAGGCGACATGCACGGCGCCGGCATCGATGGGCAGATTCTGCTCGGGCCCGAAGATCTTCGGGAAGAAATCGGCAATGAGCTTGCCGACCATCACGTTGGCGTCGGTGACCGCGAGCGGTCCGCCCCGGCGATAGCATTTCGGTCCCGGGTTGGCGCCCGCGCTGTCGGGACCAACGCGAAAGCGCGCGCCGTCGAAATGCAGCACCGAGCCGCCGCCGGCAGCCACGGTATGGATCAGCATCATCGGGGCGCGCATGCGCACGCCGGCGACCTCGGTCTCGAAAGCGCGCTCGAACTCGCCATCATAGTGCGAGACATCGGTCGAGGTGCCGCCCATGTCGAACCCGATCAGGCGCGAGAATCCGGCCTCGCGTCCGGTTTCCGCCATCCCGACCACGCCCGCCGCCGGCCCGGAGAGGATTGCGTCCTTGCCCTGGAACAGCTCGGCCGCGGTGAGCCCTCCCGATGACATCATGAACATCAGGCGCGCGGTATCGATTTGATCGACGGCGTTGCCGTCTGCTGACGCCGGGCTCCGCTTGCGGCCGGTCGCCGGCGGTAACTCCCAGTGGCGCTGGATTGTGATGCCCCCATCTCCTGCGCCACCCGCGCCACATAGCGCTTCAGGATCGGCGAGAGATAGGCATCGACCACGGTGGTGTCCCCGCGCCCCACGAGCTTGATCAGCCGGCGAGACCTCATGGCTTACCGATACCTGCGGAAATCCGAGCTCGCGGGCGAGCGCGGCGACGCGCTGCTCATGCTCGCAATGGCGGTATGCGTGCATGAAAACGATGGCAACCGCCTTGATGCCGGCGGCGAGCGCGGACAAAAGCTCGGCTCGCACCGCCGGAAGATCGAGCTGGCGCTCCACGGTGCCGTCGGCATGCACGCGTTCATCGACTTCGACCACGCGCTCGTAGAGCATCTCCGGCTTGATGATGTGGCGGGCGAAGATCTTCGGCCGCGCCTGGTAGCCGATCTTGAGCGCGTCGCGAAATCCCTTGGTGATGAGCAGGAGCGTGCGCTCCCCCTTGCGCTCGAGCAGCGCGTTGGTGGCGACCGTGGTTCCCATTTTTGCCGCTCCGACCCGGCCGGCAGGAATGGGCTCGCCGTCCGCAAGGCCGAAAAGATCGCGGATGCCCTGCACCGCGGCATCGCGATACGCCTCCGGATTTTCCGACAGGAGCTTATGGGCCACCAGCGTGCCGTCGGGTCGGCGGGCGATCACGTCGGTGAAGGTGCCGCCGCGATCGATCCAGAAGTCCCAGGTGTCTTTCGCCCGCATCGGCTGCCCTTCCGTTGTGCGGCCTGCTTTATAGGGTCGCTTGCAGCGCAGGCGAAGCGTCTAATAGCTGCTTGCTGCGAAAGCCGCTCACGGCGCCTGCCGCAAGTACCCTCGAGCGAGCAATCGGGAACCCTCGAGGTTTTCCCCGTTGGCTTCGTTCGGCCAATATGCCCGACGAGCGGCGTCTTGCTCGTTGGCTTCGTCGGGCCAAGATGCCCCACGATTGGGGTCTTGCCCGTTGGCTTAGCTCCGCCAGGATGCCCCACGAGTGAAGTCTCGCCTGATGGCTTCGTTCGGCCAAATTGGCCAACGAACGCTTGCTCATCCGGCCGTCCGCGGGCAATCTTCGCCGCGCATTCGGTGACGCGCGCGGCCTTTGCGGTTGGCTTCGTTTTGTCAAAGTGCCCAGGAAGAGGTCGCGTGGAACGGAGCAATTCCGCTATCATCGACCGGATCAGTGCAGCCTCCGGGCCATCCCACGGGTAGATCGAGCTGGCGGAAAGCTTGAAGGACACGCTGGCGGCGCCGAGGCCGCCGTTGCCCACCATCCTGCGCACCTTCGTCCGGTGGCTTCGTTCCGCCGAAATGCCGGCCAGCGTGCCGGGGCAGGCTCGATCGGACGCATCGTCGAAGTCGCGCATGGCGCGCTTGCGCAGCGACAGCGCGCGCCCCTCGTAGCGGTCGATGGCCGCGAGCCGGGCGATCGCGTCGCGCTCGCGCAGCGCCTGCGGATAGAGGTCGAGGCGCGCCTGCCGCGCCCGCTCGACGTCGATCTGCGCGGCGGCGATCCGGGACGCCAGCTCGAAGCGTTCCGCCCCGGCATCGGTACCGGCAATCGCGCGCGCCAGGGTGACGATCTCGCCCGAGCGGGAGGGATCATAGCGCGCCGGCAGGTTCAGGCCGTGGCGGCGCGCATTCTGCGCCGCCCGCGCCTTGCCCGCGGCGGTCCTCGGCCCGGTGCTGGCGCGCGCGTTGCGGCGGTTGGCTTCGATTTTGCTCACGCTTTTCACGGCGTCTCTTCGCACTTGGGTTCGGGGCATTGGCTCTCGCCCGTTCTGTTGTTACCCCGACGGGGCAGGGTGGTGCGACGGCTGCAACAGACGCACTATGCCACCAACTCAAATAGTAGTCAATAGATGAATGCAAATAATACATAAAAACGTGTCGTGGGCATCTAGCCGTCATGATCGCCATCGACACGTCGCTGCAATCCCTGGTAGGGTGATCAGGGGGAAGCGGCCGAGGGAATTGCACGGCTCCGCACCCCGGGGCTCGTGCCATGATAATCTTGCGATCGACTGCGTTCGCAGCCGCTGCGGCGGTTGTGCTGGCGGCTTCATCCGCCTGGGCGCAGGTCAAATGGCATCTTCCTTCCGCTTATCCCGCCGATAATTTTCACACCGAGAACCTCGCCGCGTTCGCCAAGGACATCGCCGACCTGACCGGCGGCAAGCTCGCGATCACGGTTTATCCCAACGCCTCATTGTTCCCGGCGACCGCGATCAAGAGCGCGGTGCGGATCGGCCAGGCGCAGATCGGCGAGGTCCTGATCTCGCTGCACGACCAGGAGGACCCGCTGTTCGGCGTCGACGTGGTGCCTTTCTTTGCCGCGAGCTACGCGGAGGCCCGCAGACTGTGGGAGGCGTCGAAGCCTGCGATCGAGCGAAGGTTCGCGGCGCAAGGGTTGATGGTGCTGTTCGCCGTGCCGTGGCCGCCGCAGGGCATCTACGCCAAGAAGGAGATCAGCAGATCGACGACATGAAGGGGCTGTCCTGGCGCGTATACAACGCCGGCACCCAGCGCATCGCCCAGATCGTCGGTGCTTTTCCGGTGACGATCCAGGCGGCCGATCTGCCGCAGGCGCTCGCCACCGGGCTGATCAACGCCTTCATGACCTCGAGCGCGACCGGCTACGACACCAAAGCCTGGGAGACCATGAGCTATTTCTACGACACGCAGGCCTGGATTCCGAAGAACGTCACCTTCGTGAACAAGGCGGCGTTCGATCAGCTCGACAAGCCGACGCAGACGGCGCTGCTGAAGGCGCGCCGCCGCCGAGGCGCGCGGCTGGTGGCGGTCGCAAGACAAGACCAAGTGGTACACGGAGCAGCTTGCCGCCAAGGCTTGAAGGTGCTGCCGCCGAGCAGCGCTGAAGGCGGGCTGCAACAGATCGGTGAGCGGCTCACCGGCGAGTGGCTCCTGAAGGCCGGCGCCGACGGGCAGGCCGTCGTCGACGCCTACAAGAAGAACATGTGAGCCCGCAGGCCCGGAATGGCGGGGGCCCGGCGGATGTCCGCCGAGCCCCCTCAACATATCAGCCGGCCTGTAAGCCGGGTTTTGTACGGCGAGGGCGCACACCCCCGCGTGACGGCCATTCCTCTGCGACGCCGGTTGCCCGGCGCCTTCAGCAACCTACCCGGACGGCCGGATCCGGACATGGATCCCGGGCTGCTCCGCTTGCGCGGGGACGAGCCCCGCGCCGTCCCTATTCGGTCTTGCTCCCGGTGGGGTTTGCCGTGCCGCCGGCGTTGCCGCAGGCGCGGTGCGCTCTTACCGCACCGTTTCACCCTTGCCGCCGCCGCTCATACGCGAGCAGCCGCGGCGGTCTGTTCTCTGTGGCACTTTCCCTAGGCTCGCGCCCGCCGGACGTTATCCGGCACCGCATGTCCATGGAGCCCGGACTTTCCTCCCGCGCCCACCTTTCGGCATCGGCACGAGCGGCCGTCCGGCCGACTGACGCATAAGGGATGGGACATGCGGCGCTCGCGTCAAGTCCTGGCTGGCTCGTCCATAAGGTCAATCTCAGGCTCGAGCCGGCTTGGCTGGATCGAGGCGGGCGTCGCGCGCAGCCAGCAGCGTCTTAAGCGTCGCGATGGTCGAGGCGTCGATGAAGCCGTCGACGCGTGCGGACGGAAATGCCGCTGGAAGGCGGCGACAGCGTCGCGCGTCGTGCTGTCGAGATAGCCGGTCGGGAACCCCGTAGCCGTATCTCGCCAGCAGCAGCTGCGTCTCCTGGACGGCCGGATGGGTTTCGCCGAGCACGAAGACGGGCCCGCCAGCTCCAATGGCGCAGGCTTGATCCACAGCCCGATGCCGGAGTCGGCCAGCACCCTCCATGGAAATTTTTCGCCCGGGGTCCTGCTTGCGCGCAGGCGCGACGTCGGAATGGGCGAGCACGCGCTCGGCGGGGATCCGGTGGCGCGTGAAGATGCTGCGGCAGAGCGCGGTCACTGCCGCGATCTGCCGTTTCGGAAAATCCGGATAGCCGTGGTCATGTCCGGGATTGGCGATCTCGATGCCGATCGAGCACGAATTGATGTCGCTCTCTCCGGCCCAGAACGACTGCGCCGGCATGCCAGGCGCGTCGCGCTTCCGCGACCATCTGAATGATGTAGCCGTCCTGCAGCACGACGTAGTGTGAGGAGACTTCGCTGCTCGGATTGCAGAGCTGCCTGACCGCGGCTTGGCTGTCGCCATGCCCGGTGTAGTGCAGCACGATCATGTCGGGCGCGCCGCTGCCTTTGCGTTCGCCGTGGTTCGGCGACGGCCGAACCTCTGCGACGACGGATGAATCAGGGCGCAACTCGGACACTAGCGTAACCATACGCGGACCACTCGCGGGTTTGCATGGGAGCCGACGTTACGTACGCAGGACTACAAGGTCGTCGCGGCAGGAGCGAAAACGATAGTGCAGAAACGCGCGCGGAGACAAGCGCAAGGCGGTCCGCATGCCGTTGCGCGAATCCGGCGGACTGTTGCACGCGCGCCGCACTGTCGTCGGCATCGGCGGTACGCAGCTCGTCCTGACGCAGCCGAGCGTGCCAAAAAGGAGACGGCCGGGCCGGCCTGACGCCGACCCGGCCGCCGATTGTCGCTACGGGACGCATTCGTCCCATGCACGACACGCTGACGCTACGTTACTAACGCGGTGCCGGGGCTGGGCCGTTGGTCGCGGTGCCATGCCCGTTGTCGGCGAGGCGCCGGGGCGGTCGCTCGTGCGGTCGCGCCGGCTTGTAATACTGGAAGTCCGGCGCGTTCTTGAGCTGGTCCTTGGTCCAGGACACCTTCAGCTTCATGTTGGTCGGATCGTGCGTGCCGCTGGTGGCGCGGAGTGCTGCTGCCGGTGCTGGCCGGAACGACCTGGAACGCGCTCATGTCGATGGCGACGCTCTTCTCGCCGATGCCGAGGAAGCCGCCGACGCCGACGATCATGCCGATGATCTTGCCGTTCTTGTCGAACAGCAGGTCGTTCACGTCACCGACCTTGGCGTTGTCCGGACCGAGCACGTCGGTGCCCTTGAATTTCGAAAACACCCACTGATCCGTGCTCTGGGACTGAAATGAACTTCGGGCGTCCGCAGGCGGCGGCCTTCGGCGCGTCTGCCGGCGCGATGGCTGGCGCGTTCGCCTGCGCCATCGCGCCCGATACCATCAGCGCGCTGACGGCCGGTGACATCATGAGATTCTTGAGCATCGTGGCCTCCAAGAAAGTTTGAGCCGAATGAGAGGCACTTCCCGGTCTCCTCGAACAACTCGCGAGCACGCGTCCGTTCCCCGTTTTGGAACCCTTTGACCGTGCGGTGGGAAGGAAAGCGCAGTGGCAAGACCGCGGGGCGATAGCCGCATGCGGCGTGAACAGGGTGCACCGCGAAGCGACTGGACACCGATTCTTGGACCACGGGTTCGGGACGATCGCCGATCAGCCCAGCCTGGCGCGGGGGTCTGGCGCTCTCAACCATTCCTTAAGCCTGCGTTTGACTAATGTTGGGGTCGGAGACGCATTCGGCTCATTGACGCCCAAGTGATCCCATGATAACCCATATTATCCCATCGGGCGAGGCGGCTGCTGCCCGAGCCCCTGCACGGATCGCGCAGGAGCGTCGGCACGCCCTGGTCTAGCGCCGGAGCCGAGCCGCCGGCGGGTGAGCCAGGGCCGTCATGGATCGTTTCGTGTCCCATTACACTTTGCGTCTGGATGCCAAGGGCCGGGTATCGATTCCGGCGCCGTTTCGCGCGGTGCTCGCGCGCGACGGCTTCGAAGGCCTCTACTGCTATCCGACGCTCGATCGGCCGGCGCTCGATGCCGGCGGCAATGCGCTGCTCGAGGAGATCGAGACGCTGGTCGCGCGCTTTCCGCCTTATTCGGAGGAGCGCGAGCAGTTCTCGGCCGCGCTCTACGGCACCAGCGAGGTACTGAAGATCGACGGCGAGGGCAGGGCGGTCCTCACCGAGCCGCTGAAGACGTCATGCCGGCATCAAGGACGAGGTCGCCTTCGCCGGCCTCGGCCACAAGTTTCAGATCTGGGAGCCTGGGCGCTTCCGCGCGGAGCTCGCGGAGGCCACCGAGAAGGTCCGCGCGCTGAAGAAGCAACTGGGCTCCCGGGTAGCGGCGGAAGGTCCGCACGGAGCACGGGAATGACGGCGGGCAGCGACGGCAACCCTGCTGTCGCTGGCGGACTGGCTCGTCACATTCCCGTGCTCGGCCGCCCCGCGGTCGAGTTCCTCGAACGTCCGCGACGGCGGCGTCTACATCGACGCCACCTTCGGCGCCGGCGGCTACGCGCGCGCAATCCTCGCGGCGGCGAATTGCAACGTGATCGGCATCGACCGCGACCAGCAGCGCGATCGCGCGCGGCGCCGACCTGGTGCAGGCGGCCGGCGGCCGGCTCGTCCTGGTCGAGGACAAGTTCTCCAATCTGGAAGCGGTGGCGCGCAACTGCGGGCACGACGCGGTCGACGGCGTCGTGTTCGACCTCGGCGTCTCCTCGATGCAGCTCGATCGAGGCCGAGCGCGGCTTCTCCTTCCGCCACGACGGTCCGCTCGACATGCGCATGGGCGGCGACGGGCCGACGCGCGGCCGACGTGGTGGCAGCGGCGTCCGAGCGCGAGCTGGCGGCGATCATCGCGACGCTCGGCGAGGAGCGCCACGCCCGCGCCGTCGCCCGCGCCATCGTCGCCGCCCGCCGCGACGCGCCGATCCGCACCACGCGAGCGCTCGCCGAGATCGTCGCCGGCGTGGTGCATGCGCGCCCGGGCGCGATCCATCCGGCGACCCGCACCTTTCAGGCGCTGCGCATCTTCGTCAACGAGGAGCTCGCCGAGCTGGCCGCCGGCCTGGCGGCGGCCGAAGCGGTGCTCAAGCCCGGCGGCCGGCTCGTCGTGGTCGCGTTCCATTCGCTCGAGGATCGCATCGTCAAGCGCTTCCTCGCCGACGCGCGGCCGGCGCAGCGGCGCCTCGCGCCATCGCCCGAGGCGGTGCGGGCGGCTGCGACGTTCCGCGTTCTGACCAGGCGTCCGGTCGTGCCGGACGACGGGAGATCGACGCCAATCCGCGCGCGCGCTCCGCCAAGCTGCGCGCCGCCGAGCGCACCGACGCGCCGCGCCGCGCGATCGCTGCCCGGCGCTCTGCTGCCGCGCCTGCCGTCGCTTGCCGAGGTGATCAGGGAGGCGTCGGCGATGATGCGGCTCCTCAACATCTGCGTGATCGTCGCGCTCGTGCTGGCGGCGGCCGACGTCTACAAGATCAAGTTCGACTCCACGCGCAGGCCCAGCGCGTCGCCAAGCTGCGCATGGAGATCAGGCGCGAGCACGACGCCATCGCGGCGTTGCGCG
>CAWHPT010000060.1:0-42982 GCA_963831225.1 uncultured Alphaproteobacteria bacterium
GAGCGCACATCCGGCAGTCGCCGGCCGGCGTCACGCAAACGGCACCAAGCTCGCGCATCGTCGGAACGAAGGCGGGAAAGCTGGTCGCAATGAAGCTCATGTCATCCACCGCCACCGGCTTCTCGCTCGCCAATCCCATGACCAGAAAGGCCATGGCGATGCGGTGGTCCATGCGGGTCGCCACCGTGCCGCCGCCCGCCGGCCGTCCCCTGCCGTGCACGATCAGGTCGTCGCCGTCGATTTCGACCTCGACGCCGTTGACTTCCAGGCCGTCGACGACGGCAGCCAGGCGATCGGATTCCTTGACCCGCAGCTCCGCGAGCCCGCGCATGATCGTGGTGCCTTCGGCGAAGCTCGCCGCCACCGCCAGCACGGGGTATTCGTCGATCATCGAGGGTGCGCGCGCGGCCGGCACCTCGACGCCGCGCAATTGCGAGGCGCGCACGCGAAAATCGGCCATCTCCTCGCCGCCGACGCTGCGCAGCTCGAGCGCTTCGATGTCGGCGCCCATTTCGCGCAGCGTGGTGATGAGCCCGGTGCGCAACGGATTGGTCATGACGCCGTCGAGGATCACATCCGAGCCCGGCACGATCAGAGCCGCCGCCATGGGAAAGGCGGCCGAAGAAGGATCGGCCGGCACCATGACGGCGGCGGCGGCAAGCTCCGGCTCGCCTTTCAACGTGATCCTGCGGCCTTGCGCGCCATCGGCCTCGACCCTGACATCGGCGCCGAAATGGGCGAGCAGGCGCTCGGTATGATCCCGGCTCGCTTCGCTCTCGATCACGATCGTTTCGCCGGGCGCGGCCAGGCCCGCCAGCAGCACCGCCGACTTGATCTGGGCCGAAGGCACCGGGGTACGATAGATCACCGGGATCGGGTCGCGCGCCCCGACGATGGTGATCGGCAGCCGGCCGCCGCTGTCGGTGCGCACGGCGTGGGCGCCGATCAGCGTCACCGGATCGAGAATCCGCTGCATCGGCCGCTTGCGCAGGCTGGCATCGCCGTCGAAGGTCACAGTGATCGGGCAGCCCGCGACCGCGCCCATGACGAGGCGGCACCCGGTGCCGGAATTGCCGAAATCGAGCACGCCATCCGGCTCGCGGAACCCGCCGACGCCGACGCCTTGAACGCGCCATGCGCCCGCGCCGGTCCGTTCGACGACGGCGCCGAGCGCGCGCAGGCTCTGCCGGTATTGATCACATCCTCGCCTTCGAGCAGGCCGGAAATCCGCGTCTCGCCGACAGTGAGCGCGCCGAAGATCAGGGCGCGGTGCGAGATCGACTTGTCGCCCGGCGCGCGCAGGCGGCCCGCGAGCCGCCCCGCTGTGGCGGCCGGCCGGACGGGGACAGTCTGCGAGGCCGGTTCATCTGCCGGACCCGGGGGTGTCGGCCCAAACGCATGGCTCACAGGGCCCAGCGCAAATTCAGAAGCTTAAAGACTTGGCGGCAGGATACGCCGGCCGGCGCTGGCGGGGCGACCTTTCGCGCGGCGGCGCATGATAGTAAGGAGCGGCCCCCGGCGCGGATGGGTCCGCCACATCGCGTCGGGATACGACCGATCAACAGGTTCGCGCAACGAGACCCTCATGCAGCACGCCCCCGCGTCCCCGCTCACCGGCCGCCGCTCCGGCAGGCTCCAGGGCCGCTTGCGCGTGCCCGGCGACAAGTCGATCTCGCATCGCGCCCTGATCTTCGGTGCTCTCGCCGTCGGCGAGACCCGCATCTCCGGGCTGCTCGAAGGCGAGGATGTCATCAACACCGGAAAAGCCATGCGCGCGCTCGGCGCCCGGGTCGAGCGCACCGGCGAGGGCGCGTGGCGGCTGCATGGCGTCGGCGTAGGCGGGTTCCGCGCCCCCGATGGCGTGCTCGATTTCGGCAATTCCGGCACCGGCTGCCGCCTGGTGATGGGGGCGGTCGCGGGCTGCCCGATCACCGCGACCTTCGACGGCGACGCCAGCCTGCGCAAGCGGCCGATGCAGCGCATCCTCGACCCGGTCGCGCGCATCGGCGCCCACGCCGTGAGCGCCGGTGAAGGCGGCCGCCTGCCGATCACGCTCGCTGGCGCGCGCGACCCGATCCCGGTGGTCTACCGCACGCCGGTGCCCTCGGCGCAGATCAAGTCGGCGGTCCTGCTGGCCGGCCTTGCCGCGCCCGGCGAAACCGTCGTGATCGAGAGCGAAGCGAGCCGCGACCATACCGAGCATCTGCTCGCGCATTTCGGGGCCGACGTGCGGGTCGAGGCCGACGGCGCCGCCGGCCGCCGGATCACATTGCGGGGCGAGCCGGAATTGACCCCGGCCGCGGTCATGGTGCCGGCCGACCCTTCGTCCGCCGCCTTCCCGCTGGTGGCGGCCCTCATCGTGCCGGGCTCGGAGGTGATCCTCGCGGAGGTCATGACCAATCCGTTGCGCACCGGGCTCATCACCACGCTGCGCGAGATGGGGGCCGACATAGAGGTGCTCGCGCGGCGCAGCGATCTCGGCGAGGAGATGGCCGATTTCCGCGTGCGGGCGTCGCCGCTGCACGGGGTCGAGGTGCCGGCCGATCGCGCGCCCGTCCATGATCGACGAATATCCCGCGCTGGCGGTGGCCGCGAGCTTCGCCGAAGGCACTACGATCATGCGCGGGCTCCAGGAGCTCCGCGTCAAGGAGTCCGATCGGCTGGCTGCCGTCGCTGCCGGGCTGAAAGCCAACGGCGTCGCGGTCGAGATCGACGGCGACGACCTGATCGTGCACGGCACCGGGCGCCCGGCGGGCGGCGGCACGGTGGCGACCCACATGGACCACCGCATTGCCATGGCGTTCCTGGTGATGGGGCTGGCGAGCGGACAGCCGGTCGCGGTCGATGATGCCTCGTTCATCGCGACCAGCTTCCCCGGTTTCGTTCCGATGCTGCGCGCGCTCGGCGCCGACCTGGCGTGACGCCGGGCCGGCGATTGCCGTCCCGCTCGTATCCCGGCCGAGCGTGCGCTTCGCGCGAAGAGCCGGGATCCAGGGCAGCACGGTGTGGGGGCGTTGCAGAAACGAAGCAATATTGCGCTGCGCGAAGTCTTGCGCTGGGTCCCGGGTCTCGTCCAGTTTACCCCGGGCCGCGCAAAGCGCGGACCCGGGGCTCGCGCAAGAGCGCTCGCTGCACTCGCCCGGGAAACAACGCGCAACATCGTCCCCGGGGACAGGGGTTGCCCGGATTGCGCTTCGCTCCATCCGGGCTACAACGCAAGCCCATGGCGACCGCTTTCGATCGAGACCAGCTGCTCGCCGCCTTCGACGAGATCGGACAGGCAGCTGTCGAGGCGGGCACGCGGCTGGATATCGCCGTGTTCGGCGGCTCCGCGCTCATGCTCGCCAGCAATTTTCGATTTTCGACGGAGGACGTCGACATCGCCGAGCTCGGCCGTCCGTGGCCGGACTGGCTGACGGTGGTTGTGCAACGCATCGGCGCACGCAACGGCTGGCCGGACGAATGGCTCAATGAGGCCGTCACCTTTCACTTGAGCGCGCTGGCAAATCCGGCGCGCGACCTCGTCGTGCTGGGGACCTTCCCGCGCGCGTCCGAGCACGTGGGCCTGACCGTTTTCGTGCCGACCGCGAAGTACATGCTGGCGCTGAAATTGAAGGCACTGCGGGTGGCGGACTTCGACAAGGGATCGAAGGATCTCGCAGACACGAGCGCGCTGCTGCGCGTTCTCGGCATCGACGCGGTGGAGGAAGCCATCGGCGTCCTTGCGGCGTACTTTCCGAACAGCGCAGCCCATGCCGACAAGCAGCGATTCGTGCTAAAGCGCCTGCTGTCCGCAGAGAGTCTCGATGATGCGCCCCGCTACCCTGGCACGAGCGTTTGAGCTGATCATTGCCGGCGCGCCGCGGGAAGAAACCCTGTCGGAATTTCTCGATACCTTCTATCTCGCGCGAACGCCGGAGCAGCGCCTCGCCTCGCTGCATGACGAGCCGCCGGTGACGGGCGATGCCCGGCTCGATGCATTGGCGGGCGCCGTGGCGGAGTATCTGGCGCGACAATACCGGCTGCCCACGGTTCCGGCCTGGGCGTTCGAGCCGGGACGATATCTCGACAGCCCCTGGCACACGTCGGCTTTTGCCGACGATGGGATGCGCGAATACCTCACCTTCGCCAGCCCGGCCGAGTTTCGCTCGCGCAACATCTTCACCGAGGAACGGCCGCTGCGCCGCGCGCGCAGCGGGCTCGGCGCCGTGATGATCATCGCCATCGACGGGCCGGCGGCCTCCGGCAAAGGCACGCTCGGCCAGCGGCTTGCGCAGCAGTACCGCCTGCGGCACCTCGATACCGGCCTGATCTACCGCGCGGTCGCCAAGGCTCTGCTCGACGCCGGCCACGCACCTGGCAACCGTGCGCGCGCGGTGGCCACCGCCGAGGCGCTCGACTTTGCCGCGATCGACGAGGCAGGCGCTCAAGACCCAGGCGGTGGGCGAAGCCGCCTCGCTGGTCTCGGCGTTTCCCGAGGTGCGCGGCGCGCTGGTTGCCTTTCAGCGCAGGTTCGGGCGCACCCCGCCGGGCGCCGTGCTCGATGGCCGCGACATCGGCACCGTCATCTTTCCAGGGGCGGACGTGAAAATCTTCGTCACCGCAACCGCGGAGGTGCGGGCGCGCCGGCGCGCCGCGGAGCTGCAGGCGGCGGGTGCCGCTGCCGACGAAGCGCAGGTGCTCGCCGACATCCTGCGCCGGGACGAGCGCGACACCGCAAGGGCTGCCGCGCCGCTCGCAGCGCGCGCCGGATGCGCACTTGCTCGATACCACGCATTTGGATATAGACGCCGTATTCCGGGCTGCCATCGACATTGTCGAAGCCGTCCGAGCAGGCCGGACGCGCGGCTGACCACGCGTCCGTCATTGGAGGATGAGCCTGCTCGCGCGTCCCGCTTCTCTTTGATGGCGTTACGGACCTGAACCATCGTTTCGACCGCTGGGTGTCGCCCTCCGAAGGTCTGCGGGATTCTTCGGCTCCGGCGCTCGAAACGCCATCATCATCCCCTCCCGATCCCGCCCTCGCAAGCGGGGAGGTAGGGTACGGCGCGCCAACCGCTATCGCGCCAACCGCTATCGAGGAGAGTTCATGGCTACCGCCACCAGTTTCGCCACGCCGTCGCGCGAAGATTTCGCGCAAGATGCTCGAAGAATCCTTCACCCAGGGCAGTCCCCAGGAAGGCTCCGTCGTCAAGGGGACGGTCGTCGGGATCGAGAAGGATCTCGCCGTCATCGACGTCGGGGCGAAGACCGAGGGGCGCGTTGCGCTGCGCGAATTCGCGGCTCCGGGCCGGCAGTCGGAGATCAAGGTCGGCGACACGGTCGAGGTTTTTCTCGAGCGGGTGGAGAACGCGCTCGGCGAGGCGGTGCTCTCGCGCGACAAGGCGCGGCGCGAGGAGAGCTGGGGCAAGCTCGAGAAGGCATTCAACGGCAACGAAAAGGTGCAGGGCGTCATCTTCAACCAGGTCAAGGGCGGCTTCACCGTCGATCTCGACGGCGCCGTGGCGTTCCTGCCGCGCAGCCAGGTCGATATCCGTCCGATCCGGGACGTCTCCCCGCTGATGAACCAGCCGCAGCCGTTCCAGATCCTGAAAATGGATCGCCGCCGCGGCAACATCGTGGTGTCGCGCCGTACCGTCCTCGAGGAGACCCGCGCCGAGCAGCGCCAGGAGCTGGTGCAGAACCTCGAAGAGGGCCAGGTCATCGACGGCGTGGTCAAGAACATCACCGACTACGGCGCGTTCGTCGACCTCGGCGGCATCGACGGGCTGCTCCACGTCACCGATGTCGCGTGGCGCCGCGTCAACCATCCGACCGAGGTGCTCAACATCGGCCAGCAGGTGAAGGTCAAGATCATCAAGATCAATCACGAGACCCACCGCATCTCGCTCGGCATGAAGCAGTTGCAGGACGATCCCTGGCAGGGCATCGAAGCGAAGTATCCCGTCGGCACGCGCTTCAAGGGCCGCGTCACCAACATCACCGACTACGGCGCGTTCGTGGAGCTCGAGCCGGGCATCGAGGGCCTCATTCACGTCTCCGAGATGTCGTGGACCAAGAAGAACGTGCATCCCGGCAAGATCGTCTCCACCTCGCAGGAGGTCGACGTGCAGATCCTCGAGGTCGATCCGGTCAAGCGCCGCATCTCGCTCGGCCTCAAGCAGACCATCCGCAATCCCTGGGAGGTCTTCGTCGAGAAATATCCGCCCGGAAGCCTGGTCGAGGGCGAGGTCAAGAACAAGACCGAGTTCGGGCTCTTCCTCGGCCTCGACGGCGATGTCGACGGCATGGTGCATCTCTCCGATCTCGACTGGAAGCGTCCGGGCGAGCAGGTGATCGAGGAATACAAGAAGGGCGACCAGGTCCGCGCCAAGGTGCTCGACGTCGATGTCGAGAAGGAGCGCATCTCGCTCGGCATCAAGCAGCTCGACGGCGATCCGATGGACAGCGCCGGCGACATCAGGAAAGGCTCGGTGGTGACCTGCGAGGTCACCGAGGTGAAGGAGGCCGGTCTCGAGGTGAACATCGTCGGCAGCGATCTCACCACGTTCATCAAGCGCGCCGAGCTCGCGCGCGACCGCGGCGAGCAGCGGCCGGAGCGTTTCTCGGTCGGACAGAAGGTCGACGCCCGCATCATCCAGTTCGACCGGCGCGCCCACAAGGTGCAGGTCTCGATCAAGGCGCTGGAGGTCGCCGAGGAAAAGGAGGCGATCGCCCAATACGGGTCCTCCGATTCCGGCGCGACGCTGGGCGACATCCTCGGCACCGCGCTCAAGCGCGCCACCGAGAAGCCGGCCGAGAAGGAGGAGGAAGAGGAGTAGGCTGCCGTCGTGTCGCGGATGCGGTGGAGCGCTCGACGCTGCCCCGCTGATCCGCGGCCGTTCCAGAGGCTGAGCTCGAACTAGCGAGGAATTGTTTCGATGTCGCTCGATGCCGATACCATCGTCGATCGTCGCCGGATGCGGCGAAAGCTCACCTTCTGGCGCGTGCTCGCGATCCTGATCGCGATCGGCACCGTCATCGCGCTGGGCGCCACGTTTCGGGTGCCCGGCACCGCCGTGCTGACGGGACAGGCCGGCGGCGCGATCGCGCGCGTTACCATCTCCGGGCTCATCCGCACCGATCAGGACCGGGTGGAGGCGCTGGAGCGGCTGGGCAAGTCGCGTGCCCCTGCCGTGATCGTTCACATCAACAGCCCGGGCGGCACCACCTCGGGCGCCGAGCAGTTGCACAATTCGCTGACGCGGCTGCGCGAGCAGAAACCGCTCGTCGTCGTGGTCGATGGGCTTGCCGCCTCCGGCGGCTACATCGCGGCCCTGGCTGCCGATCACATCGTCGCCTTGGAGACCTCGCTGATCGGCTCGATCGGCGTGCTGTTCCAGTATCCGAACGTCTCCGAGCTCTTGAAAACGCTCGGGATCAAGGTCGAGGAAATCAAGTCGTCGCCGCTGAAAGCGGCGCCGAACGGGTTCGAGCCGACCTCGCCGGAAGCCCGTGCCGCCATCGAGGCGATCGTGTCGGACTCCTATGCCTGGTTCCGCGCGCTGGTACAGGAGCGCCGCCAGCTCGACGATGCCAACCTGGAGCGCGTCGCCGACGGCCGCATCTTCACCGGGCGCCAGGGCATGGCGCTCAAGCTGGTCGACCAGCTCGGCGACGAGCGGACGGCGGTCGCCTGGCTTGCGAAGGAGAAGAGCATCGATCCCAAGACGCCGGTGCGCGACTATCGGCTGCGCGACCGGTTCAGCGACCTGCCGTTCCTGCATACCGCGGCGGTCACGGTCTTCGACGCGTTGGGCTTGAGCGCGATCGCGCGCCGGCTCGAGCAATGGGGCGCGGTGCAGGCCATCGAGCGGCTCAATCTTGACGGTCTCCTGGCGCTTTGGCACCCTCCGGCCGCGAACTAGAGGACGTCCGATGGGTTTGCACCGGCATTGCCCACCCACATGCGTCACCCCCGGGCTTGACCCGGGGGTCCATCCTCTTCGCAAGTAGGTAGTGCGAAGAAGATGGATTGCCGGGTCAAGCCCGGCAATGACGACTGAATGTTGTGTCAACATCCGCGGAAAATGCACCAAGTTCGACAGGATCCGGGACGGCAGCGCCGATGATCAAATCCGAGCTCGTGCAGCGCATCTCTTCGCAGAACCCGCATCTTTATCAGCGCGACGTGGAGAACATCGTCAATGCCATTCTGGGCGAGATCATCGCGGCGATGGCGCGCGGCGACCGGGTCGAGCTGCGCGGCTTCGGCGCTTTTTCGGTCAAGCACCGTCCGGCCCGAACCGGACGCAATCCCCGAACCGGCGCCCACGTTTCGGTAGAGAAAAAATCCGTGCCGTTCTTCAAGACCGGCAAGGAAATGCGCGAGCGGCTCAATCGTCCGAGCGCATGAGTGACAGCATGATGCGCAAGCTCGTCGCGGTATTGCTGCTGATTCCGCTCGCGGTCGTCGTGATCACCCTGGCAGTGGCGAACCGCCAGACCGTGGTCGTCTCGTTCGATCCATTCGATCAGGCCAATCCCGCGTTCGTGCTGGCGCTGCCGCTGTTCGCGTTGATCCTGGCACTCGTGATCGCCGGCGTGGTGATCGGCGGTATCGCGGCCTGGCTGCGGCAGGGCAAGTGGCGGCGCGCCGCGAGGCTCGCGCAGGCGCAGACCCGCGAACTGCGAGCCGACATCGACCGCCTCAAGCGGCGCATGGGAGCGGCCGAGTTTTCCGGCGACGCGACGGCGATGGAGTACCGGCCGCGGCTGACCATTCCGCCGCCGGCGGCGTGAGCGCGACTCGACCGGTTCAACAGATTGATTTCGGCATTGTAGTCGACACTATTGCATCGGACCTGGATCCCCTCAGGGCGACTGCTAACTAATCGACTGATCGAACTGATCGAGCGCTCGGACACATGACCTCCTCGTCAAGATCTGCGGATTGAGCACGCTGGCGGCGCTCGACGTCGCGCTCGAAGCCGGTGCCGACATGGTCGGCTTCGTGTTCTTTCCGGCCTCGCCGCGCCATGTCGGATTGGCTGGCGCGCGCGTGCTGGGCGAGCACGTGCGCGGCAGGGCGCAAAAGGTCGCGCTGTCGGTCGACGCCACCGACGATGAGCTTGCCGCCAGCATCGCGGCGCTCGCGCCCGACGTGCTGCAATTGCACGGCGAGGAAAGCCCGGAACGGGTGGTGATGGTGCGCGCCCGCTTCGGCCTGCCGGTCACCAAGGCGTTGCCGGTCGCGGAACGCGCCGACCTTGCGGCGGTCCGGCTCTATGCCGAGGTCGCCGACCGCCTGTTGTTCGACGCGCGCGCGCCGCGCGATGCGACCCGGCCGGGCGGGCTGGGCAAGAGCTTCGACTGGCACCTGCTCGAGAACCTCGATGCCGCGGTGCCGTTCATGCTTTCCGGCGGGCTCGATGCGCAAAACGTCGCGCAGGCGCTGCGCATCACCGGGGCGACCAGCGTCGATGTCTCCTCCGGCGTCGAGCGCGCGCCCGGCGACAAGGATCCGGACAAGATCCGCGCGTTCATAAGCGCCGCGCGCAAGGCAAGTCTTGGAGACCGCCATCCCGAGCATCGCGGGCGGGAGCGCACCGGGGCCAGCAGCGCATGACCGTCCAGCAGCGCAATTCATTCCGCAGCGGGCCCGACGAACGCGGGCACTTCGGCCTTTATGGCGGCCGCTTCGTCGCCGAGACGCTGATGCCGCTCATCCTCGAGCTCGAGAGCGCCTACAGCGAAGCCAAGAACGATCCGGAATTTCACCGGCAGATGGCGGGCTACCTCGAGAACTATGTCGGCCGGCCGTCGCCGCTCTATCTGGCCGAACGGCTGACCGAGCATCTGCGTGACATCTCGGCCGCCCAGGGCGGCGCCGGCGGCGCGAAAATCTACTTCAAGCGCGAGGATCTCAATCACACCGGCGCGCACAAGGTGAACAATGTGCTGGGTCAGATCCTGCTGGCGATCCGGATGGGCAAGCCGCGCGTCATTGCCGAAACCGGCGCCGGCATGCACGGGGTCGCGACCGCGACGCTGTGCGCGAAATTCGGCCTGCAATGCGTCGTCTACATGGGCGTGGTCGATGTCGAGCGGCAGAAGCCGAACGTGCTGCGCATGAAGGCGCTCGGCGCAGAAGTGCGGCCGGTCGTCTCCGGATCGAAGACGCTCAAGGATGCAATGAACGAGGCGCTGCGAGACTGGGTGACCAATGTCGCGGACACGTTCTACTGCATCGGCACGGTCGCCGGGCCGCATCCCTATCCGATGATGGTGCGCGATTTCCAATGCGTGATCGGCGAGGAGACGCGCGAGCAGATGCAGCAGGCCGAGGGGCGGCTGCCGAACTCGCTGATCGCCTGCATCGGCGGCGGCTCGAATGCGATGGGACTGTTCCACCCGTTCCTCGACGAGCCGCAGATCGAGATCTACGGGGTGGAGGCTGCCGGCCATGGCCTGTCCTCCGGTTTGCACGCGGCTTCGATCGCAGGCGGCCGGCCCGGCGTGCTGCACGGCAACCGCACCTATCTGCTCATGAACGCAGATGGGCAGATCAACGAGGCGCACTCGATCTCGGCCGGGCTCGACTATCCCGGCATCGGGCCGGAGCATGCCTGGCTCAACGACATCGAGCGCGTGAAGTATCTTTCCGCGACCGACGAGGAGGCGCTCGCCGCGTTCGAGCTCTGCTCGCGGCTCGAAGGAATCATTCCCGCGCTCGAGCCGGCGCATGCGCTCGCACGCGTGATGGACCTGGCGCCGCAAAAACCGAAGGATCACCTGATGGTGGTGAACCTGTCCGGCCGCGGCGACAAGGATTTGGCGAGCGTGGCGGATTATCTGGATCGCAAACAGGGCGGGTCAGGCGCCTTCGCGCCTTGACCGCCCTGCTCGGAGGCCGCGGTGAGCAGGCAGAAGATCGTCGGCTGGATCCTGATCGTCGTGTCGGTCGCCTATCTCGCGTATTTCGTGCGGGTCCGGTTGTTCGCTCCCGGGCCTGTTCTGGAGAAGAGCGAATGGGTGAACTTCGTCGGCTCGATCGTGATATTGATGCTCGGCACCATCAACGTCCGCATGGCCGCGATGCGCGAGCGCAGCCGCAAGGGACTTTCCGAGTGAGCTTCGAGCAAGGCGCGCCGTACCAATCATGAGCACCCGCATCGACCACCGCTTCGCCGAATTGAGGACGCAAGGGCGCGCGGCGCTGGTGACGTTTCTCACCGCCGGCGACCCCGACCCCGGGACTTCGCTCGCGATTCTGCGCGCGCTGCCGAAAGCGGGCGCCGACGTAGTCGAGCTCGGCATGCCGTTCACCGATCCGATGGCCGACGGCCCGGCGATCCAGTTGTCGTCGCAGCGCGCGCTCCAGGCCGGGCAGACGCTCGAGCAGACGCTCGCTCTGGTGCGCGCATTTCGCGATGGAGACGCCGCGACGCCGCTCGTGCTGATGGGCTACTACAATCCGATCTACGTCTACGGGGTCGACGCGGTTCCTGCTGGATGCGACCTCCGCGGGCGTCGACGGGCTCATCGTGGTCGACCTGCCGCCGGAGCAGGATGATGAGCTCTGCCTGCCCGCGCTCCGGGCCGGGCTCAATTTCATTCGCCTGGCCACGCCGACCACCGACGACAGGCGACTGCCCGCCGTGCTCGCCAACACGTCGGGGTTCGTCTACTACGTCTCGATCACCGGGATCACCGGTGCCGCCACGCCGGACCCCGGCCGGGTCGCCGAAGCGGTCGAGCGCATCAAGCGTCACACCAGGCTGCCGGTCGCCGTCGGCTTCGGCGTGCGCACCGCCGGGCAGGCGGCCGCCATCGCGGCCGTCGCCGATGGTGTCGTGGTCGGCTCGGCCCTGGTCAACGCGCTTGCGGGCAGCCTCGACGGGGACTGCAAGGCGACGGTGAAGACAGTGACGGCAGTCACCGGTCTGGTCGCCGAGCTCGCTCGCGGCGTGCGTGGGGCGGCGCGGGCGGCGGCGGAGTGACGGGCAGAGGTCGGCGCGCAGGAACATGATCGTTCAGGGTTTTGCTCTCTTCGACAGTGCGATCGGACGCTGCGCTATCGCTTGGGGCAACCGCGGGGTCGTCGGCGTGCTGCTCCCCGAGATGCGCGAGCTTGCGACCCGCAGGCGACTGCAGCGGCGATTTCCGCAGGCGCGGGAGGCGGCGCCGCCTCCCGGCGTGCAACTTGTCATCGACGGGATCGTCGCGCTGCTGCGCGGTGAAGAAAGCGATCTCTCCTCCGCGACCCTGGACATGGACGGCGTGGCGCCGTTCGAGCGCCGCGTCTACGAGGTGGCCCGCACCATCCCGCCGGGCGCGACCCTGACCTACGGGGAAATTGCGGCGCGGCTCGGTGAGCGCGGCCTGGCGCGCGACGTAGGCCGGGCGCTCGGGCGCAACCCGTTCGCGATCATCGTGCCGTGCCATCGCGTGATTGCGGCTGGAGGAAAGCCCGGCGGCTTCTCCGCCAACGGCGGTATCACGACCAAGCTGCGCTTGCTGTCGATCGAACGCGCCAGGACCTCGAATGCTCCGACCCTGTTCGAGGATGATCGCGCGTTTTCCGTGTTGACCCATCGTTGACGTCTGGCCATCGCCCATCATCGCCAACCAGGAAATGGAACGGAGTCATGATCAAGGATATCGTCGTCAATCTTACGGTGGATGCTGCTACCGATGTCGCAGCTGACTATGCAGTCTCGGTGGCACGCGCATTCGACGCGCATGTTACCGGCATCGGCTTTGCATATGACGTGTTCCTGCCGGGGTCCATTTTCGGGAGCATACCGGTCGAGCTCGCCAACGCCGAACGCGCCAAGAATGAGCAGGCGGCACGAACCGCGATCGCTGGTTTCGAGGAGGCTGTGCGCGGCTCCGGGGTCTGCTGCGGCATCGCATGTGCTGAGCACAAGCCTCGCCGACGCCGCGGAAACTTTCGGCAAGCTCGCGCGACGATTCGATCTATCGGTCGTCGCCCAGGCCGAGCCGGACAAGACTGCTCGCAGCATGATCATCGAGGCGGCGTTGTTCCAGTCCGGACGGCCCGTCCTGGTCGTCCCCTACATCCAGAGAGAAGGGCTCGAGCTCGATTGCGTGCTGGTGTGCTGGGACGGCAGCCGCAGCGCCGCCCGCGCGGTGGCCGATGCCTTGCCGTTGCTTGCGAAAGCCAAGGCGGTCGAAGTGGTCCTCGTTGCCAGCGAGCCCGGCAAGAGCGACGAAATTCCCGGCGCCGACATCGCGCTTCATCTCGCCCGGCACGGCCTCAAGGTCGAGCTCAAGCGGATCGTTTCGGTGGACGTGGATGTGACCAACATGATCCTGTCGCATGCCGCCGACATCGGATGCGATCTCCTGGTCATGGGCGGCTACGGGCATTCGCGGTTGCGCGAATTCGTGCTGGGAGGCGTGACCCGCGGAATCCTGGAAGTCGATGACGGTGCCCACGCTGATGTCGCATTAGCCAGATTGCCATGCTCGGGCACGCGCTCCATATGATGCACACGGCAAGCAGGAAGGCCCGCCGCCATGAACTGGATCTCCAACGTCGTCCGGCCCAAGATCCGCAACTATTTCGCACGCCGCGACACGCCGGAAAATCTCTGGATCAAGTGCCCGGAAACCGGTCAGCTCGTGTTCTACAAGGACGTCGAGGCCAACCAGTTCGTCATTCCCGGCTCCAACTATCACATGCGGATGGCGGCGACGGCGCGGCTCAAGTCGATAATGGACAACGAAACCTGGTTCGACATTGCGGTCCCCGAGGTCCCGCTCGATCCGCTCAAGTTTCGCGACGAGCGCCGTTACACCGATCGCCTCCGGGACGCGCGAAGCAAGACCGGGACCAAGGACGCCATCAAGCTCGGTCTCGGCAAGCTGGAAAGCCTTCCCGTGGTGATCGGCGTTCAGGACTTCGACTTCATGGGCGGCTCGCTCGGGATGGCTGCAGGCGAGGCGGTGATCAAGGGGCTCGAGACCGCGGCCGAGAAAGGCACCCCTTTCATCATGTTTGCGGCCTCCGGAGGCGCGCGCATGCAGGAGGGGATTTTCTCGCTGATGCAGTTGCCGCGCACGACCATCGCGGTGCAGATGCTGCGCGAGGCGGGAAAGCCCTACATCGTGGTGCTCACCAACCCGACCACCGGCGGCGTGACGGCCTCCTATGCCATGCTCGGCGACGTGCATATCGCAGAGCCCGGTGCGCTGATCGGCTTCGCCGGGCCGCGGGTGATCGAGCAGACCATCCGCGAGAAGCTTCCGGAGGGCTTCCAGCGCGCCGAGTATCTCAAGGAGCACGGCATGATCGACATGGTGGTGCCCCGCAGCCAATTGCGCGCAACGCTCGCCAATATTTGCCGGCTCTTGACCAAGGCGCCTGCGACGCAGCCGGCTGAGGAACCGGAGCAGTTGCCGGCTGCCGCCACAGCATGATCCCGAAAAGTTGCAGACTTTTCGGACACGATCATGCAACCCAGAGTACATGACCACAGTGGATTCCATCGTCGCGCGGCTGACTGCGCTCCATCCCAAGCGCATCGACCTTTCGCTCGACCGGATGTGGCGCATTCTGGACGCGCTCGGAAACCCGCAACGTTTGCTGCCACCCGTCATCCATGTCGCCGGCACCAACGGCAAGGGTTCGACCATTGCGTTCATGCGTGCAATACTGGAGGCAGCCGGCCTGCTCGTGCACGTCTATACCTCGCCGCACCTCGTGCGCTTCAACGAGCGCTTCCGGCTCGGCGCCGAGGGTGAAGGCCGCCTCGCTTCCGATGAAGAGCTCGAGCAGGCGCTCGACGAATGCGAGCGCGTGAATGCGGGCGCGCCCATCACCGTGTTCGAGATCACTACCGCGGCAGGCTTCCTGCTGTTCGCACGCAACCCGGCGGATGTGCTCCTGCTCGAAGTCGGGCTCGGCGGCCGATTGGATGCGACCAATGTGATCGAGCGCCCGCTCGCCACCGTGATCACGCCGGTGTCGTTCGATCATGCCGAGCATCTCGGTGAGACTCTCGCCGAGATCGCCGGCGAGAAGGCCGGCATCTTCAAAGCGGACGTGCCTGCGATCGTCGCGGCGCAGCCGCGCGAGGCCCTGGTCGCGATCGAGCGCCAGGCGGCGCGGGTCAAGGCGCCGATCAGGATCGCCGGCGAGGATTGGATCGCAACCGAGGAACGCGGGCGCCTGGTCTATCAGGACGATGCCGGCCTGCTCGACCTGCCGGCGCCCAAGCTCTATGGCCGCCACCAGTTCGAGAATGCCGGCGTCGCCATCGCCGCCTTGCGCGCGGCCGGAGCATTGAAAGTTGGCCCGACGGCTTTCGAGACCGGCATCGCCCGGGCCGACTGGCCCGCCCGCATGCAGCGGCTGTCGCACGGGCGTCTGGCCGCGCTGGCGCCGCCGGCCAGCGAGCTGTGGCTCGACGGCGGCCACAATGCCGATGGGGCACGCGCGATCGCCAATGCGCTCGCGGATCTGGAGGAGCGGGTGTCGCGCCCGCTGGTGCTCGTGATCGGCATGCTGTCGACCAAGGACTGCGCGGGCTTCCTGCGCAATTTCACCGGGCTGGCCCGATGCATTGTGGCGGTGCCGATCCCGCGCCAGGAAAACAGCCTGTCCGCGCGAAGCGATCGCCGACGCCGCGCGCGCCGTCGGCATTCCGGCGCAAACCGCCGCGGATTTGCCTGCGGCGCTCGCCACCATCGGACGCTTCGAGCTCGATCCTGCGCCGCGCATCCTGATCACCGGCTCGCTTTATCTCGCGGGCGAAGTGCTCGAGGCGAACGGCACGCTGCCGAAATGATCGCCACTTCAGCAGCTTCATCAGGTTGGCCTTCTTCTGCTTCACCTGCTCCAGCGTGCATTGACGCGGCGATTTGTCCGGCCGCCATCGCATCAGCCTGGTGCCGTGGCGGAATCGCTCGCCGGCGAAATGGTCGTAGCAGACCTCCACCACCAGCTTGGGCTCGAGCGGCTGCCATTCGCCGGATCGCTTGGTCGACCAGCGGCTCGGGCCGCCCGGAGCGTTGCCGGTGAAGCCGGGCGGCGCGATCAGCTTCTCCAGCTTGCTTGGTCAGCGCCGGCTTGTCCTCGCGCTTGATGCGTCGAGGTGAAGCCGACATGGTGAAGGCGGCCGCCGTCGTCGTAGAGGCCGAGCAGCAGCGAACCGACGACCGGCTTGCCTTCGTTGTAGCGAAAGCCGCCGACCACGCAGTCGGCACTGCGGTAGTTCTTGATCTTGCTGCATGCCGCTGCGGTCGCCCGAGCGGTATTCCAGGTCGCGTCGCTTGGCGATGATGCCGTCGAGGGTTGCGCCCACCCGTTCGAGCCAGCCCTTGGCGTCGGCTGAGCCGGGTGGTCGCCGGCGAGAGGCGGATGCCGGAGGTGCCGCGCAAGTATTTTTCGGCAAACGTCTCGAGCTCGCGCCGCCGCACTTGCAGAGGCTCATCGACGTGCGTTTTGCCGTCGGATCCGACCAGGAGGTCGAACACGATCAGCAGCGCCGGCGTCTCCGCCGCCAGCCTCTTCACCCGGCTCTGCGCGGGATGGATGCGTTGCAGCAAGGCGTCGAAGGAGAACGTGCCGTCGAACGGGACGACGATCTCGCCGTCGAGCACGAAGGTCTTGGGCTTGATGCGAAGAACGGTCTCGACCAGCTCGGGATAATAGCGGGTCAGCGACTGGCCCGACTTCGATTGCAGCTCGACCTTGTCGTCATCGCGAAACACCAGGCAACGAAAGCCGTCCCATTTCGGCTCGTACTGCCATTCGTCGCCGGTCGGGATTTGGTCGACCGACAGAGCTTCCATCGGCGGGAATGGCGGACGAAGCGGCAGAGCCATGATCGTTTTTGCGCCCGTGCTGCTAACGCGAACGGCCGGCATCGCGGCCGGCCGTTCGCGAGAAGACGCCAGCGCCGGGCGGCGTCAGACCGCCGCGGTGATCCACTGCTCGAGCTTCTGCTTCGGGTGCGGCGCCGACCTGACGCGACGCCATCTGGCCGTCCTTGAAGATCATCAGCGTCGGGATCGACTGGATGCCGTACTTGGCCGCGGTGTGCGGGTTCTCGTCGACATTGAGCTTGACGATCTTCACCTTGTCGCCGAGCGAGCCGGCAATCTCCTCGAGCGCAGGTGAGATCATGCGGCACGGCCCGCACCATTCGGCCCAGAAATCCACCACGACCGGGCCGGTCGCCTTCAACACCTCGGAGTCGAAGGTGGTGTCCGAAACCTTGCCGACGGTCATGGGAAATTCCTCGTGGTTCTTGGCTGGCGGCGAAGTAACCGCACCGGAAAGGCGAACCTATGAACGCGCTTCCGGGCCGTCAAGGCAGCTTCACGTGCAGGTGACGAGTGCCAGCTCCCGCTCCAGGGCCGCCGCGGGAACTTCCATGAGATCGGGCACGTCGGTCCATAACAGGGCGGCCCGCACCGTCTTTTCCGGATAAAGTTGCGCCAGCACCGCGCAATAAAGCGCAAGCTGGCGGATGTAGGCCGGAGGCACGTCCTCGATGCCGGACGGCGCCGGCCGGGTGCTCTTGTAGTCGGCGATGAGGACAGTATCGCCGGTCACGGCGAGGCGGTCGACCTGGCCGGAAACCACGATCTCGCCGGCCTGCCGGGCGAGGCGTCCGACGATCGGCACCTCGGCGCGGCTTTCGTGCGAATACAGCGCGCAGAAGCGAGGATCATCCAGCACTTGGAAGACTTGATCGAGAATGCTTTGCCGTTCCTCGGCAGTGAAGACTTGCGCGGTGCGGCCGAGATGGCGCCGCGCCGCCTCGGCTCGAGCCTCGGGCGAAATGTCGGGCAGTGCCTGCAGCAGCCGGTGCATCAAGACGCCGCGCGCCATCGCCTTCTCCCGCTCGAGGCGCGCGCCCGGGGTGCCCGCGGCGTAGCGCGCGCGTCCCAGTGTAAATTCGTCATGGGCCTGCGACGGCGACAGCGGCATGGCTGCCGGACGGTCGAGGCTCGCGTGCCGATCGAGCCAGAGCGGCCGCTCAGCCGGCGCCGCAGCGGATCGGATCTGCGGTCGTGGATGCCGCCCCGGCCGGTGCCGAGACCTTGCGATAGAGCCACAGCTTGTGGCCGTCCTGGTCTGTCAGCTCCTCCGATATCGGAGGCTGCAACGCGGCGAACACCAGGTCCCACCAGCAACCGTCCGGGCGCCTGCGCTCGCCGTCGGCACCGCAGACAACGAGCCGGTTGATGGCGCGCGTCATGGCGACATACAGCAGCCGGCGGTACTCGTCCTCGGCCTCGCAGCGGGCGCGCTGCCGGGCTGCGCTCACCACCTCGGTATCGGTCGCCTTCGCGGCGGCCCAGACGAACTGCGCGGGCGCATGCGACCCATCGCCGGCAGCCAGGCTGATCAGCCGAGGCGGGCGCGGCCCCGCCGGCGAGCGAGGTGGTGTCGGCGAGAATCACGATCGGCGCCTCCAGCCCCTTGGCGCCGTGCACCGTCATCACCCGCACCTCGTCGCGGGTGATCTCCATGTCGCGCTTGACGTCGGTCTGGGCGCTGCGCAGCCAGGCGATGAAGCCCTGCAGCGAGGCGATCTCGCGCCGCTCGTAGTCGAGCGCCAGGTTGAGGAATTCGTCGATCGCATCGTCGGCCTCGTGCCCCAAGCGGGCAAGAAAACGCTTGCGGCCGGCTTCGGCTCCGAGAATGCCGGCGTAGAATGCAAACGGCATTTCCCGCCGCGCCCGGTCAGCAAAACGATCGAGCTTGGCCGCGGCCTCGGAAAAACGCGGGGCCGACTGCGCCTTCGCGCGCAAGGCGGCGCGCAGCGAGGTCTTGCGCTGCCAGGCGATCTCGAACAGGTCGGCGTCGTCGAGACCGAACAGCGGACTCTTGAGCACCGACGCCAGCGCGAGGTCGTCGTCGGGCAGCAGCAGCGCGTCCGCAAGCGCCATCAAGTCCATCACCGCAATGTGCTCGGTGAGGACCAGCCGGTCGGCGCCGGCAACCGGGATGTGCAGGTCTTTGAGCTCGCGGATGATGGCCTCGAACAAGGCCCCGCGCTGGCGAACCAGGACCAGCACGTCTCCTGCGCGGCTGCCGTGCCTGATCCATTGCCTGACGTTGCGTGCGATCTTGGCCGCCAGCCGCACCTGCGGCGACGTCTCGGTCGTCTCATCGAACGGCGCATCCCACGCCTCGATCTCGCGTCGCTGCTCCGGCTTGATCGTGTCCCAGATCTCGACGATCCCCGGGGCGGCGTCAGGCAGCGGTTCGTGAACGGTCCCGACGGCATCGGCGCAGAGCCCGGCAAAAGCCCTCGGCTGTCCGAACACTTCATCGACGGCACCGAGCACGTTGATGTCGGAGCGGAACGAGTGACGGAACCGCAAGTAGCGAAACCGGTGGTCGGCCGCGGCGCAAAGCCGGCCAAAGGTGCGATGCATGACCTCGAATTCACGCGGGGCGGCGTCCTGGAACGAGAAGATCGACTGCTTCTCGTCGCCGACCGCAAATATCGTTCGCTCGACTGTGCGCGCGCTCGCGCCGGCAAAGAACTCGGCGCTGAGCCGGCGGATGATCTCCCATTGCTTCGGACTGGTATCCTGCGCCTCGTCGATCAGCATGTGGTCGATGCCCTGGTCGAGCTTGTAGTGCACCCAGGCAGCGCGATCCTCGCCGAGCAGCGCAAGCGCCTTGTCGATCAGGTCGTCGTAGTCGAGCAGCCCGCGCCGGTCCTTCACCGCCTGGTAGTTCGAGATCACGGCATCGGCGAACGTGAGGAGTGCGGTGGTGCGGTCGCGGCACGCAATGGCCTTGCGGCGCTCGAGCAGCGGTATCAAGCGCTGCTGCTCCTCCTTGAGCTGCTGCGCCAGACCCGGCTGTTTCCTGGCGAGGGCCTGTGTGATGATACTGGCGCGCGTCTCGAGCTTGCTGTCGAAAAACACCTTGAGATAAGTCGTCACGCGTTCGGTGCCGGTGGCCGTTGCGGCGGCGGCGAGGCGCACGCACTGCTCCTGATCCTGCGGCGAGCTCGCCCTGCACACCTCGGCGACGGCGGCCCATTCCGACGCCGGCAGCAACGGTCCCTCCAGAATGTCCTTGTCGACCTGCTCGCTGGTGTCGTCTCCGCTGATCCCGAGCGTGCCACACAGCGCGGCAATCGCGGTGCCGATGCTGCCGCCGTGCCCGATCCAGGCACGCACCATGTCGCGCTTGCGGATCGCCTCGGCGACGACTTCCTTGAAGGTCTGGTCGGCAGCCACCGTAATCGCCGTTGCTAGGGCGCGACCGAGCGGGCTTTCAGGTGTGCGGGCGGCATCGAGCAGCACGCCGAGGGTGACGTCGGCGAGCAACTGCGCTTCGGCCGGCTCATCGAGCACGCTGAAGCGTGCCGCGACATTGGCCTCGAATGGGAACTGATGCAGGAGCCGCGTGCAGAACGCGTGGATGGTCTGCACCTTGAGGCCGCCGGGGGAATCCAATGCAACGGCGAACAGCCGTCGTGCCCGCGCCAGCCGCGCAGCATCCGGCCTGCGCTGCGAAATTCCGGCGATGGCGGTCGCGAGCCGCGTGTCGTCGAGCGCTGTCCAGCGGCGCAGCTCCTCGAACACGCGGTTCGCCATGTTGGCGGCGGCGGCTTTGGTGAAGGTGATGCAGAGTATCTTGGTGGGATCGATGCCTTCGAGCAGAAGCCGGATGACGCGCTGCGCCAGGACGTGCGTCTTGCCCGATCCGGCATTGGCCGCGACCCAGGCGGAGACATCCGGATCCGATGCCGCGATCTGCAGGTGCAGCAGATCGTCGGGGATGACGCGGGGCGCAGTCATGGAATCAGCCATATATTACAAATAGCAATAGGCATTCGACTCAGGTATGGCATTGTGCGATATCTATCGAATGGAGGTCGTCTTTACGGCCGCGGCCACCCGGCAGTGGCTCAGCCTTTCGGCCGACGTGCGAAAGCGGCTCGATGCCCAGCTTACCGCGTTCGCACGAACTGGAAGGGGTGACGTGAAGCGTCTCAGGGGCCGAGCCGGTGCGAGACTGCGGGTCGGCGACTGGCGGGTCATCTTCTACAGCGAAGGCGGCACGATCATTGTTGCTGCCGTCGGGCACCGCCGCGAGATTTACGATTGAGAGATCATCATGAACAAGGTTCAGTTCATCAAAACCACGGGAGGCGAAGAGCTTGCCGTTCTTCCGAAGAGCGAATACGAGCGTCTCACCGCGTTGGCTGGTGGCGAGGACGCGGGGGCTGCCCGGATCGTGCGACGCGCGCGGGCGGCGCTCGCATCCGGCAATGAAATCGTGCTGCCGAAGACCGTTGTCGATCGGATGGCCGCGGGTGAAAATTCCATTCGTGTCCTGCGTGAGTGGCGCGATGAGACGCAGGCCGCGCTGGCTTTGTTCATTGGTATCACTCAGGGCTACTTGTCGGAGCTCGAAGCGGGAAAGCGCAAAGGTCCGGTGGCGCTGCATCAAAAGATCGCCCGTGCGCTCGACGTCCCTATCCATCTTCTCTTGCCGATCGCGGTGTCGGACGACGAGGCTGATCCATCGCGCTTCGCCAAGCGACGACGGGTGATCGGAGTCGTGAAAAGGATGCGTCGAAGCCGATAACGAGGGCTTTTCTCTCGCTTGCTGCATCCAATCTGCGCTACCGGGTGTAGGCAACCTTCCGCCGGCAGCAGACAGGCATAGCCGATCACTCATTGCCACTCTCCGGGTCGTCGCCGCCGGTGGACCATTCCTTCACGCGGGCGAGGTGGTCATAGGTTCCGTACCGGCTCTTCCACATCGAGAGCACCAGCGGGAGATAGGCCTGCTGCTCGTCCTCGAAACGCGTCGGCGACCGCCGTCAGCCTTTGCAGCGCGCGATCGGCGTGGACATTGGCGTCGCCGTCCGCAAAGTCGATTCCCTTGTGCTGGCCGGGCGGCTCGCCGCCCTTGAGCGAGAGGTAGACCAGCTCGGCCACGCAGGCATTGGCGGCAATGCCGGGAAAGCCGCCGCCGCGCAGGATCGCCGCTTCGAGCGTGAGCTGGGGCGAGACGCCGATGCGCACCTGCTTGTCGGTCGGCACCTGGCCGGTCTTGTAATCGAGGATGGCGTAGCGTCCGTCCGCCAGCTGCTCGATGCGGTCGGCGCGCGCGCGCAACGTGAACACGCGCTCGCCGAGCGGGATCTCGATCTTGCCCGAGGTCTCGGCCGCGAGCGCGGTGACTGCGCTGCGCCGCTGCGCTTCCCACGCCGGCGAACCAGTGCGCGATGCGCTTGAAGCGCGGCCACCAGAACGCGCGTGCCTCGGGGTAGTCTTCCAGCGCGGCGAAATGCCTGTGCCCGATGGTGATGAGCGCGTCGGCAGGATCGGCGGGCAGTCGCGTCGGCGAAGGTCTCGGTGAACTCACCCAGCGCGGCGTGGATGAGGATGCCCGCGGTCGGCCGCGCCGGGCGGCAGGTCGATGGCATCGAGCTCGCGCAGCCTCGAGGATATGCTTGGCGTAGATGGTGTAGGGATCGCGCAGCCAGTGCTCGATCTCGGTGACCGACAGCGAGGTCGGGCGTGCGGCGCGCGGCGGGGCCGGCATCGGCTTGTCGGCGCGCTTGATCGCGGCGGGGTGGTCGAGCGCGCGCGCCCAGGCGAGATATTTTGCGCCACTGGCGCGCGCGCGGCTCCATCTGGTCTCACCGGCGACTGCGGCGAGCCGCTGGACGAAGCGCGAGGTCACGGTCGGTGCTCCGGCCAACTTGGTCGGATAGCTGAGAATGACCTCAGTCGGCGCCGAGCGCCTGCGCGAAATCATGGGCGGAAAGCGAAATGCGCCGCTCCGGCAGATCGAGGCCAAGCGCGTGGCGCATTGGACGGCTGAGCCAGGGATCGGAGCGCGTCTCCGGCGGCCACACGCCCTCGACCAGCCCGCCGAGCACGACCCGGTCGACGTTCTGGAGCCGCGCCTCGAGCGGTCCGTAGATGCGCACGCGCACGCGCGGCGGGCTCGGGCCGCCGCACCACGCAATCCGAGATCACGGTCTTGAACAGCTCGGCATAATCCGATGGCGCCACCGCGAGGCCGGCATCGGGAGCCTCCCGTGCGATCTGCTCGAACGCTTCGTGAAGCTCCTCGCCGTCGCTGCCGGCGAAAGCGGCCGCGTCGCCATTTTTCTCCCTGCTCAGGGCGGCGACGACGTCGCAATGGAGCCCGGCAAGCTCGACGAATGGTCGCGGCTCCTTCCCGATCTTCTCCAGTGGCGCGAGCGCAGCGGCCAGACGGACGACGAGGTCGGCGGCGGCATCGAGCTCCGCACTCGCGCAGATTGGTGCGCGGGTCGGACCGGTGCAGGTCGGAGGGTTCACCGCGCCGCAGCCTGCTCAATTGCTCCCGCAAGGTCGTGAGCGCGTGTGCCAGTCCGTCGGTGCCGGGCTGCGGACGCGGCCCGCGCAGGACCGCTCGCTCCAATGCTGCAACGGCGCGCAGATCGCGCGCCAGCCGCGGTGCAGGGATGCTTGAGCAAGGCGAGCAGGTCGACCGGCGCAAGCGCGCCGAGCGCGGTCTGCGCGGCAAGCCGTGCGAACGTCCCGGCCGGGGTGTCGGCGAGCGCATCGCCGCCGGAATCGTCGACCGCAACGGCCCAGCGCGCCAGTGCGGCGAGCACGCGGCGCGCGAGCGCGCGGTCGGGGGTGACCAGCGCTGCGGTCTTGTGCGGCGTCTCCAGCGCTTCGCGCAATGCGATCGCGATGGCGAGCGCTTCTTCCTCGGCATTTGCAGCTTCGACGACAGACAATGTCGCGAGCGCCGCGGGCGACGGAATATCGGCGCCGGCGAGTTGCCGCCATAGATCGGTGGCCGCCGCCGGCCGCATGGCTTCGGAAACATAGCGTTCTCGCCCATGTCCTGAAGCTTCACCAAGCACGCGGACCTCGTCGCGGTCGATGCCGATGCGGCGCAGCAACGCCTGCATCGCGAACTGCGGATGCCCGACCGCAGGCGCGACGAGCTCCTCGCCGCCGCCATCCCGCCGTCCTGCGATCAGCTCCCAGGAATGCGCATCGAGCTCGATGTCGAGCCCCGGCAGCACCACGGCGCCGTGCGGCAGGCTGCGCAATGGTTGCGATCAATCCGGCAGTTGCCGGCATCGAGCCGGTCGAGCCGGCGGCAATCACCGGACCATCGGGGTCGGCGGCAAGCCGCGTCGCTTCTGCCTCGATCAGCGCGTCGCGCCGGCTGGCGGCCTCGATGGCGCCGCGCTCGGCGAGAACCCGCGGCCAGGTCTCGCGCGCGATCTTCAGGAATTCGAGCGTGAGCTGCCAGTAGCGGTCGAGAGCGTCGGGCACCAGCTCATCGAGGCGGTCCCAGTTCACGCCGCGGGTGATCATGTCATCGATCAGGCGCGCAAGATGATCGGCGAGCGCGAGCGTCGAGGCCGGGTTGCTGGCGACGAGCGGTGCCTCGCCTGCCTCGTCCGGTGCGATGCGCAGGGCCCATTCGTGCACGAGCCGCGTCAGCAGCATTCGCCGCTCGAGCGCACCCAGTGCGGGCGGAAGGTCGAGCGCGTCGGCGGCCAGCGCGCCGGACGTTGTCTGCGCGAACGAGATCTCGTCCTCGTCGACGTCGCCGATGGCGACGATGCGCGGCAGGATCGCAGCGCTGCTTTCGGTCACATCGAGGAACAGATCGCGTGCCACACGGCAGGCACGCCGGGTCGGAAGGTAGAGCGTGGCACGAGCGAGCGCGAGCGGATCATCCCGACCCGGGAAACCGGGCACCAGCTTTCCCTCGATCAAGGCGCGGATCAGCACCGGAACGAAGGGGGCCGATGCCGGGATGGTGAAGACGCGGGCAGGAAGCATGCCGGACCATACACCGCGGCGCGCAGCAGCTCCTTGCAATTACGCCGCGCTCGCGACGATGGCCGCTTCGGCGGCCCTGACCGCGTCGGGGGTGCCGACATGCATCCAGACGCCTTCGAGCCGCAGCCCGCAGAGCCGTTCGGCCTCGGCGGCGCGGTCGAACAACGGTGACATCGAGGACGGCCCGGCGGGCACGCCGGCGAAGAAGGCGTGCGTGAGAATGGCGGCGCCGGCGTAAACGAATGGCGCCACCTCGCGCTCGTCGCGCCGCAGGAGACGCCCGTCGGGCGCCATCGAGAAGTCGCCGCGTCCGGCATAGCCTATGCTCGACGCCGTTGGTGCCACAAGGAGCAGGGCGTCCATCCGGGCTGGATCGAAGGCTCGCGCCAATCGCCGGAGATTCGGCTCCACGCCGTCGATCCAGATGGCGTCGGAATTGACGTGGAAGAATGGCCCGTCGCCGAGCTCGGGAAGAGCCTTGACGACGCCGCCGCCGGTGCCGAGCAGCTCGCGCCGCTCGTCGGAGATGACGATCTGCGGCCGCTCGCGATCGGCGAGGTGGTGCTCGATCTGATCCGCCAGATGATGCACGTTCACGACCGCACGCTCGACCCCCTGCACGGCGAGCCGGTCGAGAACGTAATCGATGAGCGCTTTGCCGCCGACCGCGACCAGCGGCTTGGGGACCTGGCCGTTGAAAGGGCGCATTCGGGTGCCGAGGCCGGCTGCCAGCACCATGGCACGCTTTGGCGCGCTCATGGATTTGAGAGATTTCGGGTATCAATCGGTCTTGCCCCCTCGAGCCGTTAGATCGTGTTGATCGCCGGTACATGGGCGATATACCACGCGTTGAGCGATTCGAGCGCTGGGTGGCTGAGCGATCGCTGCAAATATTCCCATACGCGGGGCATGTGACGCAAATATTGTGGCTTGCGGTCGCGCATATCGAGCCGGGCAAAAATGCCGAGGATCTTGCTGGCGCGCTGGGCAGCGAGCGTGACGTAGACCTTGATGAATTGGGCGGGGTCGAAATCCGGCTCGGCCTGGCGGCGCCCGCGCACATAGCGGCCGAGCAGCGCAAGCTCCGTCTGCTCGGATATGTCCACGCGCGCATCCTGCAACAGCGAGGCCAGATCATAGGCGGGGGGACCCATGACGGCATCCTGGAAATCCAGGATGCCGAGCCGGGCGATTTCGCTGCGCCGCGGCAACCAGAGCAGATTGGGCGAATGGAAGTCGCGCAACACCCAGGTCGCGGGCGCATCAATCGCGGGCGCCAGCAATTCGCGCCAGAGTGAACGGAACGAATCGCGTTCGCTGTCGGGGACGGCGGCGCCGAGCCGCGGCAGGAACCAGTCGAGCAGCAACTCCGCCTCGATCAGAAACGCGTCGATGTCGTAGCCGGGGATGCGGTGCTCCACATTCGGCGCGACCGGGAGGATATCGGGCAGCCGCAGCTCGTGCATGCGAAGCAGCGCGTCGACGGCGGTCTCGTAGCGGTCCTTGATCGGCGCGGCCGGCTCGGCGCCGACCACGCGTTCGTCGCCGAGATCCTCGATGATCAGGAGACCCTGCGTGAGATCGGCGTGGTGGATGGTCGGAGCCGAGAATCCGTATTGCCGCAATCCGTTCGACATGGCGACGAACGGGATGACATTGTCGGCAAGGTGTGCGATCGCGCCATACGGCTTTCCCTCCCGCACCGAAGGTCCGTCGGTGCGGCGCGGCCAGCTCATCAGGATGAGGCGTTTGTCGCCGAGCGCGAGCCGCTCGTAGGTTCGAGTCGAGGCATCGCCCTGCAGCCGCAACCGCGATGCTTCGCTCAAGCCGCTCTCCGCAATGAACTGGCGCGCGGCCGCCATCCGATCGACGCGCGGCCCAAACTTGCCATGCCCGGTGACGCGGGCATGGCGGAACTCGAGCTTGAGCTTGGGTGCGAGCGTGAGGGCGATATCGAGACGGTCGGGCGGTAGAAAGCCAGCCGCGCGGTCCGGCCATTCGAGCAGCACCACACTTGCATCGGGCAGGTCGTCGAAACCGAGCTCGACCAGCTCGGCCGAGCCGGACAGCCGATAGAAATCCGCATGCACCAGCGCAAACTGCGGCAGGTCGTAAGTCTGCATCAGCGTGAAGGTCGGGGACGGCACCTCGGTCGCGGCGTCGCCTGCGAGATAGCGGATGAGCATGCGGGCAAACGTCGTCTTGCCGGCGCCGAGATCGCCCGAGAGGGAAACGAAATCGCCGGGTTCGAGCGCATTGGCGATATCGATCGCGAGCCGCTGGGTGGCGTGCTCGTCCGGCAGCACCACCGAAAAGCTCGAACTGCCCGATATGGTCAGCGGCAGCGCCATGCTGTGATACTCATCCCAGCGGCGCGGTGTCAGCGCAGCGGCTCCTCGCTGACATCGACCGCGCCCGCAACATCACGCCGCCGTGCGCTCGATCCTGTGCTCGAGCGGGAACACGCAGGTGACCGTGGTTCCGCGCCCGACCGCCGACTCGAGCGTCACCGAGCCGCCATGCAGCTCCACGAAGGAGCGCACCAGCGACAGGCCGAGCCCGGTGCCGCGGTGGTGCGACCCGAGAGAATTGGTCTCGAACCAATCGAAGACCTTGTCCTGCACCTCGGCCGGGATGCCGGGCCCGCGATCGGTCACCGAAAACACCACGGCATCCCCGAGCCGTTGCGCGGCAAAGGTCACGCACTCGCCCGCGGGTGAAAAGCCCACGGCATTGGCGAGCAGGTTGAACAGCGATTGGCGCACGCGCCGCTCGTCGGCGACGAAGCTGCCGATATCCGCCGCGGTGTGAACCTCCAGCCTGATTGCGTTCTTCACCAGGCGATCCTGCACCCCCTCGGCGGCAGCGTCCATGGTCTTGCGAATATCCACGAAGCCGAGGTTGAGGGTCATCGCGCCGGCGTCGATGCTGGCGAGATCGAGGATGTTGTTGATGATCGCAAGCAGCGCGTTGGTGGAGACCGTGATGTAGCTCAGATATTCGCGCTGCTTCTCCGTGAGCGGACCGGTGGCCGGATCGCGAAGGAAATGGGCAAAGCCGATGATGTTGGTGAGCGGCGAGCGCAGCTCGTACGATACGTGGTGCACGAAGTCGATCTTGAGCTTATCGGCGGCCTCCAAGGCTTCGTTGCGTTCGCGCAGCGCACGCTCGACGTTGACCGTGTCGGTGACGTCCTGGAAGGTCACCAGCGTGGCTCCATCGGGTAGCGGCATGGTGGCGCAATCGACCACGTTGCCGTCGAGCCGCTCCAGCCGGCCGATCACGGGCTCGCGATTGTCGATCGCGGTGATCGTAGCCCGCAGCCGTTGCCAGATCGGATCATCGCCGTGCAGGGGGTGGCTCAGGCGGCTGATGGTTTCGATATGCGGCCGCCCGGATATCATCTCGGGTGACAGTCTCCACATGCGCACGAATACCGGATTGTACAGACGCAGCCGCCCGTCGCTGCCGAACACCGCTACCGCCTCGGTAAGATTGTCGAGAGTCTCGCCCTGCACGCGGATCAACGCATCGTAGCGGCGCTCGAGAGCGAGCCGCTCGGTGACGTCGTCGAACAGATAGATCACGCCGCCCTCCGGGTTGGGAGTGGTGACCGTGCGCAGGGTGCGGCCGTCCGGCAGGTGCCACATGTGCTCCTTGGCCTCGACCGCGCGGTAGGCCTCGTGCAAGGCGGCCTTCCACTGCCGGTAATCGTGCTCGTCCGGGAGCTTGCGGGCGGCGCGCAGCTGGTCGAGCACGGCCGAATCGGTCGGACCCTGGTCGAGGAAGACCGAATCGAGATCCCAGAGCGGCGGTAGGCTGCGTTGTAGAAGCTCAGCCGCTGATTCGATCCGAAGATAGCGACGCCGGTTGCGAGCTGATCGAGGGTGCGCCGGTGCGCGTCCATCATGCGCGCGAGCTCGGCGCGCATCAATTCCGCTGCGGTCGCATCGATGCCGATCCCGGCACTGCCGCGCGCTGCCGGCACGGTGAGCACGTCGAAGCTGCGCCGCTGGCCGGCCACCACGGCCGGCAGCCGTGCCGAGAACAATTGTCCCGTCTCATGCGCACGCAACAGCTCGGTGCGCGCAACGCGATCGAACAGCTCGATTCCGCGCTCGATCGCTGCGGCACCCTCCTTGGCATCGACCGCGCGCGCATAGGCCTGGTTGGCGAACACGAGCTTGCCGGTTTCGTCGCGTGCCCAGACCGGGGCGGGGACCGCCTCGATCAGCGCCCGCATGGCCGCAGCGTCGTCGATCTGCTTCTGGTGACGCGCACTGAGCTCGGCCAGCTCGTATTTGATGCCGCTCACCTCGCGCAATCGCAGGATTGCGCGGCCGCCGATGACGTGGCCCTCGGCTTCGACGATGCGGCCGGCACGTGTCGTCAGTGTCATGCCGAAGCTGACCCCACGCGCGCGCAAGGCGTCGACCGAGTGCTCGATCTCGCGCGCGATCTCGGGCTCCAGCCAGGTTCGGAAGGCGAGCACGCGGGTGGACGCGTCGCCGCCGGTCACCGACGTCGGATCGCCGACGATCTCAGGGGCCTCCGCTGCCGCCGCCCAGGCCACCAGAACTTGCGGCTCGGACAGCAGCAGCCCGTAAGCGCGGTCGATTGCGGCTTTGGCGGCGATGGTTTCATCACGCGCCGCCGCCTCCACCGCGCCGAGTCGTGCGCGCGTGCGCACCAGCAGGATCGCGGTGACGACGGCGAAGCACAGGATTCCCAGCGTCAGTGCGAGGGCGGCGATCTCGTGACGATCGAGCAGAGCGAACGCAGCGATGAAGGCCGCCAGGGTCGTGGTCCCCTGTGTCACCCCGGCGTCGCCGGCAGTTGCCGTCGCATGCGGCAGCAGCGTGCCGACACCGATTGCGACGGCGATGCGCAATGCGCTCCCTTGCGGACGAGCCCCACAGCTCTCCACGGTCCGGATCGTGTCCGGCATGCCCGCTAGCCCCATCGCCGCATTCACGGCGTCGTGCGACGCCCGGCTCGCGAGCGGAACGAGGGGAGTGCCTCGCTCCCTCCCGAACCGCGCCGCGAATCAAGCCACTTTAACCCCAAGAGGAACAAGAGGAAACCGGCCGTAAAAAGTCCAGACCGTGAACGTGTCGGCTCACGCCCTTCCAGCGAGCTCGAGCCCCTTGTCGAGGGCGGCATAGCTGCGCACCGGTGCAGCCATCAGGAAGCGATAGCCCTCCGTCAGGATGCGCTCGACATTGTTGCCGTCGACATGCGGATGACCGACCACCACATCGTGCCGCTTGCAGGTATCGACCACGCGCGCCATCCATTTGAGCACCTCGGGATGCTCGTACCGGCGTGGATAACCCAGTTCCTGCGAGAGATCGCCCTCGCCGATGAGAATGGCGCCGATGCCAGGCACTTTCGTCAGGATCTCGGGCAGCGCCTCGATGCCGCGGGTATCCTCCATCATCAGGATCACGAGCACCTCGCCCTTCGGATGGAGCGGCCAGACGTCGGCGCGTTGGTAATATTCCTGCTGGGAGAGACCCCAATAGCGCACCGCGGCGGTCGGTCCGTCGCCGCGGATGCCGGCCGGCTCATACAGCGGCGCGCTCTCGAGGCGCGGATAGCGACACGCCGCCACCGCGTTGCGGGCCTCGTCCACGGACGAGATGTGCGGCCAGACGATGCCATAGGCGCCAAGATCGAGCGCCTGCTTGGCGTGGAACTGGGCCTTCTCGGCGCCGTTGGGCGGGATGCGGACCATGGGAGTGACGCCGGGCGCGACCGAGCCGGATTTGGCGATCTGTCCCCGGTTGAGCATGTATTGCAGGCTATCACGCAGGGCTCTTATGTCCCACGGATTGTGCTCCATCTCGTAGACGATGCCATCATACTTGGCCGCGGACATCGCAATGGCGGTCTCAGGATCGGCCTGACAGAACGACGTGAATGCCGGCTTTCCCGACTCCAAGGCACGGATCACGCCGTTCAAACGCGGAATGTCAGCCATGCTTGTCCCCTGCGATGTGTTTGGCCGTTGCATCCTACCAGAGCGCAATCCCGGTTTGACAATGGTGAAGCCGCATCCGTAGCATTCCCGGCACATCACCGGCCGGGCATCCGGCTCCCGTTCAACGGCATCTGCCCATCAGCCTCGACGACGGTGTCATGATCATCGATTGCCACGGCCATTACACGACCGAGCCGAAAGACCTGCTGCGCTGGCGCAAGGACCAGATCGACAACCTGAGCGATGCTTCCAAGCGGCCTTCCAAGGCTTCACTGAAAGTGTCCGACGACGAGATCCGCGAGAGTCTCGAAGGCGCACAACTCAAGCTGCAGCGCGAGCGCGGCACCGACATGACGATCTTCTCGCCGCGCGCCATGGGCATGAGCCACCATATCGGTGACTACGGCGTCAGCCTGGCCTGGTCACAAATGTGCAACGACATGATCCACCGCGTCTGCACGCTCTACCCGAGAAACTTCATCGGCGTGTGCCAGCTGCCGCAATCGCCGGGAGTATCGCCCGAGCAGCTGCATCGAGGAGCTGGAGCGCTGCGTGAACGAGCTCGGCTTCGTCGGCTGCAATCTCAACCCGGACCCTTCGGGCGGCTATTGGACCGCGCCGCCGCTCACCGATCGCTGGTGGTACAAATTCTACGAGAAGATGGTCGAGCTCGACGTGCCCGCGATGGTGCACGTGAGCGCTTCGTGCAATCCGTGCTTCCACGGCACCGGCGCGCATTACATCAACGCCGACACGACTGCGTTCATGCAGCTCATCATGGGCGATCTGTTCAAGGATTTCCCGACCTTGAAGCTGATCATTCCGCATGGCGGCGGCGCGGTGCCGTTCCATTGGGGTCGCTACCGCGGCCTGGCGCTCAACAACAAGCGCCCACCGCTCGACGAGATGATGAAGGACAACGTCTGGTTCGACACCTGCGTCTACCATCAGCCCGGCATCGATCTCCTGACCAAGGTGGTGCCGATCGACAATATCCTGTTCGCCTCGGAGATGGTGGGCGCGGTGCGCGGCAAGGATCCGCAGACCGGATCAGGATTTCGACGACACCAAGCGCTACGTCGACCGCGCACCGGCGCTCTCGGACGCGGATAAGCGCAAGATTTACGAGCAGAACGCCTACCGCGCCTATCCCCGCCTCGAGAACGTCGTGTCGAAGGCCGCGGCGCGCAGGTGACGCCAGGATCAAAGTGGATTGAGATGGACTGGCGGCCTCGTGCGCCAGCGGTTAAGTGATGGCACAAGGCAGCGCGCCGCGAGAGAACGTGATCGAGGACGGCATGGGCATCGAAGCATTGGGCTATATCGGCGTTCGCGCCAAGGATCTGGGCGACTGGGCCAGCTACGGCGCCAACTTCCTGGGCCTCCAGCGCATCGACAAGAGCCGCTCGACGCTCGCCTTCCGCATGGACGACCGCAAGCAGCGGCTCGTGGTCGACGCCGACGGCGGCGAGGGGATCGGGTTTTTCGGCTGGGAGGTCGCCGACGCACGCCGCCCTCGAAGCGCTTGCCGCAAAGCTCGAAGCGTCCGGCACCAGGGTCGCGCGCGGCTCGCGCGCGCTCGCCGACGAGCGGCACGTCGAGGATCTGATCGTGCTCAATGATCCCGCCGGCAATCGGCTCGAGATCTTCCACGGCGCGCGAAGTCACCGCCGATCCGTTCAAGCCCGGGCGCAACATTTCCGGCTTCCGCACCGGACCGCTCGGCATGGGCCACGTGGTGATGCATTTCGAGCGCATCGCCGACGTGATGTCGTTCTATCAGGACGTGCTCGACTTCAAGGTCAGCGATTACTGGCTGCGCCCGTTCCCGGCTTATTTCTTCCATGTCAATCCGCGCCATCACAGCATCGCGTTCGTCGAGAGCGGCATCAACATGGTCCATCACATGATGGTGGAGCTCTACAGCTTCGACGACGTCGGTCAGGGCTACGATCTCGCGCTCGGCGATCCGGAGCGCATCGGCGTCACGCTCGGGCGTCATTCCGGCGATTACGTCACCTCGTTCTACACCTGGAACCCATCCGGCTTCCTGGTCGAGTACGGCTGGGGCGGACAGTTGATCGACGACAACACCTGGAAGCCGTTCGAGCGGAAGTTCGGGCCCAGCCTGTGGGGTCACGAGCGCCGCTGGATGTCGGCGGACAAGCGCGAGCAGTCGCGGCTGCTGTGCATCGAGGCAGCCGAGAATGGCCAGCGCCAGCCCGTGCAGGTGATCGAGGGCAACTACAATCTCATGCCCGGCGTCTGCCCCTGGTGGGACAGCATGAAGCAGAGCCGCAAAGCGGGCTGATGGAACTGGCGGTTGCGCTATTTTCCCGTTGCGGGTTGCACGATATCGCTGGATCTCTCGAGGCCTTCGGCGCAATGCGCCAAGTCCTCGACATTGATGCGCGCGAGCGCTGCCGAGAATGCATCTTCGGCCTGCACCAGCGCCGGCATCACCACGTCGCTGAGCAGGTGCGATCCGCCGAGCGCCACGCCATCGAACTCATCGGCCGTGCCGGCGGCACGCAGAATATCGTCGGCGGTGATGCGATAGCGTTCGCGGGCAAGCTCGTAGCCGCCGCGCGGCCCGCGGACTCCCCGCAGGATGCCGTGCCGCACGAGCGCCTGCAGCACCGGCTCGAGATGGCGCGGCGGCAAGCAGTGCCGGCTCGCCAACGCTTTGGCTGCTACCGGCCGCCCGCTCGAATGCAGCGCGACGTCGATGACGGCGGCGATGGCCAGGACGCACTTTTTGGGCAAGAGCAGGCATGCGACATCTCATCGACGCGACTGTCGGTAAATATACTCCTCACGGGTCTATTCGGACCGCCTTTCCCGTCCAGTGCCCGTAGAACCAAAACCCCCGACCCCGCGTGTGGTTTCATCAAGGCTGGTAACCTCGCAAATCATTGCTCGCAGCGTGGCTGCGAGCACCAGTTGTGCAATGCGTTCGCCGCGTTCCACCGTGAAAGGAACCTGGCCAAAATTGACGAGAATGACCTGTAGTTCTCCCGCGATAATCGGCAGTCCACAGTGCCGGGGGAATTGAGCACGGTGACCCCATGGCGGAGCGCGAGCCCGGAGCGCGGCCGAATCTGCCCTTCGCATCCCGGCGGCAGTGCGATGGCGATCCCGGTGGGGATGCTGGCGCGCTCGCCCGGCGCGATGATCACGGGCCGATCGGCAGGCACCGCGGCCATGAGGTCGAGCCCGGCTGCCAGCTCGCTCTGATAGGCGCGGCAGCGGCAGACCGGCGGCATGCGGCAGCCGCATGATCCGGAGCTCGATGTTACTCACCTCCGGCTCCGGCCAGCGCGTCGGCAATGCGGGCAACGAGCGCGCGCGCCACTTCCTCCTTCGACTGCGGCGGCCAGGATTCCACGCCGCTGCGCGGTGACGAGATGGACGGTGTTGCGATCGCCGCCCATGACGCCGGTTTCGGCCGACACGTCGTTGGCGACGATCCAGTCACAGCCCTTGCGCGCGAGCTTGGCCTTGGCATGTTCGACGATGCGATCGGTCTCGGCCGCAAAGCCGATCACGAGCCGCGGGCGGGGCTGCGCCTGTTGGCGACGGTCGCCAGGATGTCGGGATTTTCGACGAGGCCGAGCCTGGGCGAACCGCCGGTCTGCTTCTTGATCTTGCTTGCGCTTCGGTTCGCTCCACCCGCCAATCCGCGACCGCGGCCGCGAATACCGCCACGTCGGCGGGCAAGGCCTCGGTCACGGCGGCGAGCATGTCCTGCGCGGTCTCGACCTTGATCGTCTCGCACCCCGGCCGGATCGGGCACGTGCACGGGCCCGGAGACCAGCGTCACGTCGGCGCCGGCCGCAGCCGCGGCCGCAGCGATGGCATGCCCCTGCTTGCCGGAGGAGCGGTTGGCGATGTAGCGCACGGGGTCGATCGGCTCGTGCGTGGGCCCGGAGGTCACCAGCACGCGCCTGCCCTCGAGCGCCCGATCGCCGCCGGCATTGGCGAGCAGCGGCAGGGCGGCGGCGACGATTTCGAGCGGCTCGGCCATGCGGCCGCGACCGGCTTCGCCGGCCTCCGCCATTTCGCCGGCGTTGGGACCGACCACCGCGACGCCGTCCTCCACGCAGGCGCGCAAGATTGCGCTGCGTTGCCGGATGCTCCCACATGCGCGGATTCATCGCCGGCGCGATCAGCACGCTGCGTCGGTTGCAAGCAGGACCGCCGAGGCGAGATCGTCGGCATGGCCGCCCGCCATCCTGGCCATGAGGTCGGCGGTTGCCGGCGCCACGACGATGAGATCGGCGTCGCGCGCCAGCCGGATATGGCCGACGTCGAGCTCCGCGTCGCGCGTCGAACAGGTCGGTGAAGGCGCGTTCGCCGGAAAGCGCGCCGGCCGAGAGCGGGGTGATGAATTCCTGCGCCGCCTTGGTGAGAATGCAGCGCACCGCCATTCCCTGCTCCTTCAGCCGCCGGATGAGGTCGAGCGATTTGTAGGCGGCAATGCCGCCGCCGATGATCAGGAGCACCCGCTTGGCGCCGGCACCGGGCCTCGGCCGCACGATGCGTGCGCGGAGTGTTGCCGAGCCGGATCGGGCGCGCTACGGCGCGGGCTCGTCTCGGCCGGGGCGCGCGCGTTCTCGTCCGCGGCGGCCGCCTGCGCGCAGGATGGTGCGCGCTTCGTCCTCCATCGAGCGGCCGTTGCTGGCCGCGCGCAGCCGCAGCCGCTGTTTCAGGTCCTCGTCGAGCTGGCGAATGGTCATGCTGGCCATGGCAACGCCTCTCCAGCGCATCCTACCGCGATGATTGCAATGCAATCAATGCAATCATCACAGGACAGCAGGATGGCCGGCCAGCAGCGCGGCGATCGCCCACAGCGCCGCAACGGTCCAGCGATTGCGGCGCGCCTCGGCGCGGCCGATATCGGCGACGGTCGCCGGCGCCAGCACCAGCCCGTCGCGGGTGATGGCATCGAGTTGCTCGACCAGGACGGCCCCGCGCGCGAGCAGGCCCGGCAGGTCGCCGAGAAAGCGGCCCATTTCGAGCGCGCCTTCGGCCGCGCCTTCGATCCTGCCGGCGGGCCCGAGATGGCGCTCGATCCATTCCCGCACGACCGGCTCGGCCACCGTCCACATGTCGAGCTTGGGATCGAGCGAGCGCGCCACGCCCTCGACCACGACCATGGTCTTCTGCAGCAGCAGAAGCTCGGGCCGCGTGCGCATGTCGAACAGGCCGGTGATCTCGAACAGCAGCGCGAACAGCTTCGCCATCGAGATCTCTTCCGCGATGCGGTTGTGGATCGGCTCGCCGATGGCGCGGATCGCTTGCGCGAAGCTTTCGACCGAATGCTGCGGCGGCACGTAGCCGGCCTCGAAATGCACTTCGGCGGTGCGGCTGATAGTTGCGGGTGATGAAGCCGAGCAGAATCTCGGCCAGGAAGCGCCGCTCCTTGCGCCCGAGCCGTCCCATGATGCCGAAGTCGACCGCGACCAGCTCGCCGGCGTCGTCGACGAACAGGTTGCCGGGATGCATGTCGGCGTGGAAGAAGCCGTCGCGCAGCGCATGGCGCAGGAAGGTCTGGATCAGCGCGCGGGCGAGGTGCGTGAGGTCGAGGCCCTTGGCCTCCAGCCGGGCGCGGTCGGAGAGCGGCGTCGCCTCGATCCATTCCAGCGTGAGCACATCGCGCGCGGTGCGGTCCCAGTCCACGATCGGCACGCGGAAATCCGGATCGTCCCTGGTATTCTCCGCCATTTCCGAGAGCGCCGCCGCTTCGAACCGCAGATCCATCTCGATGGCGACCGAACGCTTGAGCGTCTCGACCACCTCGATCAGCCGCAGCCGTCGCGCTTCCGCATGCAGTCTTTCGGCATTGCGGGCGGCGAACGTAAAGGCATCGAGATCGACCTTGAAGCGGCGCTCGATGCCCGGTCGCAGCACCTTCACCGCCACCGCTGCGCGGCAGGCCACCGGTGACGATCTCGGCGCGATGCACTTGCGCGATCGAGGCGGCGGCGACCGGCGGGCCGAACGATGCGAACTGCGTCGGCGAGCGGCTGGCCCAATCCCGACCTCGACCGCCCGCTCCGCCTGCGGCTGCGGAAACGGCGCCATCTTGTCCTGCAAGGTTTCGAGGTCGCGCGCCAGCGCAATGCCGACCACGTCCGGGCCGCGTCGCCAGGAACTGGCCGAGCTTCACATAGCTCGGACCGAGCCGGGTAAGCGCGGCGGCGAGCCGGTTGGCGGCGACCGTGCTCGCCGGCCGCTCGATCAGCCGCGCGAGGCGGATTGCACTGCGCGCCGGCAGCGGCAGCCGCGCCGTATCGATCACGGCGAGCACGCCCTCGCGCGCGAAGCACGAATCCCGCATGACCGAGACGGACGACATGAGACAAGCCTGCGATCACAAGCGCCAGCCCGAATGCAGCGCGACGATGCCGCCGGTCATGCGCCGGAAAGCGACGCGCTGGAAGCCGGCGGCCCGCATGGTCTCGGCGAAGGCGTCGGGCCGCGGGAAGCGGCGAATCGATTCGACGAGATAGCGGTAGGCTTCCGCGTCGTCGGCGACGACCCGTCCGAGCACCGGGATCACGTTGAAGGAGTAGAGATCGTAGAGCCGATCGAGCCCGGGCACGTCGACGCCGGAGAATTCGAGGCAAAGAAAGCGCCCGCCGATCCGCAACACGCGCCGCGCCTCGGCCAGCGCCGCTTCGATGCGTGGCACGTTGCGGATGCCGAAAGCGATGGTGACGGCATCGTAGCTGCGATCGGCGAAACGGCAGTGCTTCGGCGTTGCCTTCGACGAAAGCGATCGCCTCGTCGAGCCCGCGTTCGACGGCGCGCGCGCGGCCGACCGCCAGCATCTCGGCGTTGATGTCGATCACGGTCGCGCGCGTGCCGGCGCCGCCGGCCGCGATCGCGCGGAAAGCGATGTCGCCGGTGCCGCCGGCGAGATCGAGCAGCCGGAACGGCCGCTCGCCTTTCGGCGGATCGGCGGCGGTGACCAGCGCATCCTTCCAGACCCGGTGCAGACCGCCGGACATGACGATCGTTCATGAAATCATAGCGGCGCGCCACGCTGCGAAAGACGTCGTCGACCAGCGCCTGCTTGGCGCCGAGCGGGACCTGTCGGAAGCCGAAATCGGTGCTTTCGCCGGCGCCTGGCATCGCGAATAGTCCTTTCCCGGCAGGACCATAGCGCGCCGCCGCCGGGGGCGCTATGTCTGCCGCCTGGCGGCGGTCGCCGAGCTCGTGCAGCCGATCGGACGCCGCCGTGTCAGGGTACGAACGATCATGCCGGAATTGCCCGAAGTCGAGACCGTGCGCCGCGGCCTTGCGCCGGTCATGGAAGGTGCGCGCTTCACAAAAGTGGAAGCGCGCCGCGGCGATCTGCGCTGGCCGCTGCCGAAGGATTTCGAGGCGCGGCTCGAAGGCCAGACCGTCGAGGGTCTCGGCCGCCGCGCCAAATACCTGCTCGCCGATCTTTCCTCCGGCGACGTGCTGCTGATGCATCTCGGCATGTCGGGCTCGTTCCGCGTGCTGCGGGACGGGACGGCAGAATGCCCGGCAGGTTTCACCACGCGCGTGCGGAGCATCTCGCCCACGACCACATCGTGTTTCACATGGCGAATGGCGCGATCGTCACCTTCAACGACCCGCGCCGTTTCGGCTCGATGAAGCTCGTGCCGCGCGCGGCATTGGAGCAGGAGCCGCTGCTGCGCGCGCTCGGTCCTGAGCCGCTCGGCAACGCGTTCGATGCGGCGATGCTCGCGCGCGCCTGCAACGGCAAGAAGACCAGCCTGAAGGCGGCGCTTTCCGATCAGCGGGTGGTCGCCGGGCTCGGCAACATCTATGTGTGCGAGGCGCTTCACCGCGCGCGGCTCGCGCCGCGACGGCGGGCGTCCACCATCGCCGCCAGGTCCGGCGCGCCGAACGAACGTGCGGACGATCTCGTGCGCCGCGATCAAGGCGGTGCTCGACGGATGCCATCGCGGCCGGCGGCTCATCGCTGCGCGATCACCGCCGCACCGATGGTGCGCTCGGCGATTTCCAGCACGATTTCCGCGTCTACGATCGCGAGGGAAAGCCATGCCCGACGCCGGGCTGCGCCGGCACGATCAAGCGCATCGTGCAGACCGGGCGCTCGACCTTCTTCTGCCCGCTGCTGTCAAATGCGCTGAGTCCCGCGCAGAGAGACCGAGGCCATGAGCACGCAGAAACCATCGTCGTCGAAACCCGCGGCCGCGTCGGCATCGTCCGGCTCAACCGGCCGCAGGCATTGAATGCGCTCAATGCCGCGCTGCGGGCGAGCTGCTGGCGGCGGTGGAGGCCTTCGATGCCGACGCCGACATCGGCTGCATCCTGCTCACCGGATCGGACAAGGCCTTCGCGGCCGGCGCCGACATCAAGGAGATGGCGGACAAGTCCTATGTCGACATTTTCAGCGCCGACTACCCCGCCGACTAGGAGCGGCTGAGCGCGGGTGCGCAAGCCGATCATCGCGGCGGTCGCCGGCTTTGCGCTCGGCGGCGGCTGCGAGCTCGCGATGATGTGCGATTTCATCATCGCCGCCGACAACGCCAGGTTCGGCCAGCCGGAGATCAAGCTCGGCGTCATCCCCGGCATCGGCGGCACGCAGCGGCTGACCCGCGCCGGTCGGCAAGGCCAAGGCCATGGACCTGATTCTGACCGGACGCATGATGGATGCCGCCGAGGCCGAGACGCTCCGGCCTGGTCGCGCGCGTGGTGCCGGCGGCGAGCCTCATGGACGAGGCGATGAAGGCGGCCGAGACCATCGCCGCGATGTCGCTGCCCGCCGTGCATGGCGGCGAAGGAGGCGGTCAACCGCAGCTTCGAGACTTCGCTGCGCCGAGGGCGTGCGCTTCGAGCGGCGCGTCTTCCACGCCCTGTTCGCGACGCGAGGACCAGAAGGAAGGAATGGCCGCTTTCATCGAGAAGCGGCCGGCGAAATTTCGGCATCGGTGAGCTGGCGTTTCGGATGGATCCGCGTCCTGATCGTTGAATGCATCGACGGTTCTTGCGTTGGCTTCGTTTGGGCCAAAATGGCCGCCGCTGCGGCCTGCGCAAACGCTCGTGTCCCGGCCGAGCGCGCCCCCGGACTTGATCCGGGGGTTGCGCGCGAAGAGCCGGGACCCAAGGGCAATAGATTGTTGGTGGGTTCGTTCTGTCAATGCATCGGTTGGTTCCCGTTGGCTTCGTTCCGCCAAGCCGGACCCGGGCGTGATGCCCGTTGGCTTCGTTCCGCCAAGACACCGGGGTGAGCCCTTGGCTTCGTAGCCCGGAAGACGCCGAGGTCGATGCCCGCGGCTTCGTCGCCATGCCATGCGCCCGTTCAGATCGATGCGAAGACAGGGTCCGGCCCTTCCAAGGTTCTTGCCCGCCACAAAGACGAGGGGGGAGCACTTGAGTCTCCGTAGCCCGGATGTAGCGAAAGCGAAATCCGGGGGACCATTGCCTTGCGGCACGTTCGCCCCGCATTGCGCTGGCGCTCCATGCGGGCTACGCGCTGGCCGTCGTTCAGATCAGTCATGCGAAGCAACGAGGGTCCGGCCCTTCCAAGGTTCTTGCCCGCCACAAAGGCGAGGGGGGAGCATCCGCGCGTGCCGCAAATCCGGTAAGCGCCATCGCGTCACCGCGGCCATTCCTCGCGGCCTCGGACTGCGCGGCAATTTCCCGGTGAGCATCCGGTATGGCTTGAGGGTTTTCCCGTTGGGTCAAAAGTCCAATGCAATCGGCTTGCGCCTCCGATCGGAGGGCGAGACGGCGGAAGTTCCCTCGCGACGATCGGTGACGGAACATCCGAAGCGGGCGTCTCGCTGATTGGAAGCGGGGAGGCAATGCCGTTGCCGGTCTCCGAGGCGGTGGCATATCCACCATCGTGATTGCTCAGCCGACCGGCGGCGGCCGGCGGCGGAAAATCCCATGCCGTCAATCGCCGCAGTTGTTCTTTCAATCCAATGCCGGCTTGCGCTTCCGTCGGTTGCTCGCGCGCGACCACGGCCGGCCTCGCTTTGCCGTCGATGCGATCGAAGATTTCCTTGATCGCCCGCATGTCGCCGGCAAGCGCCTTCGCGACCAGCTGGCCCGCGATGGCCTGCATCTTGCTCATGATGCATCCGTCGACTGCGACCTCCTGCTGCAAGGCGTGCAACAGCGCATCGCGCATCATGGTATCGCAGGTGCGAGCGCCGGATCCGTTGGCTTTGCTGTTCATGTCGATTTCTCCGTGTTCGAGGGCGATGGGCGATCCGCAACAGCTTCCCTGCCGGCGGCCGCCCTGCGCGATGGGACGCGCAAGCCACGACCGCCGGCTTCGATGCAGCGGGAGGAGCCGGCTGCAGCGAACCGTCGTCAGGTCAGAACGCAATTGTGGATAATGAGTAATTATGCCCGAGCTCTGTAACAAATGCAAGCGCAAAATCGAGCCGGTGTCGGGAGCACACGAGTTGTCCGGGTTAGGTAGCACACGAGTTGTCCGGTTTCATGCCCTGCGAAGGAGCAGGAACGATGAACCGGACGACGTGGCTACAGGACCGCAGGATGGCGAAGTTTGGCGAGGTATTGAGCCGATGGGAGCGCAAGCAGCTGTCGGCGATGGAGGCTGGCGAGATTTTGGGGTGCTCGGAGCGGCAGTTCCGGCGCTACCGGGCTCGTTACGAGGAGGAGGGTCTGCAGGGGCTCTTCGACCGTCGGCTGGGCAAGGCGTCTGCCCGGCGGGTGCCGATCGACAAGGTGGCATGGATGCTCGGTGAGTACCGGACCCGCTACAGCGGCTGGAACGTGAAGCACTTCCACGAGCACTTGCAGAAGCAGCATAGCTTCCGGTGGAGCTACACCTGGGTGAAGACGCAGTTGCACACGGCGGGTCTGGTGGAGCGCAACAGGAAGCGCGGCATCCACCGTCGCAAGCGGCCGCGCAAGCCGTGCGTGGGCATGATGCTGCACCAGGATGCCAGCCGCTTTGCCTGGCTCGAGGAGGCGCCCGAGCTCGATCTGATCGTCACGCTCGATGACGCCACCAGCGAGATCTACTCGGCGTTTCTGGTCGAGGAGGAAGGCACGGCTTCGAGCTTGCGGGCGCTGCTCGAAGTGTTCACCGCGCACGGCCTGCCCTCGAGCCTCTACACCGACCGCGGCAGCCATTACTTTTTCACCCCGACCGCCGGTGGGGCGGTCGACAAGCAGCAGCGGACGCAGGTGGGGCGGGCGCTGGCGCACCTTCACATCGAGCACATTCCGGCCTACTCGCCGGAGGCACGCGGGCGCAGCGAGCGCATGTTCGGCACGCTCCAAGGGCGGTTGCCGAAGGAATTGCGTCTGTGCGGCATCAGCGATATCGCGGAGGCCAACCGCTACATCCGGGAGATTTATCTGCCGCTGCATAACGAGCGGTTCGCCAAGCCGCCACAAATCAAGGGGAGCGCGTTCGTGCCGGCGCGCGATCCCGCAGGCCTCCCCGACATTCTGTGCATCGAGCAGAGCCGGGTGGTCGCGCGCGACAACACGGTGTCCTACGAGGGGCGCTCGCTGCAGCTTCCGCAAAGCCCGGCGCGCGCCCACTACGTCAAGGCCAACGTCACGGTACGCGAATATCCGGACGGCACGCTCGCGGTATTCCACGGCCCGCGACGGCTCGCGCGCTACAGCACCGAGGGAGAAGAGATCGCCGAGGTCCCGCCCATTGCCAGCGTGACACCGTGCTTGCCGCCGTCAAGGCGTGGCCTGGCGAGGGCAGAGCTTGGGGAAGCGACGGAACGACGGCCAGCCTTGACCGCGCCTGCACACGGCGTCACCGGGGGAAGGCAGGTCGGGACGAAGAAACGGTCCTCAGGTCGAACCAAGAAACTGACCAGAAAGAGAGGGGCAAACGCGGCAGCTGCAGCGGCATGAGCCTACACCTGGCCGGGGCGTCCACCGCTTCCAAACCGGCCAGGTCGATAGCAACCCCGAAGCGGACAAATGATGTGCTACAAAAACCGGACAACTCCAAAAGCTACCGACAGCGCAAAATCGAGCCGGTCGGACATCCCGGTGTTGGCTGGTCGGTCCATACCGAAGAAGGTACTGAACCCGCTCGAGAAATTTCCGCTGTCGAAATGTAAGCGCGCGCTGCTCATGGCCCCGACCGAAGCGAGAAAACGCGATCATTTTGGTCGAAAAATCGCCCGAGCTGACAGGAAAAACCTTTTCTCCTCAGGC
>CAWHPT010000061.1:0-139094 GCA_963831225.1 uncultured Alphaproteobacteria bacterium
GTGCGACACCGCCGGATGCGGATATGGCTTGCTCGCCGGCGGCTCGGTCGGATCGGCGCCGCGTTGCCCGTGCACGCGGAAGAGCTCTTCGGCTTGCGTGTAATACGGCTCGAAGACGTCATAACCCAAGGGCCAAGCTGGAGAAACGCCTTCATGATGGACGATCTCGCCGAAGTCTTCGCGGCGCAGGCGGAACAGGGCAGCACCGTAAACTTTGGTGTTGCCGCCGACGCAATAGTGCAGGCCGGGATGGAAGGCCCGGCCGTCGCCGCCGTACCAGGTTTCCATCGCCTGATACTTGCCGTCGACAAAAACCGCCTTCGTGCTCCAGTTGTCGCGCTCGCGCTTGAGATAGTCGCCGCGCTCCAGGAGCAGGATGCGTTTGCCGGTCGGGGCAAGACGCAGCGCCAATGTCCCGCCACCGGCGCCGGAACCGATGATGATGAGGTCGTACCGTCCGTCGGTCATTGCCGATTCCACATTGCCAAGCGCGTCACGGCAATGGCAACGTTGCCGCCGCGGTCGGCAATTCGTAGAGCTCGTCAGCCGGTCTCGAACGGTTGCAGCACGATAATGGGTGTGTTAGGCCGCTCAGCCCGAACTTGCACATCCGTCGAAGTCTATATCCGAATTGTGCGCGCGCCATACACGGGAGTTTCTCGCCATGACTTCGCTGGACATCGCAGTGCCGCTGATCGCTCGCATCCTGCTGGTAATCCTGTTTCCGTTCAGCGCGTTGGACAAGATCCTGGATTGGAATGGAGCGTTGAAACAGGCGAATTCAAGCTTCCTGCCGGGAGGACCTGTGCTGCTGATCATGGCAATTATCGTCGAGGTCGCAGCGCCGATATGCATCGTGCTGGCCTGGCACGATCGCATGGCTGCCTTTGTCCTGGCGGGGTTCTGCGTCGTTACCGCTCTCCTCTATCATGAGTTCTGGAGATACGGAGACTTCTGGGACCCGGTGAGAGTCAAGCCGGAACCACTTCTGGGACTTCCTGAAGAACTTGGGCTTGGCGGGCGGTCTCTTGATGGTCGTTTTCGGCACCCGCCTCGCACCTTTGACGACGTCCTCACGGACCCGCTGTCTTCGACGCCGGTCTATTCCGCGGGGCCGGCGCCATCAGCCGGGCAACATTGATCCTCCGGCTCGTTCGGTGGGGTAAGCAAGCGCCGATCCTACCGCCCCCGTCGGGAGTAAGTTCATCATGCCGCCTGTTGGAAGCAGACTCCGCGCAATCGAGCGATGGCGACAAGCCATGGATCGATTACTGGCACGTCTGGACCGATCGGGACGGCATCAGCCGCCAAACAAAATGCGCGATCACACGTTTTGCGCTCAAAAGCATGCCGGGAGCCGCGCCGCAATGGCAGGACGAGCTTGGGGCAAGGGATGCCACGATCAACTTCAGTGTTCTGCCGGTGGGCTGGATCGGTGACTGGCATGAAAATCCGAAGCCGCAATGGATCATTCCCCTCTCGGGTCGCTGGTTCGTAGAGACCATGGACGGGCGCCGGGTCGAGATGGGTCCGGGGCGACATCTCGTTCGGCGAAGACCAGGGCACCTTGACCGATAGCGACGGGCGTAAAGGCCATCGTTCGGGGACGATCGGGAGCGAACCAGCGGTGCTGATGCTGGTTCAACTCGATGAACGCCCGACCGTCGCCAGTCCCTGCCGCTTCAAATAGTACCAACGAACGCCAAGAATGACTCACTCTCACCGTCACCCTGAGGCGCTCGCCCTCTTGGGGCGAGCCTCGAAGGGCGACGGCCCGGACGTCGGGGCCGTTCATCCTTCGAGGCCCGCGAAGACGCGGGCACCTCAGGATGACGGTCATCGGCGGTGACCGTTGGTATAACGTCAACGCACAGGCGAAACCGGGACGAGAACAGGGATGGACGCCATGACACCGGCGGAACACATGCCGCCAGGCAAGGTCGTGCGACTGCTGCGAATCAGTCGTCCGGTCGTAGATCTGGATCGGACCGAGCTCTTCTATCGGAACGGTCTCGGCTTCGAGCCTGTCGCGTCGACCACCTATGATGATCCCGTCTTCGGAAGGCTACTCGGTCTCGATGGTGTGCATGCCCGGTCGCTGCGGATGCGGCTCGGACTTCAGGAGGTCGAGTTTGTCGCCTATCACCCGACCGGTGAAGCTTATCCGACAGGAGAGCACCAGCGCGGATCTGTGGTTCCAGCATATCGCAATTGTCGTCAGCGACATCTCCAGCGCTTATGCGAGAGTAGGACAGCAAGCGGGGTTCAGCCCAATATCGCACGACGGTCCGCAGCGCCTGCCGCCCGCGTCCGGTTCCGTCACGGCCTTCAAATTCCGCGATCCGGACGGGCACCCGCTGGAATTGATTCACTTTCCGCCGGGAAGCGGCGTCGCGATCTGGCATGATCCGGCAAAACGCGCCCTCTTCCTCGGGATCGATCATTCAGCCATCAGTGTTTCGGACACCGCCGTATCGAAAGCATTCTATGCGCAGCTGCTGGGCATGATCGAATCCGGCCACTCGTTGAACAAAGGTCCCGCGCAGGCGCGATTGGATGGGCTCGACGATCCCGTGGTGGACGTCACGGCGCTTGCGCCGATAGGCCAAGCCACGCCGCACCTCGAACTGCTTGGCTACCATATGCCGGCGCGTGACAGGAGCAGGACGTCGTCCAGCCAGACGAACGACATCGCCAGTACCCAGGTCGTTCTCGAGGTCGACGACATTCGATCGCTGGTTCGGCGCCTCACGGCAGCAGGAACGGTCTTCGTCTCGCCGGATTATTGAGGTTATCCGACGGGCGGGAGGCTGCACTCATCCGCGATCCGGACGGACACCGTTTGATGCTGGTCGCTGCGACCGTGGGATGATGATTTCGGGTCGCGCGGCGAAGTCGAACGAATTCCGCACGACGGTCGGTGCGGTCGGTTCTCGATCAGCCGCCGGTAGCGAAGCCGGGATAAAGCGTCATGCCACCGTCGACGAACAAGGTTGCGCCGGTGACGTAGTCGGCCGCATCCGATGCGAGCCACACCGCCGCATTTGCGATGTCTTCCGGTTCGCCGATGCGCTTGTACGGCACCAGCGTCATCAGCTCGGCATACGCCTCCGGCGTGCTCCAGGCTGCCGTGTTGATCGGGGTGCGGATTGCGCCGGGAGCGATGCGTTGACGCGAATGCGGTGGGGAGCAAGCTCCTGAGCAATGGTTTTCATCAGCAGCATGACCCCGCCCTTCGACGCGGCATAGTTGGCGTGCCCTGCCCAGGGAATCTGCTGATGGACAGAGCTCATGCAGATGATTTTTCCGGCCGCAACCGATACTGAATCGACGACGCCGCGGCGCTTGAACTCGCGCGCCGCTTCCCGCGTGCACAGGAACTGGCCGGTGAGATTGACACCGATCACCGTGTTCCACTGCTCCATCGTCATTTTGTCGAAGGGGGCATCGCGCTGCAGACCCGCATTGCTGACGACCACATGCAGCGTCCCAAAATGATCGATCGCCTTGGCGAACATGGCCAGGACCTCGTCCTCCCTGCTGACGTCGGCCTCGATCGCGATCGCCCGGCGGCCCATCGCTTCGATCCGATGACAAACATCGTCTGCGACATCGGGAGCCGTCACGTAGTTGACGACGACATCGGCCCCAGCCTCGAGCGAGCCCAATGGCCACAGCCTCGCCGATACCCGAGTTGGCGCCCGTCACCAGAGCGGGCTGGCCGGCGAGGACGGTCGGGTTGCCGAGATGCGGCGGTGGCCTCGTGCTCGGCGCGGCTGGACCTGCTCGGCGGCTGTTCGGTCATGAGATTCTCCGGACCTCGGCTTACTTCGGCAGCTCAGTCGCGGTGGTGAAGCTGCGAGCGATGATGGCGCCTTTATCTCCCTTGAGCACTTCCCATCGTGTCTGCTCGCCGTCTCGCCAGAAGCGCAGGTCGAACTTTTGCTCTCCGACCCGAAGATCGGATACCTCGAGATCCGGCAGCCACTCCGGCAAGACGGGATCGATATAGAGCTTTTTATTCGGCGCGTCCGGCTGAAAGCCGAGAATCATTTGCAAGAAAGCAAACACTGATCCTGCGGCCCAGGCTTGCGGCACATTTGCGCCGATATACTGGACCGGAAAATTCGTTGGATCGCGTTGGATCCCTGCGTAGAGCTCGGGCACTTGATGCAATATGAAGTAGCTCGCGGCTCCGCTGCTGTCGCGGGCGATCCGCGCAGCCTCCGCTGTGAATCCATATCGTCGGAAGCCGGTTGCGATGATGCCATTATCATGTGGCCACACCGATCCATTCTGGTACGAGTGTGGATTGTAGGCGGGATGCTTGGCGGACAGCGTGCGGATGCCCCAGCCGCTCCACATGTCCGGCTCCATCAAACGTTCCACCACCCGGCGAGCGCGATCAGCCGGGACAATTCCCGACCACAGACAATGGCCGGGATTCGACGCGACGCTGAGAACCGGCTTTTTGTCGCCATCCAGCGCATAGGCATAAAAGCCCGAATCCTCATCCCAGAATGCTTCGTTGAATCGACGAAATAGCGAGGCCGCTTTCGCCCGAAGATCTCGAGCGCGACCTGGATTGCCCAGCGCGTCGAAGATCTGGGCCATGCGCTGCCAGGCGTCGTAGACATAGCCTTGAAGCTCGCAAAGCGCCTTGGGGCCTTTTACCAGCGAGCCATCCGGGTAAACGACGGCCTCGCCCAAATCCTTCCAGCCTTGGTTTTCATAACCCACGGGCGAGCGGGTCGCGTATTCTTGGAAACCGTCGCCGTCGCGATCACCATAATTGTCGATCCAATCGAGGCATCGTTCGGCAGTTTTCAAATGACGCTCGAGCAGCCCGGCATCGCCGCAGCTGCGCCAAGCGGCGTGAAGCACGATGAGATAAAGCGGCGTCGCGTCTGCGGTCCCATAATAGGGCGTGTGAGGCACGAGCTTGAAATGTGCGAGCTCGCCCAATCGCAGCTCATGCATGATCTTGCCCGGCTCGGCATCCCGGTAATTATCCTCCTCGGTAGCCTGCAGGGACCCAAGCACCTCGAGAGCCGCGCGCGCGAAGTCGGGATAGACAAGTGCGTTTTGCAGCGAAACGATCAGGCTGTCGCGGCCGAACAGGGCAACAAACCAGGGAACGCCTGCGGCCGGCGCGAATTGCATGTGATCCGTCCCCTCGATCGGCAAGCGGAGCGCGGCCATGTCCTCAATGCCCTGACGGAATAGGCGATAAAATTCCTCGTTGCTCGTTCGAATCTTGAGGACTGTTTGCTGCCAAGCCGCGACTCTTCGACCGACGTCCGATTGCTTCGCATTCGCAATGCAGTTTTCCGGAGCCGCAAACCGTTTCTTGCCGTTGTCGAGGTCGTAGTGCAGACAGGTATGCCAGGTTGGCCCCGGTTTCAGATCGACTTCGAAGCTGATGCGGCCATTGGCATAGACCGGTCGAGAGCTGCCATCGTGCGCTGAGATCGTTACTGCGCGATAGAAATCCTGGTTGCGATAGATCGTGCTCAGTTGCGACTTGTCGTCGGACCATTCTGTGACGATCCGGCCGCGGCGCACGATCTTTTCCGATTTTACCTCGAATAAATCCGCGAAAGTCGCAACGAACCGCAATCTCCAGATTGAAGCGCACGGCCCGCATGCCGTGATTCACGATATCGAGATCCTCGTGAAGGCCCCCGCCAATTGACCGGCTTAGTGCGAGGCCGAGGGTTCCTGCGGGGATCGATGCCGTTCTCTGTGGCCATGACCCGATTGGAGAGAAATATCCGCGCGGCATAGTGAGTGATAGTTGCCGGCGTTGAGCAGTTGCCAGGGTTCGCCATTTGCGTAGATGTTCCAGCTGCTGATCACCCGCGTGTCGTAGAAGTAGAGTCCCTTGTCGCTCGGCCATGGGATTTGGCCATCGCGATCAGTGATCAGAACGCTGTGGCCCTGATTGATGGCGAGCCTGGGCGGACCGACGGCGATCTGGAGGGGCATGACAAATTCCTTGGTTATCGCGTATGGAAGCGCTGATTTCGGGTGAGCGCAGCGTCCAGCGATCACATCGCCATCCGACGGTGCAGGTCGAGCATGATCCAGAAGCTGCCGCCGACCATGATGAAGATGAGAATGGCGGCGAACAGGATCGCCACGAGGTTCTCGCGCGGTGTGGACGTCAGATCCAGGTGCAGGAAATAGCGCAAGTGAACCAGGACTCTGGATGATGGCAGCGACACCGATGATGATCAGCGTGACCGACTTCGGCAGCGAATTCGTGGCGACCAGCGCGAACGGAATTGCGGTCAGAATCAGGGCGAGCGCAAAGCCGGCGAGGTAGGATTTCAGGCCGTGATCGTTACCGGTGGCCGAGTGTTCCATTCACAGGATCCCTGGAAGATACACGACCGAGAAGATGCCGACCCAGACAATGTCCAGGAAATGCCAGAACAGGCCCAACCGAAACAAACGGGAGCTCACCGGTACGGTCAGACCTTTGATGATGACCTGGCTCGTCATGATGAGGATCCAGATCAGACCAAAGCTCACGTGCAGGCCATGGGTGCCGACCAGAGTGAAAAAAGCCGAAAGGAAGCCGCTGCGGTCCGGACCCGCACCGACCTGCACCATGCCGTAAAATTCGCGGATTTCCATGCCGACGAATCCCAGCCCGAGCACGAAGGTAACAAGAAGCCACGACAGCACCGCTGCGCTCTTGTCGGATTTCATCGCCAGGGTCGCAAAGCCGAAGGTGATGCTGCTGAACAGCAGCAACAGGGTTTCGCCGAAGGCATTCGACAAGCTGAACAGGGTCCTTCCGGTCGGGCCGCCGGCATGTGTTGGGGGCCATCACCGCATAGGTCGCGAACAGCAGCGAAAAGATGATCGCGTCGCTCATCAGATAGAGCCAGAATCCGAACGCCCTTTGCTCATGCACGTCCGGCCATTCCTGCTCATGAGCGCCCGGACCGGCGGTAGCGGCAGATGCGTCAGCGGTCATGTCAGACTTTCCGGCAGCGGCTGATTTGAAAAAATCCGGATCATTCGCGGTCTGTGCTGCGAGCGGAGCTTGCCAGAGCCTGATATCGCCGGTCCTCGATCTTCTCCACGTCGCTGGCGGGCAGGCAGTACTCGGCATCGTCATCGTAAGTGCGGGCGATGATCACGATCCACATGCCCACGCCGCATGCGATCGCCATCCACCAGATATGCCAGACCAAGGCGAAACCGAGCAGGAAGGCAAGTCCGCCCAGGAAGGCGCCGGCGCCGGTGCTCTTCGGCATGTAGATGTCCTGATAGCGATCCGGTTTGCGATAGGCGACGCCGCGCTCTTTCATGTCTTGGAAGGCGTCGATATCCCGCACCTCGGGCAGCACGGCAAAATTGTAGGGCGCCGGCGGCGATGACGTCAGCCACTCCAGGGTGCGCCCGTTCCATGGGTCGCCGCTGAGATCAAGAGTCTCCTGCCGTTGCCGGACGCTGACAACCAGTTGGACGACCAGAAAGACGATGCCGAGCAGAATAAGGAACGCGCCGGCCGCGGCAACGATCAGGTATGGCTGCCAAGCGGCGACGTTGTAGTGCTCCATGCGGCGCGGCATGCCCATGAAGCCCAGGGCGTAGAGCGGCATGAAGGCCAGGTAGAAGCCGATCAGCCAGCACCAGAACGACCGAACGCCCCATCGCTCGTTCAGCGTAAAGCCGAAGGCCTTGGGGAACCAGTACATGTACCCGGCAAAATAGCCGAAGAGCGCGCCGGGAATCAGCATGTTGTGAAAGTGCGCGACCAGGAAGGTGGTGTTGTGCATCAGGTAGTCGGCAGGCGGCAGCGCCAGCAGAACGCCCGTCATGCCGCCGATGACGAAGGTCACGATGAAGCCCAGGGTCCACAGCATCGACGGGTGGAAAGTGATGCGGCCGCGATACATGGTGAGCAGCCAGTCGAAAACCTTCACCCCGGTCGGGACGGCGATGATCATGGTCGCAATGCCGAAAAAGGCATTGACGTTGGCGCTCGAGCCCATGGTGAAGAAATGGTGCAGCCAGACCGTGAACGACAGGATCGCGATCGCCGCCGTGGCATAGACCAGCGATGTGTAGCCGAACAGCCGCTTGGCGGAGAACGTTGCGACGATTTCCGAGTAGATGCCGAAGGCCGGCAGGATCAGGATGTAGACTTCCGGATGACCCCAGATCCAGAACAGGTTGGGGTAGTTCATCATGTTGCCGCCGTCGCCGCTCGTGAAGAAGTGCATGCCGAACGTGCGGTCGAGCGCCAGCAAGCGCGCACACCACGGTCAGGGCGGGAAAGGCAAACGTCATCAGAATGCTGGTGCAGAAGGCCGTCCAGGTGAACAGGGGCATTCGCATCAAGGTCATCCCGGGGGCGCGCCGCTTGAGGATGGTGACGACGAAATTGATGCCGGTCAGCGTCGTGCCGATGCCGCTGATCAAGACTGCCCATAGCCAGTAGTCGACACCCACGCCCGGGTTGAATTCCGCTCCCGAATAGGGCGGATAGGCGGTCCAGCCCGCGGTCGAGAACCTGCCGATCACCAGCGACATCATGACCAGCCCGGCACCGGCCGTGGTGAGCCAAAGGCTGACGGAGTTCATGAACGGGAAGGCAACGTCGCGCGCGCCGATCTGCTGGGGAACCGCGATATTGATCAGCCCGGTCAGAAAGGGCATCGCCATGAAGAAGATCATGATGGTGCCGTGGGAGCTGAATATCTGGTCGAAATGCTCCGGCGGCAGATAGCCGTCGGAGTTGAGTGCGACCGCCTGCTGGCTTCGCATCATGATCGCGTCGACGAAGCCACGCATCAGCATGATCAGCGCCAGCGTCACATACATGATGCCGATTTTCTTGTGGTCGACGCTCGTCAGCCATTCGCTCCACAGATAGCGCCACTTTCCGAACCAGGTAATTCCCGCGACAACGGTCAGTGCGCCACCTACCGTGATCAACGCGCCGCCCATGGCGACCCAGCTGTAGAACGGCAGTGCATCGATGGTCAGCTTACCGAGCATCTCGAAACCTCCGCGGCCGCTCTATTCGGCGACTGGCTGACCGGCGTGCGCGTGACCGTGGGCGTATTTCGCGATGATCGTGTCGAACAGGTTCGGCTCGACCGCCGAATAATAGGTTACCGGATGGGCGCGGCGGGGCGCGGCAAGCGCGCGATAGGCGGCAGCATCCAGCTTGTCCGGCGATTGCTTGACCTTCGCCACCCAGGCGTCGAAGTCTTCCGGCGCCGTGGCAATCGCCTCGAAGTGCTGGTCGGAAAAGCCGGCCCCGCTGTATTGGGTGTTTCTGCCCGTGAACCGCCCGGGCGCGTCGGCCAGCAGATGCAGTCGCGTCTGCATCCCGGCCATGGCATAGATCTGGCCCCCCAAAGCCGGGATGAAGAAGGAATTCATCACCGTATCCGAGGTGATCTTCAGGTTGAGCGGCGTCTGGCTGGGAAACACCAGCTGGTTGACGACCGCGATCTCCTGCCCGGGGTAAATGAACAGCCACTTCCAGTCCTGTGCGACCACCTCGATCTCGAGCGGTGGGACTGTCGAATCAATCCGTTTGTATGGATCGAGCTTGTGCGTATTGCTCCATAGGAGGACGCCCAGCGAGACGACGATCAGCGCCGGAACCAGCCAGATGACGGCATCCACTCGGGCGGAATAGGACCAGTCGGGCGTATAACGGGCTTTGCCGTTGGAGGATCGATATCGCCAGGCAAACAGGAAGGCCATGACGAAGACCGGGATGATCACGACCAGCATCAGGACGACGGCGGTGAACAGGAGGTCGCGCTCGGCCAGCGCAATGGGTCCTTTGGGGTCGAGGATCGGGGCATGTCTCAGGCCGCAGCCGCTGCTCAGCAGGGCCGCACCGAGGGCTACCACCGTTCGATGTGATCTATGAGCAAGAGCCTGTTTCACGATCGCGCCATACCGTTCGATTGAGCAATCTGACAGCTTGAAGCAGGGATTTGCGCTGATCAATGGCTCTTTTCTCGCCGCTCTCCAGCGATATCAGCAACCCGCGCCGGCTCCGCCGCACGTCATTCGGATCAGAATTCAACATGCCGTCGAAACGAACCTGCCTCGGCACGTAAGGCCAGCACATCCTGCGGGGACGACTATGACCGATGGGAATACCCGGTGCTCATGATTGTCCTGTTCCTCAGCTTCGCCATTCGCGGCGGTGGGCGATTTTCGCTCGATCACGTCCTGGCAGGCGGCGGATGGTTGCCGGCGCCGCTTCTCCGGTTTGCACCGTGAGCGTCGTTCGGACGTCAGGCCGCAGCCTCGGCCGGCAATGGCGATGCGCCGCGGATCATGTCGGAGGCCTTCTCCGCCATCATCAGCACGCAGGCGTTGATATGCGCCGAGACGAGATCGGGCATGGCCGAGGCATCGACCACGCGCAGCCGCTCGACGCCGCGCACGCGCAGCTCCGGATCGAGCACGGCGTCGTGGCCGCCCATCGCGCAGGTGCCGCAGGGATGGTGCGCGGTGATCGCAGTGCTTCCTGATCCAGGCGTCGATCTCGGCGTCGGTCTTCACGTCGTCGCCGGGGCGAAGTCTCGGCGCCGCGGAAAGGGTCGAGCGGCTGCTGATAGGCGACCTCGCGCGCGCGCTTGAAGCCTTCGCGCAGGGTCGGCAGGTCGTTCGGCGCGGAAAAGAAGTTGTAGACGATGCGCGGCGGATCGCGCGGATCGGCCGAGCGCAGCAGGATCTCGCCGCGGCTGTCCGGATGCAGCAGCGTCGGACGGATGCCGTAGCCGTCGGCATAAGCCGGCCGGATCAGACGGAAACCAGAGATGCGTGTCGGGCGGCGCGCCGCGGAACATGAACTCGATGTCGGGCACCGCAAGCTCCGGCCGCGTCTTGATGAAGGCGTGCAGCCCGCCCGGCACCACCGTCGCCCGGCCCGGTGCCGAAGAAATAGGCGCGGATCATGCTGAGCGCCATGCGGTCGAACCGCATCTCGCTGCGGAACGCGCTGACGTCGTGGCGCTGAAACATGATCAGCACCGCGAGATGGTCCTGCAGGTTCTTGCCGACCGGCAGATCGACGACGCGGCGCGATGCCGATCTCGCGCAGATGCGCCGCCGGGCCGATGCCCGAGAGCATCAGCAGCTGCGGCGAGTTGAACGTGCCGCCGGCAAGGATCACCTCGCGCTCGGCTTCGACGCGTATCAGGTCGCCGCTGCCCTTGACGTATTCGACGCCGGTCGCGCGCGTGCCCTGCATCAGGACGCGCGTGGCGTGCGCGCCGGTCTCGACGTCGAGATTTTTGCGCTGCTTCGCCGGCTGCAGATAGGCGGCCGCGGCCGAGGAGCGCCGGCCGTTGCGGATGGTGTATTGGCCGCGGCCGAAACCCTCCTGCTGCTTGCCGTTGTAGTCGTCGGTGTACGGGAAGCCCGCGGCCTCGGCGGCCTCGATCCAGGCGTCGAAGAGCGGATCGTGCGTCTTCGCGAATTGCGGTGCCGATCGGCCCCGTCGCGCCGCGCCAGGTGTTCTCGCCGTCCTCCCAGGTCTCGCCGCGCTTGAAATAGGGCAGCACGTCGGCATAGGACCAGCCGCGCGCGCCCTTCTGCGCCCAGCGGTCGTAGTCGCCGGGATTGCCGCGCGTGTAGGCCATCACGTTGATCGAGGACGAGCCGCCCAGCACCTTGCCGCGCATCGCCTCGATGCGCGCGGCCGTTCAGGTCGGGCTCGGGCTCGGTGTGGTAGCCCCAGTCGAACATGTCGTATTCGTGCATCTTGCCCATGCCGAGCGGGACGTGGATCAGCGGATTGCAGTCGCGGCCGCCGGCTTCGAGCAGCAGCACGCTCGCCGCCGCATCCTCGCTCAGCCGGTTGGCCAGCACGCAGCCGGCCGAACCGCCGCCGACGATGACGTAGTCGTAGCCTTTTCGCGTAACCATGCTCGCCTGTTCGTTTCAGGAAGAGTTCCCTCAACGGCATATCATAGCTCGAGCATCAGCACGCGTTGGCTCCGTTGAACTCGGTTTCCGGTTCGTTCGTATTCGCCCGTTGCGCAGCCCAGTAGGGTGAACCACTATGCTCGCCTCCCAGCGGCAGCAGAACGAGGATGGGATATTGCTTCGGGGCGGTGGAGATCTCGAGCGTCTTCGCGTCGATCAGAACGGTAGCCTCGTGGCACCGAAGGCGCTGCACGATGTTTTCGAGCGGCACGCCCGCGGCGAGGCGACGGACGCGGAGCTGCGCGCGGCGCAGGACAACGCGATCCGCGATGTGATCCGCAAGCAGGAAGCAGTAGGCCTGCCGGTGATAACGGACGGTGAGTTCCGGCGGCGAAATTTTCAGGACAGTTTCGGAAATGCGGTGAGCGGCTTCGACGTACCGCAGAAGGTCGAGCGATTGACCGACTGGCGCGAGCCGAACAAGCCGCTGCATCGCACCGAGCAGAACTTCAACGCTCCCGGACCGGCCATCGCCACGCGGCGGGCGGCCGTGAAACGCCTCGAGCTCGAGCGAAACGTCGTGCTGGACGAGTATCGGTTCGGCGCCGCACTGGCCACGCGCCCCGTCAAGGTGAGCATCATCGGTCCGGATCGCATTTCCCAGCGGTTCGCCTGGGAGAGATCGAAGGAGGTGTACGAGGACATCGATGAATTCATCGCCGACGTGGTCGCGATCGAACGGCAGATGATCGCGGAGCTGCTCGAAGCCGGCTGTCGCTACGTCCAGATGGACGCACCCGGGCTTCACCGCCTATGTCGACCAGCTCTCGCTCGACCGCATGCGGGCGCGGGGTGAAGACCCCGACAGGAATCTGGAACGCGCGATCAGGGCGGAGAACGCCGTGATCGCCGGCTTCGAGGGCGTGACCTTCGGCCTGCACATCTGCCGGGGCAATCCACGCGGGGCCGATCCGGCCACCGGCAAGGTCATGCCGCAATGGCACCGGGAAGGACATTACGACAGCATCGCCGAGCGCCTGTTCAGCGGTCTCAAGCACCACCGGCTGCTGCTCGAATACGACAGCGAGCGGGCGGGCGATTTCACCCCCTTGCGTTTCATTCCGAAGGGCACGATCGCGGTTCTCGGTCTCGTCACGACCAAGAGCGCCGAGCTCGAGCCATTGGATGCGTTGCAAGCGCCGCATCGACGACGCGGCGCGCCATTTGCCGCTCGATCAGCTTGCACTCAGTCCGCAATGCGGGTTCAGCAGCGGCGTCGGCGGCATCCAGTTGACCGAGGAGGAGCAGTGGCGAAAGTTCGAGCGAATTCTGGAAACTGCCCGCGCCGTATGGGGGACGATTTGACGTCGCGGTCGGTTCGCGAGCGGCTGCAATGGAGGACAACGGGGGAGGAAAACAATGCGGCGCATGATCGGGACGATCTGTGCGGCTGTTCTCGCGTGCTCGGGCGCCAAGGCTGCCGAGATCCACGTCTCACATTTCGGCCAGGTGATGGGAAGCGTCCCCTGGATCGTCGCGCTCGAGCGGGACATGTTCCGCAGGAACGGCGTCGACGTCACCGACGTGATTTCGTCGCAGGGCGGCGGCACCACCCTGCGCAACATGCTGGCCGGCGGCATTGCGTTCGCCGATGCGGCCGCGGGCGCCACGGTGGCCGGTATCCGCGCCGGCCTTCCGGTCAAGGTGGTCGGCACGGCGGTCAACAATGCCGCCGACAATGCCTGGGTGGTGCCGGCGAATTCGCCGATCAGGTCGTTGAAGGATGTGGTCGGCCGCAAGTTCGGCACCACCAATCCCGGCGGCGTGACCCGCGTCTTCGGCGAGATGCTGCTGAAGCATCACGGCATCGAGCCCAGCCAGGTCACGCAGGTACCGCTCGGGGTCGGCGCCGGCATTGCGGCGATCGACAGCGGCGCGGTGGATGCCACCTACGTCCTGGAACCGCTGTTCAGCAAGTTCGGCGGCAAGTACCGCAAGATCGCCGGCGTCTCGGACGTGTTGCCGAAAGTGTCGCAACAGCTGCTGATCACGTCGCAGGAGCTCATCGACAAGGAACCGGACAAGCTGCGCGCCATCCTGCTCACGCACAAGCAGGCTGTGGACTTCATCTACGCCGATCCCAGGGAAGCGACCCGCATCGCAATGAAGCGCATGGTCAATATGGACGAAGCGTCGCTGTCCCGGGCAGTCGAAGCGATGGTGAAGGCCCGATACTTCTCGGACGGCAGCTTCGACCCGGAGGCACTCGACGGTACCCGCAAGCTGCTCGAGGCGACCGGCGACATCAAAGGCGCGTTCGATTTCGAGAGCATCGTCGACCGGCGTTTCCAGCCGAAATAGAAATCGCTCGCAACATGCACAGCCGCTGGCTCCGTCAGTTCGGCATTCTCGCCGCGTGCGTGGCAGCGCTCGAAATCGTTTGCCGGGCCGGGTTGGTCAAGCCGACCGACCTTGTGCCGCCGACCTTGATGGTCCGCTCGATGGCCGGCGCGCTGAGCCAATACGCCACGCTGAAGGATTTCGGGCTGACCCTGAGCTCGGTGGTGGTGTCCGTCATCATCGCCGCAGTGCTCGGTATTGCGGCCGGCATCGTCCTGCATTCGCTGCCGCGCGTGCGGCGCGCCTGCGACCCGTTCATCGCCAGCTATTATGCGCTGCCGCTGTTCGCGCTCTATCCCGTGCTCGTGGTCATCTTCGGTATCGGTCCGACGCCGATCATCTTCACCGGGGTCCTTTACGCCGCCATGAGCGTTCTGATCGGCACGCTGAGCGGCCTCGACCATATCCCGCGGGTGTTGCGCAAGACGGCCAAGGTGCATCGCCTGGGGCTGCTGGCGACGATTATCCGCATCTACGTTCCGGCGTGCTCCGCCGAGATTCTCGGCGGCATCACGCTGAGCGTCAGCTACGCCTTCGTGGCCGTGATCGCGAGCGAGTTCCTGCTGGCGCCGGCGGGGATCGGCCACGCCATTGCGGACGCCTACACGACCTTTCAGATCGAGCGCATGTACGGCCTGATGCTGGCGCTCGCGCTGCTGGTGGTCGTCATCAATTCCGGGCTGCGGGTCCTGCGCGCGCGCTTGGGGCCGGTGACAATATGAGCCGGGACGGCATCAGGCGAGCGGCCGATGTCGCGCTTGTCTGCCTGGCGCTGGTGCTGGTTTGGCAGTTGCTCTCCTGGACGATCGGGACGAGCACGCTGCCGTCGCCGCTGGAGAGCGCGCAGCGGCTGATCACGCTGATGCAGCAACCGCGCTTCCTGCGTGATCTTTCGGCGACCGGCCAAGCCTATGTGATCTCGCTCGCACTCGCCATGGCTGGTGGGCTGGCGCTCGGCGTCCTCTGCGGTGGCTGGCGCGCCGTCGGCGAGCAGATCGAACCGCCGCTGCTCGTCCTGATCGCCACGCCGAAGGTGATGTTCTACCCGATCATCTTGCTGTTTTTCGGTCTGGGCGACGCGGCGAAGATTTTTTTCGGATTGCTGCACGGCTTGCCGCCGGTTGTCATCATGACCGCGAATGCCCTTCGTACGTTACGGCCGATCTACCGCAAGACGGCACTGACCATGCGGCTCTCCAATCGCGCCTACGCGCTGCATGTGCTGGTGCCTGCGGTGTTCCCTGAAATCGTGGCGAGCTTTCGCATCTGTTTCGCGCTGACGCTGCTCGGCGTCCTGGTCGGTGAGATGTTCGCTTCGACCCGCGGACTGGGTCACCTTTTGATCGCCTCGATCGGTACCCACGATCAACCGACCATCATGGCCATCACGCTGCTGCTGTTCGCGTTCGCGGGAATTGGCAGCAGCCTGCTGCTCATGCTCAGCCCCCGGAGCAGGAGCAGCAACCCGATGACTTAGAGCGAAATCGCTTTTTGTCACTGTTGATGACTGGTCATGCGCGGGCTTGACCCCCGCATCAATCGTAACTCGAGGATTCTGATCAACGCGATGGATTGCCGGGTCAAGCCCGGCAATGACGACTTGGAAAGTCCCGGCCAATGTCCGAACGACAGGCAACAGATGCAATGGCGGTGCGCGACGTATCCGTGGCGATGCGCGACGTCGGGCACGTATTCGAGACACCCGGCGGACAGTCGTCTGTGCGAGCATTGCGGAATGTCACCCTGGACATCGGCAAGGGCGAGTTCTTTTCCGTCATCGGACCGTCCGGCTGCGGCAAGTCGACACTGCTGGACATCGTTGCCGGGGTCATTCCCGCCAGCGAAGGGCAAGTGACGTTCGAGGGGGTGGATGTTCGCGGCATCGTACCGGAAGGAATCGGCGTGGTTTTTCAGGAGGACGCGAGCTTCCCGTGGCTCTCGGTCTGGGACAATGTGGCCTTCGGGCTGCGTCATCGCGGCTACGATGCGGCCGAGATCCGCCGGCGGGTCGAGCACGCCATTGCATTCATGGGCTTGGCGCAATTCGCTCGCCATCACCCGCCACAGCTCTCCGGCGGCATGCGCCAGCGCGTCTGCATCGCCCGCACGCTCGTGCTGCAGCCGCGCCTCATTCTGCTCGACGAGCCGTTCGGCGCCCTCGATCAGCAGACACGGCTGTTGATGGGTGAAGAACTATTGCGGCTCTGGCGCGAGACGCATGCGACCGTCCTGCTGATCACGCATAGCCTCGACGAGGCCACCATGCTGGCCGATCGCGTCGGAGTGATGTCGGCGCGCCCCGGCTGCTTCATTGAAACGCTCACCACCGGCTGGCCGCGCGATCGGGATTCGCGAATTTTCTCCGATACGCGTTTCGGTGAGATTACCGCGCGGCTCTGGTCGAGCCTGCGCATCGAGTCGATGAAATCGATCGGGCGGTACCCAGCCCGACACCGAGCGCTGAGCTGAATCAAATTTGGTAATGGTCAGCTTGAATTTCAGGCTGCTTCCTCGGCGCTGCGAGCCAACGCGTATCCAACAATCAGAATTGCCATCTGCACCAGTGCAAGCAACAAATTGGCGTCTAATCCGGCAATCTGGTCGAAGCGTTTACCTGGGTCCGCCAGGGCTGCGCCCGGAATCAGCATTGCCGGGAAAAATGCCATCCATATGCAGGCCTGGATCAGGACCGCCACTGTGGTTTGGAATTGCCGATCTGCTTGTCTCGACCAGAGCAACCATAGGCACATGGCCGAAAGCAGGCTTATCGTGAAAATCCACCATGCACCGTGAAAACGCGCGTGCGGGGACCACAGCTCGCTGAACACGTGCGCATCGTTCCAGTCGGCAATGTTCACCCCTATGAGTGTGATCAGGGCGCCGATGGTCAAGATAGCGCGGCCGAGCAAACTACTCATGTCGTCTCCTCCGGGTACCCGTGGCACTGGTGCGCAACTTGGTCAAAGCTCGGCTGGCCGAAAACAGTGCGAAGGGTAAGATACGCAGCTGAACTATTTTGAGCGCTCCGCTCGCTCTGCGGACCTGGAAGGATCACGACAAATGCAGCAAAGACAACTCGGCACGACCGGTCCTCTCGTTTCGGTCATCGGTCTCGGATGTTCCGGCATGAGCGGCGATTACGGCGTGCCGGATGACGTGGAATCGATCGCTACCGTGCATCGAGCGATCGATCTCGGCATCAACCTTTTCGACACGTCCGACGCCTATAGCGCCGGCAAGAACGAGGAATTGCTGGGGCGCGCGATGAAGCAACGGCGCGCCGGGCTGATCATCGCGTCGAAGTTCGGCAACGTCCGCGGCCCGAAGGGCGAGCGGGGCGGCGTCAACGGAAGGCCCGAATACGTTCGGACGGCGTGCGAGGCGAGCCTGAAGCGGCTCGGGATCGACGAGATCGACCTCTACTACCAGCACCGGGTGGATCCCAACGTGCCCATCGAGGACACCGTGGGTGCCATGGCCAGGCTGGTCGAGCAGGGCAAGGTTCGATACCTCGGTCTTTGCGAGGCCGGTGCCGACACCATCCGGCGCGCTCATGCCGTCCATCCAGTCTCGGCGCTGGAGACGGAATATTCGCTGTGGACGCGCGACATCGAAGCGCAAATCCTGCCGGTCATAAGAAAGCTCGGCATCGGCCTGGTGGCGTATTGTCCGCTGGGACGCGGTTTCCTCTCCGGTGCCTTCAACCGCCGCGACGATCTGATCCCGGGCGACCGGCGACATGCCCACCCGCGCTTTCAAGAAGGAAATTTCGAGCGGAACCTCGACCTCCTGAAGCCGATCGAGACGATCGCACGCGCCAAGGGCTGCACGAAGGCACAGGTTGCGCTGGCCTGGCTGCTTTCGCTTGGAACGGACATCGTACCGATCCCCGGCACGAAACGCCGAAACTATCTCGAGGAGAATATCGGCGCCTCCGACGTCGAGCTCGGCAAGGCCGAGATGGAGGCTTTGGACAGTGCTTTCCCATTGGGCTCGGCGGCCGGCTTGCGGTATCCCGAATTCCAGTTGAAGGGTATGGGAATCTAGCCATGCGATCAAAAAGCTGATCAGGGAGAGAAAACATGATCATCACGCGGCCATTCGTGTCCCGGCGCTCAGTTTGCGGCGGCCTCGTCGCCGCGACCGGGCTGCTTCTCACACCGCCTTGGGCCCGCCACGCGGCGGGGCAGGCCGCATATCCGTCGCGCAATTTCCGCGTGATCATTCCGACCGGCCAGGGCGGCGGCGCCGAGAAGCTCGCGCGCGCGTTCGACGTGGTCTGGTCCAAGCTGCTCGGTCAGCCCTTCGAGTACGAGTTCTTCCCCGGAGCCGCGGGCCAGGTCGGCTACACGCTCTACGTGCAGAAGCGGGAGCACAATGGCCATAACCTGCTGTTCGGCAACATGGGGCCGGAAATGATCATGTACGCGACCCAGAAGCCGGCCTACAAGTTCCCGGAGGACTTCATCTACTTCTGCCGGACCGACATCGACAACTCCTGCGTGTTCGTGCGAAGAGACTCGCCGTTCAAGACCATCCAGTCGGTGGTGGAGGCGGCGAAGAAGAAGACGCTCAACGTTGCGCTGAGCCGGATTCCGCACCCTGCCACCATCGGCATGATGGCACTCGGCGAGGCCACGGGCGCGCAGTTCAACTACATTCCCTATGGCGGTGGCAACCCGAGCTTCATCGCGATGCTCGCCGGCGAGACCGATATCGCCGCCCTGCCGATCGCAAACACCCTTGCACTCAACGACAAGTTCAAGGTTCTCGGCGTCTTCAACAACACCAACATGTTCGCCGCCCAGACCGAGAACGCGCCGACGATCAATGCGGCCTTCGGCACCAGCATCCCCGAGCTTTCGTCCTCGCGGTCATGGGCCGTGCACACCGATTGGGCCGAAGCCAACCCGAAACAGTTCGAGCTGTTGGAGAAAACGGCGAAGGAAGCGCACGCCTCCCAGCTGTTCCGCGATGCCTGGGTGAAGACCGGCAATCCGGTCGAAGCGCTGGTGTGGGGCGACCGCAAGGCATGCAGCGATTATTCCGACGGGATGATCAAACTGGCGCAGCGCTACGAGAATCAGCTTACCGCCAAGAGAGGCAGGACATAGAGGCAGGACATAACGCCGGGCGCGCCGGCCCAGTCATGAGCAATCCAGACCTGGAATCCGAGCCCGGATCACGTCCCGCGCTCGGTGCTGATTTCATCATTCCGGCGCTCGCCTGCTCCCTCACCGCCTATTACCTGATGTCGACTGTTGATCTGGTCTGGGAGGCCAAAGCGACCGGCATCGTCGTAGGCCTGGTGCTCCTCTCACTCTGCGTTGCTCAATTCGCCCGACTTGGGCTGGCGATCGCCGCGGGAAGTGGCAATTTCAACCTCGGCGATCTGATCACCAACACCCTCTTCAACAGACAACGCCTCGCCCTCCTCGTCCTGGTCATACTCTTTATCGCGACCATCCAGTGGGTGGGCACGACGCTCGGGCTGTTTCTTCTCCTCATCGGCTCCATGCGGCTGCTCGGCGTACGACGTTTTCGCACGCTCGTCGGTGTCGCGTTCACGACAGCGGCCCTGGTCCACCTGGCTCTCATTACCCTTCTCAACAGCCGGCTACCGCAAGGCGTGCTCATGAACCTGCTCTCATCCGCGCTGGGCGGCGCTTGAGCATGCAGGTCTCCGACGCAATGCTGCTCGAGCTGTTCACGCGCTCATTGTCGCTTTGGTGGGTAATATTGCCTGGAATGCTGCTCGGCATCGTGGTCGGCATCCTGCCCGGGTTCAGCGCCCAGAACACTCTCATCATCCTGCTGCCGCTCACGCTGCACATGGACATCGAGAGCGGGATGGCGTTCATGATTGCGCTTTACTGCACGACCCAGCTCGGAGGCGGGATACCCGCAATCCTCTTCAACATGCCCGGTGAAGGCGGCGCCGTCGCAACCACGCTCGACGGTTACCCCATGACCAAGAAAGGGCAGGCACAGCAAGCCCTCGTGCTCTGCTTTGCCGCCTCGGCCTTCGGCGGACTGATCACGACCGTGGTAACGATGGCGGCGCTCCCCGCCCTCGCCCAGCTCGGGCTCTACTTCAGGAGCGTCGAAATGGTCGTCGTGATCGTGTTCGGGCTCACCCTGATAGCCGCCATCGCAGCCCAGGACCTGATCAAGGGATTAATTGCCGGATTTTTCGGGCTGATGATCGGAGCCATCGGCGTCGACCCCGTGTTTGGCACGCCGCGAGCGACGTTCGGCTTGCTCGACCTTTACGACGGCGTGCCGCTGATTCCGGCTCTGATCGGGCTGTTCGCGATCTCCGAAGCTCTCGTGATGCTCGAAGCCGAAACCATCGTGCGCAGTGAAATCTGTCGAGAGCCAAGGGCGCCCGCTGGAGCGACACTCTCGATGGGCTTTGGCTCACTGGGAAATACTGGTGGCAGACCGTTTGGACATCTTTGATCGGCCTTGTCATCGGCATCCTGCCCGGCGCCGGCGCCACGGTTGCTGCCTTTCTCGCCTACCACTACTCGAAGCTGCTCTCGAAGACGCCCGAGCTCTACGGCACCGGTCACCCGCCCGGAGTCATCGCGCCCGAATCCGCGAACAACGGCGTGACCTCGGGAACGCTGGTGCCAGTGTTTGCCCTCGGCATACCGGGCGGAACCACGGGCGCGATCATGACGATCGTCCTCACCTACCACGGCATCGTTCTCGGACCCCGCCTGTTCATCGAGCGTCCGACTTTCGTCTATGGCGTCTACATGCAGATGCTGGTGTGCTATCTCCTGATGACAATCATGATCCTGCCGCTCGCCCGCTACATGAGCCGGGTCGTCTGGATCCCAACGCGCTTTCTCGTTCCTCTTATTCTTGCGCTCGTCACCGTCGCCGCGTTTTCCGAGCGCGAGTACGTTTTCGACATGGGCCTGGCGGTGCTCTTCGGCGTGATCGGCTACATCGCACGAAAGAGCGGATACGAGGTCACCGCCATACTCATCGGCGTGCTGATGGGGCCGCTGTTCGAGCAGTATTTCCTGCGCGCGCTGCGCATCGGCCAGGGCGACCCCACCATCCTGTTCTCGTCGACGCTGGGCAATGTGCTGTGGATCATGGTCGCGCTGGCATTGGTCCTCCCCTGGCTTCGCAGCCGCCGCAAACAGGGCGTGCTCGCGCGTACCGTGCAGGCTGGCCAGGAGTGACTACGCATGTTCACAATTGACTCGTCGTGCGCGGGCTTGACCCGCGCACCCAAGGCGGAAGCGACGCGCCGGCAGGTCTACGACATGCTGGTGGCCGAGAAGATGCTGGTGCAGGGTTTCCACTACCCGTTTCCATCGCTCGCCCACGTCGAGAAGAGCGGATCGGGCTATCGCGAGATTCCGGTCCCCTGGAATCCCACGATCTGAACCATCCAGGCGGTCTCCGCCGGGCTAATCGCGACGTCACGCCAGACCGGTATCTCGAATAGCGCCGCTACGAGGAACCCTTCTTTAGATTGATCGCTGACAAGAACTCCTGACGAGTTTCAGCTTGGGTCCTAAATATTCCCAACATACAGCTGGTTACCATCGTGACGTCCGATTTGTGCACACCTCTCGTCGTCATGCATTGATGGGCGGCCTCGACCACCACGCCGACGCCGAAAGGCTCGAGTACGCTGTTCAGACATTTGGCGATCTCGGCCGTCATTTTTTCCTGCATCTGAAGACGCTTTGCATAGACGTCGACAAGACGAGCGAGCTTCGAGATTCCAATAACGCGATTGTGGGGAAGATAGCCAATGTGGACGCGGCCGATGATCGGAGCCATATGATGCTCGCAGTGAGATTCGAACTGGATGTCGCGCAGCAGCACGATCTCATCGTAACCCCCGACTTCTTCGAAGGTTCGCTTCAAGTATTCATGCGGACTTTCAAAATAACCTGCAAACCATTCTTCATAAGCCCGCACGACGCGGCCAGGCGTTCCGAGCAATCCTTCGCGATCGGGGTTGTCGCCTGACCAACGAATGAGAGTACGCACGGCATCTTCGGCGGCCGCGCGCGAAGGGCGATCAGCGATTTTGACCGCGCGATCGTTGGATTGTTGCTTAACACGATGATTTGGTTTTGCTACTTTTTCCATTTGATGCCTTCCTGTCGGCTCAGTTGATCATCAGAAAGCTCAACGTGCGCGAGCGGCTCGACTGCGGTTCCGTGTATCACGCTGCCATCGGCCGCAAACATCGAGCCATGACACGGGGTACTCCCGAGCTCGCCTTCAAACGTCGAGCGTGCTGGGCGCGAAAATCTCCGATACGTCGACACGCCGCGCGCTCAGACCCTGCTCGTGCACATATTGCGCGATGGTCTCGAGCACCGCCCGCGCGGCTTTGAAGCCGTAAGCGAGCGGATCATTGTCGGCGAGGATGCGCTTCACCGCGGTGTCGAGCAATCCAGCTTCGAAATACCAGTGCAGATGGGAGCTGCCGTAACTCGCGATTTCCGCCTTTGCCGCGACGAAGGCGGAAAACAGGTTGAGCGCGATCCAGGGATGGCGCTCGAGCAACGAGCGCCGTACCACCACGGTATGATTGATCGGGAACAGCCCGGTCTTGGCGTAGTAGCGGCGGCCTTCGGCGGCCGGGTCCTCGAACAAAGTGCGCGTGACGCCCGCTATGTCGACGGTGCTGCGATCCACCAGGTTCTTGTCGACCAGGTAATGCAATGCGCCGTCGAGCGCGCCACGAAGAAGCATCTTCCCGATGTTGCTGCCCGGCGGGATCTGGTTGACGCGAACCCCTTCGGGTGCCGCAAAGCCGGTGGCGCCGCCGTGACTCTTGTCGGGGTTGCGTTCCATGAACCACTCGATGTCGCGGGAGTGCACGCCGAATTCATGCTGCAGGATGCCGCGCGACCAGACCGCCCAGGTCTGCTGATATTCCGGCACGCCGATGCGCTTGCCGCGCAGGTCCGCCGGCGCGGCGACGGCACCATCCCTGCGCACGATGATGCTGGTGTGAAAGAACTTGCGCATGGTGAACACCGGAATCGCCAGCCAGCGGGTGTCGCCGCGTGATACCGAGATGATCAGCGACGACATCGACATTTCCGAGACGTCGAATTCCGAGAACCGCAGTTGCCGCCAGAACATCTCGGATGGATGCACCACGGTGGGGATGAGCGTGATCCCCTGCGGCGACACGCGGCCTTCGATCAACGGCCGCGTGCGGTCGTTGTCGGAGAGCGCGATGCTGAGCTCGAGCTGGGATGCGGTCACGCGGCGGCGGGCAGGGTCACGTACACACGGTTGTCGCGCACCCGGACATCGACCGGACGCAGGCGATACCTGGGATCCCCGCAATGCCGGCCGGATGAATTCGATGTCGAATTCCCAGCCATGCCACGGGCAGACGATGTTGTGCCTCTCCGAGAAGCGAAGGCCGCGACTGGTCTGGTCGGGCGCCAGCTCCTCCTCGACCCGCGGGATCACCTTGCCCTGACAGACGGGACCGCCATCGTGCGGGCAATGGTTCTCGTAGGCGACCAGCCGGTCGCCTTGCCGAAAAATCCCGAACTCGAATGCGTCGACCCGCAGCACGCGGTAGCCGTTCTCGGCGAACTCGCTGAGCTCACCCACCAGGATCTCGTTCATCGCTTCACCCCATCACCCGGTCATTCGTTGCCGGCACGGCGGTACCACATCTGCAGATCGAAGAAATTGAGGTCGGCGGCGCGCATGATGGCGCAGATCGCGGTCACCGCCTCGGTCGCATTCACCGGCCGGTCGCCGAACGGGGCAAGCTCCTGCGCGCGGTCCTCGGATTTGGCGGCATAGAGCCGGACTGCGGCGGCGAGCACCCGCTGCAGGCGCTCATCGGAAATTGCGTCGGGCTTGCCGTTTCCGAGCGCCTCGTCGACCAGCGCACAAAACACCGCATCGGCTTCGGCCGTGTTGCTCGCGGACGAACTCATGCCGGCCTCGATGCCGGCCTCGACATCATGGCAGACGCCGGCCCGCTCATTCGGCCGGTACCGCCACCGGTTGCGGCGGCGCCTTCTTGCCAGATTTCGCCGCCGGCACCTCGAGCCCGAACAGCCGCGCGGCGCTCAGCCCGAGAATGTTGCGCTTGGCCTGCTCGTTGAGGAACGGCAGCTTGGTGATCGTGCTCGGGGCGTCGAAATCCCAGTGCGGCCAATCCGACGCGTACAGCAGCTGCGTATCGGCCCTGATCGCCTCGAAGGTCGCCTGCGTGAGCTTCATGTTGCTGCGCTCGAGCGGCTGGCTGGTGTAGTACATTTCCTGCATGTACTCGCTGGGCTTGCGCTTGAGCAGCGGGCACTCCGAGGTGCGCATCATGTATTCGGAATCGAGCCGCTGCATGACGAACGGCACCCAGGCGAGGCCGCTCTCGATCCAGATCACCTTGAGCTTGGGGAAGCGCTCGGGAATGCCGTTGAGCACCCAGTTGGTCATATGCACCATGTTGAAATGCGCGAACGAGAGCGCGTGCATGCCGATGAACCGGTTGAGCTGCGCGAACGACGGGTCGGCCCAGGTGAAGCCGGCATGGAAGCCGAGCGGCTTGCCGGATTCCTGCAAGGCGGAGTAGAGCCGCATGTAGGAATTGTGCCAGACCGGTTTGTGGCGCGTCGACGTCACCGAAAACCCGACCACCCCCGGGGCATCGGCGAAGCGCTCGACCGTCTCGACGCAGGCATCGGGATCATTGAACGGCAGGTATAGGAGCGCTTTCTGCCGGGTGTCCTGCGGCAGGATCTGCTCGATCAGCCAGCGGTTATAGGCGTTGCCGAGCGCCACTTCGGCCTCGACCTGCGGATGCATGCCGAGCGACAGCATCGGGGTTGGGAACACAACCATGTAGTCGATGCCCATCGCATCCATTGCGCGCTGCGTCAGTTGCACCTGCCGATGCAATCCGGGCAGGCGTGGGCTCGGCCAGCGACTGCTGGTGCATGATGCGCCCGCCGACGTCCTGCAACAGCGGACCATTGGCATTCAACAGGCCGGGCGGCGAGCCGGCGCGGTCCCGGAACGATCGGGCGATGTAGCGCAGAACGTCGTTGTCGATGCGATCGGTGACCTCCGACCAGAACGCCGTCTCGTTCATGTGGGCGTCGACATCGACGACCAGCCAGTCCTTGAGCTTTTCCGTGGTGGGAGAGGCCTTGGCGAGATAGTCGCGGGTGTCGGTCCGCGTGGAAATCTTCTCGAGCTCGGTAATCCGCGGCGCGGTTTCGCGAATATTCATAGTTCCACCCTGCATCTCGAATTCGGCTGTCCCGAATTCACCGGTTAGGTCTCGGATGCCACTTTATTGGCATGGGCAGCAGCGCGCAACGACCGGCACGCATTCCGGTGGGATCGATTTCAGCATGCCCCGTCCCGCCTCGACCAAGCCACACGCTTACTCCTCCCCGGGGTCAGGCAATCGCCGCCGCCGCCATCGGCATCGCCCTTTCGGCATCGGGCTCGCGCAGGAACGGCATGACCTCTCTTGCGAACAGGCGCAGATTTTTCTCCGTCAGATCGGCGGGAAGCGTCGCGATCTGCAGCATGGCGATCAGATTGCCGATGCCGAGGTCGCTGGCATAGGCGGAAAGCCGCTCGCGCACGGTTGCTGCGCTGCCGGCCACCACCATGCCGAGCTCGATCAGATTGTCGGCGGTCATTTCGCGCATGCGATAAGCGAACTTGCTCTCGATCAGCGATTTGGTCGAGGCGATGGAGGAATAGCCGGGCGGCATCCGCATCTCCATCGGATAGTGCAGGAACTTGTTGAAGAAGGCCTCGATACATCCAGTCCGGAATGGGCCCGCACCCGAAGCCCGGATGCTCCGGCGCAACGACGCGGTAGCTGGCGCCGAGACGGTCGAGCAGTGGATCCCAGGACGCCCCGGCGACGCCGTGCAGGAACAGAACCGTCGGACCATTGCCGGCTTCACGGTAGCGCAGCTTCCAGCCGGCGACTTCGATGATCGATTCTGGCATTTCACTCCCTTATGCTTGGCGGATTACGCGGAGTCGGTAATCCGACGCTATCATTCAATTCGCCACGGAGGATTTGGCGATGAAAAAGCGTGCGCTCGGACTGGTCACGGTGCTCGTTCTCTTTCAAGGCGCTCCCGAACGCGCGGCGGCGCAGGCGGCCGACTATCCGGGCCGGGCGGTCACTTTCATCGTGCCGTTCGCGCCCGGCGGAGTCACCAGCCTGTTTGCCCGCATCCTGGGGCAAAAGCTCGAGCAGCGGCTGGGCCGGCCGTTCGTGGTGGAGAATCGCCCCGGCGGCGGCGGCGTGACGGCAGCCGCCGCCGTGGCCCAGGCCGTCCCTGACGGCTACACCATCATGATGGCGTCGAGCACGGTGCTCGCAATCAACGTCACGGTGCGCAAGAACCTTCCCTACGATCCGCAAAAGGACCTCACCCCGATCGCGCTGCTTGCGCGCGTTCCGTTCGTGCTGGTGGTCAATCCGTCGCTGCCGGTGCGCTCGGTGGCAGACCTGGTCAAGCTCGCCAAGGACAAGCCCGGCCAACTGTCGTTCGGCACACCGGGCCCCGGCACCTTCCATCATCTCAATGCCGAGCTGTTCAAGAGCACGTTCGGCCTGAACCTCGTGCACGTGCCTTACAAAGGCTCGGCACCGGCACTCAATGATCTCGTCGGCGGCCACATCGAGATGATGTTCTGCGACGTGCCGCCGGCGCTTGCTCTGATCCAATCCGGCAGGATCCGCGCGCTGGGCGTCACCACCAAGGAGCGTGTCCCGGCTATTGCGGAGCTGCCGCCGCTCGCGGAGATCGGCATGCCCGGCTACGACACCGCGTCCTGGCACACCATCACAACCACGGCGAATGTCCCGAAACCGATCGTCGACAAGCTTTACGCCAACATTCGCGACATCATGGGCGATCCTTCGGTCACCGAGACCCTCACCAAGGATGGGACGCTGCCGCAGACGAGCCCGCCGCCCGAAGATCTGAAACACTTCGTGGCGAGCGAGATTCTGCGCTGGGGCAAAGTGGTCGAGCAGGCCGGGCTGGCGGGATCGGAATAGACGGGCCAATGCTCGGAACTCGGAGACGTCACGTGAGGGGGCAGAGACGAGTGTCCCGGCCGCAGCGCAGCGCGAGCGTTTGCGAAGCGGTGCGCTGCATCGCGCTGCGGACGCATTGCTCGCAAAACCGCCATGTTGGGCGACGACCATCCATTGAGCCGCAAGGATGCGTCTCATGTTGGTATATGCGTATGGTTTGTTGTTCTTCCTCGGGATCCATGTCGCGCTCGAAGCCGGGCCGGCGCGAGCCGAAGATCTGGACGCGGGGAAATCCGGCCAGCAACTCTTTGCAGCCGGCTGTTCGTCTTGCCATCGCACTCCCCGCGGCCTGTCGAAGCGGACAAATACCTGGTCGCTGGCCTACTTCCTGCGCCAGCATTATGCCGCCAGCCAGGCGTCGGCCAATGAGCTCGCCGCCTACCTGGCCTCGGTCGACAACGTTGCCTCCCGTGGCAAACAGAAACCCGCCGCCGGTGGTCAGCAGTCGATACTGAACTGGTTGGGTTTGTCATCGGACAACGGGCGCAATCAGAGGAAACCAGGCAATCGAATCGAACCTGCGCGGGATCGTTTGGCCGCGCCGCCGCGCCCAATGTCGGACATACCAAGACCAGGTCCATGACAGAGCGCCCGGAGATTCTAAGGCGCGAGATCAAGGTGCTGGTGTTCGACCAGTACGGCACGATTGTCGATATGCAAGACGGCCTGACGGAGACCGTGACGCCGTTCCTGGAGAAGAAGAATTGGACCGGCCAGCCGAGCAGCTTCGTCACTTGGTGGCGCCGCACCCATTTCGAGAGCTCGATGATCGACGCGCTGTGCGACCGCGGTCACACACCCTACAGGCAGATCGGCCATCGGGCGGTGTCGTATGTGATGGACCGTTGCGGCATACCCTACACGCAGGACGAGGTGCGCTGGCTCGTCGCCCAGATCGAGATGCTAAAGCCGTTTCCCGAGGTGACGGCGGCACTCGAACAGCTGCGTGGCGCCGGACGGAAGCTCGCGATTCTTTCCAACGGCGATCGCGATATGCTCGAGGCAGCCGGGCCGCACATCGGCTTCGGGTTCGATCATGTCATTTCGGTCCAGGAGGCCGAATACTTCAAGCCGCATTGGAAGGCTTACGCGAAGGCCGAGGAGATCATCGGAGAGGACCGCTCCAGCATCCTGTTTGTGGCCAATCACGCGTTCGACTGCATCGGCGCAAAATCATACGGCATGCGGACGGCGTTCATAGATCGCCGCAAGCGGCCATTCGGCCAGACTCCTCATCAGCCGGATCTCGTCGTTGCCGACTTCGCGGAGCTGGCGGCCACGCTGGATCGAGGACCGCATTAGCGTATTAGTTCTCCAGGATCGCCTTGGCGCGGACCAGCACCGACGCCTCGGTATTGGCAATGGATTCCGCGACCTTCTGCGCCTCCTCGCCGCCGACCGGGCTGATGTCCATTCCCGATCTTCGCGGTCTCGGCGAGGAACAGCGCGTCCTTCATGGTGGCGTCGAAGGCGCGCCGCAAGACGTTGACGCGCTCGCGCGGAGAGTCGGGTGTGGTCACGAAAGCTCGGGTGATGCCGGTGTCGGCCGACAGGAAGGCCAGAACCTTGCGGTCGTCCTCGTTCCTCGCAAGCTCGGTCATCAGCGGCACTTCGGCGAGCTCGGCATGCCGTTTGAGCCCGATCTGCACCAGGATGATGATCTTCTTCTCCGCCAGCCAATGCGGCTTGGTCGATTTCCACGAGGCCCAGGAATTGGAGCCGCGTCCGCCCACCTCGCCGCGCTCCATCGCCAGGTTGACGTCGTTACCGCCGGGATATCCGGAGACGATCTTGAATTTGGTACCGATGAGCGCGTTCATCGCCTTGGGGTAATAGACCGAGCTGGTGGCGGATCCGGGTGCGCCGACCACGAGCTCGCGTTCCATCACGTCCTGAATGGTGCGGATGCCGGTCGTGTGCCAGGAATTCACCACGTTCGGACTGTCGGTGGTGTTGCCGATCCAGAAGAACCTGCGGGTGTCGAACTCGACCTTGCTGCCGCCGAGCGCCTGGTAGGCCGACATGTTCTGCATGATGGCGTGCAGCACGGTGCCGTCGCGCGGCGCTTGCGTGGCCAGCCAGTTGGCGGCCTGCAGCCCGACCGCGCCCGGCATGTTGCGGGCGACGACCGCCGGCTCGCCCGGGATGTGCCTGCCGATGTGACGTGCAAGCAACCGCCCGCGCAGGTCATAGTCGCCGCCCGGCGAGGTCGCGATCAGCATGGTGAGCGTCTTGCCGCGGTAAAAATCGGCCACCGGATCGGCGGCGGCCGGCGACAGCAGCAGGAATGGCAGCGCCAGCAATGCCGCTGGCAAGGCGCGCAAGGTCATGACGGATCCCTTGGTCGTGCAGGCGAAACCCGGACGAAGCATAGCGCAATCGGAGCGCAAGCACCGTGTCGCGGTCATGCGGCCGCCGTCTCCTGGCGCAACACCGGCAGCACATCCTGCGCGAGGCGGCGCAGGGATTCGCGCTCCCAGGCCGCATTCGGACCTGCCCAGTCGACCGCGGTCAACAACAGGGTGCCGAAGGGGCCCGCCTCTCTGCGCAAGGCGATCAGCTCCGCCAGCACGGTGTCGGGCGAGCCGAAGATCGCGCGCTGCTCGATGAAGGTATCCACCGTCACCTCGTCGTCGCGCATGTCCGGCCGCGGCTTGAGCCCGCCGAGGCGGCCGAGCTGACTGTACACCTTGTGCATGTGCCCGTAGAAATGCCGATATCCGCTCTCGGCGCTGTAGACCCGCGCGCGTGCTTCCTCGTCGCTGGCGGCGACGTGGATCGACCGGCAGACGCGCCAGTCGTCTCCGTTGGCCGGACGGCCCGCCGCCCCGCAGCCCTCGCGAAACATCGCCCAGTGGCAAGCGAGGTCCGCTTTCGAGAGCAGCGGGCTCGAGATCACGCTCCAGCCCTTGCGGCCGGCGACCTTCACCGAGGCCGAATCCGGCGACGACGACGGAATCGCGATCGGTGGGCGCGGCTTCTGATAGGGCTTCGGCAGCCATCCGAAATTCAGCCCTGGATTGAGCGTTTCAGTGATGCGGGTGGTCCAATAGACGCCGCGCAGATCATAGGGCGGCTCGCTTGCCCAGATGCGCTCGATCATCTCGATCGATTCCACCAGCATCCTGCCGCGCTCGCGCGCATCGTGCGGCACGTTCATCAATTCATTGTCGGTGGGCGTGCTGCCGGAGCCGATGCCGAGAATGAAACGTCCCTTGCTCAGGTGATCGAACTGCGCCGCTTCGGCCGCGATCATCGCGGGATGGTGCAGTGGCGCGTTGATGACGCCGGTGCCGAACACCAGCCGCTCGGTCCGCGGCAACAGGCTCGCCGCGAACATCAGCGGCGATGGATAGGGTTCGGTCGCGGCCGAGAAATGCTCGCCAATGAACAACTCGTCGTAGCCGAGCTTCTCCAGCAGCAGCGCCTTCTCGGTATCCTCGGCGAGATAGGCGTGCATCGGCCGGCCCGCGGGGTGCAACGGCATCATGAAAAGTCCGAGGCGCAAGGGCATCTCCCTTCGGGTATCTCGGGGCGTCATTCCGGCCGTGCGACCCCGGTCTTGCCAGGGTACGAGAGCCGGAACCCAGTAGCCCGAAAATGCAGTTTGTTGAGACGACGGTGCACAACGTCCGACGCGGTGGATACTGGATGCCCGCTTGAAAAGCCTTGAAAAGCGGGCATGACACCGGGCACACAGCATCTAGCGGATGCGGCCCGGCCCGAGCCGGGCTGCATCCGGATGGCTAGAGCAGCGCTCCCGGGCTTTTCTTGTACCGGTTCACGATCGCATCGGCGCTCATGTAGGCGAGCGCCTGGATCGTGAGCGTCGGATTGAAGCCGCTCATCGACGGAAAGGTGGAGCTGCCGATGACGAACAGGTTGGGTATATCCCAGCTCTGCCCATAGCGGTTCACCACCGAGGTCCTCGGATCGCTCCCCATGCGCGTTCCGCCTTCGTGATGCGCACCCGGGGCGCCGGGGCCGAGCGGCGAACGCCAAATCTGCGCGGCGCCCATCGAGCGCCCGATCTCTTCCATCTTCTTCATCATGAACTCGACGCGCGCGAGCTCGGTCGGACGCCGCCAATCGTAGGTCAGGCGCGGTGCCGGCAACCCCCACGCATCGCGCACGTTGGGATCGAGATCGATGGCCTGGTCGATATAGGGCAGGTTCTCGGTCTGCGCGACCATGGCTGCGTGTCTCGCGAAGGAATGCGCGAGGAAATCACGATAGGCTGCCCCCCAGCGGGGAACGCCGGGAGGCGCGGCGACCGTAGTCCAACCGATCGGGCCCCCCTGCAGGTTGCCGGTGCCGACCGAGATCTGCGAGCCACGGATGAAGCCAAGACCGGCGTGGTCGAAGTTGTCGGCATTGAGGTCGTCGATCGTGTGCTTCTGCGAGCTGGGTCCCATGTAGTTGTTGATGTGACGGTCGTTGAACACGACGTAGACGTTCGGCATCATGTGCGCCATCAGGTGCTTGCCCACCTGGCCGCTCGAGTTCGCGAGGCCATTGGGGAATCTCTCCGTCTTCGACAGCAGTAGAAGGCGCACATTGTCGTAGATGAACGGCGTAAGGATGACGAGCTCCGCCTCAATCGTGTTGTCCGAGCCGTCCGGCCCGTAATAACCGATACCTGTCACACGTCCGCTGTTGTTGCTGTTGACGCGATGGCACATGGCGCCGGTAATGAGCTTGAAGTTGCCGGTCGCGTCCGCTTCGGGCAACGCGGTCACCAGTGTGCTCGACTTCGCGCCGACATGACACCCGAAGGCTTGGCAGAAGCCGCAATAGGTGCAGCCCGGCCGTCCCTTGTACGGCTCCGACAGGATCGCGCGCGGCGTCGAGAACGGATGATAGCCGAGCTTCTTGGTTGCGGCATCGAAGGCGACGCCTGCCTGGTCCACGAGCAACGGCGGCAGTGGAAATTCGCGGCGGCGCGGTGCTTCGAAAACGTTGCCGCCCTCGACCTTTCGCCCCTGCAGATTGCCGGCTTTGCCCGACACGCCGATCTCGTGCTCGATGCGATCGTAGTAAGGCTCGAGATCGGCATAGCTCAGTGGCCAGTCCGCCAGCGAAGAGTCCTCGGGGATTGCCGCCGCGCCGTAACGCTCAATGGTCTGCGAGCGCGCGCGGAAATCGTCCTCGTGGAATCGCCACGAGACGGCACCGTAATGGACGGTGCCGCCACCGGCCTGATTGCCGTAGTTCTGCACCGGGATCGGGTTCGCGCGCGCATTGGCGCTCGGCCGCCAGGTGATGGGCTGCCGCTTGATGTTCGGGCGCAAGTCCTGGCGCTGGAAATACCGCAGCTCATCGTGCGGGTCGAAGTCCTGGGTGGTCAGGCGCGGACCGCGCTCGAGCCCCACCACCTTCATGCCGGATTTGCTGAGCTCGGCCGCGAGGATTCCACCTGCGGCGCCCACGCCAACGATGGCGACATCGGCTTTTTCGGTTGCCATGGCTCATGACCTCCGCATCGCTTGCAGGCCGATGATCGGCGCACGCGTGAACGAATCCTTGCTCTGCATGTCGGCTTGCGAGAACAGCGGTTGCGCTCCGGGAAAGCCCAGAAGCAGCCAGCCGGCGAACTCCTTGTTGCCGCCATAGATCGGGTCGGCGAACATTCCCTCCATCGTGTGCGTTCGAACGGTGTTGAAGAAGGCTTGCGCCGTCGGCCAGGTGAAGCCGGCGGCTTTGCCTTCTTCCATCGCCTTGATCACGCTGTCCTGTCGCGCAGAGTCGAGCTTGGCGAACGACAGACGATGAGTTTGCTCGCAATACCGATCGAGCGCGGCCAGGCCGCGCCGATAGAAGTCCTGCATATCGGAATAGGCACCGGAAAGGGCCAGGTCGATGTAGTTGAGCACGCCGGCCTCGCGCGCCCCGGGCTTGCCGGGGCCACCAGGCATGAGCCGCTCCGTGAAAGCCGCAACTGTCGCGGCATCGTTGACGTTGAGGAATGCGCCGTAACCGGGGCCGTGCGAATGCGCTTGCGCACTCGTAGCTATTGCATCTGCTGCGACGTGCTCCCCGTGCGTCTGTGCAAGCGCATCGGGCAGGAGCCCGGCACCGGCAGCCGCCCCCGCGCCTACGGCCGCGCCGACCAGGAATGCGCGGCGAGATTCATCGTGCTTGCTCATGCTTCCACCTCCCACTGTGTCGCTTGATTATTGCCCAGAGTGCTGGGTTGGCAGCGGAAGGATGCGCCGCTTTGAAGTAACCGGCAAGATGATGAGCCAGCCGTTCTGACCTATTGCATAGCAGTCAACCGGAATCGCGCGCGAGTATCTCCGCACCGTTTCGGCGCGCCCGTTTCACGCGCCGTTCAGCCCCCTTTGGCTGTCGCCGCTCTGCTGCGCGCATCCTGGATCGCGCTCCAGACCCGCTGCGGCGTTGCCGGCATATCCATGTGCTCGATGCGGAAGCCGGAAAGCGCATCCAGAACTGCATTCATGAGCACCGCCGGGCTCGGCGTGATGCCGGCCTCGCCGCCGCCCTTGACGCGCAGCACGTTGCCCTTGGTCGGATCCTCCGTCAGCTCGACATCGAAGTGCGGAAATTGATCGGCGCGCGGCATGGCGTAATCGAGAAAGCTCGCGGAAAGGAGCTGCCCGGATCCCGGCTCGTAGACCGCCGCTTCCAGCATCGCCTGGCCAACCCCCTGCGCGACGCCCCCGTGCACCTGGCCGTGCACGATGAGGGGATTGATCGGCTGGCCGCCGTCGTCGATCGATGTGTAGCGACGGATCTCGATCGCGCCGGTGTCGGGATCGATCTCGGCTTCGCAAATCGCGGCTCCGGTCGGATAGGCCGGGATACGGCCGCTGAAAGTGGCTTCGGCCGCGAGCGGAGTGCGCAGGTCGTCCGGGAGCGACGGCAACTCGCCAGCGGCGCGCGCGATGTCGAACAGGCGCAGCCGGCGATTGCTGTTGCGCGCCACGAACAATCCGTCGTCGTAGGAGATGTCGGTTTCCGCGACGTCGAGCATGATGCGCGGCGATCCGGCGCGCCTTGTCGATGACGGTGCGCGAGGTTTCCACCATCAGCGATCCGGCAAGACGCATGGAGCGGTCGGAATGGGTGCCGCCGCCGGAGGCGAGCGCCGCGCTGTCGCCGCTCACGAAATTGATCGCCTCGGGCTCGACGCCGAGTTGATCGGCCATCACTTGCCGGAAGCTCGTTTCGTGGCCCTGCCCGCTCGACTGCGTTCCCACGATCAGATCGACGCTGCTTCGGCCGACACTTCGACTGCGACGCGCTCGTGCGGCATCCCGACCGGGGTCTCGACGTAATTGGCCACCCCGATCCCGAGCAGCCGTCCACGCTTTTTCGCCGCCCGGCGGCGGGCCGGAAAGCCGTCCCAGTCGGCGGCGGCGAGCACACGCGCAAGGTTGCCGGCGAAATCGCCGCTGTCGTAGCAGAGCCCGGTCGCCGTGCGATGCGGCAGCTGGTCGTGCCGGATCAGGTTGCGGCGACGCAATTCGACGCGATCGATGTCGAGCCTTCGCGCCGCGATGTCGATGAGCCGCTCCATCACCGCGGTGGCTTCCGGCCGCCCGGCGCCGCGGAACGGCGCCGTCGGCACGGTGTTGGTCATGACGCCGCGCATCGCACCCATGCCGCCGGCACGTCGTAGACGGTCGGCGCCACGCGGTAGCCGTTGCTGAGCGGAACATAGGAGACGGTATGCGCGCCGATATTGCCGGTCAGCTCAAGGCGAGCGCAAGCATGCGGCCCCGGCGGTCGAATGCGAGCCGCGCCGCGGTCACGACGTCGCGCGCGGTGTAGTCGGTCAGGAACGCTTCGGTGCGGTCGCCGGTCCATTTCACCGGGCGTCCACCCGGCGCGCAGCCCAGACCACCACGATCTGCTCGGGATAGAGATTGGTGCGCGATCCGAAGCCGCCGCCGACGTCGGGGCAGATCACCCGCACGCGCTCCTGCGGGACCCCCAGGCATGCCGCCAGCGGATGGCGCAGGCGGTGCACGCCCTGGCATCCCGAAATCAGCGTGTAGCTGCTTCGCGGCCGCGTCGTAGCTGCCGATCGCCGCGCGCGGCTCCAGAAACGCGCTCGCAGTGCGCTGGCAACGGATGGTCTGTTCGATCACGAGATGGGCACGGTCGATCGCAGCCTCGACAGCGGCGCGATCGCCGAACTGGCCGTCGAGCGCGAGGTTGTCCGGCGCGTCGGGCGAAATCGCCGGCGCGCTGCTCGCCAGGGCCTCGAGACGTCGGTAACGGCGGGAGGACCTCGTATTCGACCTCGACCTGCTCGGCAGCATCGCGCGCCGCCAGGAGCGTCTCCGCCACCACGACCGCAACCGCTTCGCCGACATAGCGGACCCGGGAGACCGCCAGCGGCAATTGCAGCTCGTCGAGAATTTTCCGTTCGGGCCTCGCCACAAACGTCGGAATGCCGGACGTCGACGGCATCGGCCGGATTGGGAAATGCGACATGCCGACGTGGCCGTCCGCGAGGTAGTCCTCGCCGGTAAGCACGGCCAGGACGCCCGGCCACGCGCGCGCCGCAGAGGTCTCGATCGGACGATATCGGCATGCGCGTGCGGCGCCCGCACGAAGACAGCGTAGGACTGCTGCTCGGCCGCAACGTCATCGGTGTAGCGACCGGTGCCGCGCACGAGACGCAGATCCTCGAACCGCGGCAGCGGGCGGCCGATGAAACGGTCGCGCCGAAGATGAGCGCTGTCGGTAGTATCCATTTCTTTCCGCGCTGCCGACGATCTTCGCCGCCTGCGCGTCGCCCTGGCGGTCTCCTTCATCGTGCTGGTGGCTTCCAAGTTCGTCGCCACCAAGAGCGGCATCGGCTATCTACTCACCGCCCGGCGGCATAGCCCTGCATGCCGCGCGGATTGGCGGCGGCGCGGCGGCGGCGGCCATCGCGCGCGGCGGCGGTGAGCCGGCCTTCGCACCAGTCGGCGTCGACCTCGACGATGTGGCCGCGGCGCTCGAGCTCCTTGACGGTGTCAGCCGGCAGGCGGCGCTCGACCACCAGCACGCCGGGCCGCGCCGTGCGCGGCCAGAACGAGATCGGGAAATGCTCGGAATGCCAGGCCGGCGCGTCGATCGCCTCCTGCAGGTTCATCCCGGCATGGACGTGGCGCATGAACAGCTGCGTCGTCCATTGATCCTGCTGGTCGCCGCCGGGCGAGCCCCAGGCGAGATAGGGCTCGCCGTCGCGCAGCGCGAGCGTCGGCGAGAGCGTCGTGCGCGGCCGCTTGCCCGGCGCGAGCGCGGCCGGGATGGCCCTCCTCCAGCCAGAACATCTGCGCGCGCGTGCCGAGGCAGAAGCCGAGCTCGGGAATGACCGGCGAGGATTGCAGCCAGCCGCCCGAGGGCGTCGCCGAAACCATGTTGCCGGCCTGGTCGACGATGTCGAAATGCACGGTGTCGCCGCGCATCTCGCCGAGGCGGCCGACCGTCGGCTCGCCCGCGCCCATGCCGCCGACCGCGCGCCGCTGGCCGTCCTCGCGGCGCAGCTTGACGACCGCGCCGAAGCCTTCGACCGAGCCGGGACGCAGCTCCAGCGAGGCCTGCTCGGTGACCAGCTTGCGCCGCTCGTCGTTGTAGGCGTCCGACAGCAGCGTCGCCATCGGCACCTCGGCGAACTCGGGATCGCCGTAGAATTTCTCGCGGTCGGCATAGGCGAGCTTCGAGCATTCGACCAGGATGTGGACGAAATCGGCGCTGGTCGGATCGGCGCCGTCGAGATCGAAGCCCTTGAGCAGCGCAAGCTGCTGCAGCATGACCGGGCCCTGCGCCCACGGACCCGGCTTGCACACGGTATAGCGGCCGTAGTCGTAGGTGAGCGGCGCCTCGACGTGGGCCTGCCAGCGCGCCATGTCGTCGCCGGTGAGCACGCCGCGATGCGGCTCGCCGCTGGTGTCCATCACCGCCTGCGTGCGGCAGAAGCGGTCGATCGCCTCGGCGACGAAGCCCTGCGACCAGGTCTTGCGCGCCGCCTCGATCTGCCTGCACGCGATCGCCGCCCGCGCTCTCGGCCTCGCGCAGCACGCGCGCATAGGTCTCGGCCAGCGTCTTGTTGGTGAACAGCGTGCCGGTCTCGGGCACCTTGCCGCCGGGCAGGTAGACCGCGGCCGAGGTCGGCCAGTGCTCGCGAAACAGGTCCGCGACGGTCGCGATGGTCGCACTCGCGCGCTCGACCAGGGGATGGCCGTGGCTGCGCGTAATAGATCGCCGGCGCGAGCACGTCGGCGAGCCGCATGGTGCCGTAGTCGCGCAGCAGCATCATCCAGCTGTCGAACATGCCCGGCACGCAGGCGGCAAGCAGCCCGGTGCCCGGCACCATGTCGAGACCGAGACCGCGGTAATGCGCGATGCTGGCCTTGGCCGGCGCCGGGCCCTGGCCGCAGATCACCTCGGTCTTGCCGCTGCGCACATCGTTGAGGATGATCGGCACGTCGCCGCCCGGCCCGTTGAGATGCGGCTCGACCACTTGCAGCGTGAAGGCGGTGGCAACCGCGGCGTCGAAGGCATTGCCGCCGCGTTCGAGCGCCGCCATGCCCACGGCGGTGCCGATCCAGTGCGTGGAGGTGACCACGCCGAAGGTGCCTTCGATCTCGGGCCGCGTGGTGAACGGGTTCGGATTGATGTTCTTCATTCGGTGCCGTGCAGAGCCGTCACGCGCGTAGCTCAGGTTCTCGAAGCGCGTCCTTCGAGATATCTGATCGAGGCCCCAGCGCTCGACCTGCGCCAGCGTCTCGTCGAATTCCTCGCGCGGCAGCGCCTGGTAATAGAACCGCTCGCCACGGCCGAACTTCGAGAAGTCCCATGGATGGAAGTTCTCGAATTCCGCGGGCACCGCGAGCTTCCACAGCGGCAGGTACTTCGCCATGTCGGCATCCATCGCCTTCTCGGCGCGCTCGAGCGCGCGCAGATAGCTGCGCACGGCATCCGGCTCGAACCTGTCCGGAACCCACCAAAGCGTCTTGAAGGTATCCTCGATGATCTTGCGCAGACCCAACTGCTCGGCCATCGCGATCTGCGGCGGCAGCAGGCTCGCGGCCTCGACCTCGCCGTCGAGCAATGCCTTGAGCCGGGCGCCGAAGCCGCCCGTGTTCACCACCTTGATGTTCTCGAGCGGCAGATACTTCTCCAGTCGGTACGGAACGTTGAAGTGGCTTCCCGCGCGCATGCCGACCGACACCGGCACGTCCTTGAGGTCTTCCGGCCGGCGGATCCTCGAGTCCGGCCGCACGAAGATGGCCCAAGGCGAGACCCCATAGGCGTCCGGCACCATTTTTCCCATCCCGGCACTTGCATTGCAGATGGTGCCCCAGACGCAGGCGCCCTGAATGACGTCGCGCTTGTCCGCGCTGTACGGCCGGTCCTGCGGGCGCTGGAAATAGTCGAGACCTTTCCAGCTCGATTGGGTGCCGCGAAATGTCTTCCAATCGAGATCGACGTCGAGCCCTTCGGCCGCGAATAAACCCTCCTGATGCGCGACGAAGTCGTAGAGCCCCATGCCTTTGGGGGCGACCGTCACCTGTCTCGAGCTGCTGGCCATGGCGATGTCCTCCGTTTATCCGCGGCTGCGTCTTCCATGCGCAGCCGGCGAGCGACACTTCGACTTCTCTAGCCCATTCCAGGAGCCGGATCACGCGATTCGTTGGCGCGAGCGGCCCCCCGCGCATCTCCGTGTCGGGTCCCGCCGAGCGAACGCCCCGTTTGGGGTGCGAGCGAACAGCCGGGTCTTAGGGGGCAGCCTTGGTGCGCCCCCAGACCTGCGCGACGGTGTAGGTGGTGAATACGGTATCGGGATGAGCCAAGTGATGTCGGCAGTCCGTCAGCGCCGCGTCGAGCTCGTCATCGGTCATCAATCTCCGATCGATGATGGTTCGCCGGAGAGATTCGACGGTCGCCGGCAGATAATCGATCATGGGATGCGTCGAACAGATTCCGAGCAGGAAGGGCCGGTATTGCACATCATCGAGACCAGCGTTGCGCACGACTGCAAACAGCCGCTGAGCGAGGCGGATGTCCGCGCCGACGATCGTGAACGCGCCCTCGAGCCCCTCTTTCAGACGATCCCAAGCCGGGTGCGGGGGATAGCAGTTGAGGGTCGCCATATCGGGTTCCTGCAGGGCAACTGTTCCACCCGGACGAGCCAGCCGGATTGCTTCTCTCAACAGGCTTTCCGGGTCGCCTGCCGTGCTCGCCACAAAGCGCATGTGAACGAGGTCGAAGCCGCCGCTCGGCAGGTCAGCGTGGTAAGCGTTGCCGACGACGAACTCGACATTGCTGGACGCACGTTCGCGCGCATGCTCGAGGAAAACCGAGTCGGCATCGAGACCCACGACACGGCCGGAATTGCCGACGCGTTCGCTCAGGAGACTGGTGATTCCGCCGGGCCCGCAGCCGAGATCGAGGCAGGTCCAGCCTGGTGCCACACCGATTCGATCGAGCATGCTCGCGGTTTCCGGAGCCATGGCTGCGCCTTGAATGTGCAGGCGCTCGATCTCGCCTCGGCGGCGCTCGATCGGGTAATGGCCGGAATGTGCCGTGCTCATTGCCAGGTTCGATAGTTCATCGCGTTGGCCATCATCCGGCGCGCGCAGCACCGAAGTAGCCGGATTTCGCCATCAGGGGAACAAGCCGCTGGCTGCCGGTTCACCTTTTGCGTCAATCACGAAGCCGGCTTTTTCGATCAATTCCAGACTGCTGCAGTTTTGAATCCATCCAAGCTATTGATATGTCCAACGTATTCTGTTGACCGCCGCAGCTTCGATTGCTTAAACGACCGCACTGCCGAGCGCGGCGACCATCGCTGACGGTGCCTGGCCGCACCCACAGGAGTACGTTCATGCCCTTGCTTCATATCCACGCGCCGGCACGCTTTGTGCTCGCCACTGCAATTCTCACCGCAGTTCCGGCGGCCGCTCAGACATCCAACGAAGTCAATGTGTACAGCTACCGCGAAGCAAAGCTCATCCAGCCGCTGCTCGATGCATTCACCAAGGACACCGGCATCACAGTCAACGTGATCTCGGCGAGCTCCGGGCTCGAGCAAAGGATCAAGACCGAGGGCGCCAACAGTCCGGCAGACGTGCTGCTCACCGTCGACATCGGCCGGCTCGAGGACGCGGTGCAGGCCGGCATCACGCAGCCGATCAAGTCCGCCGTGCTCGACGAGAACATCCCGGCCCAATATCGCGATCCGGAAGGACACTGGTACGGTGTCTCGATGCGCGCGCGCGTGATCTACGCCTCCAGGGAGCGCGTCGGCCAGAGCACGCTCACCTACGAGGAGCTCGCCGATCCGAAGTGGAAGGGCAAGATCTGCATCCGCTCCGGTCAGCACATCTACAACAACGCGCTGTTCGCCGCTTTCATCGCCAAGCACGGCGTCGACAAGGCAGGGGAATGGCTCAGGGGACTGAAGGCCAATCTGGCCCACAAGCCCTCCGGCGGAGACCGCGAGACCGCCCGCGATGTGGCGGCCGGCAGATGCGATCTCGGCATCGGCAACACCTATTACTGGGCGCTGATGAACGACAAGGAGACCGACAAGAAGGCGTGGGCCGAAGCCACCAAGGTCATCCTCCCGACCTTCAAGGATGGCGGCACCCATGTGAATCTTTCGGGCGTCGTGCTGGCCAAGAACAGCCCGAACAAAGACAACGCGATGAAGCTGATCGAGTGGCTGATCACCGCCAAGGCGCAGCAGATGTATGCCGACATCACCTACGAATATCCGGTGCGCGCCGGCATCGCTGCCAATCCGACGATTGCCGGTTACGGCAGGCTCACACCCGATTCGATGCCAATTTCGAAGATCGCCGAGCACAAGAAGGCTGCTGCTGATCTCGTCGACAGGGTCGGCTTCGACAACTGATGCAACCCGGATAGCCGTTCCGATGATCATCTGCTCCTGCAACGTGGTGACCGAAGAAGCGATACGCGAGTGCCTCGATCGCAACCCGGCGTGCCCACGAACGCCGGTCCAGGTTCAGCGCCACCTCGGATGCCGTCCGCAATGTGGGACGTGCTTTCCGTCCATTCTTGCGATCATCGAACGGGCGACTCCGCATGCTGCCTGAGATTCCGGCGATGCCCTCGGCCGAGGAGCGCGCGACCGCGAGCGCATTGAGGGCGCGGCGCACGCGGTTCTCGGCAGCCGTCAGCTCATGCGTCTCAAACTCTCCTAAGCCACCACCGGCTCGTTGCGCCCCACGGTCTGACGGACCTCGAAGCCCTCGAATTGCGGATGATCGATATAGAGCGGCTTATTCAGACCGGCGTCCTTGTGGGCGGCGCGGAACTCCTCCGACCTGGTCCAGGCTTCGAACGCCGCTTTGCTCTGCCAGACCGTGTGCGAGGAATAGAGCGTGTAGTCCTCGTGCTCGGGTCCTTTGAGCAGATGGAACTCGACGAAGCCGGACACCTTGTCGAGATGCGTGTCGCGGCTGAGCCACACCTGCTCGAAATCCTGCTCGGATCCCTTCTTCACACGAAAGCGATTCATGGCGATGAACATGGATTCCTCTCTGCTCACTTGGTCGTCAGTGCAACTTTCGAAGATGCTTGATTCAATCCCAGGCGTACCCTCAACTCGCCTTTTACGGTGATGCCAGGGCTCGGGAATGGCAGGATCGTGCTGCCGGTCGTCCCGCCCGCATAGGTGTTGAGATAGGGCGCATACTGCTTGTTGAAGAGGTTGTCGACAGGCACTCAAACGCTTCTAACCAGCTTGCCCGGGACAAGGCGAAAGTCGACCGATCGACAACAGTGCGGACAGCAGGCAAGTGAGGCTGGCGTTTCGCACCGGCAGATACGGCTTGCAAGTATGGGAGCACAGCCGCTTGAGCGATGCGACGGCGTCGTGACTGACGCAATCGACGGGGAAGACCGCAAGGTCGGCGCGGCTCACGAGGCCCGGCAGTAGCGTTGCACTGTGCTCGATGCCACCGTCGTGGTGAAGGAATCGCGCGCCGCTGCGCTCCACAATGGCTTTCAACTGTGGGATTTGATTTGCCCGCCCGCCAACGTAGAGAACCGCAAGCCCCGAAAGATCGAGGCTATCTTCCGGCGTGCATTGTTCCGGATGAAGCAACGCAACGATCCGATTGTCCATCGACGCGAGCTCTTGGCGGAGCGCGTCGCTTTCGCTTTCCGAGTGTCGGCGTGCGCTCTCCGCGAGCTCGAGCGCTTCTGACGTTGCCGCAAGACGCTGTTCCACCCGTTCCCGGCGCGTCGTTTCGTTGCTCAACCGCCTGTTGACATCGGCAAGGGCATCTCTGGTCAGTGCTCTGTTGTCCTCGGCGCGACCGGGTGACGGCGAGGATAATTCGAGCGGCACCCCCTTTCGGACGAGCAGCTCGTTGAGGCGCCCGATGGTTTCATCGCGTGCAGCAAATCCATCGCGCAATTGCCGCTGCTGACGTTCGAGCTTGGCAGCAAGGGCAGCATTCTCGTTTTCCAATTGTCGAAGGCGCCGAATATCGGCTCGATTTGCGGCGCCCACGAGGTGTGAAAGCATGTGCACTTCACCGAACACATATCTCACCAATCCCTCGGTCGCGGCAGGATGCGTCAGGACGGCCCAATAAGCCCCCGGAATATCGCCTCGTTGAACTGCATCGGCCCAAAGGACACTGAGCGCATTCACATCCTTGGCCTTGGCGAATTGATTGATGGAGAGGCGATGTCGCCTATCGAGCGCCTTTTGCAGGAGCTTGGCTCCCGACTCACGGCGCGCGGCTAGCCACACACCGTGCCCGTGGAGATCGTGATCGGTTGCAATCTCAGCATCGGTCACCTCGAGCTGAACAAGGAGGTGATGCAACTCGCTGGCCGAAAGGCAAGTGCCGATGATCGAACAGTGCAGGATAGGCGCCAGCTCCCAGATCCGAGTTCGCTGCTTCCCATGCGACGACGAGGAGCGGGGCCGCTCGGAAGGGCCGCTCGGCACGAAGGCCGTCATGGGGCGTGTCAGCGGCACACCCGCAACCGCAGTGGCCGATCCGAACATGTCCGTCGACAGCTTGTGCAGGCGAGATGACATGACTCGAACTTCAACGATAACTGTATTTAAGATGAGCGTTTCTGTAGATGTCAACAATTAATCCAAGTATTAGAATGAATACAATCTCCCGTATCGCCGTTACACTCTAGAACTATACTAAACAGCTATTTTGTAACTCTTATGATTCCGCGAAATTCTTCAGCAATCCATGGTGATTAGCCATCGAATGCCTCGATGATTTGAGGTGAGTTGCCCTGGTTTTCCCGTCCTGTCTTTGATAGGGAATCTTCACCGCTCGGTCCGGAACGACGCGGACTTCGAAGATCAGAGGCGACTCGTGAAAGGACACTCATGAAGGGCGACGACACGATCATCGAGTATCTGAATCGAGCGCTTCGCCACGAGCTCACGGCGATAAACCAATACTGGCTGCATTATCGCCTATTGGACAATTGGGGGTTCAAAGAACTTGCCAAGGCGTGGCGTAAGGAATTGATCGAGGAGATGAAGCATGCCGACCGCTTCACGGACCGCATCATTTTTCTCGAGGGCTTTCCCAACATGCAGGTGCTGAACCCCCTGCGCATCGGGCAGGATGTCAAGCAAGTCATCGAAGCCGATCTGGCGGCCGAGCACGATGCGCGAGCGCTCTATCAGGAAGCCGCTGCACATTGCGATCCTGTCGGGGACCGGGTCTCGCGGGTGCTGTTCGAAGAGGTGATGGCCGACGAGGAAGATCACATCGATTTCCTCGAAACGCAGCTGGAGCTGATCAGGCAGGTTGGGCTCGAGCTCTATTCCCAAAAGCACATCGGCAAGCTCGACCCCGATTGAAGATCGCGCAAGTCGCCCAACTCCCGTCATCGCTCCGAGCGAACGCGGTCATTGCCGGGTCACGAGGTCCACAAGTCACGAAATTGGGTCGCCACGACCTGCTCGTAGGTAACCGATCCCTGCATGAGGTTCGCGGCGCGAGCGAACCTGCTCATCTGCGCAACAGCGTGCTCCGAGATGACGGGATCGTAGTAGGGCAGGTCGCGCGCAACCACGTCGGCAATCAGCGCGGCCTCCTGCGGTGGAAACAATGCACGCCCCACCTTGGCAGCAAGTCCGACATCTTGCTTGAGCGCGCGCTGCGCGCGTACCACCGCCCGTACCCCGGCCGCGATCATGTCGGGGGCGCCCTCGATGATCCGGTCGCTCGTGGCGAGCACCGGCATCGTGTAGTGGAAGGCAAACGCGGGTCCTAGCCCGCGCCGGACGTCGAGCACCACCTTGCCGACGCCGCGCCGCACCGAATTCTCGGCGCCCATCGCGTTCGCCCAGAAGCCGTCGAGCTGTCCCTGCTCGAGCGCGCGCGCGGCGGCAACGCCGAAAGACACCCCCGGCGCGCTCGCGCCCGGAACCCCGACGATCCGCACCGCATCTCGTTCCAGATCGATGCCGGATTCGATGAGCATGCGCTGGAGTCCCAGTGCGACCAGCGGGGCCGCTCCGATGGTCCGGCCCTTGACCGCGTTGACGTCTCCTGGCGCCGCCTCGAGGTCCGATCGCATCACCAGCAGCCAGTACATGCCCTGCGCCAAGGCGGCGAGCAATTTTGCGCCGCGCCATTCCGGGAATGCCGGCAACGCCGCATGCGCCGGAGCGGCTACGAAATCGACCATTCCGTCGCGCAGCGCTTCATAGGCCTTGTAGTTGGGAAATATGAGCTCGTGCACGGCGTCGAGCCCTTCCTGCTTGAAGAAGCCGAGCTCGATCGCCGCGATCGCCGGAAAATAGGAGTTCGATACCAGATCCGGCACCGCAACTCGTGCAACTTTCAAGCGGACGTTCTCCTCGATGAGGGCAACGAGCCTGCGGCGCGCTCGAGCCGGTCAGTTCGAGACCAATCCGGGCACGTAGACGTCTTTCGCCGCGACTGGCGTCTTCAGCTTGAACGCACCGTTGACGACTTCGAGGGTTGCATCGATCCGCGCCGGATCGATGACGCCGAACGGCCGGCCCTCGACCCGCGCCAGCTCGGCCACCGCTTCGGTTTCTCCCTGGGCGATGCCGGGATCCACCTGGGGATGATACTTGTGCATGATCGCGCCCGCTTCATCCGGATGCGCAAAAGCGTCCTTCATGCCTTTGATGGTGGCATCGACGAACCGGCGGACGATATCCGGATTGGTCGCGATGGTGCTCTCTTTGGCAACGAGGCCGTTTCCGTAATAGCTCAAACCGGAATCGGCATAGGCAAAGCGCACGAGCTTGGCTGGAGCGGCCTGCGCACGCAGCAACGGTTCGCCCACGATGAATTGGCCGACGCAGGGCGTCCTGTTGGCGGCCAGCAGGGTCGGAAGCGAATCGCTGCTCGCGACCACCCACTTGACCTTGCTCGCGTCGATTCCGGCAGACTTCGCGTAGGCGGGGAAAAGATCCGGAATCGATCCACCTGCCGGATTGGCGATGGAGCGGCCTTCGAGGTCCTTCGGTACCTTGATCCCGGCATCTTCGCGACAGAAGATCGCCTGCGGCGGCCTCGCATAGACACTCGCCACGAGCTTGACCGGAATCTGATCATTGCCGCGCGCGAGCACCAGCGAGCCGGTATCGGCAAATCCGAAATTTGCATTGCCCGCCCCGACCTGGCGGATGGCGTCGACCGATCCTTGACCGCGAAGGATCTTCACGTCGAGGCCGGCGTCCTTGTAGTAGCCCTTGTCGAGCGCGACGAAGAAATAGGCATGGCGGCCGTTGTAGCCGAAATCGGTGATGAGCGAGACGCTGTCCAGAGCTTCGACACGTCCGTGCAGCAGCAAGGCGCACAGGGCGACCAGCATTCCGAGAGGAAGACTTCGCGCATGTGAGCTGTGGCTTTGCATGAGACACCTGTAAGCAGGCTTGGACCCAAACCGGATTGTTGCAACGCTGGTGGCTGCTCGAGCGAGAGTAAGTATACAAGGGCATGGATGGTTTGGTATACAGAAAAGCGGCGCCGAGCATCGATCTCGACTGGCTCGCGCGTGCTGGCCGACGCGGCGGGCTATGTTAATCGGCGGTGTTTGGAATGTCCGGATTACCTCTGCAAAACTCTATCGCTTGGGATCGATCGGATCCGAAGGCAGCACGCCGGGCCATCCGTTCACAAGGTTATACCGGCTACACCGCCGCCATTGCGCCCGGTCATGTGCAGGCCAATGTCTGCATTCTTCCACGCGCCTGGGCGGAGGATTTCCTGCTCTATTGCCAGCGCAATCCGAAGCCATGTCCCCTGATCGCCCGCTCCGATGCCGGCAATCCGCATCTGCCGATGCTGGCGCAGGACCTGGACATCCGCACCGATATTCCGCGCTATCATGTGTTCCGCGACGGAGAATTCGTCGAGGAGGTGACCGACATCTCGTCCCTCTGGCAAGACGATCTCGTGACGTTTGCGCTCGGGCTGCTCGTTCTCGTTCGAAGAGGCACTGCTCGAAGCCGGACTGCGCCTGAGATTCCTCGAACGCAACAATGTCGCGGGGGTGTATGTGACGAGCATCGAAACCATGCCCGCCGGCCCGTACCGGGGGCCCCTGATGGTGACGATGCGCGCCTTCAAGCCGGCCGATGCAATCCGCGCGATCCAGATCACGTCGCGCTTTCCCAATGTCCACGGCGCGCCCGTTCACATCGGCCGCCCGCAGGACATCGGCGTCGATCTGAGCCGGCGTTATCAGAATGTCGGAGACCCGGAAGTCGCCGAGGGGCAATTGCCCGTGTTCTGGGCTTGCGGCCTGACGCCGCAACTCGCGGTGAAGAATGCGAAGCCTCCCCTCTGCATAACCCATGCGCCGTCCTCGATGTTGATCACCGATTTGCGCAACGCGAGCCTTGCGGTTCTGTAGCGGCATCAATTCTGAGAATTCTGCGATGCTGCTGAGCCCCACCGGTTTCCGGTTCCTCGAGAATCCACGCGCCGCTCGCACGGCGCCGTATCGTGCCGATGGACGCGACGAGATTCTCAGCCTCGACGCCTTGGCAGAGGCCAAGCGCGAGATCACCGCATGGCCGGGCTACCGGCCGACCCCATTGCGCCGCCTGACGAGGCTCGCTGCGGCGGCGGGGATCGGCGAGATTCTTTACAAGGACGAGGCCGAACGTTTCGGCATCGGCAGCTTCAAGGCGCTCGGCGGTGCCTATGCGGTGTTCCGGGTTCTGCAGGCAGGAGATCCGCAGGCAAGCGGCCGGTACGGCGGTGGCATCCCGCGACCTGTTGTCCGGCCGCTATGCCCACGTGACCTCGCACATCACCGTGACCGCGCGCCACCGACGGCAACCATGGCCGCTCGGTCGCGTGGGGTGCGCGCAATTTCGGTTGCCGCTGCGTCATCTACCTGCCGGAAAGCACCAGCGAAGGACGCTGTCGCGCGATCGCCGCCTACGGCGCGCAAGTCAGGCGCGTGCCGGGGACTTACGACGATGCGGTGCGGCGCGCGGCCGCCGATGCCGCGGCGCAACACTGGCACGTCGTTTCCGACACGGCGTACGAGGGCTTCACCGATGTCCCGCGCCACGTGATGCAGGGTTACGCGCTGATGGTCGAGGAGGCGCTGGCGCAGGCGCCGTCCGTGCCTCCCTCCCATGTGTTCGTGCAGGCCGGGGTCGGCGGGTTGGCGGCTGCCGTGTGCTCCTACTTGTGGGAGCGCTTCGGCGCCGATCGGCCGCGCTATCATCGTCGTCGAGCCGGATAAGGCCGACTGCCTCTATCGCAGTGCCGAGTGCGGCCGGCCGACGCCGGCGCGAAGGCGCGCTCGACACCATGATGGCCGGCCTCGCCTGCGGCGAAGTCTCGATCCTCGCCTGGCCGATTCTCGAACATCGGCGCCGACGCTTTCATGACCGTCGGGGACGAGGCGGCCGCCGAATGCATGCGCCTCCTCGCTTTCGACCGCTTCGGGGACGGCGCGGTGTGCGCCGGGGAATCCGCGGTCGCCGGCCTCGCCGGCCTGCTGCTCGCGAGCGAGCGATGCGAACGCGCGCAGGCGCCTCGATCTGCGCTCCGACAGCACGGTCCTGGTGTTCGGAACCGAAGGCGCCACCGATCCCGAGCTCTTCCGCAAGATCGTCGGGCGCTCGCGCCGAAGAGGTCGCCGCGCAATCTCCAAGCGCCATGCCGAGGCCTTGAATGAGCAACACATCCGAGCTCAGCGAGATCGTCGACCGCGAAATCGACGCCGCGCGCGACGGACCTGATCGATCTGTGCGGCCGCCTGGTCGCGGCGGCGAGCATCAATCCACCGGGACGCACCGCCGAGGTGGCGGACGTCGTGCGCAGCTACCTGGCGCATCGGCAGGTCGCAACCGAGGTGGTCGACGCCGATGACGAGGCGCCGAACGTCGTCGGGCAAATCGATGCGGGCGGGTCGGGACCGCATGTCGTCTTCAATGCGCACATGGACACGATGGAAGCCGGCGATGAAGCCGCCTGGACGGTCCCGGTCATGTCGCTCACGCGCCGCGACGGCCGGCTCTATGGCCTCGGCATGGGCAACATGAAGGGCGCGCTCGCCGCACTGTGCCTCGCCACCGCCGTGCTCAATCGGCATCGCCATGCCTGGCGCGGCCGGCTGAGCATGACGGCCGTCTCCGACGAGGTCATGTTCGGCGATCGCGGAACCGTGTTCCTGCTGCGGCAACGGCCGGATCTTGCCGGCGATTATCTGATCTGCGGCGAGGGTCCCGGCTTCATGCGGCTTTGCAGTCGCCGAAAAGGGATTGCTCTGGCTCGACATCGAGGTGCGCGCGCCAGGCGGGCACGCCTCGCGCGCGCTGCGCCGGCGAAACCGCGGTCATGAAGCTTGCCGCCTTGCTGGCGCGGCTCGACGCCCTCAACGAGACGTACGCAACGGTGCCGCCCGAGCTTGCAGGGGTCACCGGCGGGGAAGGCAATCTCGGGCTGCGGCTGTCGCTCAACGCTGGAACGATCGCGGCCGGCACCGTGCGCAGCCAGATCGCCACACGGGCGCGTGCCCAGCTGGATCTCCGGCTTCCCCCCGGAATCACCGCGCAGGAATGCGAACGCCGTATCCGCGACATGTGCGCGGGCGACCCGAATGTCGGCATCGAGGTCGTGAAGGCTTGGGATGCGAGCTGGACGGCGCTCGACGATCCGTTGGTGCAGCGGTTGGCCGCTGCGGCCGCAGGCGGTGCGCGGCGCTCCGCCTGAATTCGTGGTCCGCCTGCCGGGAAGCGATGCGCGCCGTTGGCGCGATCTCGGCGTGCCGGCGGTCTGCTACGGCCCGCAGCCGACCCTGTCGGCCGGCATCGACGACTACGCCAACGAGCAGGATGTCATCGACTGCGCGAAAATCTACGCCCGCACCGCATTGAGGATGTTTGCAGGCGGTTCGACCGCGGCGGCGCGGAGCAGCTGATCGTTACAAGCTCGCCTGCACCAGGAGCGCCAGTGCGCGCACCGCTGCGCGGGTCGTTGTGAAAATCGGGACGTTCGCGCCGTCGAGGTCCGCGGTCCAGCGCTGACCCGCATCGCCGCCATAGATGACCATGGCGACCGGCTTGTCGTAGGTCAGCCGCAGCTCTTTGACCAGTGCGCCGAATTCGGGGAAGTCGGCATTGCCCGGCGCCAGCAACGTGCACAGCACGAGATCGACGTTCGGATCGGCGAACACCGCACGAAGCCCGACCTCGTGCGCTTCGCGCGGGCCTTTGACATCGATGCCGATCCAGAAGTCGTAACGGATTGGCCGGCTCGAGCCAGTCCGGCAGGATGCTGCGCATGGCCGCGAGCGTCGCCGGCTCGAACGGCGCGAGCTCGAGGCCGTTCTGCACGATGAGATCGGTCGAGATCACGCCGAGCGCGCCGCTCGTGGTCGCAATGCCGACCCGCTTGCCCTTGCGGCTTCGGCAGCATGACCAGAGCGCGCAGCGCATTGAGGAACTCGTCCTCGTCCTCGGCGCGCGCGATGCCGTACTGGCGCAACGCGCCGTCGAGGATCGCGTCGTCGGAGGCGAGCGAGCCCGTATGCGAGGCCGAGGCTTTGGCGCCGTCCGTGGTGCGGCCCGGCTTGAGCACGTACGATCGGCTTTCGTCGCCGCACCGCGCGCGCCTCGCTCCAGGAACGCGCGCGGATTGCGGATGCTTTCGATATAGAACCCGATGACCTTGGTTCCGGGATCTTCGGCGACGAAATCGAGAAAGTCCAACTCGTCGACGTCGACTTTGTTGCCGACGTCGATGCTCTTGCCCGACCGGCAGGCGCTGCGTGGCGGAGGTCATCATATGCAGCATGACCGCGCCGGTGAAAATGCCGGTCTGGGTGAACAGCGAGACGCCGCCGGTTTCCCAGCGGGGGAAATTGACGAAGCTCCCCATCATGCCGACCTCGGCATTGACCATGCCGATGGTGTTCGGGCCGGCGAGCAGCAGGCCCGAGCTGCTGGCGATCTCGCGCAGCCTGTCCTCGTCGCCGCGGCCCTTGGAGCTCGCCTCGGAGAATCCGGCGGTGATGATGCAGGCGGCGCGCGCGCCGGCGGCGACGCATTGCTTCACCGCCTCTTCCACATGCTGCTGCGGCAGCACGATGTAGACGAGGTCGACCTTCTCGGGAACGTCGGCCAAGCGTCGCAAAGGCCTTGCGCCCATGATTTCCGGCGCGCTGCGGTTGATCGGAAAAAGCGGGCCATGGAAGTCGCCTTTCACCAGATTGTCGAACAGCACGCCGCCCGACTTGGTGGGGTTGGCCGAGGCGCCGATCACCGCAATGGAGCGCGGCGCGACCAGCGGGCTGATGTCTCGCATGGATGCTCCTGAGGGAGGACGATCGTCATCTAGTGATCTTCAGTGATCGATGCGCAGAATGACCTTGCCGAACTGCTTCGCCGCTTCCAGATAGCGATGCGCCTCCGCCGCTTCCTGCAACGGGAATACACGATCGATCACGGTCTTGAGCTTGCCATTGCCCAGGAGCGGCATCATCACTTCGAGGTCGTGCTTGGTGGCGCTGTTCGAGCCGATGAGCTGCAGCTCCTTGTGAAAGATGTAGTTCACCAGGATCTTGCAGTCATATGACTTGGTGCCGCCGACCGTCACCACCCGCCCTCCGCGCGTGAGGCAGCGGATCGACTTGTCGAGAAAATCGCCGCCGACGTGCTCGACCACGAGGTCGACGCCGCGCTTGTCGGTTCGTTTCAGGATCTCGTCGGTGAAGTCGACCTCGTTGTAGTTGATGACCTCGTCGGCGCCCAATTCCTTGGCGCGCTCGAGCTTCCAATCCGCGCTCGAGGTCGTGTACACGTAGGCACCGGCCAGCTTGCAGATCTGGATCGCGGCCATGCTCACGCCGGAACTGGCAGAATTCACCAGCACGGTCTCGCCGGCGCGCAATTTGCCGCGATCGATCAGCATGTGCCACGCCGTCCCGAAGGCGTTTGGGAACGCCGCCGCCTGCTCGAACGTGACGGTGTCCGGCAGCGGGATCAGATGGTCGGCGGGCAGTTTGACGTATTGGGCATAGGCGCCGTGCTCGTGGGCGCCGAGATAGCGGTAGTCCTTCGAGCACACGGTTATGATGTCCCGCCATGCACTGCTCGCAGCGGCCGCAGGGAAGAATCCACCAGCTGGTGACACGCGTGCCGATCGGCAGGTCGCACCAGGTCTCGGGTCCCGAACGCGATGATCTCGCCGCCGAAATCGCCGCCGAGAATATGCGGAAACTTCCCCTTGTTCGGCTTGTAGCGTCCCGCCCGAGCCATCAGGTCATAACCGTTGAGGCCGACCGCGTGGACCTTGACCAGCGCCTCGCCGCGCGCGAGCTTCGGCACGCCGAAGTCGACATATTTGAGCACGTCGGGATCGCCATATTGCTCGAAAACGACGGCCTTCATTGCGGCTGGGGATCAAGCTTCACCTCCGGGATGTGGAACGGAGCCGAGCCGCACTGATCGCGGGGGCACCGGCGGCGTCCGACGGACAGTCATGTCGTGGATATGCTCGCCTCGTCGCTGATCTGACGGGCGGCCAGGATCTTGCCGCGCCAATGCGCGCCGGCCGTGGTCGCTGCGTACCCGGAGGGCTCTGCGGGCCGAAGCGCATCGGCGTCAGCGACGCGTGCGCGATCCGGCGCGAAATCCTCGTTGGCCTGTTGCGACATGACGGACTCGTTTGTCTTCGGCGAACCGCGGACAGGCACGTCTCGCTTCTTGCCCAATGATGCGAAATTTGTATACTAAAAATTCGTGAAATTCAATGGGCAGTGCTCGTTATGACTTCTGGTCAGCGTCCATGGGACAGATGAGGATGCGACGGTAGCTCAGGTCTCCAGAGGAGATCGAAATGCGTCTCGACGCGGAATGTTCGACTTCCAGTGATGCTTGCGGTGCTCTTCTCGCTGGGCCTGGCGTCGCCGGCCGCCGATGCGGCCGACAAGATCACCTTCGTGACCGACTTCGGCTACAACGGCAGGCATGCCTACTATTTCGTCGCGTTGGAGAAGGGCTATTACGCCCGCCAGAATCTCGAGGTCGATATCGTGCGCGGGCAGGGATCGGCGGATGCGGTCAAGCAGGTCGCGGCCGGCACCGCGCAACTCGGATTCGCGGACACCGCGGCAGTCATTCTCGGCCGCGGCAACGATCAGATCCCGACCAAGCTCGTCGCCATCGTCTACGCCAAGCCGCCGCACGCCATTTTCGTGCTCAAGGACTCCGGGATCAGCAAGCCCAAGGACCTCGAGGGCAAGAAAATCGCCGACACCGCTTTCAGTGCGGTGCCAAAGCTTTTCGACGCCTACGCGAAAGCCGCGAAGATCGACGGCGGCAAGGTCACATGGCTGGTCGCGACGTCCGATGCGCTGCCGGGAATGCTGAAGACCGGCCGGGCCGACGGGATCGGCCAATTCACGGTCGGGGCGCCGCTTCTGGCCAAGACCGGCGGCGCCGCAGGAGATCCACGCGCTGGCGTATGCCGACGTCGGTCTCGATCTCTATGGCAACGGCATCATCGCGTCGGACGCCCTGCTCAAATCAAATCCGGGTCTCATCAAGCGGTTTCGTCACTGCGACGCTGCAAGGCCTCGCAGACGCGATCGCAAATCCGGAACAGGCGGGCGCGATCATGCACAAGTATCATCGTCAGGTCGATGCCGACATCGCCGCCGGGGAGACCAGGATCGTCGGCACTCTCACGAAGCAGGACGGCGTGCCCGCTCGGCGCCCTTGATCCCGAGCGCGTGAAGAAGTCGATCGACATCGTCTCCGGCGCCTTCACGCTCAAGAATCCGGTGACCCCCGCGCGACATCTACGCGCCGGGATTCGTGGGCCAGTAACCGCCGCATCGGAATGCCAAGCACATTCCGATGGATTCGATCAGCATCACCCATGCACTGCGTCACCCCGGCGCTTGCACCGGGCTTGCCACCGAGGCCGCCTTCTCGGCGAGCAAGGTGTTCCGCGGCGTGCAAGCATGTGATGAGCAAGATCCGGATCGAGGGCCTGTACAAGACCTACGCGTCCAAGACGGGTCGGGTCACGGCGCTGGAAGACGTCGACTTGACCATCGAGCAGAACGAATTCATCACGCTGGTCGGCCCCTCCGGCTGCGGCAAATCCACGCTCCTGAAGCTGATCGGTGCACTGATCCGGCCGTCGCGCGGCACGCTGCTGTTCGACGGCGCGCCGCTCCTGCATCCGACCAGCGACGTCGGAATCGTGTTCCAGGAGGCGGTGCTGCTGAGTGGCGCAACGTGCTCGACAACGTCCTGCTGCCGGCGGAGATTCTGGGGCTCGACAGGGCGAAGTCGCGCGCGCGGGCGATGCACCTGCTCAATCTCGTCGGTCTCGAAGGGCTTCGAGATGCGTGCGCCGAGAGAATTGTCCGGCGGAATGCAGCAGCGGGTGTCGATCTGCCGCGCGCTCATCCACAATCCCTCGGTGCTCCTGATGGATGAGCCGTTTGCGGCGCTCGACGCCATGACGCGCGAGGAGCTGGGTTTCGAACTGATGCGCATCTGGGACACCGACAAGAAGACCGTGGTGTTCGTCACCCACAACATTTCCGAAGCGATCCGGCTGGCCGACCGCGTCGTCGCCATGACCCCGCGTCCGGGCCGCATCGCCAAAATCCTCGACATCGAGCTCGCCGCGGCCGCGCACCATCGACATGGAATTCACGCCGAAGTTCAAATCCTATTCCGATCAAATCCGTGAGGTGATCTATCACGGGGCGGGAGCGAGCAGGCAATGACGACGAACATGACTGCCGCCAGTCTCGACCGAAGAGGACGAAGCGCTGGAGCCCGGGCCCTCTCCGATCAAGGCGATCCTCGGGTCGACCGCTGACCTTCATCGCGCTGATCGCGCTCTGGGAGGTCCTGGTGCGGCAGCTGAAAATTCCGGCCTGGATGCTGCCGGCGCCGAGTGCGATCGTCGACGCGATGGTGGACTGGCGCTCCGAGCTCGCCGGCCATTCGCATGGTCACGCTCTACGAGACGCTGGTCGGATTTGCGCTCGCCATCGTCATCAGCATTCCGCTCGCGGTCGCCGTCGTCTATTCGACCGCTCCTGCAGAATACGATCTATCCCATTCTGCTGGCCTTGCAGTCGATGCCCAAGGTCGCGATCGCGCCGCTGCTGGCGCTCTGGATCGGCTTCGGCACGGCGCCGAAGATCGTCGTCGTGTTCCTGGTCTGCTTCTTCCCCATCGTCGTGGCCACCGCGACCGGTCTCACGGCGGTTCCGGCATCGTTGATGGACCTGATCCGCTCGCTTGTCGGCGAGTCAGACCCAAACGTTCATCAAGATCCGCTTTCCCACCGCCATGCCGCACATCTTCGTCGGACTGAAGATCGCCATCACCTTCGCGGTGATCGGTGCGGTCATCGGCGAGTTCGTCGGCTCGGAAAACGGTCTCGGATATCTGATCCTGGTGTCCACATCGCAGTCCCGCACGCCGCTGGCGTTCGGCGCGCTGGTGTTGTTGACCGTGATGAGCATCGTGCTTTATTACGGCATCGCGTTCCTGGAGCGCATCGTCGTGCCGTGGGCGCCAAGAAATTGAATGCCGGATGCTCTTCATCCTCTGTTCAACCGGCGCGCGCCGCTGCACCAGCGCGGCGAGACGTTGGGCGATTTCGCGTATCGTATCCTGCGCGATGCGCTCCGCTCCGGAAAGTTCAGGCCGCATGAGCATCTGCGCGAAGCCGATGTGGCCGGTTGGCTGAAGATCAGCCGGACTCCGGTACGCGAAGCTTTCCACCGCATGATTTCCGAAGGCTTGCTCGTCAACGGGCCTTGGAACGGCGTGATGTTCACCGAGCTCGGCGCGCCAGCAACTGGTGGAGCTTTACGCCGTCCGCGAAGCCCTGGAAGGGACCGCCGCGGCGCTTGCCGCGCGCCATGCGACCAAGGCCGAAATGCAGCTCATGGATCGGATCGCCGCGAAAGAGGCCCGCGAGGGAAACGATCCCGACAGGCTCGTCACCATCAACGGCGAGCTGCATCGGACTTTCTACGAGGCGTCCCATAATCGATATCTGCTGGCGTCGGTCACGACCGTGGTCGACGCCTTGGGGCTGCTGCGTCATTCGACATTCGTGCTGCCCGGCAGCGCCGAATTGGCTCATCGAGAGCACCTGCAGATCATCAAGGCGATTCACGATCGAAATCCGGCCAAGGCCGAGCGATTGGCTCGCGAGCACGTGCGCCACGCCCTGGCCATGCGCCTGAGGTTGCCCGGCCGGGCCTAGCATCTCACCTGGCCGACACGGCTCCTTGCCGCCGCGTATCCGAAACCGCTTCGACCGTGAGGCCGTCGGCACCCCGTACGACCCATTTGGCGCTGCCGATATCGGGGATCGGAAGGGTGCGGGTCGCGCCAGCCGGCGCGGCCAAACGCATCCATTATGTCGCGATCGAGTCCCGGTTCGCACAGGATGAAAGGGTCCGTCGTTTCCTGGAGCTCGATCGGCGCGGTGCCTGGAAACAAGGCCCATCTCGGCGCAGCAACCGCTTTGCCCAGATCATCTCCCAGCAACAAGACGCGCGTGAGCACCTGCAGATTGACCTGAGGCTGGTTGTCGCCACCGGGCGAGCCTCCGGCCATGAGGAGTCCGGTCTCGTCGCTCACCATCACGCTGTGCAGCGTATGCATCGTGCGCTTGCGCGGGCTGATGCTGTTCGGGTGCACCGGATCCAGAAAAAATGCGCTGAGCCGATTGTTCAGCAGGATGCCGGTCTCCTCGGTCACCACGCCCGAGCCGAAATCGGCAAAGATGCTCAGGATCAGCGAGGCTGCATTGCCCTTGTTGTCGATGACCGCGATCGTCGTCGTCTCCGAAGCCGCATTGGCTGTGATCGGCGCGAAGCGGTGTTATCGGCAGGTCGCCCGCGAGCATGCGTTCCGCGCACGCGCGCGCGTCGTCGGCATCGCCGAGAAAATGCAGCCGCTCTGAAAAGGCAGTACCAATCGCTGCCGCGGCGATCGGCCAAAGTTGCGGGAGCGCCGCCTTGGTCCCGGCAGCGGCTTCCGACAGCAGCCGAAATGACCGCAAGAGCACGACGCCTTGGGAAATCGGCGGCTGGGTGGCGAGCGAGAATTGACCCACGCGCGTGCAAAGTGCCGGCGACGTATCCGCCGACACGCATTCCAGATCGCCCAGCTCGAACAGGCCGCCGGCGCGTTGCACCGAGCCCACGATGTCCGTGGCAATCGATCCGCCATAGAACGCCGCGCTCCCTCGCGGCCAAGACGCGCCATTGTTGCCGACAAACGATCCTGCCGCAGAATGTCGCCTTCCTGCAGCGGCTTGCCGTCGATCAGATAGGTCTGCGACCAGCCCGGCTCAGCCGCATACGTCGAAGCAAGCTCCTGGCATAGCCGCGCCAGTCGCGGTCCAACCTTGAAGCCGTTCCGCGCCAGATCGATCGCCGGCTCGAGCAACTCGGCGAGAGGCAGGCTCGCCCACCGCTCGACCATCGTCGCCCAGCCGGCAGCCAGCCCAGGCGGCTGAATGGAAAGGGGACCCCGCGCCGGTATCAATTTCAGACCGCGCGAGACAAAGGCCGATCGATCGGCGCGCCGCGGCGCGCCGCCGGTCGCGTTCACTGCGACAACCTCCGGCCGCTCGGCGAGCTTGATCAATGCAAACAAGTCGCCACCGATCGAGACCGCATGCGGAAGCGTAACGCAAAGCACCGCCGAGCCGGCGAGCGCCGCATCGACCACATTGCCACCGCGCTCCAGGATCTCCGCCGCCGCCGCTGTCGCGTAAGCGCATCCGGATGCGACCGCAAAGCGGCCGCCGCCGGCCGATACGTAGCCTTGCATCACATCCCCTTGGCCTCTTGGCGATACTCTATGCATCCAGCGCGCTTGCCCGCCCGGTGCCGAGCCCTTGCATGAAGCGGTGCCGGATGAGCGGGGGATCGCGCACGGTCTGCCCGACGCCGGGCTGGTCGTCGATCTTGGCCGCGAGCAGCACCGGCCCGCCCTCGTCGAAGCGCCGCGAGATCAACTGGTCGAAATGCGTCTCGTCGCGAATCCAGTGACTGTTGCTCGATGCCGGCGCCGCGCGCGATCGCCACGATATCGGCCGTGCTCGCGGTCGCGGCCGCCTGCTTGCCGGTGATCTGATAGATGCCGTTGTCCATGATCACGATGGTCAGGTTGCGCGGCTTGATCATGCCGATGGTGGTCAGGCATCCCAGCGCCATCAGGATCGAGCCGTCGCCTTCGAGCGCGATCACGCCCCGCTCCGGCTGCGCCAGCGCGACGCCGAGCGCGATCGGGCAGGCGAGCCCCATGCTGCCGAGCATGTAGAAATTCTGCGGCCGGTGGCCGGCGGCATAAAGATCGAAATTGGTGTTGCCGATGCCGGCGACCACGGCTTCCTCGCGCGCCAGTTTCGCCACCAGCCGCCTGGTCAGCTCGGCGCGGTTGAGCACCTTCGCAACGTCGGTCGGTTGGAGCGGGCACGGCTCTGCCTATCCCTTGCTTCAATTTGGCTGCGGCCAGCGGATTGCCGCCGGTGAGCAGCGGCGACAGGATGAAAACCACCGGGCTTTGCGTGGTGAATGCCTGCTTGATCGACTTGTCGACAATGAACGGCATGGTGGCTTCGTCGCTCAAGGTGTGATGCTCGACCGCGATGGCATCGAGCGTCGGCCGCATGGTCCGGCTGACGGTGACCTGGCCGATGTTGAACTCGCCCAACGTCCCGCGCTCGGACACGACGATGATCGCCGGGATCTGGTAGGGCACGATCAGCGAAGCCAGCGCGTTCGCAATGAGCGCGAAGCCGCTGGTCTGCATCATCGCCACGCCGCGCAGGCCCGCCCATATAGGCGCCGGCCAACGTGCCGACCGCCTCGTCCTCGCGGGTGGCGCCGACCGACATGAAGTAATTGTCGGCGGCCGCGCCGCCGATCAGCGGCGTGAGCACGTTGTCGGGGACGTAGGTGACGAGCCTTACGTCATTCTCCTTCAAGGTGCGCAGGAATGCATCCGCCCAAGTCATCGCCGTGCCCATCGGACGATGCAACTAGCCCATCTGCAAGCCGGTTGCAAAGATGCTGGAGAATGCGAGGATACGTCCTTCTCGGCACGCTCCGCCGGCAACAGCGAAATGCGGTCGGTGTTGACGAAGTCGATCGGCCTCGATCGGAGTGAAAAGTCCGATGCCCGCTTTCGCGATCAAGACGGCGTTTTCGGCCTGCACATTGTTCGTTTCGATTCTTGCCGCGCCGGCTTCCGCTGCGGCGCAGGATTATCCGAGCCGTCCGATCACGCTGATCGTGCCCTATGCGGCCGGCGGCGGCAACGACGTGATGGCGCGCGCAGCCGCCGACAAGATGAGCCGCACGCTCGGCCAGCAGATCGTCATCGAGAACCGCGGCGGCGCCGGCGGCAGCATCGCGACCCGCCAGATCGCCAAGAGCGCGCCCGACGGCTATACGCTCGGCCTCGGCGGCACCGGAACGCTCGCCATCAACCCGACGCTCTATGCCGAATGCCGGCTACGATCCGCGCAAGGATTTCGCGCCGATCGGCCTCATCGCCACCAGCGCGCTGGTCGTCTGCGTGCATCCGTCGCTGCCGGCGCGCTCGATTGCCGACTTGATCGCGCTCGCAAGGAAAGAGCCGGGCAAGCTCAACTATGCCTCGGCCGGCGCCGGCAGCGGCATCCATCTCGGCACCGAATATTTCGCGACGATGGCCGGCATCAGGCTCACGCATGTCCCCTACAAGGGCAGCGCGCCGGCGCTCACCGACCTGGTCGGCGGGCATGTCGCGATCTATTTCAGCTCGCTGCCGCCCGCGGTCGGGCTGGTCAAGGAGGGCAAGGTTCGCGCGCTCGCCGTCACCGCCGCCGAGCGCTCGGCAATCTTCCCCGATCTGCCTACGGTCGCGGAAGCGGCGCCTGCCCGGCTATGAGGCCGTGCTGCATTACGGGATCGTGGCGCCGGCGGGCACGCCGCGGCCGATCGTCGAGAAGCTCTCGGCGGCGCTGCGGGCAGCGGTGATGTCCGACGATCTCAAGGAGCGGCTCGCCAAGGACGGCGCCGAGCCGCTGCCGTCGACGCCCGAGGAATACGCCGCCGACATCGACCGCGAGGAGACCAAGTGGGCGGCGATCGTGCACAAATCGGGTGCCAAGGCCGAGTGAAAGGCGGATTGAACGGCGCAGTGAGCATGCAGTTCAGCTTCACCGAAGAGCAGCAGGCATTCGCCGATTCGATCAATCGCTTCGCACGGGCGCATCTCGAAAAGGGTGCGCTCGAACGCGCGCACGATCCCCGTTTCCCCTTCGACGTCGCCAAGCTGATGAGCGCGCAGGGGCTGATGGGCATCACGCTGCCGCAGTCCGATGGCGGCCAGGGCGGCACGCTGACCGATGCGGTGATCGCCATCGAGCAGGTGGCCGCCGTCTGTCCGCGCAGCGCCGACGTGGTGCAGTTCGGCAATTTCGGGCCGATCCGCACCTTCGCCGAATATGCGACCGCCGCGCAGAAGGCGCGCTGGCTGCCCGGTCTCCTGCAAGGGCGCATGGTCATGAGCCTCGGCATCAGCGAGCCCGATGCCGGCTCGGCGGCGACCGACCTCGAGACCAGCGCCAGGCCGGACGGCTCGCATTATCTCGATCAACGGCAGCAAGGTGTTTTCCACCTTCAGCCCGGATGCCGCGATCTTCCTCATCTATGTCCGCTTCGGGCCCGGGGTCGGCGGCATCGGCTCGGTGATCGTCGAGCGCGACACCCCCGGCTTCCACATCGGCCGGCCGTCGAGCTTCATGAGCGGCGAGGAGTGGTGCGAGCTTCACTTCGACAGCTGCCGGATTCCGGCCGAGAACGTGTTGCTCGGGCCCGGCGGGTTCAAGAAGCAGATGGCCGGCTTCAATATCGAGCGGCTCGGCAACACCGCGCGCTCGCTCGCCTTCGGCCGCTACGCCTTCAACCAGGCGCGCGAGCATGCGGCGACGCGCCGGCAGTTCGGCCGACCGCTGTGCGAGTTCCAGGGCCTGCAATGGAAATTCGCCGAGATGGCGATCAAGCTCGAAGGCGCGCAACTGCTGCTCTATCGCGCAGCGGCCAATGCCGATCGCGGCTTGCCTTCGGCCTATGAGACCGCGATTGCCAAGGCCGCCTGCAATCAGGCCGGCTTCGAGGTGGCGAGCGAGGCGGTGCAGATCATGGGCGCAATGGGCTACAGCCGCGAGTGCCTGGTGGAATGGTGCATGCGGCGCTGCCGCGGCTGGATGATCGCCGGCGGCTCGATCGAGATTCTCAAGAACCGCATCGCCGAGCACGTATTCGACCGCCGCTTCGACCAGCGCAGGCCGAAGTCGGCTGACGCAGCGGAGTGATACGATGTAGCGGAAGTTTGTCCGTGCATTAAACTGAGAAGCTGTCTGGGACCTTCAACATGGCAACGAGTTCTATCGCCAGAGATGATCGGATCGAGCTGCGGACCACCAAGGAGGAGAAGCGCCTCCTGGCAACGGCAGCCGCGTACGAGCGGCTGGATGTGACCAGCTTCATCATGCGTAATGTGCTCCCGGCTGCCCGTGAAGTAGTCGATCGCGCCGAACGCATCGTCCTTTCGGAACGCGATACTGCGCGTGTTCTGAAGCTCTTGGAAAGTCCACCGAGACCGACGCCCTTGCTGCTTGCGTCCGCTCGCCGTCGTCGTGACCGGAAGTGAGCGACATACTCGACTGGCGTGAGGAGCCGTTAGGGCGACATCATGACCGGAGCAATTTCGATTGCGGGTCACCCCCGCTACGGGACGCTTTTTTCGCCGATGTCGGATCGCGGCCGCCCCGTTCGTCCTAGATAAGCGCAAAGGGGAAGCGACATTCAGTACGCCATACTTTGCTACCATTCCGAAAACGTCGTCTGCGCGTGGACCAAGGAGGAGGACGACGCGGTCATGTCCAAGCTCCAGGCTGTGCAGCACCGGATTGCCGCGGCCGGCAAGCTTGGGCCCGTGGCTCGTCTGATGCCGACCACGGCAGGGAAAGCTACCGACAGTGTCGGTAGATAAAGTGTGTCGGTAGAAAAGTGTGTCGGTAGAAAAGTGTGTCGGTAGAAAAGTGTTGACAAATTACAGCACTCGTGCCATAAAGGCGCATCATCTAAAGCTGTGAATTGAGCAACGCACCGACATCGGCGCGATCGACGCAACGTTCGTTCGGCGGCGACTCCGCCGTCGCGCGGCGCCGACACGACCGGGACCGGCGAAACGAACCCAACACAGGAAGTTCAGACTTTGCAATGCTTCGCGCATGGGCCGGTTCGTGTCCCGGATGCGGTGCAGCGCGAGCGCACGCAGACAAGTGTACGCAGTCTGCGCAAGCTTGACTGCTGCGCGAGTGGCGCACCGCTGGTCCGTGTCAAGCTCGGAATCCGCAACGATCCCGGGTCGCAGCGCATCACGCGACGCCGCGTGCTGCGCTTCGCCCGGGAAACGCCGCTGACGCGCCGGGCAACGCTTCGGCATTTTGGCCCGAACAAAGCCAAACGCAGAGCTGGCGAGGGCGAGCGTCATCAGCGGCAAACCGCTTCGCGAAATCGGCGAAACGAACCCAAGACAGGAAGGTCAGACTTTGCAATGCTTCGCGCATGAGCCGGTTCATGTCCCGGATGCGGTAACGCGCCGAGCAACGTGTGGCATCTTGGCCGAACGAAGCCAACAGCGACAGGTCGACGGCCCGGCCGAACGAAGGCGACCGGGACAGTCGACGGCTCGGCCGAACGAAGCCAACAGCGACAATCGACAACTTGGCCAAACGAACCCAACGCGGGCAGGTCGACAGCCTGGCCGAACGAAACCAACGAGGACGGGTCGACGGCTTGGCCGAACGAAGCCAACGGGGCCGGCCGCTGTTTTGGCGAAACGAACCCAACGGGCACCACCGGTGTCTTGGCAGAACGAACCCAACCGTCTGTGGCCCATGGGTCCCGGCTCTTCGCGCGCAAGCGCGCTCTCGGCCGGGACACGAGCTTGCGCGGTACATTTCCTCTGCCCAGGCCGAGAACGCTGCGACTGTTCGGCCGAACGAACCCAACCGACAGGTCGACGGCTTGGCCAAACGAAGCCAACAGCGACAGGTCGATGGCCCGGCCAAACGAAGCCAATAGGGACCGGTCGACACGCTCGGCCAAACGAACCCAACGGGGACAGATGGACAACTTGGCCAAACGAACCCAACGCGGACAGGTCGACAGCTTCGCCGAACGAAGCCAACCGTGACAGGTCGACGGCTTGGCCGAAACGAAGCCAACGGCGACGGGGACCGTAACCCTCCGCACCCCTCTCCCGATGGGAGAAAGTGCACGCGTCCGTAGAGCAAGTCGAGGTGGCAACCGGGCTATTCTCGAGACTTTTTCTTTCCCGGGATGTCGGCTTCCAGTTGCCTCCGTTCGTCCTAGATTAGCGCCAAAGGGAAGCGACATGCAGTATGCCATACTTTGCTACCATTCCGAAAACGTCGTCTGCGCCTGGACCAAGGAGGAGGACGACGCGGTCATGGCCAGGCTCAAGGTCGTGCACGACCGGGTGGCCAAGGCAGGCAAGCTCGGGCCGGTGGCTCGGCTGATGCCGACCACGGCCGCGACGACGCTTCGAAAAGGCCAGGAACCTCCCCTCGTCATCGACGGACCGTTCGCGGAAACCAAGGAACAGTTGCTCGGCTTCTATGTCGTGCAGTGCCAGGCGCTCGAGGAGGCGCTCGAGATCGCGCGGGAACTCGCCCAAGCCAATCCCGGCGGAGCCTACGAGATACGACCGATCGCGATTTTCCATCCCGGAGCCGCCGGCGCGTGACCGATCTCGCGTGCATCAACACGGCGCTGATCTCCGCGCGCCCCCGCGCTGTTGCGGCGCTCCTGCGCTATTTTCGCAACCTGGAGACCGCGGAGGAAGCATTCCAGGAGGCATGCCTGCGGGCGCTCAAGAGCTGGCCCCAGAATGGTCCGCCGCGCGATCCTGCAGCCTGGCTGATCATGGTCGGGCGAAACGCAGCCCTCGATGCGGTACGCCATCGGAGCAGGCAGTCCCCATTGCCCGCCGAGGAGGTCGTGTCGGACTTGGGCGACGCCGAGGCTGCCCTCGCCGAGCGGCTGGACGATGCCCACTATCGCGACGACATCTTGCGGCTGCTGTTCATCTGCTGCCATTCCGATCTCCCGGTGACCCAGCAGATAGCGCTCGCATTGCGCGTCGTGTCCGGTCTTTCGGTAAAGGAGATCGCGCGCGCCTTCCTGGCGAGCGAAAGCGCCATGGAGCAGCGCATCACCCGGGCCAAGCGCCGCGTCGAGGAAGCCGCGGTCGCCTTCGAGACGCCCGGCCCGGTGGAACGCGCCGAGCGCCTCGCGACTGTCGCGGCAATGATCTACCTCCTTTTCAACGAGGGCTATTCCGCAAGCGGAGGCGAAGCGCATGTGCGCGCACCGCTTTGCGACGAGGCGATCCGGCTCTCCCGGTTGCTGCTGACGTTGTTCCAGTCCGAACCCGAGATCATGGGGCTCACCGCGCTGCTTCTCCTGCAGCACGCTCGCACGCCGGCGCGGCTCGATGCCAACGGGGCGATCGTTCTGCTGGACGATCAGGATCGCAACCTTTGGGACCGCAAGATGATCGCCGAAGGCCTTGCGCTCATCGACAAAGCTGTGCGCCACAAGCGGCCCGGACCTTATCAGGTGCAAGCGGCGATCGCGGCGCTGCACGCCCAGGCGGCCCGGCCCGAGAATACCGACTGGACGCAAATTGATCTTCTCTATGCAACTCTCGAGCGCCTGCAGCCGTCCCCCGTCGTTACGCTCAATCGGGCGGTCGCTGCCGCCAAGGTGCGCGGGCCCGCGGCGGCGCTCGACATGATCGAGCCGTTGGCGGCGAAGCTCTCAGGCTACTTTCACTTCTTCGGGGTGAAGGGCGGTCTGCTCTTGCAACTCGGGCGTACCGAGGAGGCCCGCGTCGCCTTCGACCGGGCCATCGCGCTCGCCAATACGGCGGCCGAAGCCGCACACATCCGGATGCATCTCGATCGGTTGATCAGGGACAGCGTGCCGAGCCGAAGAGCTCGCTCCACATCCTAGCCGCCGAAAAAACACCGCGCGCACTGTCGGGAAGCCGTTGCTCCGTCCGTCCTTGGATCGAGCATTCACCTCCACAGGAGGAACCCGAGATGTCCCACGCGCTGATCGATAGCACCCATCGCACGCACTGCAAGATCGTAGTTGTGGCGCTGGCCTGCGCAATGACGCTGGTCTGGGCCGTGGCGCTGACCTGGTCCATGACGCTGATCGTGGTCGCACAGTGAGTGTCCGAGGAGAGGTGTAATGGAAACGGTCGTGCAAACGATGCCGATATCGACCAAGGCGGTTTGGGTGGGGCGCGTGATGAGCGGCCTGGTCGTTCTCTTCCTGCTCTTCGATGGGGCAATAAAGTTGATACCACTCGATGTCGTCGTGGAGACATCGGCGCAGCTCGGCATTCCCGGAAACCTGGCTCGCACGCTCGGCGTCCTCACTCTCGTCTGCACCTTGCTCTATGCGATCCCCAAAACCTCGGTCCTCGGCGCAATCCTGCTGACTGGCTATCTCGGCGGCGCCATCGCCACTCAATTGCGGGTCGGAAGCCCCCTCTTCACCCATCTTCTTTTCGGAGCCTATCTCGGCCTCATGGCTTGGGGCGGGCTCTATTTGCGTGACGCGCGACTGCGCGCGCTCATCCCGCTGCGGCGCGATCGTGCTTTGTCCGCACCGGACGACTGACGCTTCCTCGCAGCTGATGAAAGAGGGAGACGATGCAACGAGAAACAGCAACTGAAGAAATCCGTGCCGTGATCGACGACTGGGCGAACGCGCTACGCGCCAAGGATGCTGAATCGTCCACGCGCACGAATCCGTACCTTTCTACAGCTGGTTCATCGCGCAGGCGCTGCCAGTCCCGTGAGCAGACCAACCGGAACGAAGCATCGCGTCGCATCCAGCCAGGATTGGCTCGTCGCACGCAAGGCGCTGCTCGCGAGGGAACGGGAGTTGACTCGTCTGCGCGATCAGATCAGCGCCGAACGGCGCGCCCTTCCCTGGGTCAAGGTCGACAAGACCTATCTGTTCGACACGCCCGGCGGCAACGCGACGCTGGCCGATCTCTTCGACGGGCGCAGTCAGCTTGCCGTCTATCATTTCATGCTCACGCCCGGGTCGGATCATATCTGCGACGGGTGCTCGTTACTGGCCGACCATGTCGATGCGGCGCGCATGCATTTCGAGCATGCCGATCTCTCGTTCGTCGCGGTCTCACGTGCCCCGCTCTCGCAGATCGAGCCGCTCAAGCGCCGCATGGGATGGCGCTTCCGATGAATTCACATTGAGATTGGCGGACTGGTTCGACGGCGGCTGGCGCGAGACCCGCATCTGGTCGCGGGTGATCGAGCCACCTGCCGTCCTCGAGCCGCCCGAAGCCGCCCTGCGACTTATGGCGTACAGCTTTCGTCGCCAAAAAGACCCTTTCCCTTCGGTTCGTTGAAAACGTCAGCTAGATTATGCAATGTAGCGACGGTTGACACGGAGGAAAGCCATGTCGAAACGCGCGAGCATGCTGCACTGGGCTGCCACGGCCATTGCCGCGATGATCTTCACCGGCGGGATAAACACGACTTTCGCCCAGGACAAGGTCATCAAGATCGGAGGTCTGTTCCCGACGTCGGGCCCGGGCGCTTATTTCGGCGCGCAGGATAAGCAGGGCATCGACCTCGCAATCGAGCAGCTCAACAAGGCCGGCGTGAACGGCTACAAACTGCAGATTCAATATGAAGATTCCGCCTGCAGTCCGCTGCCGGCCACGCAGGCCGCCAAACGGCTGCTCGATCAGTACAAGCCCGCCGTCGTTCTCGGCGAGGAATGCTCGGACGCGACGCTTGCCGTCATGCCGCTCATGCAGGACGCGAAGGTGCCGTTCCTGAACGCCGGATCTTCCTCGATCAGGATCACCGAACCGGGCAACCCCTGGACGTTCCGCATCATGCCCAACGAGGTGATGCAAGGCGTCGACATCGCGACCAATGCCCATAAGCGCCTCAATGCGCGCAACGCAGTCCTTCTCTACGAGAACACCAACGCCGGTATCGGCAACGCCAAGGTGTTCGGCGATACGTTCAAGTCGCTCGGCGGCCAGAATCCTCGCCGACATCGGGTTCGGCCGGGATGTGAACGATTTCACCGCGATCGCGACGCGCATCGCCGGTCTCGGCAAGATCGATGTCATTCCGACTTACACGCTCGAAGGCCAGGGTCTGCGGATCACCCAGGCGCTGGCGCAGGCGGGCGTCACCAAGGGCGGCGGCGGTCAGGCGATCCAGCTCGGCACCATCTGGCTGCCGTTCGGATTCGAGCAGAAGGCCGGCAAGGCAGCGCTCGGCTATATCCGCATCGTGCAGTTCGACCCGACCGACAAGCGCGACGTCGTTCGCAACTTCGTCACGACATTCAAGGCGAAGTACAATCAGGATCCGACGCACATCAACGCCCATGCCTACGACCAGATTCTGGTGGTCGCCGACGTCGTGAAGCGTGGCGGCAAGGACGCGCAGTCGATTCGAGACGGTTTGGCGGCGACGAAGAATTTCTCCGGCGTCACCGGCAGCGTCGAATTCGACAAGACGAACCAGAACATCAAGATGGACACGATTCACTACATGGAAACGCTGCCGGACCTGTCCTGGAAGGCGCTCGGCTGGAACTGACGTTTCATGCTGACGGTCGCTCTTCAGCAGGGCATCAACGGCATCGTCCTGGGAAGCCTCTATGTGCTCGTGGCATTGGGGCTCACCCTCATCTATGGCGTCCTGGTTCAGATCAACTTCGCGCATGCCGACGTCGTCACTATCGGGGCATTCGCGGCGTATTTCTTCACCTTTGCTTTCGGGGGGAACTACCTCGCCAGCATCGGCGTCGCCTTGCTGGTCGGTGCGGCCCTCGGCTGGCTCGTCAACGCGATGATTTTCGCGCCGCTACGCGAACGCGGCAGCGAGCTCCTGCCGCTGATCGCCACGATCGGCGTTTCGGTTCTGATGCAGAACGTCATGCTGTTGTGGTTCGGACCGATCCCCTACCCGTTCGACAGTCCCTACAGCAACGAAGTCATTCGTTTCTGGTCGCACGTTCATCACCTGGCAGAGCTTGATCATCATCATCGTATCGACGCTGGCGATCACGCTGCTCTATGCATTCATGAAATTCACGTTTCTCGGAAAGGCATTGCGTGCAGTCGCGCAGGATCGCGAGACCGCAGGCCTCATGGGCATCAACCCCAATCAGGTGATCATGCTGACCTTCGTCATCGCCTCTGCCCTCGCCGGCATGGGCGGCGCCATGCTCGGGCCGATTCTGGTGCTGACGCCGTTCGCAGGGACGACGGTCATCGTGAAGGCCTTTGCGATCGTGATCATCGGCGGTTTCGGCAATGTCGAGGGCACGATCATCGCGGGGCTCCTGGTCGGCCTGATCGAAAGCTTCACAACTCAATTTCTCAACCCGGGGCTGATCGACATCGTCGTCTTCACGCTGCTGCTGCTGATGCTCGCGGTGCGCCCGACCGGGCTGATTGCCGAGAGGCGAGAAGAGAATGTCTAGCACGTCGGGCAGTCATCCGGCGGCGATCCCGCCGGCGCTCGATGTGACGCGTGCTCGCCGCCGCAGGTGGCTGCTTCTCGTCACGATCATCATCATCGGGCTGCTGCCGTTCGTGTTCCAGGACTCATACTGGCGGACGAATCTGGTTATCTGCGCAATCAACGTGATGCTCGCGATCGGCCTAGACTTCATTCTCGGCTACGCGGGGCAGCTCAATCTCGGGCATTCTGCTTTCTACGGCATCGGAGCATATGTCTCGACCCTCCTGATCATGCAGGCCGGCGTACCGTTCTGGGTCGCGTTCGCGCTCGGCGTATCCTTTTCGGGCATCGCCGGCATGGCGCTGTCACTCTTCGCGGTCCGCTTGCGCGGCCACTACCTGGCGATCGCCTCGCTCGGGTTCGCGGTCATTGTCCATCAAGTCCTGCTGAACTGGATCAGCGTGACGCAGGGGCCGCTCGGCATCTATGCGATAAGCCCTCCGCCCGCGCTCGCAATTCCCGGACTTCCGGCGATCTCCTTCGGCAACACCGCCAATATGTTCTATCTGGTCGCGGGTTTTGCGTTGTTGTCCTACCTGCTCCTCGACCAGCTCGTACGCTCGCCGATCGGCGAGACGCTGACGGCCATTCGCGAGGACGAGGTCTCCGCCGCCTCGCTCGGGATCAACTGCACCGCATGGAAGGTGTTTGCATTCGGCGTCGGCTCGGCTGTTGCGGGTGCGGCCGGAGCCTTTTATGCGAGCTTCGTCGGCACGCTGGTGCCCGACGCATTCATCATCACCGAGTCGTTCACGATCCTGGCGATGGTGATCGTCGGCGGGATGGGCACGCTGATCGGGCCGGTCTGGGGAGCGGTCGTGCTCACGATCCTGCCGGAAATCCTGCGCGGGTTCGGCGATTTTCGGCTCGTCCTCTATGGGATTGCGCTCACGCTCGCGGTTCTTTTCATGCCGGGTGGTCTCATCCAGGCAGCGCAAATCCTGCGCGCCCGCCTGCGGCCCGTGCCTGCGGCTGGCATGGGGCAAACGAGCAGATGACGGCGACAGACGCCGGCACGCACGCGGCGCAGGGGACCGCAGCCTCGGTCCCTTTCCTGTTTCGCGCGGATGGTTTGCGCAAGAGCTTCGGCGGCATTCGTGCCGTGTCCGATATCTCGCTCGATATTCCAGCCGGTACGGTCTTTGCGATCATCGGCCCGAATGGCGCGGGAAAATCGACGCTGCTCAATCTGATGAGCGGCCTCTACCAGCCCGACGCCGGGGGCATGATCTTCGACGGGGTCGACCTGGTCGGCATGCCGGCTCACCGCCGGGTGCAACTCGGCCTCGGGCGCACGTTCCAGAAGATTCGGCTGTTCAAGCAGCTCTCGGTGCTCGCCAACGTCGTCGCCGGGTTTCACATCCACCACGACATTCCGGCGTGGCAATACGTCGTTCACGGCGCCGCGTTCCGGCGTGATCACGTTCGCTCGCGCGAGGAGGCGATGAAGCTGCTTGCCTTCGTGGGGCTCGAACAGCGCGCTTCGGTGATCGCCGCATCGCTCGCCTACGGCGAGCAACGGTTGCTCGAGCTGGCGCGTGCACTGGCAACCGCTCCGCGTCTCCTCATGATCGACGAGCCCGCGGCCGGGCTCAATGCCGCGGAAGTCGAGAAGCTCCTCGACCGGATTCGAACGCTGCGCCAGCGCGGGCTCACGGTGGTCGTCGTCGAGCACAACATGGACCTCGTCATGAAGGTGGCCGACCGCGTGCTGGTGATGAACTATGGCCAATACCTGCTCGAAGGCACGCCCGCGCAGGTGCAGGCCAGCCCGTCGGTCATCGCCGCCTATCTCGGAGCCTGACGCACTTGAGCGCGCTTCTCGCAGTGGACGGCCTCGAGCTCGCCTACGGCGAGGTGCCGGCCTGTCGCGAAATCACGTTCCACGTCGACGAGGGCGAGATCGTAACGCTGATCGGGGCGAACGGCGCCGGGAAATCCACGACACTGCGCGGGATCGCGGGAGCGATGCTGCCGCGCTCGGGCACGATCCGTCTTCGCGGTCAGGACATCACACGTCTGCCCTCACACGACCGCGCGAGGCTGGGGATTGCACTCGTTCCCGAAGGACGCCGCGTGTTTCCATTTCTCACCGCGCGTGAGAATCTCGAGCTCGGTGCGTTCAAATACCGCAAAGACGGCGCGAAGGTGCGCAACCTGCTGGAGAAGGCGTTCGACATGTTCCCGCGGCTTCGTGAACGTGCGGGTCAGAACGCCGGAACGCTGAGCGGGGGCGAGCAGCAGATGCTCGCGCTCGGCCGCGCGATGATGTCGGAACCGCAGCTTCTGTGCCTCGACGAGCCTTCGCTCGGTCTCGCACCCATCGTGGTGCAGGACATCTTTCGAACCATCCGTTCCATAAACGCGGCCGGCACCAGCATCCTCCTGGTCGAGCAGAACGCACGCTACGCGCTGGAAACCGCGAGCCGCGGCTATGTGCTGCAGACCGGCAGCATCATCGCGAGCGGACCGTGCGACCGGCTGCGGCAGGATGCGCGCGTGCGCGAGGCCTATCTGGGCCGCGGCGCAGCGGCTCGCATCACGGTATGACATGGCAGGGCTTTGGAGACGTGCTCGCTGCTGGGTAAGGTCGCCATCGTGACCGGGGCGGGTGGCGGTGACCGGCGCGGATATGCTGGTCGACGGCGGATACACCGCAATCTGAGCAGAATGGGACAGCTAAAGGACTGGGGCCGATGATGTCACCATGGAATTCGCCTGGCGATGGGATTTTGCCATGATTTAGCCAAAGCTTTCGCGATATTGTTCAATTGGGGTCAAGGGAGGCCAGGGGGGCTCAATTGTTTCTAGCACGCCAGTTTGCTGCTGCTGTGACAGCATTGTTGCTGATCGCAGGCGCATTTTTCGTCCTCCTTTTCTCGGCAGTGGACTGCGCACGCCCAAGGTCCCGCCGGCACCTGCGAGGACGCGGCCGAGCTCGCGGTCCTGCCCTCGCCGATCGCGCCGTGGAAGGGCGCGCCTTTGCGCGTCCTCTTCGCCGCGGAGAAGCCGCTCGAGGGCGAGCTTTCGCTGATCGCGCCCGATGGAAGCGTCGCGGCCAAATCGCGTGAGCGGCACGGCGGGCCGCCGTATTTCTGGTTCGCCGAGGTCGCCTCGCCGGCCGCGGGGACGTGGCACGCGAAGCTCGCGCGCGACCGCGCGCCGGCCGAGTGCAGCACGATCACGCGCGAGATCGCCGTGCGCGCCGTCGAGCCGCCGCGGCCGCGCGCGACGGAGGGGAGCGTCTGGCCCTTGCGCAATACGTGGAATCGCGCGACGGAAAACCTGTATTCCGCATGGATCGAGAAGCTCTTCGACGCGCCGCTCGACGCGGCGCTGTCGTGGCCGGCGCTGCATGAAGTGCTGCGCGATCGATCGCGCAATTTCCTGTTCAACCATCTGGGTCTCGGCGAAGACCAGATGGGGATGGTCATTCGCCCCGACTGCGCCGACCTTCCGTACTTCCTGCGCGCCTATTTCGCGTTCAAGATGGGGCTGCCGTTCGGCTACTCGAAGTGCACGCGCGGCGGCGGCGGCCAGCCGCCGAGGTGCCACGAGTGGTGGAACATTCAGAATCGAGGAGCCTCGTCCTCCCCGCCCGATCCGGCCCGAACAATCGCGTCCGGCGTCCCGTTCGAGCATGTTTCGCCCGCCGGTCGCGACTTCCGCGAGCGGGCCTGCGGCGAAGCCGCCGGCAGCTGCAGCGAAGTCCGGCGGACCTCCGCCGCAGGCCGCCGGGGCTCGCGGCGGCGTTCGGCCAGTATATGCGGACCGTCGCCGACGGCGTCCATTCCGGATCCGGGCGAACGGCGGCGAGCGACGACAACACCGACTATTATCCCGTGCCGCTGAAGCGAGGAGACGCTGCGCCCGGGGACCGTGTACGCCGATCCGTACGGGCACATTCTGGTGCTCGTGCGGCGCGTGCCGCAGTCGGACGGCGCGGCCGGCGTCTTCCTCGCCGTCGACGGGCAGCCCGACGGAACGGTCGCGCGCAAGCGCTTCTGGCGCGGCAATTTCCTGTTCGCGCAGGATCCCGCGCTCGGCAGCCCCGGGTTCAAGCGCTTCCGGCCGATCGTGCGCGACAGGAACGGCGGCTTGCGGCGGCTGACCAACGACGAAATCGCGAAAAATCCGCAGTACGGCGATTTTTCGCTCGATCAGTCGCGGCTCGGGATCGAAGACTTCTACGATCGAATGGATGACGTGATGTCGCCGGCGCCGCTCGATCCGCTGCGCGCGATGAAGGAGGCGATCACGTCGCTCGAAGAGCAGGTGAAGACGCGCGTGACGTCGGTCGAAAACGGGCGCAAGTTCCAGAACAGCGGGCGCGGCGAGGCGAGCATGCCGGACGGCGCGGCGATCTTCGAGACGACCGGCGCGTGGGAGGATTTCGCGACGCCGTCGCGCGATTTGCGTCTGTTGATCGCGATGGATGTGGTGCGCGGATTTCCGGATCGCGTCGCGCGGCGGCCCGAGCGGTACGCGATGCCGAAGGAGAAGAGCGTCGCGGACGTGAAGGCCGAATTGGAGAGCGTGCTCGCGTCGGAGCTTTCGGCGCGCAAGTTTTCGTATCCGCGCAGCGACGGCTCGCCGTGGACGCTCGCGCTCAAGGACGTGATCGACCGCGCGGCGGATCTCGAGATGGCGTACAACCTGAACGACTGCGTCGAGCTGCGGTGGGGCGCGCCGGACAAGAGCGACGAGGCGTCGACGTGCAAGCGGCATGCGCCGCGGCGCAGCGCGCGAAGATGACGGAGTACCGCGCGTGGTTCCACGAGCGGCGCCGGCCGCCGCGCGCTTAGCGGCCGGAGCTTGCCGCGGACGGAGATTGGATGAAACGGCGCGAATTCGTTACGCTTTTGGGCGGCGCAGTCCGCTTGGCCGCTTGCGGCGCGCGCGCAGCAGCCGGCGACCACGTTGCGTGACAAAGCTATGGCGCAAGGAGCAAGCAGCCAGTTCGATCCGCGGATCACTCCGGCGCGACGCGACCTCGCGGCAAAGCATCTCGCCGGCATCGTGGAAGCTCAGCGCTTCGTCGAGGGAAAAGCATACGAGATCGGCGCCGCGCAGGCGCCCGTGCGCAACGCGCCCTCGCACGAGGCGGCGCTTCTCACTGAAGCGCTAAAGGGCGAGCGGGTCACGATTTACGACATCAGCGAGGAAGGCTGGGCGTGGGGACAACTCGCCGGCGACGGCTATGTCGGGTTTGTGCCGGCAAGCGCGCTTTGCGCATCCGGACCTCCTCCGACCCACAAGGTGACGGCGCTGCGCACGTTCGTCTTCCCCGGCCCTTCGATCAAGCTTTCCCCGATGGAAACGCTTTCGTTCGGCTGCCAACTTGTCATTGCGCGCAGTGGACGAGCCGTTCGCGATTACCGCCGCCGGTGGTCACGTGCCTATTCTCCATCTCGCACCCATGGAGACAATGGAAACCGATTTCGTCGCGGTCGCGGAGCGGTTTTTGGGAACACCCTATTTGTGGGGAGGAAAGACCAGTCTCGGCATCGACTGCTCGGGATTGTTGCAGCTTGCGCTCGCCGCCTGCGGCATCCCTTGTCCGCGCGACAGCGACATGCAGGAGCAGGCGCTGGGCAGCGCTGCGCTCGCACGAGCTCGAGCAATTGCGGCGAGGCGATCTTCTGTTCTGGAAGGGCCATGTCGCCATCGTGCGGGACGAAGCGACGCTCGTGCATGCCAACGCCCATCACATGGCGGTCGCCTTCGAGGCTACCGCACCATCGATCGCCCGCATTCGCGCAACGAGCGGCGAGGTCATCAGCGTGCGCCGCCTGCCGCCGCCCTCCCGATCTTAATTTACGAAACGGTCGGCATTTGCTGTTTCGCTTTGAAGACGTCTGTCGACGGCTGTGTACCGGCAACTCAACGCCGACATCACCGTTGGTCTGTCCATGACCCCAAAGCGGCCACTCCCGATCGCGAAAGGCTGTACCGCGGATCGAGGGCGCTTAAAAGCGGTCCAGCTTGTCCAGTGTGATCGGCAAATCCCGAATGCGTTTTCCGGTGGCGTGATGCACCGCGTTGGCGATGGCGGCTGCGACGCCGACAATGCCAATCTCGCCGACGCCCTTGATGCCCATCGGATTGATGATGTTGTCCGGCTCGTCGACGAAGATGATCTTGATATCCTGTACGTCGGCGTTCACCGGCACATGGTATTCCGCGATGTTGGCGTTCATGACGCGGCCGAAGCGGTGATCGACCAGCGTCTCCTCATGGAGCGCCATGCCGATGCCCCACACCACGCTTCCCATGACCTGACTGGCCGCCGTCTTGGTGTTGATGATGCGGCCGGCAGCGACCGCGTTGACGACGCGCGTGACGCGGATGACACCGAGCTGCTCGTCCACCTTCACCTCGGCGAAGATCGCCGAATGCGTGTTGCGGGCATGCTTGCTGTCGTCTTGGAACTCGGCTGATCGCTCGTGCTCGATGCGATCGACACCTGCGTTTCGCATGGCGTTGGCGACGGACACGGCGCGGCTCGCGCTTTCCTTGGCGACGATCATGCCGTCCGAGAGCAGGACGTCGTCGGGCTGTAGGCCCGCGAGCGGTGAGTCCGGCAGCTTCTGTGCCAGGCTCAGCAGCTCCTTGCGGACCTCGTCGGCGGCGGCAGCGATGGCGTGCGCGACCGAGGCCGCGGTCCACGATCCGCCCTCGACCTGCGACATCGGCAGCGTCGAGTCGCCGAGCTTCACCGTGACGTTCTCGATCGGCACGCCGAGCATGTCCGCAGCGACCTGCGCCATGACCGTATAGGTGCCGGTGCCGATGTCCGACGTGGCGCACGATACTTCGGCGTGACCGTTGCCGGTGAGCACGATGCGGGCAGCCATCGGCATCTGGAGCGCCTCCCAGATGCCGGTGGCCATGCCCCACCCGACCAACTCGATGCCGTCGCGCATCGAGCGCGGCTCGGGATTGCGCTTGCTCCAGCCGAACGCCTCGGCACCCTGACGGTAGCACTCCTGCAACTGCTTGCTGGTGTAAGGAAGACCGTGGTTCTGGTCGCGGTCCGAGTAGCAGCGAAGCCTCAGCTCCATCGGGTCGAGCTCGAGCGCGACGGCGAGCTCGTCCATTGCACACTCGAGCGCATAGACGCCCGACGCCGCCCCCGGCGCGCGCATGTCGGCCGGCGTCGGCACATCGAGTTGGGTCAGCTTGTGCTCATACTTTGCGTTGGCGCTCTTATAAAGCTGCGCCGACCATCCGGTGTCGTTGCGGGAGAAATCCTCGTATTCTGACGTCATCGCGGTCGCCTCATGGGTGATCGCGTCGAGCGTTCCGTCAGCCTTGGCCCCGAGCGCAACGCGCTCGATGGTCGCCGGCCGATAACCGAGGCCGTACATCTGCTCGCGGGTGAGCACGAGCCGAACCGAGCGCTCTAGCTTGATGGCGCCTTGCACCGCCAGCACCACCTCGTATTGTGGGCGTAGACCGGAGCCGAACGCACCGCCGACGAACGGCGACATGACGCGCACAGCGTCGGCGCCGAGACCGAACACGCCGCACAAATAGCGCTGCACGTTCTGCACCCCCTGCGTCTTGTCATGGACCGTGAGCTTGCCGTTGCCGTTCCAGACGACGGTCGCGGCAAACAGCTCCATCGGATTGTGATGCTCGGTGGGGATGAAATACTCGGCCTCGTGACGCACGGCGGCGGCGGCATAGGCCTTTGCCGCATCACCACGCGCCTTGTCGGGCTTCTCGACCACGTAGGCCTCGTCGAGTCGCGCGTGCAGATCGGTGGCGTGGATATCCGCTTCGTATTCGACACGCACGAGGGTCGTCGCAAAATGCGCCGTTTCCCAATCCTCGGCGATCACCAGCGCGATCGGCTGGCCGTTGAACTTGATGCTGTCGTCGTAGAGCGGGCGAAAAGGTGAACCGCCGGGAGCCACATCGTCGTTGTAGGCCTGATCGGTGCTGGCCATCTTGGGACGATTTTCGTGGGTGAGCACGTCGACCACGCCTTCGACCGCGAGCGCCCGGCTCGTATCGATGCGGGCAATGCGGCCCCTGGCGATGGTCGAGGTGACGACAGCGCAATAAGCGAGATCGGCGGCATTGAATTCGGCAGCGTATTGCGCCGTGCCGGTGACCTTGGCGCGCCCGTCGACGCGCGACGTGGGTGTGCCGATATATGGCTTCATGACACTTACCGGATTTTCTTGCTGGATTGGAGTTGTGGCGTGCCGTTCGCAGCCTGCGTCAACGTGCGTTCGATGGCGCGACGCGCCAAGCCGATCTTGAAGGCATTGTGCGCGAAGCCTCTGGCGTCGCGAAGCAATATGTCGGCCGCTTTCGTGAATGCGGTCCGGTCGGCGGCTTCGCCACGCAAAGCCGCTTCGGCTTCAGCTTTGCGCCAGGGCTTGTGTGCCACGCCGCCGAGCGCGAGACGCGCCTCCTTGATGCGGCCACCCTCGATTTCCATCGCGGCCGCGACCGACACCAGCGCGAACGCATAGGACAGCCGGTCGCGGATCTTCAAATAACTGTAGTTTGCTGCGAACCCCTGCGGTGGCAGCTCTATCGCCGTGATGATCTCGGTCGGCGCGAGATTGGTGTCGATTTGCGGCGTATCACCTGGCAACCGATGGAAATCGGCGAACGCGATCGCGCGCTCGCCGGCGGGGCCCGCCACGTGAACCGTGGCTTCCAGGGCAGCGAGCGCGACGCACATGTCGGATGGATGCGTCGCGATGCAGGCATCGCTCGTGCCGAGAATGGCATTGATTCTGTTGATGCCATTGATGGCGGAGCAGCCGCTGCCGGGCTCCCGCTTGTTGCAAGGCGTCGCCGTGTCATAGAAATAGAAGCAGCGCGTGCGCTGCAGCAGATTGCCGCCGGTCGATGCCATGTTGCGCAATTGCTGCGAAGCGCCGGCCAGGATCGCGCTCGACAACAACGGATAGCGTTTCTCGATCAGCGGGTTGTAGGCGAGGTCGCTGTTCGGTACGAGCGCGCCGATGCGCAGGCCGCCGTTCGAGGTCTCCTCAATGGTCTTGAGCGGCAGGTGCGTGATGTCGATCAGCCGCGTCGGGCGTTCGACGTCATATTTCATCAGGTCGATGAGGTTGGTGCCGCCTGCGATGAACTTCGCTGCCGGATCAGCCGCGATCTGTCGCACTGCGTCCGCGACGTCGGCTGCGCGCGCGTACTGAAAATTGTTCATGGCTCGCCACCCATTGCAGCCATTGCCTGCTGGATCGCCGCGACGATGTTGGGATAAGCGCCACATCGGCAGATGTTGCCACTCATCAACTCGCGGATTTCATCCGCAGTCTTCGCTTTACCTTCCGCGATGAGACCGACGGCGGAACAGATTTGGCCCGGCGTACAGTAGCCGCACTGGAATGCGTCGTGATCGATGAACGCCTGCTGCAAGGGATGGAGCGCGCCATCGGCGGCAAGGCCCTCGACCGTGGTGATCTTGGCGCCGTCTTTCATGACGGCCAGGGTCAGGCAGGAATTGACCCGGCGCCCTTCGACCAGGACCGTGCAGGCGCCGCACTGGCCGTGATCGCATCCCTTTTTGGTGCCGGTCAGATCGAGGCGATCCCTCAAGGCATCGAGCAAGGTCGTCCAGGGCGCGATCGTCAACGTGCAATTGTGCCCGTTCACATTGAGAGTGATGGTCATCGCAGCCGGCCTGGAGATTGATTTGGGCCCCAGGCGGCCCGGTAAGGGCGATTGGCTCATAAGTCTCTCCCCTGATCCGCTGTAGAGCGTCGCGCAGCACGTTCCCAGATCAAATTTCCGGACTTTGAGACCACCCGGCTTTAGCACGCGCCGCCACGCCGATGAGCGTGGAATTGGAGCGCAATCGTGCCGATGGCATTACGACTCCGCTCCGCCCCGTTCAATCTCCTCGCCCGACAGGGTGAGGTGCTCAGACGGAATTTCTTCTATTCACCTGTGCCGGCGGCGCGCAAGCCGAGTTCGGACGGTCGCCCATCATGCTCATCATGCCCTCCATCCCCGGCATGTTGGCCAAACTGGTGACGTCGTCACCGCCCCGCGCCATCATGCGCGACATCATCGGCCCAACCATTCGCATCATTTGGGCCATCCGCTTCTTGCCTATCTTGCCCTTCATCATCTGCATCATCGGGGCAAGCTGCTCAATCATCGGGGCAAATTGAGCCATTTGGTCGCCGGCGCCTTCGAATTGGGCACGCGCCGGGGCGGAGGCGAATGTCGCCAAGATCGCTAGGGAACAGGCCAGCTTGGTAAGGGTGCTCATGGCACTCTCCTTCCGGTTCAGGACCATGTTGGTCGGTTGGTACTTCCCTTCCCCCGGCGAATTAAGCGACATTGCTTCGCGCCAGACTGTGATGGCCACCACACTTTTCGCGTTGTGCGCGCATTATGGAAATTACAAGTCCAGTCAGCATGCAGGACGCACCAGGCCCGCGGCGCGCCGCTCAGCTTTAGACTAGCGGCCGAGGATCGAGCCCGCCATCGCGCGCGGGTCGCGCCGTCGCCACGTCCCGGCGTCCACTGCCTGGAAGAACTCGGCGAGATGCGCATTGAACGCCGCCGGCTCCTCGAGATTGATGGTGTGTCCGGAATTCGGCATCACGACCAGCGCTGCGGTCGGAATCGTCCGCTTCATCAGCAGCCCGGGCTCCAGGCAAGGCCAGTCCTCGTCGCCGGTCATGATCAGGGTCGGCACCGTGATCGCTTGCATCTTCTCGACGAGATCGAACAATGACGGCCGCCGCTTCTGGACGCCGCGCATGGTGAGCGCGGCGCCGTCGGTCGAGTGCCCGGCAAACTGGTCGGCGAACTCGCGCCAGCCGCGCGGGTCCTTGTTCTGGTACTGCACGCGCGTAGGCCCGAGCGCGTAGGCCTCGGCCGCTTTCGTCATGCCGAGCTCCTCGAAGCGCTTCGCGGAAGCCTCTGCCTCCTCGGCGAATTGCTCACGCTTGTCCAGGGCAGCGCCATAACCGCACCCGGCGATCACGATCGAGCGGGCACGTGCGCAATAAGCGAAGCCGAAATGCAGCGCCGCAAATCCGCCCATCGACAGGCCGACGATATGGGCCTTGTCGATCTTCAGCGCATCGAGCACGGCGCGAATATCGTCGCGCGCACGATCCTGCGAATAGAGCTCGCCATCGTTGGGAACGTCGGACGGCGGATAGCCGCGGGCATTGTAGGCGATGCAGCGATAATGCTTGCCAAAATGGCGAACCTGCGTCTCGTAGGAACGGTAGTCGCCGGCAAACTCGTGGACGAAAACGATCGGGATTCCGGTTCCCGTCTCCTCGTAATACAGCTTGATTCCGTCGTCAGTCTGCAGATGTGGCATCGTGGTTCTCTCGAGCTGCTTCGGAAGGATTGTGCGTGGGCTAACCCGGCCTCGTGCACCTGCAAGGTGTTCCCCTTCACACTCGGCCGCTGCGTGATGTGCCATTTACATGAGCGGCGCGCTGGCCGACGCCCAGCTCGAATAGAGCGATTTCACGCCAGTGCTCCGGCAGCGGCGGAATCAGGTGCGGTCCGTAGGGTGGGCAACGGCACTCGCCGTTGCCCACGCGCATCACCATCATTCTCCGAACGCGCCTGTGATGTCCGCAACATCGCCTCCCCAATCCGGCGGTAGCAGCCCGCGTGCAACATAGTGACGGAAGCTGCTGTATGGCCAATCGTGGACCCGCGACACGTGTTTGTGCTTCACCGGATTGAAGTGGATGTAATCGACGTGGCGCGCGAGATCGGCATCGTCTCGAATCGCGTGCTCCCAGTAACGGCGTTGCCAAAGTCCTTTTTCTCGCTTGGCGATCTTGCTGGCGCTGCGTTCCATACTGGCGGCCAATCCGCGGGAGAATCCGCTCTTGATGAGGCTCCAGCGCAAGGGAAAGCTCGCATCGCCAGGAGGAAGCGACCAGATGGCATGCAGATGGTCCGGCAACACGCAGGCGGCAACAGACTCGAACGGGTATCTCTCCTGAACCGACTTGTAGGTGCGCCGCAGACGGTCGATGTGCCGCACCAGAAGGTCGCTCGATCGGTCGGCGAGAGCGACGGTGAAGAAAAAGGTGCCGCCCTCGACCATTGCACGGCGATATCGCGTCATGGCCGGAGCGGCATTGTCGTTGCATTATCGATTTCGAATGGGCGTTCGCAACTTCTCACCGAGCATAGCCGAGCTTGGATCACCAGCAACTCACCTCAATAATCGACTCAGCTGGAAGGCGCGGCAATACGCGTGGGCAACGTCGAAGCCGCCGTTGCCCACCCTACTTTCCTCATCATCGTCCCTACCGGGGCGGGCGCGCCTTCGGGCGAGCAGCTCCTGCATGCTCCCGCGCAGCCCGTGCATCTGGTCGATTGCGATTGATTCGAAGTGCTCATCGGGTGGACGTTTGCTCGATCTGGACGCGGATGGCTCGTCAGAATCTACCGCCAGCCAGGAATAGCCAATTCATTCCGGCTTGATGCCTGCGAACTTGATCACCTTGCCCCATTTCTCGATCTCGCTCGCCACATACGCACCGAACTCCGCCGGGGTGAAGAAAATCGGCGTCGTGGCCACTTCGGCGAGACGAGCCTTGACGGTCGGGTGCGCCAGGCCTGCATTGATCTCGCGATTGAGCCTTTCGATGATCGCGGTAGGCGTGCCCCTCGGCACGCCGAGGCCGCACCAGGAATTCGCTTCGTATCCCGCAATCGTCTCGCCGATGGTCGGCACACCTGGAAGCGCTTCTGATCGAGACTTGCCCGCCATGGCCAGCGCACGCAATGCTCCCGCGCGGATATGGGCAAGCGAACCCGTCAGCACATCGATACCGACCTGCACCTGGCCGCCGACCAGATCGGTGACCATTGGCGCCCCGCCGCGATATGGCACGTGAATCATGCCGAGGCCGGCCATCATCTTGAACAACTCGCCTGCCACATGAGAGGTCGAGCCGGTCCCGTACGAGCCCATGGTGACCTTGCCCGGATTGGCCTTGGCGAGGGCGATCAGCTCGGAGATGTTGGTAGCGGGCACGGACGGGTTCGCCACCATCACGAGAGGAAAGTCGATCAGTCCGGAAACCGGCGCGATATCTCGCAGAAGGTTGTATGGAAGCGAATCGAAGAGCGAGGCGTTGACGGCAGCGGAAGCCCCGATGAACAGCAGCGTGTAACCATCGGGCGGCGAATTGACGACTGCCTGGACGGAAATGTTACCGCCCGCGCCGGCCCTATTTTCAACAATGACCGATTGGCCGAGCCGTTCCGACAACCACGGGGCCATTATCCTCGACACGATGTCGGCCCCGCCGCCCGGCGGAAATCCGACGATCCATCGCACCGGCCGCGTCGGGTAGGTTTGCGCCACCGCAATCCGCGAAAAGGCCGGAAGAGCGGCAGCAGCCCCTGCCAGATGCAGAAATCGACGGCGAGGTAGTTTCATGCTGTCTCCTCCCGGCGGCGACGCGAACCAGAAAACGTCCTTCTATCGGGCATTTTCGCATCCAGGGCTCGACCCGGCAATCCATCGCCTCGAGGAGAGTCTTTGTTTTTCGAAGGATACGGAACCGTCGTCATGATCCTGATCACGATGGTTCCATTCGGAAGCATGTCCCAATGGCGTCGATCTCGGATAAGATCATTGCCGGATCGAGCGAGCTTGCTCCTCGCAAGAACGGGTCAAGGGAGGAACATCATGGCTAGATTGAGAATACTGGCAGCGACGACGGCGTTGGCCGTGATGGTGGTCGCTACGACAGCGTCGCTGCCAATCTGCGCGCGCGAGCTCCAACCCCTCGCCACGGCAGCGCCTGAACAGGTGGGCATGTCGGTGGAGCGCCTTGGGCGCATCACCACAACGCTCGAGAAAGAGATTGCCGACGGCAAGTTGCCGGGGGCGGTGGTCATGGTCGCCCGCAAGGGGAGGATCATCTATTCGGACGCTGTCGGCTTCCAAGACAAGGGCCCGAAGACGCCCATGAAGCTCGATTCGATCTTCCGCATTTACTCGATGACCAAGCCGCTTGCTTCGGTCGCGGCGATGATGCTGGTCGAAGATGGCGTCATCCAGCTCACCGATCCCATCTCCAAATTCCTGCCGGCCTTCAAAGACATGCAAGTGAGCACGGCCATCACCGGTGCCGATGGCAAGGCCACCTATACGAACGTGCCGGCGGCCAAGCCGATCATCGTGCAGGACCTTCTGCGGCATAGCGCGGGTCTCGCCTATGCGGAGATCACCAAGAACGAGCCGGTGAAGACGGCCTACGTCGAGGCCAAGTTCTCCCAGCCCGGCATCCACGAGTTCGACTCCCGCGGCATGACACCAGCCGAGCAAGTCGAGCGCATCGCCAAGGCGCCCCTGATTCATCAGCCTGCCACGGTGTGGGAGTACAGCATGGCCTCCGATATACTCGGCCGTGTCGTCGAGGCGGCGTCGGGCAAGCGCCTCGCCGGCTTCTTGGATGAGCGACTGTTCAAGCCGCTCAAGATGGTGGACACCAGTTTTTGGCTTCCGGCGTCGAAGATGTCGCGCCTCGCGCAGCCACTGCCTATCGACCTGGCCTCGGGCCGGAAGATCAGCGTGCTCGACGTGTCGACAGAGCCGATGAACGATTCCGGTGGCGCTGGCGCACTTTCGACCGCCATCGATTATTTGCGGTTCGGACAGATGCTACTCAATGGCGGCGAGCTCGACGGCGCGCGTGTGATGAGCCGCTCCACCATCAAGCTGATGACGTCGGACCACCTCGGCACGCGTATCGCAGCGCCGTTCCAGCCGGGTGAGCTTCTGCTGGGAACGCCGGGCTATACGTTCGGCCTCGGCTTTGCGGTGCGCGAGGGCGATGGGGTAGCTGGCGTGTCCGGCTCCGCGGGCGAGTTCACATGGGCCGGTTACGCCGGCACCTTTTTCTGGGTCGATCCCAAGGAAGAGATCGTCGGAGTTCTACATGACACAGGCACCGAGCCCGATACGCGCCTACTACCGCAAGATGTTCAAGTCGCTCGTCTACCAGGCGCTCGTGGACTGAAGCCGTCGCCCCGCCTTCCGTCGCATCCGCAACGCGATGCAGCGGTTTCCGGATGCTCGTTATACCAATCGTCATGATGTTTGACCCGTCATGCCCGCGCTTGTCGCGGGCATCCACGTTTTGCATCTTGAAAAGACGTGGATGGCCGTGACGGGCACGGCCATGACGTGGAGGGAACAACGCGTCGATCGACGGCGTTTCGACTGGAATTGGTGATTGGGCGATTGTCAGCTACCCAAGCGGGGATGCAACAACGGGAAGGCTCCTGCGTCTTCAGAATCCGCTGCGATAGAGGAAGCAGTAGCGCTCGACGTTGCCGGGCAGCCAGATGCCGTAGTTGCCCCACGACTCGTACTTCGGCAGCTTCACCTCCTTCATCGCCGTATCGTAGCACTTGCCCTCGTCCGCGACCTTTTTGACCTCGGCCGCGAGATCGGTCATGTATTGCAGCAGGTTCGCGACATCCTGCTTGTTGCCGAGTCGGCCGCCCGGGCCCGGGATGGCCGGGAATCAGCCGGTCCCAGTCCATCGCAAGGACGCGCTTCAGCGACGCCTCCCACTCGTCGAGCCAGCTATCCGGCATGCTGCGCCAGAACAGGGCCTGGACCGGAATGAAGTCGACGGCAAAAATGATCTTCTCCTTCGGCAACCGCATGACGAGACTGTTGTCCGAGTGGTTGCGCCCGACATACAGCAGCTCGAGCGTCGTGCCGCCGAGCGTCAGGGTGTGCTGGGTGTCGACCACCTCATCCGGCAGCACGATATTGGGTGGCTGGAGCCGCTCGAGCTGCGCCTTTGCATTTTTGTGAGCGATGAAGCGGGCGCCGAGATCCTTGAACGGCTTGCCGCCGGTGATGTGGTCGTAATGGCTGTGCGAGTAGATGACGTACTTGATCGGCTGGCTCGTGACCTTCTTGATCTCATCGATGTAGGTGGTGACGGCCTGGGGCCGGCCGAGGCCGATCGGATCGGTCGCGATGACGCCGTCCGACGTCACGACGAACATCGATTGGTGGCCCTGATAGCGGAAGACGTAGACGTTGTCGGTCCCCTCCACCTTGGTGGTTGCGAACAGCGGCGGTGCGGGCGGCGCCGATGCCGCAGGTGGGGTCTGGGCCGAGACGGGATCGGCCGCGAGCAGCGCGGAGCCGACCACTGCTGTGGCGACGAGGAGACGACGCATGTTCAGATTCTCCTGTTGATTCGTGGATCGACATGATCTGAGAGTCGTGTCCCGCGTGGCGTAAGCGAACGCTAGCCATGAATCTGCGCCAGGCGCTGTTCTCGCCCGGCTCGGTCGCCATTGTCGGACAGTCGGACGATGCCGGCAAGGCCGCCGGGCGGCCGCTGAAATTCCTGCGGCAGATGGGTTATGGCGGGCGCGTCTATCCGGTCAATCCGCGGCGCGAGACCGTGCTGGGCGAGCGCGCCTGGCCCTCGCTCGAGGCGCTGCCCGAGGCACCCGAGCATGTTTACATCGTCACGCCGACCGATGCCGCCGTGACAGCGGTCGAGGCCTGCGCGCGGCTCGGCGTCAAGGTCGCGACCGTGCTCGCCGACGGCTTTGCCGAGGCCGGGGCGCGACGGCCGCGGCGCGCGAGATGCGCCTGCGCGATGCCTGCGCACGAACCGGCATCCGTATCGTCGGGCCGTCGAGCCTCGGCGTCGTCGATCTGCGCAGCAAGGCGATGCTGACGGCGAATGCCGCCTTCGACGAGATCGACCTGCCGGTCGGCCGCATCTTTGCCGCCTCGCACTCCGGCAGCCTGATCGGAGCGCTGCTTTCGCGCGGCAAGGCGCGCGGCTATCGGTTTCGCCGGGCTGGTCTCGGTCGGCAACGAGGTCGATCTTTCGCTGGGCGAGATATGCGAGACCACGCTCGACGATCCCGGCATCGACGGCTACATGCTGTTTCTGGAGACGATGCGGCATGCCGATGCGCTGCACCGCTTCGCATCGGCGGCAGCGGAGCGCGGCAAGCCGGTCATAGCCTACAAGCTCGGCCGCTCCGCCGCGGCGCGCGAGCTTGCCGTCACCCATACCGGCGCGCTCGCCGGCGATGACGATGTCGCCGATGTCTTTCTCGCCGCCTGCGGCATCGCGCGGGTCGATACGCTCGACGGTCTGCTCGAGGGGCTGCCGCTTCTTGCCCGCGTGCCGCTCGCGCGCGGCAGGCGCAAGCAGGTCGGCGTGGTGACCACGACGGCGGGCGGGGCCACCATGGTGGTCGATCCGCTCGCCAGCCGCGGCATCACCATCGAGCCGCCGAGCGCCGCGACGCTGGCGCGGCTTGCCGCCGCCGGCATCGAGCGTCAAGCCGGCCCGCCTCATCGACCTCACCATAGCCGGCGCACGCTACGACGCCATGAAATCCGCGCTCGACATCGTGCTGGCCGCGCCGGAATTCGATCTCGTGCTCGCCGTCGTCGGGTCTTCGGCGCGTGCGCAGCCGCACGAGACCGTGCGGCCGATCATCGACAGCGCAGGCGGCGCACGAAGCCGCTCGCGGCCTTTCTCGTGCCGGACGCGCCGGACGCGCTGGCGGCGCTCGCACGCGCCGGCGTGCCGAGCTTCCGCACCCCGGAAGCCTGCGCCGACGCCATTGCCGCGGCGCTGTCGCGGCAGCCGCCTCGCCCCGTGGTCATGCGTGTCGGGCTCGACGACGCCGACGGCGGGCGCATGCTGGACGAGCTCGCGGCTGGCGGGCTGCTCGATCGCCTCGGTATTCCTCGGGCGCCCGCGATCGCGCTCGATGCCGACATCGCGGCAGCGCCGGATCTGCCGTTCGCCTATCCGGTCGCGGTCAAGGTGCTCTCGGCCGAGATCGCGCACAAGAGCGATGTCGGCGGCGTCATTCTCGACATTGGCGACGGCGAGGCGCTGCTCGCCGCGATGCAGAAGCTGCGTGGCAATGTCGCCGAGCGAATGCCCGGCGTGCCGCTCGCCGCATCCTGGTGCAGCCGATGCAGCGTGGTCTCGGCGAGGCGCTCGTCGGCTATCGCGTCGACCGCGATGTCGGGCCGCTGGTGATGGTGGCGGCAGGCGGCGTGCTCACCGAGATCGAGCGCGACCGCAGCCTGCGCCTGGCGCCGGTCGAGCTTGCAGCCGCGCGCGCCATGCTCGCCGAGGTGCGCGGGCTCGTCGCGCTCTCCGGCTACCGCGGCCGGCGCAGGGGTGATCTCGATGCGCTCGCCGCGACGATCGTTGCGCTGTCGCAGCTTGCGCACGATCCGACGATAGCGGAAGCCGAGATCAACCCGCTGATCGTGCTTCCCGACGGCGAGGGCGTCGTCGCCGTCGATGCCCTGGTGAAGCTGGCGCGGAACGCATAGAAATGCTCTGGCATTCCCGCGACAAGGCAGATGAGAGGATCATCATGGCGCATGCCGAGGCCCTGCAGACGCGCCATCCCGCCGCCGGCGCGACCGACGCGATCGTGGCCTTCGTGAGCGATCTTCACTTTTCCACCCTGTCCGACGAAGTCCGCCACTATGCCCGACGCCATCTGCTCGACACCGTCGGCGTGATGATCGCCGGCGCCGGCGGCGACGTTGCCAACAGCGCCGAGGCGGTGCTCGCAGCGGTGCGCCCGGCCGGCCATATTCCGGTGCCGGGCCGCGCCCGGCGCGCCGATCTCCTCGATGCCGCTTTCCTCGGCGGCACCGCCGCTCATGGGATCGAGCTCGACGACGGATTTCGGCAGGGCTCGGTGCATCCGGGCTGCGTGGTGGTTCCTTGCCTGCTGGCGCTGGGCTACCAGGGCAGCATCACCGGCACCGCGGCTGATCGAGGCGATGGTCGCAGGCTATGAAGCCGAGATCGCGATCGGCCGTGCATGCCACCCGGACCTGCGCCAGCGCGGCTTCCATCCCGCTGCCGCGGTCGGCGTGTTCGGCGCTGTCATGGCTTCCGGCAAGCTGCGCGCGCTTTCCCTGGAGCAGCTCGAGAATGCGCTCGGCATCGCCGCCTCGAGCGCCGCGGGATTGTTCGCGTTCGTCAATGGCGGTGCCGACATCAAGCGGCTGCATGCCGGCCACGCCGCGCGCGAGGGCCTGCAAGCGGCGCTGCTGGCAGAGCAAGGCGTCGAAGGCCCTCCCAACGTGATCGAAGCGCACGACGGCTTCCTGCAGGCGTTCGCCTTCGGCCGCGCCGGAAAGGCGCGCGCGATCGTGCTGCCGCCGGCGGCGCCGTACGGCGTGACCGACTGCTATATCAAGCCCTATCCCTGCTGCCGTCACATCCAGCCGGCGGTCGAGGCGCTCACCGGCCTGCTCGCTGACGAGAAGATCGCAGCGCAGGACGTGCAGCGCATCGACGTCGCCACCTATCGCATCGCCGCCGAGCACGCGGCGACCGGATGGGACGACTTCGCCAGCGCGCAGCTGAGCTTTCCCTATCTGATGGGGCTCGCGCTGAAATTCGGCGCCATCAGGTTCGAGCATTTCAGCGAGACCAACCGGCGCGATCCATCCTTTGCGGCGATCGCACGCATGCTCCACGTCACGGCGCCGCCCGAGATCGACCGCCTCTATCCGCAACTGCGTCCCGCCCGGGTCTCGGTCACGACCGCGCGCGGCACTTTCACGCGTCAGGCCGACGAGGCGCTGGGCTCGCGCATCGTCCCGCTCGATGATGCGGGGCTTCAGGCGAAGTTTCTCGATCTCGTCGGCCCGGTGCTCGGGGCGGAACGTGCGCAGGAGTTGGCGCAACGGGTGTGGTCGATCGAGCACGCGGATAATTTGGCGCCGCTGGTCGAGGCAATGGCGGCACCCGCGGGCCACCTGCGGTGACCCGCGGATGAGCAGTCGTGTAGCCCGCATGGAGCAAGGCCCGGATTTCGCTCACGCTTCATCCGGGCTACCAGCATGCTTCGGGAACAGCGCGAGCGCATTGCCGCGATCGATGGCGGTGCGCCTGGCATCCGGCAGGAACCCGGATTCGTGGGTGCGCACGGCCTCGGCGATCACGCGCGGATTGGCAAACGGATAGTCGGTCCCGAACACGATGCGCTCCGGCCGCGCGACATGATCGAGCGCGCCGAACGTCTGTTCCCCCGGCGCGAGCGCGTTGTCGTACCAGAAATGCGCCAGGCCGGCATGGATCTGATCGCGCGAGAGTTGCGGCAGCCGCTGGTCGATCATCGGCGATACCGAGAGCCGCCAGGCGAAATAGGGCACCAGCCCGCCGGCATGCGGCAGGATGAACCGAACGCGCGGGAAACGCTCGATCGCGCCGGAGAAAACGAGGTTCACCACCGCACGCGTGGTGTCGAACAGGTATTCCATCACGAAGCCCGGCCACGCCAGTGCAAGCCCCTGGCTCGAGGGATGCAGGCCGGGATGGACGAACACGACAGCGGCGCGCTCGTTCAGCATCTCGAGCACGGGATCGAACGCCGGATCGCCCAGGAACTTGCCGCCGTAGCTCGCGAACAGCGAAACACCATCGAAAGTGAGGACATCGAGACAGTGGGCGATCTCATCGAGCGCGCCTTGCGTGCTCCACATCGGGACGGTGACAAAGGCACCGAAGCGCCGGGGCCAGCGTGCCACCAGCTCGGCGGCATATTCGTTGCAGCGCCGCGCCAAGCGCTGCGCGCTTTCTTGCGTGCCAAATCCGACCCCGGGCTGCGCCAGCGAGGTGAGCGCGACCTCGACGCCGTGGGCGTCCATGACATCGAGCGCGAGCGCAGGGGTCCAATCCGGATACTTGCCGATGGCGGGACCGCGGCCCGCGGCATAGACCGCGTCGCTGTAGAACGGCGGAATCAGGTGAAAATGGACGTCGATCCGGCGTGCTGCTGATGTCATCAATTCGCCTCTACGGAATACCCTCACCCGCTCGTGTTGAATTTTGCAGGGCGGCGTAGGGTGGGCAAAATCGCCTGCGAGGTCGTTTCCGCGTGGGCACGGCGCTACGCGATTTTGCCCACGCGGAAGCAATGAAGTCCGCGCCGTGCCCACCCTACCCGACGCTCATAGCGCTGACGATGACGAAGGCCACGCCGGCGGGCGCCGTGTTGAATTTTGCAAGCGTCCATGCCTCTATCCCGGCGAGCAAGGAGATACCCCGTGCCCTGGATCGACGCGAACGGCATCAGCATCCGTTTCGAGCTTGCCGGACATGGCCCCTCGGTCGTGCTTCTGCACGAGATGGGCGGCACGCTCGAGAGCTGGGACGGCATCTTCCCCGCGCTGAGCTCGCGATACCGTACGCTGCGTTACGACCAGCGCGGGTCCGGACTGAGTGAAAAAGTGCGCCAGCCGATCACGACCGAGCTCCTCGTCGAGGACTTGGAGGCGGTGCTGCAGGAGAGCGCGTTGCCGCCGCCCTACCATTTCGTCACCGTCGCCGCCGCGACCATGCAGGCGCTGATCTACATGACCCGGCATCCCGACCGGATCGCGAGCTTCGTGTTCTGCAATCCATTCACCGGCGCCGATCCGAGCCGGGTGGCGGCACTCGAAGAGCGCGCCGGGCTCGCCGAGCGCGAAGGCTTGCGCAAGGCGATCCCCATCACGCTCGACAGGTCGTGGCCGCCGGACATCGGCGACCGCGCCGCTTATGCGGTCTATCGCGGGCGCTATCTCGCGCATGACCCCGTCTGCTTCGCTTCGCTCAATCGGGCGATCGCCCGTCCCAATGTGACCCACCTCGCCAGGGACATTGGCCGGCCGACCATGGTCGTCGCCGGGCGCTTCGACCAGGTACGCTCGGCGGCCGCGAGCGAGCAGTTCGCACACACCATTCCCGGCGCACGTTTCGAGCTGATCGACGCCGTGCACATGATGCCGGCGCAGGCGCCGGCCGCGCTGCTGGCGCTGCTCGAGGACTTTCTGGGCGCGCAATCGGCACGGCAGCAGCGCGCAATTTGAAGGAGTTTCAATGCAGATCGAGGCCAACGGAATCGCCATCAACTATCAGGTCGAAGGACCCGAAGCTGCGCCCTGGCTCATCTTCAGCAATTCGCTCGCGACCAACCTGGCGATGTGGGACGAGCAGGCGCGGGCGCTGAGCAGCGGCCATCGCGTTCTGCGTTACGATCAGCGCGGACACGGCGCGACCGAAGCACCCGGAGGGCGCTATCGGTTCGAAACGCTGATTGCCGACGCTGTCGCGCTGATGGACGCACTCGCAATCGGCAAAGCGCACTTCGCCGGACTGTCGATGGGGGGCGCCACTGCGCTCGGCCTCGCCCAGAAAGCATCCCGGCCGGGTCGACCGGGTGATCGTCTGCGATTCGCCCTGCCAGTCGACGCCTGCCAGCGCGCAGCAATGGGAGGAGCGCATCGCCATCGCCGAGAAGCAAGGCATGGACGCGCTGGTCGAGCCCACCGTCACGCGCTGGTTTCCGCCCGACATCATCAAGGACAATCCGCCCTATCTCGACAGGGTCCGTCAGATGGTGCGAGCTACGCCGGTCGATGGTTTCATCGGCTGTGCCGCGGCGCTGGCCGACCACAACTACGCCGCCGCGGTCTCGACGGTGACACGCCCGGTGCTGTTCATGGCCGGAGAGAAGGACGGCATCACGCCGGCGGCCATGCGCAAGCTCAACGAGGCGCTGCCCGGCTCGCGCTATGTGGAGCTTCCCGGCGCCGGGCACATCTCCAACCTCGATCGGCCGCAGGCTTTCACGCGCGCGATCGAGGATTTCCTGGCGGCGAGATGACCGCATTGCCGTTCCGGGATGCCGCTTCGACACCGCTTGCCTCGATTGCAAATGCCCCGGGACAACCTGTACGTTAGGGCCAACCCACCCCTACGCCGTGAGTGAGGTCCAAGCGCACAGTCGCTCGACGATCTCGAAAAAACGCAGGAGAAACGTCATGACCGCCGCCTCCGCCACCGCGTCGAAGCAAGCTCCCGCCGGGCTCTCCAACAAGGCGCGCGAGATGATGGAAGCGATCAACGCGGATGCCGCCGAGCATCATGTCTGGGTGCGCACGCAGGCGAACGCCCCCGCGCAACGCCCCTGGTTCAGCGAGACCGGCGGAGAAGGAAGTGGACAGCTTGCTTCCGGTCGGGTCGCAGCCAATCAGATGAAGACGCTTCCGCATCTCTGGCAATGGAACGAATTCAGTCCCTACCTGCACCGCATCTCGGAGATCGCGCGCAAGGCGGACGTGTCGCCGATCGAATTCGCCGATCGCCAGAGCATCCTGCTGCTCAATCCCGGACTCAATGGCCGGCTCCAGGTCACCAACACCATCCGGTGCGCGATCTCGATCTACAATCCTGGCGACGTCGCGCCCGTGCATCTGCATTCGCCCAATGCCAGCCGCACCATCCTCTCCGACAAGGGCGGCTACACCGTGGTCGAAGGCGAGCGCTGCACCGCCTCGCGCGGCGACCTCATTCTCACGCCGAATGGCACCTGGCACGACCACGGCAACAATTCCGGGGAGCCGGTGATCTGGATCGACATGCTGGATTGGCCGCTGATGGAGTTCCTCGACGCGGCCTGGGTGGACCACGATATGCCGGGCGCCAAGGGCAACGTCAAAGTTCAGGCCACCACCCACAGCGAGGGCTATTCGCGCAGGCTCTACGGCAGCGGCGGCTTGATGCCGACCTTCGTCGATCACCAGCGCGGCGTCGGTCACAGCCCGGCACCGTTGTTCCACTATCGCGGTGCCGACGTGCAGGAGACGCTGCACAGCCTGCGCGACCAGAAGGGCGATCCGCACGAGGGCATCAAGGTCGACTTCGTCAATCCGGTGACCGGGGCGCCCGTGTTCAAGACCATGAACTATGCAGCGCAGTTGCTGCGGCCGGGCGAGGAAACCGAGCTCAAGCGCGAGACTGCCGGCACCTTCTACGTGGTGATCGAAGGCAGCGGCGCCACCGAGGTCGGCGGCAAGCGCCTGCAATGGGGCCGCAATGACATCTTCGTGGTGCCGAATTTTCTCTGGCGGCGCCACATCAACACCGGCAACACCGACGCGGTGATCTACTCGGTGTCGGACGCAGCGCTGATGAGGAACATCGGCCAATACTATGCGCAGGGCCGCGCGAAGGACGGCAAGGTCACGCAATTGATGCACTGACCGGCTCAGCCGGAGTGCTTCGCACTCCAGCTGATTTTGCCGCAGCGCTCGTGGTGCGCACACGATCTCCGAGACCGCGTGCGCAAGGCACAGTAGACGCGCTGCGTGGTGGTCTTGTGTCTGGGTCGTCTGCGCCTTGCGCAACACGGGGTCGCTACACATTGTAAATAGTTATTGACTTCGAAACGAATATGTGCGAGGATGTCCCTGTCTCGCTCATCGAGGGGCCGTTTCTAGAGACGATCCTGAATACGGAGCGAGAGTTGGCGTCCTGCGGCCGCGGCTCGTAACCGCGGGCTCGGGAGGTCCGGATACCGCCCGTCGGGCACTACGACCCGGCCGCGAAGCATCGCTAGAAGCTTCGGCGCAAATGCCGGAGTGGGAAGTATGCGGCACCCGGATCAAAAAGCGCCAAGGTGGAGCGCCGGAAGGCGAGCGCACCCGGGCTGGGTGCGCGCCGCGCCTCGCCCAGCGCGGCAGTTGTTTGCGCCTTTCGGCGCTCCGCCGCCCCTTACATCGGGACGGCCACAAGGAATGCTTCAAGCCCCGGGCGCCGTGGCGCCGCGGCAACGAGATTTGCTGTTTGACATCGTGAGAGCGCGAATGCTGCGAGGCGCCACCCCGCTCACGTCTCGTCTGCGACCTCGTTGCGCAGCACGCCGATCTCGGGCACTTCGACCTCGACGACATCGCCCGGCTCGAGCCACACCGCCGGGTTTCTGTGCACGCCGGCGCCGGTCGGCGTTCCGGTCCAGATCAGGTCCCCCGGCTTGAGCGTGGCGAACGTGCTGATGTAGTTGATCAGCCAGGCGAAGCCCCACGTCAGCCGATCGGTGCGGTCGTCCTGCCGCAACTCGCCATTGACGCGGGTCGTGAGATGGAGCGGTTTCGCAGGGTCGAGCTCGTCGCTGGTGACGATCCAGGGCCCGAGACTTCCCGAGCGATCGAAATTCTTGCCCTGGGTCACGTTCAGCGTGCCGTGACGGAGCCAGTCGCGGACGCTGCCTTCGTTGCCGAGCGTGACACCGCCGATCATGCCCAACGCCTGCTCACGCGGAACGTGGCGGCCTTCCTTCCCGATCACCAGCACCACCTCGCCTTCATAATCGAACTTGTCCGACACTTTGGGCCGCACGATCGGCTGGCCGGTCCCGACCAGCGAGGTGGGAAACCGGCAGAACAGGTTGGGATATTTCGGCGCTTCGCGGGCGTCCTTGTACTCGGCGCTCCGGTCCGGATAGTTGATTCCGACACAGATGTTCTTGTCCGGGGCCAGGATCGGCGGCAGCATTTCCACGGCATCGGCGGCAAAGTCGGGCGGATCGCTCGCCGCCGAGCGCAGGTCCGCGATCGCCTGCGCGCGAAACACATCGAGCAGCGTCGGATAGTTGGAGAGCTTGCGGCCGAGATCGATGATGCCTTTGTCGGTCACCGCGCCATAGCTGGTGCGGCCGTTCGCCTTGAAGCTTGCAAGTCGCATGGGTCACTCACGTTGCGGGGTAAGAGCTCACAGCATCGGGCATGGGCATGGGCGGCATGATCAAACGGACCGCGGTGCCCCCGGCTGCTTCAGCGGATGGGCACGGGCGACGGCGTCGTTTTGCATGCAGGCATCGACGATCCGCCGCACGGTCGGAAACGGGGCGAGATCGTACTTGAAGAAGGTCGCTCCGGTGGCCTGGCTCACCAGGCAGATATCGGCGATGCTGATGGCGTCACCCTGGCAATAACGGCCGGTCTCCCTGCTGCCGGAAAGGTTGGCCTCCAGCGCCTTCAACGCCTCGCCGATCCAGTTGTGAATCCACTCGAGCCGCGTCGGTTCGTCGAGCTTCAGCTCGTGCTCGAGATATTCCCGCACCCGGGGCACCAGCAGCGGATGGGAGTCGCAAGCGACGATCTGCGCGAGGGCGCGCACCCGCGCCCGTGCGCGCGCACCTGCGGGCAAGAGCGGCGGCTGCGGATGGGTCTCGTCGAGATACTCCATGATGGCGAGCGATTGGAACAGCACCGGCCCCTCGCCGTCGACCAGCGCCGGGATCAGCATCTGCGGATTTACCTTTCGAAATGCATCCTCGCGCTGCTTGCCCTTGATGAGGTCGATCTCGACGACCTCGTCCGGCTCCAGTCCCTTGAGGTTGAGCGCGATCCGCACGCGGAAGGTCGCAAGCGAGCGCCAGAACGAAAACAGTTTCACACGTGCCCTCCCCTCATGAACCGAGATCGCTCTCTGCTTCGGCCGCAGGTTGTTCTGGTTGGCGGTGGAATTTGTGACGGCGGTGAACGTACCATACTATTGGTCTAAAGGGGCACGCCAAGCTCACGGAGGCAGGAGTGCTTCCTGCGGCATCTGGCGGCTGTCGGTTCGAGAGATCCCACGTTATGCTCATCATGATTTCTCGATGACGAAAGGGTTCGGGGATGAATGCCCAGTTCTGGCTGATCCAGGCCTTCAACGGCATTTCCTACGGCGCCCTTCTCTTCCTCGTGGGCAGCGGTCTCTCGCTGATCTTCGGCGTGATGCGGATCGTCAATCTCGCGCACGGCTCCTACTTCCTGTTGGGAGGTTATGTCGCGCTCTCCGTGATCTGGACGACGGGCTCCTGGCTGCTGGCGATTCCGGTGGCGGCGTTGACCATCGCTCGTGGTCGGCCTGCTGATGGAACGCATGTTCCTGCGACCGTTGGGGTTCGACCCGTTGCGGCAGGTCTTGCTGACGGTGGGCTTTGCGTTTCTGTTCCAGCAGGCGGCGCTGGATATCTGGACCGGCAACAACTTCGACATCAACCCGCCCGATGCGTTGACAACGAGCGTCGTGATCGGCGGGCTCTATTTTCCGCTGTATCGGGTCTTCATGATTGCAATGGCGCTGGCAATCGGCATCGATCCTGTGGCTGGTCATGGAAAAGACCCGGATGGGGGCGGCGGTTCGCGCGACCGTCGATGATGCGCAAATGGCGCGCGGCGTGGGAATCAACACCTCGCGTATTTCCATGCTGATTTTCTCCTTGGGCGCGTTCCTGGCGGCATTGGGCGGCGTGATCGGCGGGGCCTTCCTGGGGATTTATCCGGGATTGGACTTCGAGATGCTGCCGATCGCATTCGCCGTGGTGATCATCGGCGGGATGGGAAGCCTCGGCGGGGCTGCGATCGGAGCACTGCTCGTCGGGCTGGCGGACAACTTCGGAAAGGCCCTGTTCCCGGAGATTTCCTATTTCACGCTGTACGCGCCGATGGCTTTGATCTTGGCGGTAAAGCCGACGGGACTGTTCGGCCGGGAATGAGCGAGGACCGATGACGAGCCGGCAGATCAAAGTCCTGGTGGTCGTCGCAGCCCTGGTCGCCATTGCGAGTCATCGTTCCGAACACCAACTCTTTCGTCACCCTGCTCGCCACGCGCGCCCTGGCTTTCTCCATTCTGGTGATGAGCTTGGACATTCTGCTCGGCTTCACCGGCCTCGCGTCGCTCGGTCAAGCCGCCTATCTCGGCGTGGGTGCGTACCTGACCGCGATTCTCGCCACGAGATATCAGTTCGGGCTGGGAATTGATTTTTGGCTGGTGGTCGTTCTCGGAATTTTGATCGGGGCGGCATTGGCGGCCGTTTTCGGCTTGCTCGCCATCCGAGCGACCGGGGTCTATTTTCTGATGATCACGCTCGCGCTCGGGCAATGCGTGTGGGGATTGGCGTACCGGTGGAATTCCCTCACCGGCGGCGACAACGGAATCAATCTGTCGGCTCGTCCCAGCTTCGGCATCGACCTCTCGAACGAGGTCAATTTCTTCTATTTGGTGTTCGGTTTCTTTGCTGTATCGCTGCTGCTAATGTACATCCTCGTCCAGTCGCCGTTCGGACGGAGTCTGGCGGGGATCCGCGAACGCGAGCTTCGCATGCAGATTTTGGGCTACAACACCTGGCTGCACAAATACATCGCCTTCGTCATCGCGGGCGGCTTCGGCGGGCTCTCCGGGGTTTTGTGGGCACATACTGCCGGCATCGTGAGCCCCGAGAACGTTGTTCTTGACCACGTCGGTGGATGCGCTTCTCATGGCGGTTCTGGGGGGTGCGGGAACGCTGGTCGGCGGCGTCATCGGTGCCGGCATCGTTTTTGGATTGCGGGAGTATCTCAGCACGCTGGTTCCCTGGTGGCAGTACGTATTGGGTGCGGTCTACGTCCTGACCATCCTGTATCTTCCAACCGGCCTGATGGGCATTCCGCAGCAACTTCGCCAGCGGCGAACGTCCTCGAGGAACGCCAAGGATCAGAAGAAATTGTCAACCGTGTCTTCCTGAAAAGAGCGGAGGCCACGACAACAACGGAGGTGGGACCATGAAATGCACCTTACTACGATGGGTCGGTGCGATGCTGTTGGGGATCTGCCTTGCGGCGCCCGGCATGAGCGCGCGCTCGACCGCCAATGCAGAGGAGCTGCGTATCGGCTTTCTGGCGCCGACGACCGGCATCTTCGCCCAGGTCGGCAAGGACATGGTCGATGGCTTCCAGATGTACCTGGACGAGGTCAAGAACGACTTCGGCGGGGCGCAGGTGAAGTTCATCGTCGAGGACGAGCAGGCCAAGCCGGACACGGCGGTCACCAAAGCCAAGAAACTGATCCTGCAGGACAAGGTCCATATGTTCGTCGGCGGCCTGCTGGCGTCGACCGGCTACGCGCTGGCGCCGGTGAGCACGAGCGAGAAGACGGTCTACATCGCCCCGATCTCGGCGGCGGATGACCTGACGCAGCGCGACCTCGGCAAGTATCCCTATTTCATCCGGACCGGTTGGACGAGCTCGCAGCCCAGCCATCCGTTCGGGCAATGGGCCTGTGAGCAGGGATACAAGAAAATTGTCGCCATCGGCGCCGACTATGCCTTCGGCTACGAGGTCATCGGCGGCTTCCAGAAAGCCTTCGAGGATTGTGGCGGCCAGATCATCCAGAAAATCTGGCCCCCGATCGGGACCAAAGACTTTGGACCCTACCTCCCGACCATGAAGCAGGCCGCGGATGCGATCTTCACGCTCATGGTGGGGCCGATGTCACTGCAGTTTCCCAAGCAGTTGGCGGCGACCGGAAACAGGAAGCCGGTCATCGGCGGCGGGACAAGCTATGATGAGTTCGTGTTGCCCTCGATGGGCGACGAGGTCATCGGCCACGTGTCGGCTCTACAGTACAGCGCCGCGCTGGACACTCCGAAGAATGCGGCCTTCGTGAAGAAGTATCGCGCAAAATACGGCAAGGTTCCCTCCTACTATTCGGAGAGCAACTATACGACCGCCCAGATGATTCACGAGGTCATGAAGAACAACAACGGAAAGTTTCCGGGCGCCGAGGCGTTCATCAAGCAGCTGGCCGCCCTCAAGGTGGACTCGATCCGCGGGCCCGTCAGCATCGACGACATGCGAAACCCGGTTCAGAACATCTACATCAAGAAGGTCGAGAAGAAGAAGATGTTCGGGTACGACAAGGAGGAACTCTGGAACACTGTGATCAAGACCTATCCGAATGTCGGGCAGTTCTGGACCTACGGCAAGGAAGCGTTCCTGAAGCAGCCGGTCTACAGCCGCGATTTCCCGCCGTGCAAATTCTGCTGATCAGCAATCTGATGACGCCGGGACCCTGCGCAACGGCCCCGGCCTCCCCTTCCAAAAAGGACATCGCGTGAATACAGGGCACGCGCGACGCACGGCGGGCAACCTGTTCTGGAGCTCAAGGCCCTGTCCAAGAGTTTTGGCGGCCTCCACGCCGTGCGCGACGTGACGCTCGAGATCATGCCGGGAGACCGCAAGGCCATCATCGGGCCGAACGGCGCCGGCAAGACGACGCTCTTCAATCTCATCACCGGCATTTTTCCAGCGTCGTCGGGACAGGTCCTGCTGTTCGGCCAGGACGTCACCAGCTGGCCCAGCCATCGACGCACCGCATTGGGAATGGCGCGGACCTTCCAGATCACCAGCTTGTTCCCCAAGCTGACCGTGCTGGACAACGTGCTGCTGGCGATCGAGGGGGTGCGAAAAACGAAATTCGTGATGTGGCGATTTCTATCGTCGTACCGGGATCTCTACGTGCAGGCCCATCGTCTCCTGGAGCAGGCCGACTTCCTCGATCGCAAGGACACGCAGGTTCGTTATCTCTCGCACGGCGAGCAACGTCAGCTCGAGATCGTCCTCGGTCTCGCCAGCGACCCGAAAATCCTGCTGCTGGACGAACCGGCCGCCGGCCTCTCGTCAGGCGAGTCGTCCGAGATGGCACAGTTTCTCATGCGGCTGGATCCGGGCCTCGCGATTCTCCTCATCGAGCATGACATGGACGTCGTGTTCGACGTCGCGGATCACATCTCGGTCCTGCATTTCGGCGAGATATTGGAGAGCGGGATCAACGGAAGAAATCCGCCGCAGCGAGAAGGTGCAGGAAATCTATCTGGGGACCGGCTGATTTCATGGCGATACTGGAAGTCGACGACATTCACACTTATTACGGAGACGCCTACGTTCTCCAGGGGCTGTCCTTGCAGCTCCAGCAGGGGCAGATACTGGGGCTGCTCGGACGCAACGGCGTCGGCAAGACGACGCTGGTCAATTCGATCGTGGGATTCACCCCGCCGCGCCGGGGCAGGATCGTCTTCAAGGGCGTCGACATCACCGAGGTCTCGTCGTTCGAAACCGTGCGCAGCGGGATGGGGCTCGTTCCGCAAGGGCGGCGCGTCTTCCCGACCCTGAGCGTCGAGGAAAACCTGCTGGTCGCCGAGCGCAGTCCCGATCGTCATGGCTGGAACCTGCAGCGGGTCTACGCACTCTTTCCCGCGTCTGCAGGAACGGCGCCGCCAGCGCGCCAAGACCTTGTCGGGCGGCGAGCAGCAGATGCTCGCAATCGGCCGCGGGCTGATGACCAACCCGGATTGCCTGATCATGGACGAGCCCTCGGAAGGGCTCGCGCCCATCATCATCCAGGGCGTCTGGGAGGCGATCGGAAAGCTGAAAGAGGAAGGCCTCTCGATCCTGCTGGTCGAGCAGAACGCCGCCCTGGCGCTCAAGCTCGTCGACTACGTGCACGTGATGAGCAAGGGTCAGGTGGTCTATTCGGCACGGCCGCAGGAACTGTGGGCCAACGAGGAGATCAAATCGAGCTATCTCGGCATTTGAGCGCACTGCAGCCGCGCCTTCATCGCAGCGTCCAAAGGCGGCCGAAAGGCGATGAACCACCACGCAATCGGTGAGCATGGAACATGCCGAATGACTGTCACGAACGCCGGAGGACACGTCGATGACCATGAAGGGCAATGCATGGCGAGGCGGCGCCAGCCTCGCGAGCGCCTCAACGCGCCACGTGCACGCCCAGGCCGGCCCGATCCGCGTCGGCTTTCTCACCGTCAAGACCGGCCCGCTCGCCTCCGGCGGCATTCAGATGGAGCAGGGCCTCACCGTCTTCTTCAAGGAGCGCAACAACATGCTGGCCGGGCGGCCGGTCGAGCTGCACACCGCCGACACCGCCGGCAATCCGGCGCAGGCGCGCACCAAGACGCAGGAACTGGTCGAGCGCTGCAACGTCTCCGTGCCTCATCGGCCCGCTCGCCGCTTCGAGGCGCTCGCGATCGACGACTACATCCGCTCGTCGCAGACGCCGATCCTTCGGTTGCCGGCGCCGAGGACATGACGCAGCGCAAGCCCAATCCGTGGTTCGTGCGGCCGAGCTGCACGTCGGCGCAGCCGAGCCATCCGCTCGGCGAATACGCCGCCAAGGACCTCAAGTTCAAGCGCGTGGCCGTGCTCGCCGACGATTTCGCCTTCGGCCACGAGAACGTCGCCGGCTTCCAGCGCGTGTTCGAGGACAACGGCGGCAAGGTGGTGCAGAAGCTGTTCACGCCGCTGAACGCGCCCGACTACGGCACCTACATCTCGCAACTCAAGCCGAACCTGGACGCGGTCTATACCGGGCATGCCGGCTCGAACGGCTTCAAGTTCATCAAGCAGCTGCGCGAATACGGCAACAAGGTCCAGATCCTCGGCGGCTTCACGCCGGTCGACGAGTTGCTGCTGCAGCAGATGGGCGACGACGCGCTCGGCGCCATCACCGGCAACTGGTACTCGGCCGAGCTCGACTTCCCGATCAACAAGCGGTTCGTCGCGGCGATCCAGCGCGACTACAAGGTCGATCCCGGCGTCTATGCGGCCGAGACCTATCTGTGCGGCGAGGTGCTCGACCACGCGCTCAAGGCGATCGGCGGCAAGATCGAGGACAAGCCGGCATTCATGAAGGCGCTGCAAGGAGGCCAAGGTGCCCGACACGCTGCGCGGGCCGGTGCGCTTCGACGAGCTCGGCAACGTCGTCGGCAACAGTCTACATCCGCAAGGTCGAGAAGAAGGGCGGCAAGCTGGTCAACGCCGTCGTCAAGACCTATCCGGACGTCGAGCCAGTTCTGGACCTACAAGCAGGACGAGTTCCTGAAGAACCCGGTCTACTCGCGCGACTACCCGCCGGCACGCAATCTGCGAGCCAGTGACCGCGCCGGCCGCGGTCCGCCGCGGGACACTGAACTCATGCAGTGGCAGTTCTGGATCATCCAGACGCTGAACAGCGTGGCCTTCGGCGGCCTGCTGTTCATGCTGTCGTCCGGCTTTTCGCTGATCTTCGGGCTGATGCGGATTCCGAATCTGGCGCATGGCGCTTTCTTCATGCTCGGCGCCTATTTCGGCTCCATCGCTGCTGCAGCTCAAGCTGCATTTCTGGCTGGCGGCGATCGCTCGCGCGGACTGGGCGTCGGCCTGCTCGGCATCCTGATCGAGCGCTTCATGCTGCGCGGCTCGCCGGCAACGAGCAGGGCCAGGTGCTGGTGACGCTCGGCATCTCTTTCATCATCGCCGACATCTGCCTGCTGGTCTGGACCGGCGATCCGATGCCGCTGCCGGCGCCGCAGTCGCTGCGCCCGCCGCTGCGCGTTGCCGGCTATGCCTTCCCGACCTACCGGCTGGTCGTGCTCGTGCATCGCGCTGGTCGGCGGCGGTCGCGCTCTATTTGCTGATGGAGCGAACGCGGCTCGGCGCCATGATCCGCGCCGGCGTCGACGACATGGAGATGGCGCGCGGCGTCGGCATTCCGGTGTCGCGGCTGTTCACCACGGTGTTTCTGCTTGGGCGCCGCGCTCGCCGGCATCGGCGGCGTACTGGGCGGGCCCATCTCTCAATGCCTATCCCGGCCTCGACACCGACATGCTGCCGCTGGCGCTGATCGTCGTGATCCTCGGCGGCGCCGGCAGCCTGCTCGGCGCCTTCGTCGGCAGTTTCATCATCGGCTTTCTCTACAATTTCGGCATCGCGCTGGTGCCCGATCTCGCCTATTTCGTCCTGTTCCTGCCGATGTTGCTGGTGCTGGTGTTCCTGCCGCAGGGATTGTTCGGCCGGGCGCAGATATGACGCGCCGCACCGCCATCGCGCTCGCTGTCTGCGCAGTGATCCTGGCGATCCTGCCGTGGATCATCGGCAACGAGTTCTACGTCAACATGGCGAGCCAAGTGCTGATCTACGCGCTGTTCGCCCTCTCGATCAACATGATGCTCGGCTATGGCGGGATGGTGTCGCTCGGCCATGCCGGATATCTCGGCATTGCCGGTTACGCCTGCATCCTCGCCACCGTCGCCGGTCACGACCAGCTTACCGCCGCGATCTTCGCGCTCGCCCTCTCCACGCTTGCAGCGGCTTTCTTCGGCGTGCTGTCACTGCGAGCGCCCGGTCTCGGCTTCATCATGATCACGCTGGCGCTCGGTCAGATCGTATGGGGCGTAGCCTACCGGGCCAACGATCTCACCGGCGGGGACAATGGAATCCGGCATCCTGCCCGGCCGATGCCGTTCGGCTTCGACATCCGGGACGCTTCGAGCTTCTATTATTTCACGCTGATCGTGTTCGCGATCGCCCTGTTCTTCATCTGGCGCTTCTCGCGCTCGGCCTTCGGCGCCAGCCTCATGGGTACCCGCGATCAGCCCCGGCGCATGCGCATGCTCGGGCACAATGTGTGGCTGATCCAACTGCTCACTTTCGTCATGGCAGGCTTCTGGGGCTCGGTCGCCAGCATTCTCTATGTCTACTACAACCTGTTTCTGAGCCCGCATGCGCTCTCACTGCAGCAATCCGCCGAGATCCTGTTGATGGCCATCCTGGGCGGCGCCAGCACGCTCACCGGACCGATCATCGGTGCGGCCATCATCACGCTGGTCAAGAACGTCGCCTCCACCTATGTGGAACGCTGGAACATGCTGCTCGGCGTGATTTTCGTGGTCGTGATCATGTTCATGCCGTACGGCCTCGTTCCGGGCTGCACGCAATTGTGGCGGCGAGCTCGCAACCGGATCAAAGGCCGCAAAGCGGCGGCGCTCGGCACTGCGTCGGAGCCGGCGCAATGATCACGCCGGCGCTCGAGATCGCCCATCTCGACAAACGCTTCGGCGGACTTCCCGCAACCAAGGACGTATCGTTTTCCATCATGCCCGGGGAGCGGCGGTTGATCATCGGGCCGAACGGGGCCGGCAAAACCACTTTGTTCAATCTCGTCACCGGCGACCTCACAGCGGATGGCGGATCGGTGAGGCTGTTCGGACAGGAGCTGCTGGGAATGCGCACGCAGCACCGCGTGCATCTCGGACTTGCGCGCACCTATCAGATTCTCACGCTGTTCCCGCGCGAACGGCTCGTCCACAATGTCGTGCTGGCACTCCTGGGCCTGGACGGACGGCGTTGGAATCCCTGGTCGGTCCTGAGCGACAATCGCGACCTCTATGATGCCGCGCGCGACGCGCTGGAACGTGTCGGACTCGGTGACAGCGCCGAGCGCATCGTGGTCGAGACTTCTTATGGCGAACGGCGCCGGCTCGAGCTGGCGATGGCGCTGGCGCAGAGGCCGAAGGTGCTGCTCCTCGACGAGCCGCTCGCCGGCCTCTCCCAAGCCGAGCGGCAGGCGGTACGGTCGCTGCTCGACGCCATTCCGCGCGACGTCACCATTGTCATGATCGAGCATGACATGGACACCGCATTGGCATTTGCCGAACGCATCACCGTGCTGCATTACGGCGAGATCATCGTCGAGGGAACCCGCGCGGAGGTGGTCGCCGATCCCCGCACCCGAGAGGTGTACCTTGGCGACTGACGCGCTCGAGATGTCAGGGGTCGATACCTATTACGGCGACAGCCATGTGCTGCACGGCGTCTCGTTCTCGTTGCAACCAGGACGGCTGCTCGGCCTTCTAGGACGCAACGGCGCCGGCAAGACGACCTGCATGTCGACGATCATGGGCTTCCTCGAGCCCCGACGCGGTTCGATCAGCCTGTTCGGCGAACCGGTCGCTCGCTTGTCGCCTGATACGATCGCGCGCAAAGGCATCTGTCTGGTTCCTCAAGGACGTCGGATGTTCCGCACGCTGACCGTGCGCGAGAACCTGATGGTTGCAGCGCAATCCCTCAGGAACGGCAGCATGCCCGGATGGTCGCTGGAGCGTGTGTTCCAGCTGTTTCCACGGTTGTCGGAACGTCACTCCCAGGTGGCGGGCTCGCTTTCCGGCGGCGAGCAGCAGATGCTGGCGATCGGACGCGCGCTGATGGGAAACCCGCGGGTGCTGCTGATGGACGAGCCGTCCGAGGGGCTCGCACCACAGCTCGTGGCCGAGGTCGGACGAACCATCGCGCAACTCAAGGCCGAGGGCCAATCGATCATCCTGGTCGAGCAGAACATAAAGCTCACACTCGACCTTGCCGACGAGATCGTCATCATCAATACCGGGCGCGTGGTGTTTCGGGGACCGGCCAACCAAATCAAGCTCGACGACGCCATCGTATCCCAGCATCTCGGGGTGTTTTAGCTACAGCGCGATCCCGAATAGTTGCAGGACAAGCACGGAAACAGCGATGACCCAGCAGTGGAACAAGTACGAGGCCACCGCGGCGCGCCAGCACGGCAGGCCGGGACGCGAGATACGGCCGAAGAGCATGACCGTGGACATCCACTCGCACGTGGCGATCCCGCAGGCCGCCGCCTTCGCCAAGCCGCATCTCGACATGTCCACGATTCCGCTGGCGCATTTCGCCAACGACGAGACCAGGGCCCTGAGCCAGAAGCAAGAGGAGGACATCCGCTCCCGCATCACCGGCTATGATGAGCGCCTTGTCGATCTCGACGCCATGGGCATCGACGTCCAATTGGTGATGCCGCCGCCCAACCAGTGCTTCTATACGGTGCCGCTCGAGGTCTCCGTCCAAGCCTCGCGCATGGTCAACGACGGACTCGCGGAGTATGTGTCACGCAAATCCGACCGGTTCGTCGCGCTCGGCACCGTGCCTCTGATCCACGGCGGGGAAGCGGCCAACGAGCTCGAGCGCTGCATGAAGTCGCTGGCAATGAAGGGCGTCGAGATCCTGACCAATGTTGCAGGCAAGGAACTCTCGGAGCCGGACTACGCGCCGTTCTGGCAGAAGGCCGACGAGCTTGGCGCGCTCGTGGTCATCCATCCCAACGGCTTCACCGACGCCAAGCGGTTCGAGCGTTTCTATTTCAACAATGTCATCGGCAACCCGCTCGAAACGACGATTGCGCTCCACTATCTCATTTTCGATGGCGTGCTCGAACGCCACCCCCACGTGAAGATACTGGCGGTGCACGGCGGCGGCTATCTGCCGGCTTATTCCGGGCGCATCGATCATGCCTGGGGTGCACGATCGGATTCACACGGCGACCTGCCGCAACCCCCGACCAGCTACCTCAAGAGGGTCTATTTCGACACCGTCGTATTCACGCCCCATCAGCTCGCCGAGTTGGTGCGGCTGTTCGGCGTCGACCGCATCATCATGGGCACCGATTACCCGTTCGACATGGCCGACTACGACCCCATCGGCCATGTCGCCTCGGTGGAGACATTCGACACTACCACGATTGCCGCCATTGCCGGAGGCAATGCGCGAAAGTTGCTGGGGATTTGAACTAATCTACCTTCACTTTTGCGTCGGCGATCACCTTGCGCCATTTCGGCTCGTCGGCCTTGATCGCCGAGGCGAGCTCTTCCGGCGTTCCCGCGATCGGTTGCAGATAGTAACGTTCAAGCAGGCTCCGCTTGACCTCGGAATCGGCGAACATCTTACGTACTTCACCGCTGATCTTGGCGACGACGTCGGCGGGTATTCCCGGTGGCCCGAACAGTCCGAACCAAGAGACCGCCTCATAGCCCGGCAATCCGCTTTCCGCCACCGTCGGCACTTCCGGAAGCAGCGCCATGCGCTTTCCGGCGCCGACGGCGATCAGCTTGACGTTATTGGCTTTCCACTGCGGCACGGCGCTCCCGACGCTGATGAACATCATCTGGATATGTCCAGCCACCACATCGGTCATCGCCGGGGTGGCGCCCTTGTAGTGAACGGCCTGGAGTTTCGCGCCCGAAAGCGCCTGGAACAGCTCCATGTTCAAGTGGCCGCTCGATCCCGCGCCGAAGGTGCCGTAATTGATCTCGCCAGGTTTCTGCGTTGCCAGCGCGATAAGCTCCTTCACGCTCTGCACCGGCAGCGCGGGATTGGCGATCAGCGCGTGGTTGATGGTGACGAGGCCGGTGATCGGCGTGAAGCCCTTCACCGGATCATAGGGCAGCTTGGGATAGAGGCTGGGATTGACAACGAAAGTCGTTTCCGGCGCGATCAGGAGCGTGTGGCCGTCGGGCGTGGCCTTGGTGGTGTGCTCGGCAGCGATCTGGTTGTTGGCGCCGGGCTTGTTCTCGACGATGGCCTGCTGGCCCCAGGCTTCGGTGAAGCGCTGCGCCAGCGTGCGGCCGAGCACATCGGTGACCCCGCCGGGTGCGGCCGGCACGATGATCGAGATCGGTTTGCTTGGATAGTTCGTTGCCTGCGCCGCCGCAGTCGCCACGACCGCGCCCTGCACTGCCAATGCCACAATCATCGTTCGCATCGGGCCGTCTCCTCGACGCATTGAGATCGAGGGAACCTACCCCCGATGAACCTAACTGGGTCAGCCTATATATCTCTAACAGCCTAACCTCAACGTCGCACGCCCCTCTTAGCGAACTACGATCTCCGGAATCAAAGCCATGCTCGATCGACGATGCGCGCTCGGCGCAATCCTACTGCTCCCGTTGCACCCAGCAGGTGGTCAGCCGATTGCGGCCGAAGCCGACGCCTGGGCTGCGCTCAGAGCGGGCGCCGTCGTGTTGTTTCGTCATGCGGACGCGCCGGGCACCGGCGACCCGACCGGGTTTCGTCTCGGTGATTGCTCGACGCAGCGCAATCTCGGCGAGGCAGGCGCGACGACAGCGCAATCGCCCGTAATCAACGACGGCTGAGGGCGTCTCTCGCATCCTTCAGGGATGAGAGCCAGCTGTAATGACCCTTGGCTTTGCCTTGCGTAATGAGGCGGGCGATCTCGTCGTGAAGGAGGAGACCGCGCTCGCCGCGACCGACTGCGGACAATACCTTGATCCGTGCAGTGATGAATTCTACGAGCGGCAGCGGCTCGGCTGACGTGATGGCGTGGATCTGGTCCGCACAGCGAGCGGCTTGCGCCCAGTTTTCGGCTTCGAGTTGCGCATCGCCAGCGACCCGATAATACCACACGACGTTGTGGCCGACACTGCCCGTGCGGAGCACACTCTCGCCCTCCGCGAGAGCGGCCGCCCGCAGCGATGGGTCATCTGTCGCCCGTGCGAGGACTGCGAGCGCATAGGGGCCGGTGAAACCCATGCCCGCTTCGCGCGAAATCGCGACCGCATTTTGCGACAATTGCAAGCTATCGACGCGTCGGCCCTGGTAGAGCGCGCACTCGGCAAGCTGGCTCAGGAGCTGCGAACTCGTAGCGTCTCGCTCCGAGCGCTCGCGCCCGATCGAGCGCGTCTGACAGGTAGGTCATCGCGGCGTCGGTTTGACCGCTCTGGGCCATCACCACGCCGAGCGATTGCGTCGCAAACATCTCGGTGTGAGGATTGCCCGCGCGCATCGCCACGGTGCGTGTCTCTGCAACGAGCGGGACCGCCTCGGAGACGCGCTGCAGATAAATCATGCAATGACCCATCATGAGGCGGTTCGGGAGCGCGACACGGCCGTAGCCATGAGCGTCGCAGAATGCAACGCAATCCTGGAACGCTGCGAGTGCCGCGCGCATACGGCAGGACGAATAAAGCGCATCGCCGACGCCGCTCGAAGCGCGAGCACGCCACTCTGGGCTGTCAGCCGCTTCGGCGGCAGCAAGAGCGGCTTGGTGCTCAACGAGACAACGGTCTGCCTTGCCCTTCGCGAACAGGATGTTTCCGCGATAATAGTAAATCTGAGCTCGTTCGACCGCCAGATCTTCGGCCTGTGCGAACCGCTGCGCGTCGGCAAGGGCAGAGAGAGCAGGCTCGAGCCTGCTCAAAATGCGATCGGCGGCGGCGATACCGATATAGGCGCGGCAACTGTCGAGCGCGCTTGCGGCCTCGGTGAGCGCTTCTCGAAAGCGCCGAGCAATTCCTGCGCGCTTCCGGCCTCACGCAATATTCGCCGCGCAGCGCGTCGAGACCGAACTGGTCTGCCCGCGTCGTCGCGAGGCGCGCCCGCGCTCAGCAAGGAAAAGAGCCCGGTCATAGTGTTAGTCGACCGCCTGCGCGAGCGCCGCCGTGCGATATGCCGCGCTGCGCCCGGATCGCTCGCGCGCTCAAGAAGCTCGGCGCGCAGCACGGCATCGCAATTCTCGTACCAGTCCGCGGCCGCGCGGTGCAAAGCGCGCCGTCGCTCGTGGTCAGCGAAGAATAGACGGCATCGCGCACCAGGGCATGGGCAAATAGAAACTCGGCGCCGTCCGGCCGGATCATCCGCTGCCGCAGGAGAGTGTCGGGAACGAAGTGTGGATCGCGAACGAGCGCGCGCACCAGATCGAGGGAAAATCGCTGGCCGCCAACCGCGGCCGTCTGCAATGCCACCTTGTCGCGTGGAACGAGGCGATCCATGCGCGAGAGTACCAAGGATTGGACCGAAGCCGGCACCTCGTCCGCCTGCGGGCCCTCTTCGGTATGGCGCAAAAGCTGTTCCAGAAAGAACGGGTTTCCCTCGGCGCGATCGATGCACCGCTTGAGCAAAGCGTTGTTCGCAATTGGCAGGTGCTGCCCGAAGTCGGATGCTTCCTCCGGCCGCAAAGGGCCGAGATCGATCGTGGTAATTCCTGCGCGCACGCGACCGCGCCAGGCGTCGTCGAGCGGGTCTCCCTCGATGCGCGAGGTTATCGCGAGAACGACCGGGCACGCGCCCGCCGTCTCCGCGATGGCAGCGAGGTTCTCAAGCGTGGTGGGCTCCGCCCAGTGCAAGTCCTCGACGATCAAGAGGATCGGTGTCGTCGCACTCGCGGCGCGAACCAAGCTGGTTGCCACGCGCTGCTTGCCACGATTGCGCGCCGCGCTGTCCATCGCGTCGTAGAGCATGCGATGCTCCGGCAGTTGCGGCAAATCGAGGAGGTCGGCGAGAAAGACCATGTCGTCGCCAATCGCAAATCCGCGCGCGATGGCGCTTGCGGTCGCAGCGCGGCGCTCCGGCTCCGGACTGGCCGAAGTCAATCCGAGAAGACTGGCGACGAACGTGCGAGTGGCGTCCTGCCCTTGCCCGACCCCAAAATCGAGCACGAGCGCGACATGGCAGGAAAAGCCGAATTCGCGGGCGGTGGCCGCAAGGGTTTGCATGAGGCGTGTCTTGCCGATCCCGGCTTCGCCCCGAACACAGAGCAACTCGGCCACGGCCGGAGTCCACGACCCCATCGAGGAATAGAGTTTAACAGCTTGACCTCATCGCGCCGACCGACCAATGGCAAAGCGTCGATGTTTCGCTCGCAACGCTCGCCGAGCACGCGCCACGCACGCGCCGGCGCATCGAGCCCCTTGATCGCGACCTCACCTATTCCTTCGAACGCGAACAGATGTTCGATTGCATTTCTGACGAAATCGGAGACCAGCGTCTCGCCGGGCGCAGCGCGCGCCTGCAACCGAGCGGCGAGGTTCACCGGGCTGCCGACGACACCGTACGCAGCTTTAAGAGTGCTCCCCGTGCTGCTCGCCATCACAGTGCCGGCGGCAATGCCGATGTGAACGGACAAGGCGACGTCGATTTCTGCACTCACCGCACTCACCGCGCGATAAATCGCTCCTGCCGCCATCGCCGCCCGATAGGGGTCGTCGCCGTGCGCCACCGGAGCGCCGAACACGCCCATGACGTTGTCGCCGATATGCCGCTCTATAGCACCGCCGAACTGCGTGACCGCGCTGTCCACTGCCTCGAAGAACCGTCCAAGAATGCGATGGGTCTCCTCCGGATCGCGTTGAGCAGCGAGCGACGTGTAGCTCGACAGATCGGCGAACAAGATTGTGACCTGACGGCGTTCGGCCAAAATCCTGTGACAAGTTTTCGGCGGGCGGGCTGGTTGTTGCCGGCTGCGGTTCGAGTACCGAGCCGCACCCACCGCAGAAGCGCTCGATCGCCTGGTTGACGAAGCCGCAGTGCTCGCACCGCCGCGGGAGAGCCGCTCCGCAAGCACCGCAAAAGCGTCTACCTACACGGTTCTCGGCATTGCACCGCGGGCAATAATTCGACACGGTCATGCCACGTGCAAAGCCTCCTCTGGCACCGCTTTAAATCCAAACACTGTGCGGTTTGCGGCCGAGTTGCGGTTTATGACCGTGCTCGTGATCGGGTTGGCCGCCAATGTCAACAGCGTGACAGTCGCCCCCGACGCGCTCTCCATCATCGGCAGGATCAGACCATGACTATGGCACGACCTGCCAATTCCGTCTTTGATCACGGCGTTGCCCATCAGCTTGTTGCCCTGGTGATCACTTGACGAAAAGCTCTCCGGAAACACCACGTCCAGACCTCCAAGGTTGGACAGGCTTGGCGTTCCTCAGTGCGCTCCACGCCGTGATGAGGCTATCCCAAGTGAGGTCCCTGCCCGCAGCCTTGATTGCCTCGGCAACGATGTATGCATCGCCATAAGCTACGGTGTCATACATGCTGGGGCGACCTGCCGGCGGCGCGCCGTACCGCTTGGTCCATATCTCGCGGAATTTTGCGATCGGCTCGTCGGACTGAGCGTGAAAATAGGGAAAGTTCGAAAACCCTATGACACTCTTGGTATTATCGCTTCCGATAATTGGAATCATCGCGTCGTTGACGCCGGATCCGTCAAGCACCCACATGACATCCAGGAGACCCTTCTCGGGCGCTTGCCTGATCGCAAATCCAGCTTCGGAAAAGCTCCCGAGCACGGCAACTGCCGACACGCGTTGACGGGCAAAAGCGACGAGTTGCGCGGTGAATTCGCGCGCCCCCTGATCAAACTGCTCAATGACCGGATCGAACCCGGCGGCCTTCAATCGAGGCCCCAGGAACCGGAAAGTCGACTGCGGGAAGGCGTAGGTTCCAGCCAACACTCCTACCTTCTTGGGCGGCTTCGCCACTGAAAGCACGCGCTCCACGAATTTCTCCGCCTGGGCGGGACCGTCAGTGATCTGGCCGTGAAAGACGTTGTTTGCGAAGGGTTCTCGAATAATCGAGGTGGTACCAAATATGTTGTAAGTCGGCACACCAACCGCACGGACATAATCTGCCGCCGCAGCAGCGCCCGTGCTTCCAGACGCCAAAACCAACACGAAGACCTTGTCTTGCTCAACGAGCTTCTTCGTAGCAGCAACACTTTCTGCTGGTGTAAAGGCGTGCTCAAAAGCAAGCTTCAGCTTCCGCCCGTTGACACCTCCGGCAGCATTGATGTGCTCGACGGCCAACTGGATGCCATCTCGTCCCGGAGCGCCTATGAAAGCGGTCGCACCCTGTCAGGGCGCCAAGAGCGCCAATGAGAATCTCATTTTCGGTAACACCCTGACTACGGGCAATTGCCGGCCCAGATAACATCATGACCGCCGCAGCAGCCCAACATATCGTTCGCGCAACCAAGCGGCCAAACATGTGACCTCCCCAGATCAATTCGCAATCGCATCACCGACTTCTAACACTGTGAATTTGCATGCTAGGTTGTACAAGCTCCATGTCAACGGGCCTGCGTTACTGGACAAGAACCATCGTAAGGCATGCCAACCGCGATTTGCCGCAACCGTTCACCGGCGCAAGCTATTCCAGAGCCGAGGATTCTGACGAATGAGCAATCCGACTGCAGATGATGAAGCACATCTCCGCCGCGCTATTGCTTTAGCTCGACTGGCTGTCGACAGCGGCAGCCGGCCATTCGGCGCCGTTATCGTGGATGGCCGCGGCGAGGTGGTCGCAGAGGGATACTCAACCCAGCAGACTGACTGTGACTGGACTGCCCATGCCGAGATGAATGTGTTGCGAAAGGCTGGAAAGGTGCTGTCCTGGGATGAGCTTGGTAGGTGCACTCTCTATGCGAGCGGCGATCCGTGCCCGATGTGTTCAGGGGCGATGTACTGGTCCAACGTGCGGCGGCTGGTCTTTGGCATTGATGAAGCGGCGATGCGTCCGTTTCGAAGGGACAATGTTCAGGGAGCCGGGCTCCTGATGTCATGCCGCGAAGTGCTGGCCAGATCGCCACACGGCATCGAGGTTATTGGCCCGATGCTGGTGCAGGAGGCAATCGAGCCGCATCGACGGTTCTGGAAACCATCATCGGCGCCGCAGGGATGGGTCTAGGGCTGGTCTCCCTTCCTCCGGTTCAGGAAAATTGCAGGTTCAGGAGCTTCTCGGCATTGCCCGCGAAGATCTTGCGCCGATCGGCGTCCGCGATGTCGAGCCGCTTGATCGCCTCGATCGTCGGCGCGATCGGCCCGAGCGGAGTGTCGGTTGCGAACACCACGTGGTCGCTGCCGAAGAATTCGAGCCCGCAACGCAACGCCTGGATGCCGCCGCCGAACAGCGCGGTGTCGCCGTAGAAATCATGCAGATAGTCGAGGTGCGGCCGTTCGAGCGACGGCAGGATGCTCGAATAGTCCTCGTCCAGGGTGCGGCTGCCCAATACCTGCAGACCGGGGCCGATGCGGCCGTCGTAGTAAGGGATCATTCCGCCGAGATGATGGGTGATGATCTTCAGCCGGGGATGCCGGTCCAGCAGTCCGCTCAACACCATCCGCACCATCGCCACCGATGTGTCGTAGGGCCAGCCGAAGCACCACCACATCTCGAAACGCGATTTCTGCTCGGCCGGGATAATCCGGCATGCTCGCGGTGCGCGCCGGATGCAGCCAGACCGGGAGGTCGAGCTCCGCCATGGTCGCGAAGACCGGCTCGAAAGCGGGGTCGTCGAGCGGCCGGCCGGCGACGTTGGTGAAAATCTGGATCCCGCCCGCGCCGAGCTCCTTGACCGCGCGCCGCGCCTCCTGCACCGACCCCTCGACGTCGGTCATCGACACGGCGGCGACGAAGGTCGGAAAGCGCTGCGCGATGGCGCTCGCACAACTCGGCCATGGCGTCATTGCCGATGCGCGCGAGGTTCAGTCCGACCTCGCCGGCGGCAAGGTCCTCGATCGGCGGGTTCGGCAGCGAAATGATCTCGCGGTAATCGCCGAACTGGTCCATCTCGCGAAACCGCTCATCGAGATCGAACAGCTTCTTCACCCCGCGCAGCCGCGCCCCGATATTGCCCAGCCGCGGCGCAATGCGGTTCATCTCCTTGAAGAACTCGTCGGGAAAGATGTGGCAGTAGATATCGACGATCGTCTCATCTGGCCATTGAAGGTCACCCTGCAAGCAACACTCGGTCGTCCATGCGTCGCGCGCGGCGGCGAGCACTGGATCGGCCGTCCGGCGAACGAGCGACAGCGGCGCCCAAGACGATCAAAACTTGGTGCGGTCCGGACCCTTGAGGCCGAGCGTCTCGCGCGCCTCCTTCGGAGTTGCGACCTGGTAGCCGAGCTCCTCGACCAGGCGCCGCATCTTGGCGACCTGCTCGGCGTTGCTCTTGGCGAGCTGGCCGCGCCCGATATAGAGACTGTCCTCGAGCCCGACGCGCACATTGCCGCCCATCATCACCGCCTGGGTGGCGAACGGGATCTGCGAGCGGCCGGCGCCCAGCACCGACCATTGGTAATCGTCGCCGAACAGCTTGTCGGCGGTGCGCTTCATGAACATCAGGTTTTCCATGTCGGCGCCGATGCCGCCGAGAATGCCGAAGATGAGCTGCAGGAAGATCGGCGGCTTGAACCAGCCCTTATCGACGCCATGCGCGAGATTGTAGAGATGCCCGACGTCGTAGCATTCGTGCTCGAACTTGGTGCCGTGCCCCTCGCCCATCAGCTTGGAGATCTTCTCGATGTCGGCGAAGGTGTTGCGGAAGATGGTCTCGTTGGTCGAGAGCAGATACTGCTCCTCCCAATCGTGCTTCCAGCTCTTGTAGCGGGCGGCCATCGGATAGAGCGCGAAATTCATCGAGCCCATGTTGAGCGAGCACATTTCCGGCGAGAACTTCATCACGCCGGCGAGCCGCTCCTCGACCGGCATGGTCGGCGAGCCGCCGGTCGTGATGTTGATGACGGCGTCGGTCGCCTGCTTGATCCGCGGCAGGAACTGCATGAACACCGCCGGATCTCCGGTCGGGCGGCCGTCCTGCGGATTGCGCGCATGCAGATGCAGGATTGCGGCGCCCGCCTCGGCCGCCCCGATCGCCTGCTCGGCGATCTGGTCGGGCGTGACCGGCAATGCATCCGACATGGTCGGCGTGTGGATCGCGCCGGTGACGGCGCAGGTGATGATGACCTTGTTGTCGGATTTCCCGGCCATGTCTTTCTCCCGGTTCGCCGTCTTGGTTGCCCGATGCATCAGTTTGTGCGGGCATCCGCGGCAAAGCGCAAGCGCCGCTCCAGCGGGAACAGCTGCCAGCCGAAGCGGTCGGCAACGAAGCCCCAGATGCCTTTCGGTGCCAGCAGCATGACCGCGATGGCCACCGCGCCGAGCATCAGCAGATAGAGGCTGCCGAGATCGGCCAGCGTCTGCCGCAGCGCAAAGAACACGATGGTGCCGATGATCGGTCCCTCCACCCGCCCGATGCCGCCGATCACCGTGATGAAGATGACGAAGGCGGTCCAGTCGTTGACGCTGAACGCGGTGTCGGGCGAGATCCGCAGCTTCTGCAGGAAGATCAGCGCGCCGACCATGGCGGTGCCGAAGGCGGTGATGACATAGACGACGAGCTTGGTGCGCCCGACGTCGACGCCGTTCGATCGCGCCGCCAGCTCGTTGTCGCGGATGGCGGTGAGCGCCAGGCCGTAGCGCGAGCGCAGCAGCAGCACGATCGCACCGAGCACCGCCGCCGACCAGCGCCAGCGCGACCCAGTAGATCAGGAACTCGCGCATCTGCCGGCTCGACGCCATCGCGGTCACCATCGCCGCCGGCAGGCTCATGCCGGAGCCGCCGCCGAGCGCGGAGAGCTGCGACGCAAGCAGCCGGAACACCTCGGCCACCACCCAGGTGCCGATGGCGAAATAGTGCCCGCGCAGGCGGAAGATCAGCGCCGGCGACCGGCAGCGCCGACTGCGGCCGCCACGATGCCGGCGAGCCGGCACGCCGATGAGCGGGTGAACGCCGCCGAGGATGGTCGAGGCGAACAGCACATAGCCGCCGAGCCCGACATAGGCCTGCTGCCCGACCGAGACCAGCCCGGCATAGCCGGCGAGCAGGTTCCACAGGCTCGCGAGCGCGACATAGGCGTAGATCTCCGACAGGAGCCGCAGGTCGGTCGCGCCCGCCCCAGAACGGCGCGGCCGCGAGCGCCACCAGCGCGACGGCGAACGATGGCGAGTGCCGATCCGGCTCGACCGGGTGGCATGCTCGACGCGAAAGGATGCGCTCATCCCTGCACCTTCGGGAAACAGGCCCTCGGGCCGCATCGCGAGGATCGCCAGGAACGCGAGATGGCCGGCGAGCAGCTGCCAGCCCGGATTGATCTGCGCGCCGATCGCCTGCGCCACGCCGAGAATGATGCCGCCGGCGAGCGTGCCCCACATGCTGCCGAGCCCGCCGATGATCACGGCCTCGAAGCCGAAGATCAGCCGCGCCGGTCCGATCGCCGGATCGAAATTGGTGCGCACCGCCAGGAACACGCCGGCGATCGCGATCACGGCGAGCGAGAGCGCCATGGCGAGCGCGAACACGTGCCGGTTGTCGAGGCCCATCAGCTGCGCAACCGACTGGTCGTCGGAGGTGGCGCGGAAGGCGCGGCCGAACGCCGTGCGATAGAACAGCAACTGCAGGCCGGCGATGACGGCGACCGCGACGATGAACTGCAGCAGCGGCAGCACGCCGATCCACACGCCCTGCGCCGAGCTGGAAGCTCGCGACCTCGATCTCGCCGGCCTTGAGCCGGCGGCTGTCGGCGGTGAACAGCTCCAGCAGCGCGTTCTGGATGATGACCGAGAGCCCGAACGTCACCAGCAGCGGCGGCAGCAGGTCGTCGCCGAGCGTGCGGTTGAGCAGCGCGCGCTGCAGCCCATAGCCGATCGCCGCCATGACCGGCACGACGATGAGGATGCGCGAGCAGCGGATTGATGCCGAGCGTGTCGGTCGTCATCAGCGCGACATAGGCCGCGAGCACGATCAGGTCGCCGTGCGCGATGTTGACGAGCCGCATCACGCCGAAGATCAGCGCGAGGCCGGCGGCGAACATGGCATAGAGCCCGCCGATCAGCACGCCCTGGATGATGATGTTGACCCACTCCATGGCGTCCGCTCATCAGGCCCCGAAATAGGCGGCGGAGATCGCCTCGCGCGTCAGCGTGCCGGCCGCGCCGGCGAGCGCCACGCGGCCTTCCTGCAGGCAGTAGACCCGGCCGCGCGGCCGCGAGCGCCTGCACGATGTCCTGCTCGACGATGACGAGCGAGCTGCCTTCGGCGACGATCGACGGCAGCCGCGGCATAGATCTCGCGCACCACGATCGGCGCGAGGCCGAGGCTGATCTCGTCGCACAGGAGCAGCCTGGGATTGGACATCAGCGCGCGGCCGATCGCCACCATCTGCTGCTGGCCGCCGGACAGCGAGGTGCTGGGATCGTTGCGGCGCTCGCGCAAGCACCGGGAACAGCTCGTAGATGCGCTGCGAGGCGTCCACGGCCCGGCGCGGCCGAGCTGGCCGCCGATGAGCAGGTTCTCCTCCACCGACAGCGAGGGAAACAGCCGCCGCCCTTCCGGCACCAGCGCGATGCCGCGCGCGACCACCGCATGCGCCGGGCTGATCGCCGATCGGCTCGGCCGTCGAACCGGATGGCGTCGCGCGCGCGACGGAATCAGCGCCGGCGATGCATTTGAGCAGCGTCGATTTGCCGGCGCCATTGGCGCCGATGACGGCCACGACCTCGCCCGCCGCGACCTCGATCGATACGCCGAACAGCGCCTGGAAGTCGCCGTAGAAGGCGTCGAGCGCCCGCACCTCGAGCAGCGGCTCAGGCATCGGCGGGAATTCCCATATAGATCTCGCGCACCGCGGGCGAATTGATCACCGTCCGCGGGCTCGCCTTCGCCGATCAATCCGCCGCCGTGCAGGACAACGAGCCGGTCGACCACCGCGATGAGCGCGTGCACGACGTGCTCGATCCAGATGATCGACACGCCGCGACGGCGAATATCTTCGGATCAGGTCGACCAGCGCCCGGCATTCGTGCTCGGTCAGGCCGCCGGCGACCTCGTCGAGCAGGAGCACGCGCGGCTGCGTGGCGAGCGCGCGCGCGAGCTCGAGCCGCTTGCGGTCGAGCAGCGTGAGGCTGCCGGCGCGACCGGTTCGCCTTGTCGGCGAGGCCGCAGTGCTCGAGCAGCTCGACGCATTGCGGATAGACGTCGCGCTCGCGCCGGCCGCCGCCGAACGCCGCCGCCACCACCAGGTTCTCGAACACGGTCATGCCGCTGAACGGCTGCGGGATCTGGAACGAGCGGCCGATGCCCATCCGGCAGCGCCGCTCCGGCGGCAGCCGCGTGATGTCGGCGCCGGCGAACATCACGCGCCCGGCATCGGGCGCAACCGTGCCGCTGGCGATGCCGAACAGCGTGGTCTTGCCCGCGCCGTTCGGCCCGATGATGCCGAGCGCCTCGCCCTCGGCAAGCTCGAGATCGATGTCGTGCGCCACGACCACCGCGCCGAACCGCTTGGAGATTTTCTCGAACGAGAGGATCGGGGTCATGGAGCCTTGCCGCTGCGCTTGCCGTAGCCGCGCCGACCCGCGCCTTACGTCAGCAGCTCCAGCTGCCCGCCCACCGGGATCTCGGGCGCCGTCTTGTTGGCCGTGATCACGAGATCGAACTTGTCGTCCTTGCGCTGCCATTGCCCGGCGACCAGCGGCGTCTTGGTGACGTTCTTCACCGGCTGCCCGGTCCATTTCACCGGACCGACGATCGATTTGTAGTCGGTCGCGACGATCGCATCGAGGATCGCCTTCGGCTCCAGCGACTTCGATCGCTTGAGCACGTCGATCGCGACCTCGAACAGCGCATGCTGGAAGCCGATCGGCTGCGTCCACGGCCGCCTGGTGGCGGCGACATAGGCGTCGGTGAGCTCCTTGGCGCTCTGGCCGGTGAGGCCCGACTTGAACGGATGGTTCGGCGTCCACCAGATCTCGGTGGTGAGCCCGTTGCCGCGCGCGCCGAGCGAATCGATCACCGAGGGAAACAGCAGCGCCTTGCCGATGGTGACGATCTTCGGCCGGAACCCCTGCTGCGCCGCCTGCGACCAGAAGGTGGCGAAGTCGGGCGGGATCATGTTGCCGGTGACGATCTCCGCGCCGACCGCCTTGAACGCCGAGATCTGCGAGGTGAAGTCGTTGTTCATGAGCTGGTAGCGGCCGGGATCGGTCAGCTTGTAACCGGCCTGCGCGAGCGCCGGCGGCAGGCCGCGCTGCGGATCGCCCCAGGCATTGCCGTCGGCGTCGTTCGGGAACAGCCCGCCGACGACCTTGTTGGTCGGCGCGCTGTCCCACAGCGCGAGGAACGCACCGATGACGTCCTCGAGGCCCCAGAAGAAGTGATAGGTCCAGGTGAAGCCCTTGGCCGGATCGCCCTTGCGGCCGAAGAAATAGGGCTGCCACGGGCAATTGGTGGTGATGCAGGGGACCTCGTTGACCTCGGCCTGGTCGGCGACCGGGTTGGTGGTGTCGGGCGTGGCCGACGCCACGATGAGATCGACCTTGTCGCCGAGGATCAGCTCGGAGGCGACCTCGGCGGCGCGGCTGCCGCTCGACTGGCTGTCCTTGCTGATGATCTGGACCTGATAGGTGCGCCCGCCGCTCTGCAATCCGCGCGAGAGAATGCCGCGCACCTGTTCGAGGATGAAACCGTCGGCCTCGCCGAAGCCCGCCAGCGGGCCGGTCCGCGGGCTGACGTGACCGATCTTGATGACCGTGCTCTGGGCGTTCGCCGGGATGACCCGCAACACGGCCGGCGCAGCGATGGCGCCGAGACCGGTGCCGATGATCATGCGGCGGGACACGCGGGAGCGGCAGTTGCAATTCGTCTGTGATGTAACCTCGTGTCGGGCATGTTCTAAGCCTTCCGACTCCGATTGTGGCGCTCACTCGCGCGCCTGCTTGAGATGCTGCGAGCACATTGCGGCGCAACTCCGCCTGCTCGGCCGCGTTCCAGTTGCGAAAGCCCTCGCCCGACTTGAAGCCGAGCTTGCCGTTCGCAACCAGCGCCTCGAGATAGGGCGAGGGGCCGGGCCGGCTGCTCGATGTCGGGCAGCACGGTCCGGTGGATGGCCAGCGTCAGATCGGTGCCGACGAGATCGGCATTCTCCAGCGGCCCGAGCACGGCGAGCCGCCGGCCGAAGCTCGCCTTGATCACGGTATCGACGGTCTGCGCGTCGCAGATGCCGTGCTCGACCAGCGCGATCGCCTCCCGCCACAAGGCATGCTGCAGCCGGTTGCCGACGAAGCCCGGCACGTCCTTCTTCACATGCACCGGCATTTTCCCGGCGGCTCGGTGCAGCGCCATGGTCAGGTCGATCGCCGCCTGCGACGTCCATTGCGTGCCGATCACCTCGACCAGCGGAACCAGATAGGGCGGATTCCACCAATGGGTGCCGAGCGCACGCGAGCGGTCGCTCAGACCCTCCATGATCTCGGTGATCGGGATCACCGACGTGTTGCTTGCAAGGATCGTCTGCGGCCGCACGTGGCGCTCGATCTCGGCGAACAGCTCTCTGCTTCAGCGGCAGGTCTTCCAGCACCGCCTCGACCACGTAATCGGCCTCGCGCACGGCTCGGCGAGGTCGGCGCACGGCCGCACCCGCTCGACGCGCGGACTGGATCATCGCCGAGATCCGCGAGATTGGCGGCGATGCGCGATTTCGCGCTGTCGAGGCTGGCGGCATGCGAATCGTGGATGGTCACGTCGTGACCGGCGAGCGCGAACACCTGCGCGATGCCGTGGCCCATCAGCCCGGCGCCGATGACGCCGATGCGCGCCTTGCCGACATCTCACCCCGCGGTATAGCCGCCGTCGGCGTAGAGGATGTGGCCGGTGTAGAAATCGGACGCCTTCGAGGCGAGAAAGAGCAGCGGACCGGCGAGATCGGACGGCTCGCCGAGCCGCCCCTTCGGCACGCGGGTGAGAAATCCCGCGCGCACGCCCTTGGCGCGCTCGCTGTCCTCGAACATCCACTGGGTCAGCGGCGAGCGGAACACCGTCGGCCCGAGCGCATTGACGGTGATGCCGGTGTCGCCCCATTCGCAGCCGAGCGCCTTGGTGATGCCGTCGACCGCCGACTTCGACGCGCAATAGGCGGTGTAGCCGGCGGGATGGCCGAGCAGCCCGCGCGCCGACGACATCAGGATCACCTTGCCGCCCTTGCCCTGTTCGAGCATCTGCCGTCCGGCCGCGCGCGCGATCAGCCAGGACTGCGTGACATTGGCGTCCATGACGTCGAGAAAATCTTCCGGCTTCTGGTCGACGATCTTGGAGACCTTGTTCTGGCCGGAGGCCACCACCAGGATGTCGACGCGGCCGAAACGGTCGACCGCCGCCTGCACGATCGCGTTGCAATTCGCTTCCGAGCTCGGCCGCTTGGCGACGCTCTCGACCTCGCCGCCGAGCTGTTCGACATTCGCGCCGCGACTTTCTCCAGCTCGGCGGCATTGTTGGCGCAGATCACGACATTGGCGCCGGCGCCGGCGAGCACCTTGGCAGCGAGCGCCCCGAACGCGCCGGTGGCGCCGGTGACGATCGCGGTCTTGCCGCGGATGTCGAACAGCGAGAGCGGGTTCTTGCAAAGACTTCGGTGACTCTCGCCTCCTCCGGGACATGACGCGCATGCATCACTTCGGCGGCGTCGACACCGCCACCAGCATGGTGCACGACCTCGTTGCCGCGATTGATGATCTCGCGGCTCTCGTTCGGCCCGATGAAGCAGGAATCGTCGGCCCTGAGCACGGTCTCTTGCCGCCGACGATGAGGGTCAGCTCGCCCGACGAGCACGTAATAGACCTTCTCGGTCGGCGAGGCGTCGGGACCGGCGCCGCCGCCGGGCAGGAAATAGGACAGCCCGACGGTGAACTGCTTCGGCCCGCCGGCATCGAGGCCGAACAGGCGCAGCGAGCAATAGCCGCGATGATTGGGCGCCTCGTAGGGCTTGGCGTCGCGCAGCTGCTTGACTTGCATCAGAACTTCTCCCCGTTCTCGATCCGGTAGGCGCCCTTGGGATCGACGATGGCAACGAGCCGGATGATGCAGCCGTCGCCGCGTTCCCAGTTCCACGGAAACAGCGCGAAGGTGCAGCGCCTGCCGGTGACCTTGTCGATGTCGCCGCCGACATTCTCGATGCCGAGAATGCCGTTCTTGAACAGGATACGGTGGACCGGCTCCCAATCCGGGAAATCGTCCTTCCAGTCGCGCCCGCCCGACCATTTCTTGTATTCGTCGGCGAGATGCGGGTGCAGCGGGCCGTTGCGCTGCGGGCCGATGGCGGTGGCGAGCGGATGGTCGTTGGCCTGGGTGTCGTGGCCGACCACTTTCACGTTCTTCTCGACGAACCATTCGCCGGCCGACGGCACGAAGCCGGGCGCGCGGCAGAAATAGTCCTCGCTGTCCTCGTAGAGCTTGTGCCAGCCGGTGTTGACGATGACCACGTCGCGCGGGCGCACGATCTTGCCGGCGGCCTTCTCCAGATCGTCGTAGGTGATCTGCTCCCACTTCTTCTTCGGGATCGAAACCACGATGCCGGAGCCGAAAAAGTGCGGCAGCGGCACCTCGTCGATGAACGGCGGTACCCTGCACCACGTGCGCCGGCGCATCGATATGCGTGGTGTTGTGCATGCTGGTCGTGATGCGCTGCGACAGCACTCCCGACTTGGCGTGATAATGAATGCGCTCGATCTTGACGTCCTCGAAATAGGGCCAGTTGGGAGATTGATAGCCGAAGCGGTGGGAGAGGTTGTAGAACTCGAGCCCCATGCTGTTGTCGAGGTTCTCCTCGAATACGACGCCCCGGATTTTCTTGCTCACCGCACGAACCTCACCTGCCGCATCAACCAAGCCGGGTGCAAACTTGCTCGCCGGCACACCCATTGCTACGCTTCAACCAAAATAAGCTACAGAAAACAGCGCCGAGGAACAACACGACCGGGTACTGTTCGCCGCCGATTATCCATTCGAGTCGATGGATGAGGCCGCCCATTTCATCGACAACGTTGCCCTGGATCAAACGGTGCGAAGCGACATCTGCTTCAACAATGCCGCCCGGCTGCTGAATTTGCCGACCGGATGATGATCGGGCCGACGGTGGTGGGAATGATGATCGCGGGCGGGTTGCCCACCGTGTTCCTGACATTCGGGATCGTTGCCGCCATTGCCGCCCTGGTCACCGCGCTGTTCGCGGTCGAGACCAAAGGACGCGTTCTGGAGGAGACGTCGCCATGATGGTCGCAGCAGGCGGATTTGTCCGCTAGAGTGCCGCCCTCTCGATCCGGAGGAAGTCCATGCCTCGCTTCAAGTCTCTGCTGCCCGCGTTCGCCGCCGTCGCACTGTTCGGAACCAGCGCCGCGCAGAGCGCCGATCCCGTCAAGATCCGCGCCTCCTGGGTCGCCCCGGTGTCGAACTGGGCCTCGATCTGGCTGGAGAAGAAGGACCTGGCCAAGCATCTCGGTAAATCGTACCTGCTCGAGCCCGTGCGCTACCAGGGCACGCCCCCGATGATCACCGCCATGGCCAACGGCGAGCTCGAGGTCGCCAACCTCGCCTATTCCACCCTGGGCATTGCGATACAGAATGCCGGCCTGGACGACATTCGCGTGATCGCCGACGAGTTCCGCGACGGCATGCCGGGCCGCTACACCCACGAATATCTCGTGCTGGCCGACGGCCCCATCAAGAAACCGGCGGACCTCAAAGGCAAAGTGATCGGCACCAATGCCGCCGGCAGCGCGGTCGATGTCGCCACCCGCGCGATGCTGCGCAAGTTCGGGCTCGAGGACAAGCGCGATTATACCGTGGTCGAGTCGCCGTTCCCGACCATGCGCGCGATGCTCGCGGAAAAGAAGGTGGACCTGATCCCCGGGGTGCTGCCGTTCTCGCTCGATCCGGAGCTGCGCAAGATCGCACGCGTGCTCTACACTCAGCGCGAGGCGATCGGCGTGACCGAGATGATCGTGTGGACCGCGCGCAAGCCGTTCCTCGACAAGAACCGCGCCGCGATGGTCGACTTCATGGAGGACACGCTGCGCATCGTGCAATGGTATCTCGACCCCAGCAATCAGAAGGCCGCAGCCGAGATCGCCGCGCGCGTGACCAAGCAGCCGGTCGAGCGCTTCAGCTGGCTGTTCACGGAGAAGGACTACTATCGCGACCCCAACATGATCCCCGACCTCGGTGCCCTGCAGAAGAACATCGACATGACCAAGGATCTCGGTTTCGTGCGGGCGAGCATCGACATCAAGAAATACACCGATCTCAGCATCACCGAAGAGGCGGCGAAGCGGCTGAAGTGATACCAACGGTCGTCGAGAATAGCGAAGCACTCTCACCGTCACCCTGAGGCGCTCGCCCGCCGCAGCCAAGCTTGCGCAGCCTGCGCAAGCTTGGCTGCGTGGCGAGCCTCGAAGGGCGACGGCCCGAGTGCTGCAAGGAGTTGTCCGAGAGCAGCCCGTCGCGATCGGACGTCTCGGCTGCCGGCACCAGGACCCGCCATAAATCTGGAACTCGCAGCAGCACCAGCCATTCGAGCGGCTCCGAGATGTAGTTCACGTAGGCGATGTCGGTGAGGATGTCCTCGAACCGGAAGTCGGTCGATGCGATGAGAAACAGCTCGGGATAGGTGAACCCTTCGAACTCGACGTCGAGCGACCGGCGGACCGCACTGTGGGCGCCATCTCACGCCAAAGCCGCTCACAGTTGGCCTATAGCGAGCTACAAAAGATCGGTGCACATGACAAGTCACAGGAATGGTCCGGCGATGAGCGACGTTCTCGGCTGGCGACGCAAGTTCGGCGTCCTCGGGCCCTCGACCAACACCATCGTCCAGCCGGATTTCGAGATGATGCGGCCGATCGGCGTCACCAATCATTACAGCCGCATCTTCACGCCCAACGCGCAGGCGGTCAGCAACGAGACGTTCATGGCCGGCACCGAGTTGATCGGACGCAACGTGCTGGAAGCGGTGCGAAGCGTCATGACCTGCTCGCCCGACTATCTGGTCATGGGCATGTCCGCCGTCACCTTCTATGGCGGATCGGCGGGCGCCGACGCGTTTCAAGCCAAGGTCGAGCGCGAATCCGGGGTCGGCGCCAGCATCGGCTCGCATTCGTGCACCGCGGCACTGAAGGCCTACGGCGGCGTCGAGCGGATCGCAATCCTGTCACCGTACTATCCGGTGGCCAACAGGGAGGTCGCGCGCTACTTCACCGACTCGGGCTTCGAGGTGGTCCGCGATATCTATCTCGAATGCAAGAGCTGGACGGCGATCGCCGCGGTCACGACGGACTTGCTTCGCGAGAAGCTGATCGAGCTCAACGGAAGAACGACGTGGATGCGATCGTCCAGGTCGGAACCAACCTCAGCATGGTCCGGCTGGCGGCGGCGGCCGAGTTGTGGCTCGGCAAGCCGATCATCGCCATCAACACGGCGACCTACTGGCATGCGCTGCGCCAGAACGGAATTTCCGACAAGATTTCAGGGCTGGGGCGCCTGCTCGAAGAGTTTTGACCTTACGCCGAAGTGCGCGGCAGTCCGAAGGCGCATCTACCATTGCAGCCGCCCCGAAGATGTGGACGAATGTCAGGGTGATCCGGTCGGGCGGCCTTCCACCAAACCACCGGTTCACTCTATCTATACCGCCACGAGGGATGCCGCACAGCGTGGGCGCGTGGATAAGAACTGAGGAGAGAAAGGAGAACGACATGGCCACAAGTGTCAAGCAGATGATGGAGGCTGCCAACGCCGCCGTACCGCGGATCACACCCGCGCAGGCCAGGGAGATGATTGCTACGGATAATGCGTTGGTGGTCGACGTGCGAGATGCGCCGGAGGTTGCAAACAGCGGCAAGGTTCCCGGCGCCATAAACGTGTCGCGAGGCATGCTGGAATTCCGTGCCGATCCCGAGTTGCCCTACCACGACAAGAACTTCGACAAGGGCAAGACACTCATCCTCTATTGTGCGTCCGGCGGACGCTCGGCGCTGGCCGGCGCAGTGCTCAAAGAAATGGGATACGACCGGATCTACAACCTCGGGTCCTTCAAGGAATGGGCCGAGAGTGGCGGGCCGGTCGAAAGACCGATCGAGCCTGGCAGGTGAGCTCCGGTTGCCTGACAATGAGTTACCCAGGGGATCGCTCAGGCGGTCTATTCCATGCACCATCCGTGGCTGACGATGATCGACTGGCCGGTCAGCGCATTCGAACGGAAGGCGGCAAGGAACAGTGCGGTTTCAGCCACGTCCTCCACTGTAGTGAATTCGCCATCCACGGTTTCTTTCAGCATGACCTTCTTGATCACTTCCTGCTCCGAAATGCCGAGTTCCTTGGCCTGCTCAGGGATCTGTTTGTCGACCAGGGGGGTGCGCACGAAGCCGGGGCAGATGACATTGGCGCGGACTCCGTGTGCGGCCCCCTCCTTGGCGACAACCTTCGCGAGGCCGATCAGGCCGTGCTTGGCTGTGACATAAGGCGCTTTGAGCACCGATGCTTCCTTCGAGTGCACCGATCCCATATAGATGATGCTGCCGCTCCTCTGCTTGTACATCTGGCGGAGCGCGGCCCGCGTGGTGAGGAACGCCCCGTCGAGATGGATCGACAGCAGCCGCTTCCATTTGGCGAATTCGAATTCGACGAGAGGAGCCACGATCTGGATGCCAGCATTGCTGACCAGGACATCAAGCGTTCCGAATGTCTCGATGACCTGGGCCGTTCCCTCTTCGACGGTCCGTTCGTTGGCGACATCCATTGCGACGCCTAGGGCACGCTTGCCGGTCGAATTGATCTCTCGCGCAGTGGCATCGGCGGCTTTCTGATCGAGATCCGCGATGGCGACCTTTGCGCCTTCGCGCGCGAAGGTGACAGCAATCTCCTTTCCGATGCCGCTGGCTGCACCCGTGACGATGGCGACCTTGTCCTTCAAACGCATGGCACGCTCCTTTTCCGAAAGAATGCGGTCTTGACCTCGAGCCAGGTCATCGTGGATCGCCCGAGGGAGCGGGCACGTTTGCAGTGACGCTGCTCCGCCAGCACGAACTGGAACAAGGGCAGCGGGCCGCGCTCGGCCTGATCCTCGGCAACCTGATCGGCGGGATCGCTGCCGCAATCGTCTACAACCTCATGCTCCTGAGCAACACCCTTCTGTTTTTCATCACGGCCTGCCTCGCCGCAAGCCTTATCTTCGCTGGTCGCATCGTGACGGCGGGCGATCGCGCACCGATTTACGCTTATCGCCTTTGCAACCTTCATCCTCCTCTTGGGGCTCGGCATGACGCCCCTGCCGGGCGGGAGCGGTGAGGCTTTCGTGAGCCGCCTGGTCAACGTCCTTCTCGCCTCGGCTTACGCGATCGGTGGCTTGTCGCTCGTGGGGCGTTGGCGCGTCCGATCCTGAGCGTTACGGGATTTTCAGGTTTTCTCCCCACGCACGGTTGCGCCTTGGCGCGGTTGGCGAACCGGCCATTGCCATCGACTCGCCAAAATGGACGCTTCATGATCGCGCGCGACTTCGGATGTTACCCGAAGTACATTGGTGGAATCCCTATCCGCCTATCAGAGAGATCAGATCCATGCGACGATCCATCGTTGCCCCGCTAGCATTCGCATTACTCGTACTTTCGTTTCTCGAAATTTCCGGCGCGCTCGCCCAAAAGGGGGATGTTGCGGGGTCGCGGGACCATCCCGGCATCGGCCGTTTCGTCGGCAGCGTCATTACCGGCTACCAAGTCGAGAATTTCGACGCGGCGCGGCTGCAGGCGGCACCCTTCAAGGATGGCAAACCGACCGATGAGCGCAGGCTCGAGGGCCGCATCACGCGCATCGCTTACCGCACCAATCCGGGCCCCTCGATCCTCGAAGTCTCGCGCAATTTCGAAACCCAACTCGCCAAGGCCGGATTTGAGTCGCTCCTCGCCTGCGACAGCGACGCGTGCGGCGGCATTCCCTTCTCGGAAGCGATCGCCGCGCTGCCGATCCCGCAGATGTGGATCGACGGCTTCAACTATCGTTACCAGGCCAGCCGCAAGGCGGAGGGCGGACGCGAAACTTATGCGACCGTTCTGGTCAGCAAGAACAACGACGAGGTCTATGCCCAACTCGTGATCGCGGTGATCGGCGCCATCGAGAACAAAATGGTCGACGCCGGCGCTATGGCGAAGGGGCTCCGCGAGCAGGGACACATTGCGCTCTACGGCATCTATTTCGATACCGACAAGGCGGTGATCAAGTCGGAGAGTCGCCCGACGTTGGACGAGATTGCGAAGCTCTTGCGCGCTCAGCCACAGCTCAACGTATTCATCGTCGGCCACACCGACAGCCAGGGCACATTCGACTACAACGTGGACCTGTCGCGCCGGCGCGCCGAGGCGGTCGCGGCGGAGCTCGCCAAGTCCTACAAGATCACGAATACGCGCCTGAGGACCGCGGGCGTGGGCTTCCTCGCGCCCGTCGGCTCCAACGCCACCGACGACGGCCGCACGCTCAATCGGCGCGTGGAGCTCATTGCGCCGTGAACGGAACGAGGCGCACGGCCTCGCCCCTCGAGGCTACCTTGCCAGTGAAAGGCAACACGGCACCGGGGGTTGGCCTCCGCGGCATGAAGACATGGCTGGAGAAGACATGGAGACGTCGCTGGCAGGAAAAGTGGCATTGGTTGCCGGAGCGACCCGAGGAGCGGGCCGAGGGATAGCTGTCCAATTGGGCGCGGCCGGAGCGACCGTCTATGTCACCGGACGAACCAGCCGCTCCAAGCGATCGGAAATGAATCGGCCGGAGACGATAGAAGAGACCGCAGCTCTCGTGGATGAGGCTGGCGGTCGCGGGATCGCGGCGCAGGTCGACCATCTCGTACCCGACGCGGTGAGTGCGTTGGTAAAGCGCATTCGAGGCGAGCAGGGAAACCTGCACATGCTGGTGAACGACATCTGGGGCGCCACCAGGATGGAATGGAACAAATCGGTCTGGGAATCCTCGTTGGACTATGGGCTCCACACGCTTCGTCTCGCCGTGGATACGCATGCCATCACCAGCCACTTCGCGATACCGCTGCTCATCGAGACGCCGGGCGGTCTGGTTGTCGAGGTGACTGATGGAACCGCCGATTACAACGCGACCAACTACCGGGTCTCGTTCTTCTGCGACCTGGCCAAGGCTTCAAATCTCCGAATGGCGTTCGCGCTGGCGCACGAGTTGCAGCCCTACAGCGCGACGGCCGTGTCGCTTACTCCGGGTTGGCTGCGATCAGAGTTCATGCTCGACGAGCTCGGTGTCACCGAATCCAACTGGCATGACGCCACAACGCGCGTGCCCCACTTCGCCATTTCCGAGAGCCCGGCGTTCGTCGGCCGGGCGGTAGCGGCACTCGCACGAGATCCCGACGTCTCGCGCTGGAACGGAAAGTCGCTGTCCAGCGGGCAGCTGGCGAAGGTCTACGGCTTCACCGATCTCGACGGCAGCCAGCCCGATGCCTGGAGGTATGTCACCGAAGTTCAGGACGCAGGCAAAGCCGCCGACACAACCGGCTATCGCTGACGCCTGCGGCCGTGTGACCATGGATCTGCTCGAGACTCCCGACAAAGATTTCCGCTACGCGACGATATCCGTCTTCTCGGCCGCATTCTCGGCGATACGGTCCGCAGCCAGGAAGGCGAGCCTGTTTTCGCAATCGTCGAGCGCATTCGCCGGACCTCGATCCGCTTCCACCGCGACGAAGATGAAGCCGCGCGGCACGAGCTCGAGGCGACATTGAATAGCCTCTCGCATGGTCAGAGTATCCAAATCATCCGCGCTTTCAGCTACTTTTCGCATCTGGCCAACATCGCCGAAGACCAACATCACATCCGCCGGACCAGAGCCCACGCGCTGGCCGCTTCGGCACCGCGCGAAGGCACCATGGCCCACGCGCTTGCTCGCGCTCGTGATGCGGCCATTTCCCGGTCCAAGCTGCAGAGCTTCTTCACGAATGCTCTCGTTTGCCCGGTCCTCACCGCCCATCCGACGGAGGTGAGGCGGAAGAGCACGATCGATCGTGAGATGGAGGTGGCGCATCTGCTGGCGGAACGCGATGGTCTTCGGCTCACCCCCGAAGAGACGGCGGCAAGTGAAGAGGCCTTGCGTTGCGCCGTGCTCACGCTATGGCAGACCAGCATGCTGCGCGGGACCAAACTCAAAGTCGTAGACGAGGTCGCTAACGGGCTTTCCTACTACGATTACACCTTTCTGCGCGAGCTGCCTCGCTTCTACGCGGCGCTGGAAGACCAACTCGCTTCAACCGATCCCGCCTGGGACGGCTTCGAGCTACCTTCGTTCCTGCGCGTCGGAAGCTGGATCGGCGGCGATCGCGACGGCAATCCCTTCGTCACAGCCGAGGTGCTGCGACAAGCGCTGGGCATGCAGAGCGAGCGCGCACTCGAATTCTATCTGGATGAGGTGCATCTTTTGGGCGGCGAACTATCGCTCGATGCGCGGCTGGTCACTGTATCCGATCAGCTGAAGGACTTGGCGGAGCGCTCGCCTGATCGCTCGCCGCACCGCCGCAACGAACCTTATCGTCGGGCTGTCTCCGGCATCTATGCGCGGCTCGCGGCGACGGCGCGGGCGTTCGAGCAGGCTGAGGCGTCGCGCCACGCCCTAGGTGAGGCGCCGCCTTATGCCGAGGCTGCCGAATTCGTTGCCGACCTCGGCATTCTTTATCATTCACTCACGGCCAACGGCTCTGCGACGCTGGCGCGTAGTCGGCTGCGCAGCCTGCGTCGCGCAGCCGACACTTTCGGCTTCCATCTCGCGGGCATCGATCTGCGCCAGAATTCCGCGGTGCATGAGCGCACGGTGGGCGAGCTGTTCGAGATGACTTGCACCGACACGAACTATGCCGGCCTCCCCGAAGCTGCCCGCATCTCCCTCCTGCGCGAGGAGCTCGAGACCGCGCGACTGCTTTCTTCGCCTTTCCTGCGCTATTCCGCAGAGACGGCCTCGGAGCTGACAATCCTTCGCGAAGCAGCCGAGGCACACCGGCGTTATGGCAAGGCCGCGGTGCCCAACTACGTGATCTCGAAGACCAACGGGGTCTCGGACCTTCTCGAGGTAGGGCTGCTGCTCAAGGAGGCAGGACTGTTGCGGCCGCGTGAGCGCGAGCTCGACGTGAACATTGTCCCGCTGTTCGAGACGATCGCCGATCTACGCAACTGCGGCAGCATAATGGACGAGCTCCTCGCCGTGCCGGAGTACCTTTGCCTCCTGGAAAGTCGTGGCCGCGCACAGGAGGTGATGCTCGGTTACTCCGATAGCAATAAGGATGGTGGCTTCCTGACCTCGGGCTGGGAGCTCTACAAGGCAGAAATCGCGCTCATCGACACATTCCGCCGTCATGGGATCACGCTGCGCCTGTTCCACGGCCGCGGCGGATCCGTCGGCCGTGGCGGCGGCCCGAGTTATCAGGCCATCCTCGCGCAGCCCTCGGGCGCTGTGCAAGGGCAGATCCGCATCACCGAACAGGGCGAGGTGATCGCGGCCAAATATTCGCAGGCAGAGGTGGGCCGGCGAAACCTCGAGATTCTTGCTGCCGCCTCCCTGGAGGCGACGCTCCTGCAGCCAGACCAGGCGGCGCCGCGCGAGGAGCACTTCGCGGCCATGGAGGAACTCTCCAACCACGCCTATCGAGCGTATCGGAACCTCGTATACGAGACGGCTGGGTTCGAACGGTACTTCTGGGAATCGACCGTCATCGGAGAAATCGCCAATCTAAATATCGGCAGCCGTCCCGCGTCACGCAAAAACTCGACGCGCATCGAGGACCTGCGCGCTATCCCTTGGGTCTTCGGCTGGTCGCAATGTCGGCTCATGCTGCCGGGCTGGTACGGGTTCGGAACGGCGATCAAGGCTTGGCTTGCCGCGCGACCGCGGGACGGCATGAGGATATTGCGGGAGATGTACCGCGAGTGGCCGTTTTTCCAAACGCTGCTGTCGAACATGGATATGGTGCTGGCGAAGAGCAATATCGCAATCGCCTCACGCTACGCGGAGCTCGTCGAGGACACCGAGCTGCGCGAAGCCATCTTTCCGCGGCTGCGTGCCGAATGGCAGCATACGATCGAAATGCTGCTCGCCACCACCGGCCAGCAAGCATTGCTCGACCAGAATCCCTTGCTGGCGCGCTCGATCAAGAACCGCTTTCCCTATCTCGATCCGCTCAACCATGTACAGATCGAACTGCTGAAGCGTCACCGGGCCGGCGATACCGACGAGCGCGTGGTGCAGGCAATCCATCTGACCATCAACGGGATAGCCGCAGGACTGCGCAACAGTGGCTAGTTTTCTGCCACGGGTGGCGTGCTTATCGCGCTCCGTCCTTGCGGCTGCCGCGCGTGACGCATCAAGCCGCCGACAGTCGCACGTGGAATTTGCTGCCGGTCGCCTTGGCGTAGCGCAGGAGCGTCTTTGTGCTCGGCAGCGCCTGGCCACTTTCCAGTCGAGCGATGGTGGATTGGCTGGTGCCCATGCGGGCAGCCAATTCGGCCTGCGACAGCCCGGCCCGCAAGCGAGCCCTGACCAATTCGGCGGAAATCTCGAACCCCGGGGCGAACGCGTCGTATTCGGCCTTGACCTTGGGGTTGCCCAGCAGGCGAGCCTTGAGCTTCTCGAATGGGATTGTCGCCCGCGCATGACTCATAGGTGAACGTTGCTGCTGCATCAGTACTCTCTCACTGCGGCAGCAGGCTCAGATCCACGAGCTTCTCGATCTCCACCGGTTGCTTCTGGTATCCGATCTTGAGCATCGCGGTCTGCGCCGCATTCATTGCTTCCATGCTGATACGGCCGCTGGGGTCGCGATAGTGGTCGTGCATGTTGAGAAAAAGATCGGGCGGCAGCCGCACCATCTTCGAATTGAGCAGCGCGAGCCGCGCCTCTCTCGGCTGCTCCAGGTAGAACCGGGTGGCGGCGACGAAGTCGGCCAGGAACGAGCGCAGCGCTGCCGCATTCTTGGCGGCGAACTCCTTGGAGACCAGGATCAGCTGCACCTCTTCGTCGGATGGGATCCCCTCGCGCGAGGTGAACAGGGTACGCAGTCCCCCTTTGCCGATCTCGGCCGCAGCGAAGGGTTGCGGGAATGCGCCGACGTCGATCTTGCCGGCGCGGACCGCCTCGCCCTGACTGGGAAACGGCACGATCGCCCAGCTCACGTCACGATCGGGATTGAGGCCGTGCTTGGTCAACGCCAGGCGCGCCCACAGCTCGATCGAAGAGCGTGCGGCATTGTTGCCGACGGTCTTGCCCTTGAGGTCGGCAACCGATTTCACCGGGGACTCCTGCAGCACCATGTATTGAACGACGAAACCCTTGTCGCTCTCGCGGCTGATCGACGCCACCGCCTTGAAGTCGAAGCCCTGCGACCACGCCAGGATCGAAGAAGCAGCGCTCCCCGTGAACACGTCGAGCTGTCCCGCTTCCACCGCCTTGAAGCGCTGGTCGGTGCCGCGGAACAGCTGGAAGTCCAGGCTGTAATCCTTGCCTTGACCGGGCGTGATGTCGGGCTTGGCCTTCATCAGCCAGAGCTGCTCCTCGGCTGCGGGTCCGTGCCCGAGCCGGATCGGCACCGGCTCCGCCGAGGCTCCCGCGGTCGATGCGAGCAGGGCCGCGGCCGCAACACAAGCGAGCATTCTCATCGATCTCTCCATCCCATCATGCCGCACCAATGAACGCAGCGCCCCGCTCCCAGAAAATAACACGATTGCGCAGCCATACCAGCACGCGATCGAGCGTGAAGCCCATGATTGCAACCGCTGCAATCCCGGCGAACGCGGTGGAATACTCGAACGACGCCGAAGCGTAGCTGATGTAATAGCCGAGCCCGCGGCTCTCCCCGATCATCTCGGTAATGATCACGACGATGAGCGCGATCGGCAACGCAATCCGCATTCCGGCGAAAATGGAAGGCGCCGCCGCCGGAAGCAGCACGCGCCAGAAGGTCTGTCGCGGCGTCGCGCCCATGTTGCTCGCCGCCCAGACATGCACCCGTTCCACCTGGCGCATCCCGTAGTAGGCGTTGAGGGTGATGGGATAGAGGCATTCCAGGAAGATCAGCATGATCTTGGACAGGCTGCCCAGTCCGAATGCGAAGATGAAGATCGGGTAAAGCGCGATCTTGGGCACCGGATAGCCGAAGCTGAACAGCGGCTCGAGCAGAGCATCGAGCAGCCGCGAACGGCCCATCGCCACGCCGAGACATATGCCGCCGACGATCGCCAGCCCGAAGCCGGCCAAGCGCCCGGCTCAGCGAAATCCCGGCGTGAAAGACGAGATCGCCGCTTTCGCAGCGCGGCGATGAAGGCGAATGCGACGTCGAGGAGGCCCGGCATCAACCGCTTCGAGACCGCGCCGCTGCGGGACAGCAGTTCCCAGATCGCGAGCACCAGCGGTATCGAGTACCAGCGCGCGATCGCGTGTCCGATGCTAGCCATGGAGGCTGTCCCGGCCCAGCATCTGGCCGGCGAGCACCCGCCGGCGCAGATGGACGAGCAGCCGATCGCCGGCGAACCCGATCAGGCCGATGGCGACGATGGCGGCATACATCAGGTCGAAGCGGATATTGTCCTCCGCGGTGATGATGAGATGGCCGAGGCCGCTGCGGGAATTCTGCATCTCCGACGCGACCACCACGATGAACGCCAGCGCGAGCCCGATGCGCAGTCCGGTCAGCACCTGTGGAAGCGCCGACGGAAGCACGACCTTGCGGAAGACCTGCAATCGCGAGGCGCCCATGTTGCGCGCGCTCCAGACCAGAATGTGGTTGACCGCCTTGGCGCCGTAGAGCGCATTGATGAAGGTCGGGTAGAATACCGCGGCCGTGATGACGGCGATCTTCGAGCCGTTGCCCGCCCCCAGCCACGCGATCAGCACCGGCAGCACCACGATCTTCGGAACCGGATAGGTCAGCGAGATGATCGGCTCGTAGAACCGCTCGACCGGGCGAGCTATCCCGGCCAGCAACCCCATGGCGATGCCGCTCGTGCCACCCAGGGCATAGCCGGCGAGCGCACGCAGCAGGGTGTCGCGGCTGTTGCGCCAGAGCTCGCCCGACAGCACCATGTCCCAGGTCGTGGTGGCGATCAGGGAAGGCGGGATCAGATAGCTCGGCAGCCTGCCGAGATAGCCGAACAGTTCCCAGGCTGCGAGCACCGCCACCGGAAGGATCCAGCCGAGCGCGATCCGCTCCGCGCGCGAGTAGCCGGCCGTCGCAGGCGATGTCATGGCATTTCCTCGCGTGCCTTGAGCACCTCCGAGCGCAGCGAATCCCACACGCGATTGCGGTAGGCCAGATATTCGCCGCTCTTCTTGACGTCGATGCTGCGCGGCCGCGGCAGGTCGACGCGGACCTCGTCCTTGAGCCGCCCCGGCCGCGCCGTGAATACGATCACCCGGTCGCTCAGGTAGATGGCTTCCTCGATATCGTGGGTGACGAACAGCACCGTGTTGCGCGTCTGCTGCCAGATCCCATTGAGCTCTTCCTGCATCAGCTCGCGCGTCTGCGCATCGAGCGCACCGAACGGCTCGTCCATCAGCAGGATACGCGGCTCGAATGCGAGCACGCGCGCCAGCGCAACCCGCTGCTTCATTCCACCGGAGAGCTCGGCCGGATAGGCGTCCGCGAAGCCGGACAATCCGACCAGCTCGAGGAACTTTCCCGCCCGAACGAGCCGCTCGGCTTTCGGCACTCCCTGCACTTCCAGCGCCCACCCGACGTTCCCCATCACCGATCGCCAGGGGAACAGTGCGAATTCCTGAAACAGCATGCCGCGGTCCGGTCCCGGTCCGGCGATCGGCACGCCATTGAGCAGCATCGTGCCGCTGTCGGCCGGCTCGAAGCCGCCGAGGATGTGCAGGAACGTGCTCTTGCCGCAGCCGGACGGGCCGACGATGGAGACGAACTCGCCGTTCTCGACCATCAGGGAGAAGCCGGCGATGGCCTCGACGCTGCGCGTGCCGCGCCGAAAGGTCTTCGTGAGGCCGAGGACTTCGAGCAACGATCCCGCAGCCGCCGTCATTGCAGTTGCAACAGCCGCCGTGCATTGCCGCCCAGCACTTTCTCCTTGTCACGGACGGGAATCTGCAAATCCTGCACCAGCTGCAATCCGCGCGGCTTCAAGGTCGTGAGCGGCGGTGCATCGGTTCCGAACAGCACGTGATCGGCGCCCACGGTCTCCAACGCGCACCTGATCGCCGGCGCATGATAGCTGGTTGAATCCAAGTACATCATCTTCAGGTATTCGCTCGGCTTCTTCTTGATCAGCATAGGCTCGTACTTGCCGAGAAAGAACGCTTCGTCCTGCAGCTCGTAGGCATAATCCATGCGGCCGATCACCTCGCACAGGCCGCCGGCGAGGTGCGAGCCGACGAGCTTGAGACGCGGAAAACGCTCGAATATTCCGCGCACAATGAGCCGCGACAGCGCCAGCATGTTGTCCGCCGGCCGTCCGATGCTGGATGCGAGGCGGTAGTCCGCGAGCCGCTCCTCGCCGAACGCCACCGCCGGCGGGTGGATCATCACCGGCACATCGAGGTCGTGCACGAGCTCCCAGAAAGGCAGCGCCGCATCGTCATCGGGATATGCGCCCTTCAGGCTCGACATTGCGATCGCGCCGCGCAAGCCCAGCTGCGTGATGGCGCGCTCGATCTCCCGCACGAATTCGTCGCCGCCGCAAGGCACCGCGGTCGCGAACCCGATCAGCTTGGTTGGATGCTTCTCCACCAGCTCCGCCATGTACTCGTTCTGGCGGCGCACGCGCCGCAACTGCTCATGAGGCTCGACATGGGCAAGCTCGTGATACGGATTGCTGATGCAATTGCGGTCGATGCCGCAGCGGTCCATCCATTCCAGGACGTTCTCGACCTTCATCGGGCATCTGCCCTGCCAGAACGGAATGCGCTGCTCCTCCGGCGGATAGACGTGCGAATGCCAGTCGATGATCACCCTTGCGCTCCCCGTTTTACCCCGAAGCTCGTGCTATTCCGGCTTCACGCCGACGTCGCGGATGATCTCGGCCCAGTTCCCGTGACCATTCGTGCCGGGTAGCTCTGGGCTTGCGCCCTCTCCACCGGCGAGACCGCGGCCACGACGAGGCTGACGGCAAACCAGATCGCACGGACCTGCATCAAGAGCTCCTGCATTGCGCGCCGAGATATCGTCAACGATACTTCCTGGTATCGTTTCAAGCAAGGATGCAGCGAAATGCAGGCCCGAGCGGGACGCCGGCTGTCCGATCGAAAGCGCGACCGGATCATCGAGGCCGGCAGGACGGTCTTCCTGGACGAGGGTTTCGGCGCCGCCAGCATGGATGCCATCGCCGCGAGGCGCAGGTCTCCAAGATGACGGTGTATCGCCACTTTCGCAACAAGGAGCTGCTCTTCGCCGGCGTCATCTCCGAGCTGTGCCGGCGCATCGTGGACGACGACCTCGAAAGCCTGCTCGAGCTCGCGCCTCGAGAAGCGCTGCGCAGCTTCGCCGAGAGGGTGGTCGCCATCACTTTCGCCGGCGAGACGGTGGAGCTCCATCGCATCGTGGTGGCGGAATCGCGCCGGTTCCCCAAGCTCGGACGCCTGTTTTACCAAAGCGGCCCGCAAGCCTGCATCGACATGCTGGAGCAATATCTCCAGCGTCACCGCCCGCGCGCCTGGAGCAGGAACGATGCGCGCCGGCATGCCGAGGAATTCCTGGACCTGATCCGCGGATATCCGCACCTGCGCCTGCTTCTGGGCATCGTCGAGCGGCCCTCGCAACGCGAGTTGCGGACGCGCATCGACAGTGCGATCCGCAATTTGCTGGCAGCGATGAGGACCGGCGCCGGGTGATCGTCCAGGTCGTCGTGCCGAATTCGGACGCGTGTCATTCCGGCCGAGTTTCCCGGATCAAGTCCCGACTTGCCATCAGCCGGTAGGCTGCAGCAAGATCGACGCGGCACTGCCACTCGGCCTCGGTCAAGGAATTTTTCCCGGCCACCCTGCCCTCCATTTCCGCGGCGATCCCTCCCGGACAATACCAACGTTTTGAAGCGCTCGAGCCGCTGCTGGATGAGCGTGGGCGGCGGCGATATGCGGCAGCGGAAGCGCTGGCAACGGGTCAAGGCGGGTTTGTGCGGTTTCGCAGATTACGGGAGGGCGCGCAGCACGATCGGGCGCGGACTTGTCGAGTTGCGCAGACAGCGCGCACGCCCGCAGGCGGCGGCTTATACTGTAACGGCCTGAGGAGAATAGATTTTTCCTGTCAGCTCGGGCGATTTTTCGACCAGAATGATCGCGTTTTCTCGCTTCAGTCGGGGGGCATGAGCAGCGCGCGCTTATATTTCGACAGCGGAAATTTCTCGTGCGGGTTCAGCACCTTCTTCGGTATGGACCGACCCGCGAACACCGGGATGTCCGACCGGCTCGATTTTGCGCTTGCATTTGTTACAGAGCTGGGGCATAATTGCTCATTATCCACAATTGCGTTCTGACCTGACGACGGTTCGCTGCAGCCGGCTCTCCCGCTGCATCGAAGCCGGCGGTCGTGGCTTGCGCGTTCCATCGCGCAGGGCGGCTGCCGGCAGGGAAGCTGTTGCGGATCGCCCATCGCCCTAAAACACGGAGAAATCGACATGAACAGCAAAGCCAACGGATCCGGCGCTCGCACCTGCGATGCCATGATGCGCGATGCGCTGTTGCACGCCTTGCAGCAGGAGGTCGCAGTCGACGGATGCATCATGAGCAAGATGCAGGCCATCGCGCGCCTGCTGATCGCGAAGGCGCTTGCCGGCGACATGCGGGCGATCAAGGAAGTCTTCGATCGCATCGACGGCAAAGCGCGGCCGGCCACGGTCGCGCGCGAACAACCGACGGAAGCGCAAGCCGGCATCGGATTGAAAGAACAACTGCGGCGATTGACGGCATGGGATTTTCCGCCGCCGGCCGCCGTCGCGCCCGAGCAACCGATGGAGGCGCAAGCCGACATCGGATTGAAAGAACAACTGCGGCGATTGACGGCATGGGATTTTCCGCCGCCGCCCGCCGTCGCGCCCGAGCAACCGATGGAGGCGCAAGCCGACATCGGATTGACCCAACGGGAAAACCCCCAAGCCATACCGGATGTTCACCGGGAAATTGCCGCGCAGTCCGAGGCCGCGAGGAATGGCCGCGGTGACGCGATGGCGCTTGCCGGATTTGCGGCACGCGCGGATGCTCCCCCCTCGCCTTTGTGGCGGGCAAAAACCTTGGAAGGGCCGGACCCTCGTTGCTTCGCGTGATTGATCCGAACGACGGCCAAGCGCGTAGCCCGCATGGAGCGTCAGCGCAATGCGGGACGATCGTGCCACGCGGCAATGGTCCCCCGGATTTCGCTTTCGCGGATAGGTCACGGGACTCCGGTGTCTTGGCGGAACGAAGCCAACGGGAGCCGCCCGATCCATTGGCGGAACGAAGCCACCGGGACCCAACCGATGCATTGCAGAACGAAGCCAACGGGAACCAACCGATGCATTGACAGAACGAACCCACCAACAATCTATTGCCCTTGGGTCCCGGCTCTTCGCGCGCAACCCCCGGATCAAGTCCGGGGGCGCGCTCGGCCGGGGCACGAGCGTTTGCGCAGGCCGCGGCGTCGACCATTTTGGCCCAAACAAAGCCAACGCAAGAAACGTCGATGCATTCAACGATCCGTCCCGCGGATCCATCCGAAACGCCAGCTCATCGATGCTGAAATTTCGCCGGCCGCTTCTCGAGATCACCACTGACGTGGAGTTTTCGGGGACGACCAATCACGTCTGAGAACCGGCCACGCCATTGAGAACTGCCGTTGCGCCC